>JBHPIO010000009.1:0-55225 GCA_042568575.1 Patescibacteria group bacterium | reverse complement strand
CCGCAGATGCAGCTGTAATCGCAAGTGGACCCATATCTGTTTCAAGATCTGTTGATAAAATTGTACACATCACCTGAACTTCATTTGTCATTCCTTTTGGAAATAGTGGACGAAGAGGCCGATCAATAAGACGACTATTTAAAATAGCTGTGTCAGAAGGTCTCCCCTCACGTTTAATAAATCTACTCCCTTTAATCTTCCCTGCTGCATAAAAACGTTCCTCATAATCACACATTAGAGGAAAGAAATCTGCTCCTTCTCGTCCTTTTGGACTCATAGTTACTGTCGCAAGGATTCTTACATCCCCAAGACTAACAAGAACTGATCCGCTTGCCTGACGTGCAATTTCCCCTGTTTCGAATGTAAGAGTTCGACCCGCAAGGTCGTGGCTGAAATCTTTTGATCCCATAGAGTGTTTGGTTAATGATTACCTCTATGAAAACTTTGCTAGCCCAAGTAACAAGTTTCAATAAAATAACTACCGAGAGTATTTTACTGAAACCTGCAACTTAAGTATCTTAGAATCCACAGAGAATATATAGTTATTTACGAATTTTTAAGGTTTTGAGAACCTCATCGTAATTATCTTTATTATTAAGTCTCAAATAGTTTAGGAGTTTTCTTCTTTTTCCAACCATCATAAGGAGCCCTCTTCGAGAGTGGTTATCTTTAGGGTGATCTTTCAAGTGATCCTGTACTTCCTGAATTCTTTCAGTCAGAATAGCTATTTGCACTTTTGCAGACCCAGTATCTTTTGGATGCTGTGCGTGCTTTGAAATAAGTTTCTTTTTATTACTACGTTTCATTTAAAGTCGTTAATAATAGGAGTCCTATCCCTTTGTAGTCTGTTCGGCTACAGAGAGACAGGCTTATATGGTATTTACCAAACGAAATTTACCAGATAATTTATTATTTGGCAAGCGTTAATGGAATTCTTACCTGTATGTCGCCTTAATTCTTGGATCTGCTAGACATGTAAAACAGATTTTATCAGAAGTCTGACTTTGTATTGTCGCAGTGCCAATACAAACATCTCTTTTCATTTCATTGAATCTTTGTTGTAATAGAGCTAATCGCTCTTCAGCAGACATCATGTTTGTTCTAGGTCCACGTACACACATTTCAGCTCTTCCGTTTTCAACAGTTCCTGTTCGTGCTTGACTATCAATTGTATAAGCGCAACCAGCCATTCCCTCTAATGCTCCCATTCCCAAAAGTGCTGTTTTAAGCAATTTACTTTTAGCTGACATAATTATTTAGTTAAAGTTTAACTGGGCTTGAATATAAACTGTTTTTACAAATTAGTCAAGCTCCTCCCGGGAGGGATATAAAAACTTCATTAAGCGCTTTGAGATCACGCCTCCCCGGGGAGGCCAAATTCATGATATAATAATTTCAATCTAACTCTAACTCGACTTGTTCAAATTGTTTAAACGAAAAAAAGATAAACAGAAAAATGTCTTTTGGCTCGGACTTATTAGCTACTTTACAGACTTCTCGAGCGAGATGCTTATGCCGATCCTTCCTATTTTCTTTCAAGACACACTTGGCTTGAACAAAGCACTTATTGGACTTATTGAAGGAACCGCTGAAAGTTTTTCCAGCTTCATGAAAGTAATTTCGGGCTACATCTCGGATAAAATCAAAAAGAGGAAAATCTTTATTGTGATTGGATATGCCATTCCGGCATTCATGAAACCTCTCTATGTTTTTGCTTCATCGTGGTGGAGTGTTTTCATATTACGTTTTATTGAACGAAGTGGAAAAGGTTTGCGTGACCCTCCGCGCGATGCCCTAATTGCGGCTTCTGTGAAAGAAAAAAACTATGGCAGCGCTTTTGGATTTCATAGGATGATGGATACTCTTGGGGCTGTTACTGGTGTGTTAGCTCTGGCAATTATTCTTCATTTTTTGCCAAATACCTTGAAGCCTATTTTCTTAATCGCGTTTATTCCAGGGGTTATTTCGTTTATTCTTGCGGGCGCAAAGGTTCAAGATGACAAAAAAATCAAAGAAAGCAAAAAGAAGATTAGTTTGAAATCGATCGTTCACATGCCTTCGTCATATAAATTCTTCCTCATCCCAACGTTCATTTTTGCGATTGGGAACATGAGTTATGCATTTTTTATTCTGAGAGCCGAAAATCTTGGACTGGCTATTGTTTATATCCCTCTTGTATATCTTGTTTATACGATGACATATGCGGCTACTGCCCTGCCTGCCGGAACTCTTTCGGACAAGATTGGTCGTATTCCAGCTATTATTTTAGGAAACGTATTCTTTTTACTTGCATGCGTTCTGTTTGCAATGCCGCTTCCTGCGTCTATTTCGTGGATTGTATTTGTCCTTTACGGACTTTTTTATGCTTTTAATGTTGGTGTCTCAAAAGCTTACATTAGCAATATCGTGCCGCGTGAACAGACAGCAACTGCTATTGGAATACATAATTTTATAATGGGGATATGTGCACTGCCGGCCAGCCTTATTGTAGGATCTCTCTGGAACTGGATGGATGCTAGCGTGGCATTTGGATATAGCGCAACATTAACCGTCATTTCGACGATCTTTTATGTTGCGATGCTATTCCGTTTTAAAGGCCAGGCACGTTAAAGAATGGAGTAATCGAATCTGGAAGAATACCCCATGAAACGTTCGGGCTCAGTTTGTTTACGAACTCGAGCTGAATAACTTCAGGATTGCTTCGTAGCGCTTCACCTTTCAATCTGATTGATTCCGCCTCAGCTTCTGCTTCGATAATCTTCTTCTCTTTTAACTGTGTTGCTTGATCCTTCTGATACTCGGAAATCTTAATTTTCTGGCGAGAAATCTCTTTTTCTTCAATTACGTTCGCGAATTCTGCAGAATAAGTTACGTTTCTAAGTACCATTTCTTCTAGAATGATATTGTGACTCCCATAAGCATCTGTTAGCCCTTCCGCCATTTCTGCAACAATGTCGGTACGTTTTTCAGAAACAAGATCCAAGGCGTTGTAGCGTGCAATTACAAGTCGCATTATTTCACGTGATCTTGGACGAATAATTTTTGCATAATAATCATCTTCTGTTCCAAGTTCTCGCTTAATATTATCTGCTTCAGTTTTATCAATGTGGAAAAGAATTGTTGCATCTACCCATATAACCTGACCGTCACTTGAACGACTCTCGATACTGTCATCGGTGTGAACAGCACCTTCCCCCGGTGCAATACTCATTGTGTATTCCTGTGTTCGTGCGTCCATAACTGTTGCTTGCTGCCAAAAAGGAACCTTTAAATGCAGACCTTCATCAAGTTCGTTTTCAAGCACACCTCGTCCTTGATCGAAGATAACACCAACGTGTCCGGCAGGAACAGAAACGAATCCATCCATGATAATAAGTACCACAAAAAGGACGATAATTGCAGGAATAAAAACCTTCCATTTGCCATTTGCAAATTTTTGTCTTAGCTCAACAACTGTTGCCATAGTTTGAATTGTTAAATAAAAAAAATGGGGACCCTTAGCTCCTAAAAGTCCCCAGATAACATTTTTATGATAGAGCCTTATCAAGATGCTCTTTTAGAACTTCCTTACTTTGAAATCCCATCATTTTATCTACTTCCTGACCATCTTTAAAAATAATGATAGTAGGAATACTTTGAACGCCAAATTTCCCAGCAGTTTCAGGGTTTTCGTCTACATCGAGTTTCCCGACTTTAACTTTCCCCTCATATTCTCCTGCTAGTTCTTCTATAACTGGTGCAAGCATTTTGCATGGTCCACACCAAGTAGCGAAAAAATCTACAAGAACAACTCCTTCTTTAGTTTCGTCTGCAAAATTAGCGTCTGTAAATGCAGCTTCAGCCATAATTTAAAAGGTTAAATAATACTTTGAAAAGCGCGTTTTATTCTACATGAAAGATTTAAAGTTGTATATGTAAACTTCTCCTTAATTCCTCCTCCCCCTATTATTTGAAGAATTATTACTTAAGTCAGCTTTTTTGAAAATATCATTTATACGTTTATCCCAATCTATCTCATTGAATGGAGTTAAACGACCTACGTACGAACGCCTTAACAAGCGCAGATATGGCAATTTGCGCAAAGCAAATCTATAAACACTTCTACGTAATTCTCTTTTATCTTTATAAAAAGATGTTGTAACAAACTTAAGTTTTAGTAATGCCTGATTAATTTCAAGAAGTTTCTCTTCTATCTTCTCAGCTGGATCTCCCTGTTCCATAATAATCTTGAAAAAATAAGCACCACGATACCCACCTGAAGTAATCTCTGCAACAACAAGATTTTTGTCCGGAATTCCCATAAAAAACCATGTTGAATAAGTCAGATCCTGGCCTTGCGCCTGATGCTTCGGAGGATCTGGATTTATTCCAAAATGAATCGAATCTGAATCAGCCATTTTCGAGAAATAATCAAAATGCTTCTGAGAAAGCTCATCGTGAAGCACCG
Organism: Patescibacteria group bacterium; assembly: GCA_042568575.1. Taxonomy (GTDB): domain Bacteria; phylum Patescibacteriota; class Gracilibacteria; order UBA1369; family PNNO01; genus JAJRYP01. Next base: position 50,778 of record JBHPIO010000009.1, on the reverse strand, counting down.
TCTTCTTTGTTTCCTCGAGAAGTTTTTCATCTATTTTCTTTAATTTCTTTGTATTTACGGCTTTACCACGCTTCATTTCATAAGCAATCTTAATTAAAGTAGCTGAATCAAACTCAAGAAATATGTCTTTAAAATCATCAACTGTTTTTTGGTACATCTTTTGCTGAATTTCCTGCAATTTCGCATTAAATTCCTCAAAAATACTACCAAGCTTCTTAAAGTGAATAACGAATCCTTGGTCTAATGTAAGGTGAATTTCATAAAACTCTTCATCTATATCAACTCTTTTTAAAAAGTTAAGCGAGATACTGAAAGCATCGCGAACATCAGGGACAATCACAACACTCCTATCATAAAGGTGAATCTTCCCATGTCCCCTACTCAAACTTTTCTCATATTTACTAAAAATTTCAAAATCCGCTTCGTACTCTGCTACAAATTCTCCATCAGTCATAAAAAGAGCTTTCATTAAGAACTCATTGCGAGCTTTAACAAAATCACGAAGAAAATCGTTAAAAAGATTCCTAAAATTGCTCAACATGTACCTCTCTTTTGAAACTGTTGAAAATGTCACAAGCCCTTCCTTTGATTTCCACTCCTTAATGTCAGCAAAGCTGATTGTTTCGCCAATATCACTGGCTCCCTTTCCTTTTAATTGGAACCCATCTTTGCTTATGACAATCTCGCCTTCCTTTTCGAGAAGAACCTTTTGGTATTGACTAAACTTTGTGTATTTCAGATTATAAATCATATCCTTCAGGCGCAATCGGCCTTGAATAAAAGCTTATTATAATAAAGGAACAGACCTTGTTGGAAAAATATCTTTTCGAACGCAAGTTTAGTGTACGGCAACAAATTATATAGTGTCAAGCGATTAGCTGCCTTAGAGCATTGAAAAAACTCTGAAAATTTGCTAGAATAAGGGGAAAATAAAAAATAAACATAAATAAATGAAGAAATATTTTCTGCGGGGATCGTTATGCCTGGCACTTATAGCTTTAACTGTAATAAGCATCCCAAAGTTAGACAAGGACAACTATGAACTTTTTGGTTATGTGGAAGACGACATCTCAATTTCTATTCCAGCACGGCTTGTTGCTGATACCAAAGGGAATATCGCAAGTTATAACGAGAAACAGAACATATACACTTCTGAAATTAAGTACACCAGCTTCCTTTTTTCTGGACTTGGTATGTCGTGGCAACAACGTACTCCAAAAAACTCACAGGTAGATATGGAAGTGCGTTTTTTTACAGACAAGGAGTGGACCAGCTGGGAGCATATAAAGATCGACGAAGACACACATGAGCAAGTTCCTTTGAATCTCACTGAAGAAACCTTTCAACCATTCTCTTCCTTTATAACAACAAATCCTTCGAAAGCCTTCCAATATAGATACACTCTAAATCTTGGAGACAATGCCTCTCCGGAAGTTAGAGATGTGCATTTCACCTATATAAACGCTAACGACGACCCTGTTCGCAGAAAAACTTCTGTGCTTTCTTCACTTATGTATGACCCAGGAAGTTTGCTTGCTTCCACTCATTTTAGTCAAAGCGGAATTAGATATGTCGCAAGGTCTAAATGGGGAGCAAATGAGAATCTTAGAGTACTTAAAGATGATAGGCCGGAAGCGCAACTCGTTAAACTTCCTTCGGACTTTTACATTAGATTTGCCAAAGAGCTAAAGCTTCATAAAGTTGTTGATGAAAACAAAAAAGGAGAAGAATTAACTTGGCCGATTCAATATCCTGAAAAGATTTCAAAGATTATTATTCACCATACTGCTTCATCTAAAGATCTTGATGATCCCAAAAAAGCAGTTCGCGATATTTATTACTACCATGCGATTGCACGTGGATGGGGAGACATTGGTTATAACTACATAATCGATCCAGAGGGTAATATTTATGAGGGAAGATACGGAGGCGAAGGTGTTGTAGGAGCCCATGCAGGTCCTGGAAATCGAGGATCAATTGGTATTGCAGTACTTGGAAATTTCAATGATGACGAACTAACTCCAAAAGCAGCACATGCGCTTAAGACATTAATTTCAGATAAAACTAAATTACATAAGATAGATCCAACAGGAGAATCTTATTTTAGAGGTGAAAAGATGCCAAACATTTTCGGACATGGGGAAATCATGGCTACTTCATGCCCTGGAACAAACTTTAAAAAACTTATTCCAAAGATAAGGAGAGAAGTTGCAGCTATTAATGGTGCAATAAAATATCAAAACACACCTAATACTCGTAATACTGAATTTGCATTTGAATACATTCCAAATCTTGATGAGATTGTAATGTTGCCGGACAGAAAGATGGAATACACAATTAAAATCAAAAATGTCGGAACGAAGACATGGACAAAAAATACGCGTTTAGCCTTAGAATCAGATATCTTAGTTGATAAAGGATTCTCAATTTCAATATCCGGAATGAAGGAAAAGCTAGTTACACCCGGATCAACAGCTACGTTTAATGTGAAGATGTACAGCAAACTCTATGATGGGTTCTATTATCTTTCGTTCAAACCAATAATCAATGGATCAGAAACTAAAACCGAAACATTTAGCATTCCTACAATTATTGAAAAACCTTTCTTCGCATACGACCTTGTTAAAATCTCCATTCCAAGATCAAAAGTAAAAAGCGAATCACAAACTATCGGAGTTGTGACTCTTAAGAATACTGGAAATGTAAAATGGAAAAATTATGGAGAAAATCGCATATCACTTGGAACTGAAAACCCTCGTGATAGAGTTAGCCCCTTCACCAAGTCGACAAGAATGGGTTACTTGAAGGAATCAATAGTAAATCCTGGAGAACTTGGCCACTTCATCTTTAACCTAAAGGCTCCAAAATCCGAAGGGAAATACGCTGAATATTTTGCACCTGTAATCGAACGTGTTACTTGGCTAGATGGAAACGCAATGAAAATTGAATTAGACGTATCTTAATATATTTATAACTTCCTCTCTACATGTACTGGAAAGAAATCCCGCAAGAAACTGCCGCAAAAGACAAGACAAGGAAAACACATGTAAGTCCGCGTTTTCAAAAACACCCTGTTTATAAAAAGAACGCAAAACCTATCAAACTTTCGTACAGACTCTTTCAGAGTGTGAGCAGAAGGCTACTAGGATTTATCCAGAAGGAAGGGAAGTATTCACTTTCAGAGCTTTCATATCTAATTACGGATCTTCAAAGAACAATCGCGAATCTTCAAGCAAAAAGAATTCAATTATGGGAAAAAGAGAAAGCTAAACTCGCCAAAGTCAAAAAGAAACAAAGCAAAAAGAAGAGCAAGTTCAAAGTTAAGAAGATTATTTAAATCCACCTCTTGTAGCGAAAGAATATAAGCATCGTTGCTACCACAAGAATTAAGAATCCGGACACGATTCCATATGCCATTTCATGTTCGGCAAATGGGAGCCCGACATTCATTCCATAGAATCCAGTGATAAACGTAAGAGGTAACATAACCACAGAGAATATCGTAAGAATCTTGATTATGTTATTTGTATTGTGCGTAAGAATTGATTCATTTGTTTCCTGAAGTGAGCCAACAATATCCCTTAAAGTCTCTAGATTGCTGTAGATTTTTTCAACTTTATCCACAACGTCATCAAAATAAACATCAAGTGTTTCAGGAAGGAATTTCTTATTTTTATGCTCTAACTGGGCAACTAGAGTGCGTTGAGGAATAATGATTCGTCTAAATGTAATGATATCTTTTTTGAAAGTAAGGATATCTTTAAGCATGTCCTTTGGCTTATCTGTTTGAAATACGGAATCTTCAATTTCGTCTATTTCCGCTGAAAGGTTATCTAGAAGGGGGAAACATGCCCCGAACATCTCATCAAGAATGTTGTAAAGAAGATAACCAGAAGTAGAGCCCATATATTTTTTACGAAGAGTTGGGCGTCTTTTAATTTTATTAAAAATATTAGTAAGAACTTTGTTCCCAGGACTAAGGGTAATTATGTATGTCTGCCCAATGAAAATATTCATTTCATCCTGAAGAATGCTGTCTGTCGCCTTATCGTAATATGGGAAATGCAATACAACGAAAAGGTATTTTTCGTATTCATCAATTTTTGGACGCTGTATTTTTGAAAGACAATCTTCAAGATCCAAGTGATGAAATTTATGCCTCTTGCTCAAATCTACAACTGTCTTTTCAGTTGGGTTAGTAATATTCTCCCATCTAAGAGACCCGTGTTTGATTGATTGTGACTTATCAGGCATGTGGAGAACAGTTATTACCTAAAAACCTTACATAATATACTGTTTTTGTTTATGATGTGTCAAAGAAAAAGGGTTCTTGACACCATAATCCCAAGCCCTACAATGGGTATGTATGAAATACAAGGAAACCATATATGAGGCGTGGCAGTTCACACAGAAGAATAAAAAAATGATTCTGTGGTACGGGTTTTTACCTGCATTATTAACTACACTTGTAGGTATTTTTTATGTGACATATCAGATACTGTCTTTTAAGTCTTCTCCATTATTTGATGATGCACCGCGAAGCTTTTTTTATGTTGTTTTTACAACAATTTTCGATTTTATACGAGATAATGTGTCTTTCACGGTTCCGCTTATTATAACTGCAATAATACTCGTAATTGTTTATTTTTTATTACCTGTTATTTTGGATGCATCCATGGTTCAAGTGATTGCGCGCAGAAGAAATGGCCAAGAAACAAACCTTGTTGATGGAGTTAAATATGGAATTTTAAGATTTCTCACGTACTTTGAATTTACACTTATTATGCGAACATTCAGCTTCATTTCAATTGCTGCCGAAGCTGCGTTTGTATTAAGAAATCTAGGTCCTGAAGTTTTTCAGTCTTTTATACCGGTTTTCATTATTTATGCAGTGATTGCCTTAGTAATCCATATACTCTTTACGTTCGCTGAATATTTCATAATTATCGACGAGGAAGGTGTGATGAGCGGAATTGTTAAGAGTTGTACGCTTGTTATCCTGAACCTTCAAAAGACATTCATATTGGTTATTTTAATGCTTATTATAGCTGTTAGAATAATCATTCAAGTTATTTTGGTTATTATTGTGCCTGCAATTGTTATTTCCGCATTAGCTTTTTATACGACAGTGTCTCTGCCAAGCTATGGATTTGTCGTTTTGGGTATTGTAAGCGTTATATTCCTGATCTTCGCAGCTTACCTAGCAGCAGTGGTCCATGTGTTTTCGGTAACCGTCTGGACTTTCACATTTATCGACTTTACTTCAGAAGAGCATTTGTCTCCACGTGAGAAGATAGAATCTTAATTTTTGGCTTTCCTCGTTGCTTTTTATGCGTTTTTGTGGCATAATAATACTTGGAGTACACTTAAAAACAAAAACATGGACGTTTCTCTGTACGAAATTCTCAAAAATATGCCTGTTTTGAGCGATGCTGATGAGGACGATTTGGCTGATGTAGTAAAGAAGGTTTCACTTCATAAGTTTGCCAAAGACACCTATGTTTTTCATGAAGGCGACAAAGGAGAGGTTTTCTACATTATTAAGTCAGGTAAAGTAGAAATTCTTCGTAAGGATGAGAATAATGAAGAGCAATCGATAGCTATTCTTTATCCAGATAATTTCTTTGGTGAAATGGCTCTTTTAAACAGCAATTCAAGAAATGCATCCGTAAAATGCCTGGAAGATTGTGAGCTTTTTGTGTTTAATAAGAAAGACTTCTTCGACTTTTTGTATCTTTAAGATTTAAAAACTATGGACAATCCAAATCCAATCTTTAATATCCTTGAAAAAATCCCTCTATTTAAAGATTTAACTGAAGAATCTTACAATCTGATTACAAACAATATTACTCTCGAATATTATCCAAAACACCATAAAATCTTCTCGGAAGGAGATCCTGGAGACGCTTTGTATATAATCAAAAGAGGTGTTGTAAGGATTTATCAAGGTAGCGATGAAAATCCAGACGATCAAGTTGAAATTGCTACTTTATCAAACGATACATTTTTTGGAGAAATGGCTCTTGTTTCGGAAAAGCCAAGAAATGCAAACGCAATGGTTGAAGAAGAAGCTGAAATTTTTGTACTAAAAAAGGACGAGTTTAAGAATTTAATTAATGAAAATCCTTCACTCGCTGAACAAGTAAGTTCTGAATTTATTCAGCGAATTAAGGAAAATGACAGAAACCAGGACTTTCAAGAACCTACTGAAAATTTATGATCACAACTTATCTTATTATCGGCCACCTGCTGAATGACTTTTTGCTACAACCTTACAAGTTGATTCAGTGGAAGATGAAAAACTTTACTGGAGTACTTGTGCATGTGCTACTTCTTGCGGGTGTTTCTGCAATTTTACTTTTCCCATATTTAGGAAGATGGGAAACATGGGCTGTTATCGGAGGGATTAGTGTTGTTCATTTTATTACTGATCTGGCTAAAATTAATATCGCTTTGAAATATGATAATTTCCCTTTGCCTTATATTGCCGATCAAGCGATTCACTTTATTAGTATTTTGATTGGTGGCGGATTGCTTGCTCGAATGGAATTCTCGCTGCCAAATTCATGGTTCTATGAAAACGTTTATTCAAATGTTTGGGTATGGGTAGCTTGTTTAGCTGTTATATTCATAGGATATATGGTTTCGATTTTCTTTTTACAAACTAAGCGGCTTGTAGGAAAAACTGTAAAAGGAACGCAAGGAAATATTCCTTTTGTTAGTCGATCAATGAAAATTCTATTATTTGTTTTTGTGTATATTGCTTATTTTTCAGCTGCGGTTCTTCTTGGACTTTCATAAGGAGGCATAGACTTTTTTAGAGATTTTGATATAATCGAATTCCGAATATATAATTATTTCCTTTAACCCAAATTACTATGTTTTTCTTTGGAGATGATGATGAAGCAGGAGGATGCTGTGGTGGAAGCTGCGGATGCGATTTTTTTGGTGGAGACGACGATGGATGCTGCTAAGGCATCTTTAAAAAAAGATTTAACCCTGGGCATGGTATTAAACTGCCTTTTTTTTGTGCCTAAATTTTGGCACCTTCCTGTTCCAAGCGTTTCATTTTAAGCGCAGTGCCACGGTTGTATCCGCCCGGAGTTCCATCTGCGCACACCACGCGGTGGCATGGAATAGCCGGATCGTAGTTCTTATTTAAAATATTCCCAACTGCACGATATGCGTTTGGACGACCCGCTTTTCTCGCAACCTGCTTATACGTTAAGGTTTTTCCTTCCGGGATTTTACGTACGACATTATAAATTTGTCTCTCAAATGTTTTAGGCATAGAGTTTAGAGTTTAAATTTTAAATTTTTCTTTCATTAGAGCTATAAGTTCCCCAACGTTTTTGGGCTGATTTAATTCTTCACGACTTACGATAACGTTCATTCCTGATTCATCTCTTATAAAAACAGACGGGAGCTCGGTGTTTGCCAGTTCAGGGTATTGCTTTAAGAGTTCGTCTTTGTGCAGAAAGCTCACTTTATAGGGAAGCGACTGCACATATTCTTTCCAGTCGTTATCCATTGTCACGCCGTAAGTGATTTTGCATAAGTTACACTTGTAGGTGTCTGGTGATATCTTCTTGTGAAGGTAATCTGTAACCATTGAAAAAACGTTTGAGTCGGCGTTATATACAAATATAATTTCTTGTTCTGGATTCATATTGAAGTAGGTTAGAGAGGTAATTGAGGTGGCAGGTTCGGCCTCTTAGGACGTGTGAGGCGACCAATTGCGCTCTTTTTATCAGTATAGCTCAAGTGCGTTTTTTCGACAGCTTTTTTAAGCGTGTCGATAGTGTGATCATAGCGCCGGCGGTTAACGGGGTATGGTGTGCCGTCTTTGCCGCCGTGGGCGAAGCTGTAGCGCGCTGGGTCGGTGTAGGACGCCGGCGCCCCATAAATAACCTCCGAAACCAGGGAAAGGGCACGAATTGTTTTCGGCCCCACACCTTTCATCGACAATAAAGATTCATATTTCTCAGGCTGCCTATCACAGACCTTCCATAAAATCTTTTCCAAGTACTTGCTCCTATTAAAATTCTCAAACATCACCGGATGTGTTTTAAACTCCCTCGGTGCAAGTTCCAAAAGCGTCAGCTGATCCTCATTAACCTTCATACTAACCATCCGCGAAAGCTCAGACGAATGTCTCCTTAGAACCTGAATATCCTTCATCAGACTAAAATAATTTCCATGCGTAACTATCTCCACAGAAAGGTTCCTGTTTCCATCGCTATCCTTTGAGGTCATGTTTAAAGTCCTCGCAGACTTTTGAAGTGGATCAGAAATAATCCCACTATGCGGCTCAACAATAAGATCATTAACATCATCGGACGACCAATGATACCGCCTCGCACTTTTCTGTTTCTTGTTCATCCCCTGCTGCACAACCGCCCACGCACCTTTTCTAGAAAAGAAAAATGTATGATGGTAGATGTCGAACCCATCCTGAATTAAAGCCGTATCAACCTTCGCGCTCATCTTCGAATTATAAACAAGATTCTTCACATGTGGATCCGGCAAACTCAGCCACGCTCCCCAGTTTTGAATTTGATCAGGTGTTTTTAGCGAAGTCTTCCCTTTTCCTCCGCAAATAAAAATTCCCAGCTCTCGCTCTTGTCCTCTGATGGCTTCTTTTAAAGCAGCAGTTAAAGTAGTGGTGAGTCCGCTCGCATTCCAATCAAAAGCAAGAACAGTTCCAAGTGACTGAAACCACACAGGATCGGAAATGCGTTTCACAAATTCATCAGGCCCGTACTCTGCAATTAAAACCTGCATCATTTCACGCCCAAGCTTAACCATTCTTTCGAACAACCATTTGGGACATTTCCCTGTATCAAGCGTAAATGTAGCAATTCCTCTGCGCATACTTTATGGTGAGTACGTACTCACCCTTGAGTGTATCACGCGAGCAAAAAATGGCAAGATTAAATTTTAATATTTCTGGGAACCGAGCTCACAATATTTTGCTATTACGCACATATATTGTGTAGCCCGGTGGAAGGTGTGGCTTTGACTGGATAACAAAACTAGCAGGACGTAATCATTTGCATCAGCATATCAATCCTATCAAGGAGCTCTCTTCGCTCATCAGCGTCGGGATGACCAAATATGTCGACGACCAACTCACCCAAGATTGCGAGATACCACATCGCATGCTTGCCGGTTGACCACCGTGAAAGAGTTCCTTGCGCTTTTTCTTTCTCTTGCGCAAACTTAACGAGCTCATTTCCTTCGAGATCAGGTTCATCGCTCAGCACTGCCGTCATAAGCGACTCCAACTTAGCAGCGATACCTGGATTCTCCTCTCTGACCTGGGAAAGCTCACGTTCAACCTTCTGCGCTATCCCGAACTGGAACACGAGAGTCTGATCATCCTCCGTCAGATCTCCCCATTCGAGCTCCGCTGCCTGGCACATCACTTTGCACCATCTCTCGAGTTTGTCTTGAGGAATTAGCACCTTAACAGCTTCAAGATAATCGGTCTGCATAATCGATGCCTGCTTTCTGTGGGAAAACACCCACGCTGCGTTGTATAAACTTGTTACCTTTCAAAGACCAAATATGCCACGTATGACAATTTGTACAAACGCGACACAGCCTTTTATTGCTATATTCGACAAAAGACTTATAAATTATATATGAAATAGAAAAGCCGTCAAATATTCTCACAATCTTCGCACTTCCCGGTAACTTTTTCATACAACCAGCAAGTAATACAAAATCCTGTTGTAGCAGAAATTAGAAACAACGCTCCAAGCACGGCAACCACATATTTACCCCAATCGAAAAAGAGTGCGGCAATCATAATGATCCCAAAAACAGTTCGCGTAAAACGATATGATGATGGAAGATTTTTCCTTAGTTTTTTCTTCATAAGAAATGATTAAATGCTATTCCACATAATTTCGAATACAGCCTGTTGAGTTTGCGTAAGAGACTGACTGTCAATTTCTGTTGCCACTATATCCTGCTCTCCGTATGCAACCTGAAAAAATCGATCTTTACCGATAATCGTATCGGACTGGAAGTCAACATTTTTTGGTAAAATTTTTATTTGATGGAAGTCTGAATTATAAAGTTTTTTATACTCATCAGCTTCCGGGGATTCAACCAATAGCTCCCGAGCCTTCCATTGGTTTTCCTTTAATGTTTCGGGTATTTTAAAATGATATTCCGGCATTTTTTGCTTAACACGCTGCGGATTAAAAAAAGAACAAATATCTTTTTCACTCAAAACTATTTCATACATTTTTTTAACTTCATCTTCTCCTTCATAAATTTTTATTACTGGTGTTATTGATAGTTTGTTCTCGATCGACTCAAGATTTGGCAAAGTTGATTTATAAATATCATTCAAATTCTCAATTTCCCTTTCACGCAAACGAATCACACTACGAATATCTTTAGCCGAAACAGCTTTTACAAACATCACTCCACCCCTTTGGAACTTTTCAATAAGATGAAGTTTTTTGAGATTATCTGCAATCACATACATTGTTGAACGAGGCACCCCTATGCGTCTCGCAACCACAGAAACAGGTTGAGGTCCAAGCTCAAGCAAAACCAGATATGTATCCGCTTCCTTATCATTTGCCCCTAGTTTTTTAAGAAATGTTTTCATGTTCTGCTGTCAAGATTTGTCGACAGTTATATTTTAACTTATCTACATGCTATTTTCAACCTCTCTTTATACATTGTCGAGATACATTGACACATTCTTGAGATAGTGGGAGAATATAGTCTTTCACGATCTTTGACATATTTTAAAAATTTGAGGTGGGACGGTATAAAACACGTCACACATAGCACTTGTTATAGTTGCTGTGCGTGCCAAACAGAAAGGATCCACACAATGACCAGCGATACCAAGAGTCTTATTCGCGAAGCAATCCAGATTAGTGTTGGAGGGAAATCTCTGACGATTGAAGATATAGGAACCGCCCTACAAGGACTGGAGGTTCCGGAGCTCATGAAAGCTATGGAGCGACTGCTCGTCACCATCGGTGGCGAGCAGTTCAAGCTTATACTTGATGGATTTGAGATTGGGATGACACATTCCGCCTTCTCTGAGGAGAGGGCAGAACAACTCCCAAAGCTTCTCGAAGTGATAAAAAAATTCCCATTCACAACCTGGCTCACAGAGATGGGTATTCCATTCACTGGAGCAATGCGAAAGCATTTGTGCGAATGGTGGGATGCGTTCATGCTCCTTGCAGTCGAAATGGGTTACATCGCCGGGAGGATAGACTCAACAAGTCGAACAACAAATCTATGGAAAGCAACGGCAAAGCTCGCAGCCAAAATGCAGGCTGACCCAGCCGCATACAAATTCCTGCCGGCTTTGCTCATCAACCACCCCTCAGAGGTAGAAAGAGTACTCAGCGCACTCAACGAACCCGTGCCATTCATCGAAGTCCTCACAGGGGAAGCCATAGAAGACATGCGTTTATGCCCAGAATTCCTCGGAGCATTCAGCACAATTCAGCATAAGGGAGACACTGTTCGCTCAGCCGAGAACGCCGTCTTGAGCATCACACTCGCCCTCCAGCGCGGCTAGCCATATCCACCTCCTTTGGGACACTCCTTTCACCCTACCGTCCCGTTCCCCCTTAGATTTTTATATCAAATTTCTTTACATCATTAGGTATTGTAGATAGAATTTCTCTGCACCATAACCCTAAACAAACCCAATGAAGCAATACCTCGACCTAGTAAAACATGTCCTTGAAAACGGCGAAGAGAAGCCGGATCGAACCGGAACCGGAATCCTTTCTGTATTCGGAACTCAAACTAAATACGACCTTCGCGACGGATTTCCACTTGTTACAACCAAAAAAGTAAGCATAGATAATATAATCCGTGAACTTTTATGGTTTTTGAAAGGTGCAACTAATATCAACGATGGATTGATGCCACACACAAAAATCTGGAATCCGTGGGCTGACGAAAACGGAGAACTTGGACCTGTGTACGGCTATCAATGGCGGAAATGGGACAAGTACACTTGTGACGACGATGGCACATGTAAAAAAACTCACGTAGATCAAATTGCTCAGGCTATCGATCTAATAAAAAACAATCCAACTTCACGAAGAATTATTGTGAGCGCATGGAATCCTGCCGATCTTCCGCGTATGGCTCTTCCTCCGTGTCACGCTTTCTTCCAGTTTTATGTAGTTAATGGACGGCTTGATTGTCAGCTTTATCAACGTTCTGCAGATATTGCTCTTGGCGTTCCATACAATATCGCAAGTTATTCGGCGCTTCTTATTATGATGGCTCAAGAATGTAATTTGGAGCCTGGAATTTTTGTTCACACACTCGGAGATGCGCATATTTATAAAAATCATGTTGAAGGGCTTACGGAGCAACTTACAAGAACTCCACATAAACTCCCACAACTCAAACTGGTAAAGAAACCTTTTGACGAAATCACCCTTGAAGACTTTGAGCTCACCGGATATGAGCACGATGCATTTATTAAATTTGAAATCGCAGTATGATCGAACATAAAATCTACCACGTTGTAGCAACTGATGAGAAAAATGGCATTGGAAAAGATGGCAAACTTCCATGGCATCTTCCTGGTGACTTGAAATTTTTCCAACGAACCACAACCGAAACAGAAGATCTCGACAAAAAGAATATGGTGATTATGGGACGCACTACATGGGAATCGATCCCTGATAAACATAGACCGCTTAAAGGTCGCCTAAATATTGTCCTTAGCCGAAATCCGGATTACAAAGTGGAAGGTGCAACTGTTTTTAAAAGCCTTGAAGACGCACTCGAATCAGCTGATGAAGATATCGAAACTATCTATATTATCGGTGGTGCTTCGATTTACAAAAGCACAATAGACAACGTAGACCTCACAGGACTTTACATAACAAAAGTCCGCAAAACATTTGATTGCGATGCGTTCTACCCCGATGTCCCTCATTATTTTTCAACCGTCACGCAGCTAGGAACAGGTGAAGACGAAAACATCTCCTACGAATTTCTACTTTTCGAGAGATAGTACTAAGTACTCTTCTTGTACTTCCCCACAAGCTCAGTAATTTTATCCATTGTCTCCTGAGGTGGCTTTTCTACATGCCCCCCCAAATTCCGGAATTGCCCGTTATGATAAACAAGTGGCTTGATTTCAGGATCAGCATCTATTTCCACAACTTCTCCAACAAACATAGTGTGATCGCCAAGCGAAATTTGTTGAACAACTTTGCACTCCGCATTCATTGCAGCGTATTTAACCATTTCCACATTAATCTGCTTTGCTTCATAGAATTCGAATCCGAGCTCTTCAAGAACTTTTATCTTATCAACACTTGTGCCGCTATTTCCTCCAGCAACACTTGTTAAAGACGCCTGGTTATCTGCAGCCAGATTCAAACCAAATTCCTTTGTCTCTTCAATATTCTTGTGTGATGCATGATACGGTGCAACACAAACCGCCATCAATGCAGGCTTATATGAAAGATAATGTGTCCATTCGGCAGACATAATATTTTTACCATTTGGGCCATTACTTGTGATTAAACCGACATTAGCAACATATTGCCGCGCCCTGCGGTCATCCCATTCAAGATCCATATTTAAAGTGGTTAGTAATTAGTTCTTAATTGTAACTTTTTCCATAATAACCGGCACCATCGGTCTATCCCCTGCATCAGTTTTGGTACTACCAATTTCAAAAAGCACATCTATTCCTTTAACAACTTCTCCAAACACAGCATGTTTCCCATCCAAATGCGAAGTTGCTCTTAAAGTTATAAAGAACTGACTTCCTCCTGAATCCGGCCCACTGTTTGCCATAGATAAAATCCCGGCTTTGCTGTGCTTAAGCTGTAAATGAAATTCGTCCTTGATTGTATATCCAGGCCCACCTGATCCATCACCTTTCGGATCACCACCTTGAATCATAAAATCATCAATAACTCGGTGAAATTTAAGTCCGTCGTAATATCCTTTCTCCGCCAAATCAATAAAATTCTTTGTTGTAATTGGTGCTCTTTTTTCAAACAATTCAACTTCCATTGTCCCTAAATTTGTTTCTATTACTACAATTCTATTTGGCTCTGTATTTTTTTGAACGCTAGCAGTTTCCTGATCTGTATCTGTCATGGCTGGTTGGTTACATCCGGTTAAAAATAAACTTAATAAAATTAGAATTCCTACTTTTTTCATGAGATTTTTGGTTAAGTTGCAATATTGATTTTACTCATCAAGCCACACAGTTGCAAACCCATATCTTGTGTATTTGTTTGATTGATTAAACACCCATGAATATTCAATGTGAATATGTTTTCCGCTGATTGAATCTGATGCGAAGACTCCCTCATCATCAAAAGAATAAACTGATACAAGGTGTCCGATGTATCTATCGCCCGGAACCTCATAAGGATACTGCATAACAATCGGCTCACCTTCTTCAAGTAACTTAAAAAATGTTTCTGCATCTTTGTACCATGTCATTTCAACATCGTATTCAGTTAAAAACGCCGAGATATACTCGACATCCCAAAGCACATATCGTGGCTTTTTTATAATCTTCTCGGCTTCATATAGATCCAGTTTTTCATCAAACTTATATTCGAGGATATGGTTTACTGCAAATGCAAAACATCCATTTTCATATTGATACGAAATCGGGAAATCAAATTCAGGATCCAAGGCCGGCTGAATTCCTGTTTCAAGAATTTCTTGATAACTAAGAGGCTCAACCAGTTTAGTTATATTTTGAATCATGTCCTGCTTAAAATCAGCTCCCTCTTGGCAACCACTTAAAAACAGTAAAGCGCAAATAGCAATAAGATATTTTTTCATACGTGCATTATTGCATCACTTTTTCGAGACTACAAGAGGCCGAATAGTGAAAATTGAAAACATTGTTGTTACAAACGCCATCATAACTAATATTGAAAAAACATCTCTGGTAATTATGCCCTGCTGAATACCAATTGAAGCAATAATGAGCTCAACTGCTCCCCTACTATTCATTGCTAGTCCGATGATTAACGAATTTCGTGGTTTTATTTTTTGAAGATATGCAGCTCCTCCAGCACCAATCACTTTTCCTAAAATTGCTGTAACCAGAATGGCTATTAAAAACCATGGCCTTGTTGTAACCGCCGTAAAATCTAAAGAGAACGCCAAGCTCGTAAAGAATATTGGGCCTAAAAAGCTGTAACTTAAGCCATAAATCCTGTCTTCAATCTTTTTGAATACTCTCTCATCTAACACCTCTTCACGTATAAATAATCCAGCCAGGAATGCCCCAATAACCATGTGTAATCCAATTGATTCCGCTATTAAACCAAGTGACAAAGCGACTATTAACGCAAAAGTGAAACCTTTGTTTTTTAGAATGCCTCTCATATATTTTGAAAGTTTCAACCCACCAATAATTACAACTCCAAAGAAAAGTACAGTTTTTACAAGCATAAGGATTATCGGCACCAATGCTACTTCACCAGTTTCAACAAGACTCAAAACCATGGAGAAAAGTATCAATGCAAAAATGTCATCTAAAACGGCTGCTCCAAGGGTGATGTGCGCAGTGGTAGTGCGTGACATTCCGTAATCTTTAAATAGGCGCGCGGAAATCGCAATTGCAGTGCACGAAAGACACATGGCAATAAAGATCGATTCGTTAAACGATTGCCCAAATGCTTGTGCAACAAAGTATCCTCCAGCAAAAGGGAGTGCAACTCCGCAAACAGCAACAAAAACCGACTTCTTGGAAGATTTTATTAATTCTCTAGGATCTGCCTCTAGCCCAGCGTGCAACATCAAAAAGAACACACCTAACTCGGCTAGCAGTTTAATTGTATGACTTTCGGGATCAACAACACCCAATACAAGCGGTCCGACAATAATACCTCCGACAAGCTCACCAAAAATAATGGGAAGCTTTAGGGAACGGAAAACTTTTCCCATTATCCAGACGACTACCATTAATATCAGCAAACTCCGAAAATCTTCCATAAATTCAAGCTTTAATAAATAAGCGCCCTCGGAAAAATTATATCAGAAGTTTCCTCGATTCAAAATTATTTGCATATCTTGACGTTATTTGGTATAAAAATCACCTACTTTTAACATTAAATCATGACTCCAGAAAACTCAGATACTTACGTAAGATATGAAGAAGGAGAATCACCTTTAGTTCTCTCAATGCCGCATAGTGCAATTCAGGTTCCGAAAGATCTTAGTGGACCGATTGCTGATGTATTTAAATTTGGTGACGAAGACGCCGAGCGTACAATTAGAGCAGGAGCTGATCAATCTGTACCAAAAATCACAGGATTCCAGAATCAACTGAGACATTCACGTGTTTGGACCAAACTTCCACGCGCACTCGTAGATGTGAATAGGGGTATAGAAGATGTTGATGAAAATTCTGTCGAAGGCCAAGGAAAGGAAGGTCGTGCACATGGACTAATTTGGCATCAATCCCTTGAACGAAAAGGTGATGACCCATTTGAACTTTTAAAAAGACCGTACACGCACAAAGAATATCAAGAAATCCTTGAGAGACATTATAATCCCTACAGGCAGGCAGTTAGAGCAGCAATGGATACAGTATTAGAGAAACATGGCTACGCAATTCTGATCGATTGTCACACAATGCCTGCAGTCAACCTAGAAGCAACCCCTGCTGGAGCATATACATATACTGGTCCTGCAAAACGTGGAGAAAAGTTCCCTGAAGAATGGCCTGATCTAGTTCTGATCACTAATGAAGGAGAATCATGCAGTTCTGTAATTTCAAATATTGTCAGAAAAACTTTTAAAGATGCTGGACTTATTGTTATGGACGGGACAGGTCCTTTTAAAGGCGACAAGGGTTCAACCGTGCTTTATGCAGATCCTGAAGAGGGTAGACACGTTGTTGGACTTGAATTTGTAGCCCACAATGGATTGGAATTTGGACGTGAACAGGGCTGTGTCGATATTAACAATATTGTTGCTCACCAAGTTCGCCAAGTATTCACTGATATGTTTGCAGAGTTGGAATCTAACTCTTCTCAAACTTCATAAAGATATGACTCGTGTTTTGAAGCGGGTCAGTTATTCCTGTGAGTGAAGCAGATGAAGTTCTTTTCCATGGAGTGTAATTGTATGCGTTTTGGTTTTCCATTAATTGAGTCATAACATACAGACTCTCTGGAGAGTCTATTGCAACAGCTTCTTCGGTGTCCATTTCTGAACTTATTGCAAGTTCGTGAATATCATCAAACTGACCTTCCTTATGCTGCATTTCACTCCATTCGTTAAGCCAGTTAACTGTTCTGTCATCATTTTTTAAAGCAGTTTCCTCTGAGGTAACATGAGTAAAATCTATGCTCGAAATTATTAGAGTATTTTCTAAATCGCGCTTTGCAATTGTATCTACCAAGTCGTCTAGAATTTCTTTTGGTGTGTATTTTTTCATGATAATTGGAACGATTTTTGCATCCGGAAAGTGACGCTGTAAGAAATCATGATGAACAAAAACCCCATGCTCTCTATCAAAATATTTTGGCTCAATATAAATCGCCTCCTCATTGTACAAATAATTCACAAAATCCAAATCAAGCGGCATCCCATCTATATAGTTGGTTGTTTGAACGTAATTAAATCCATAATGGAAATGATTCGGAGCCAGGATGATAACCCTTTCTACATCGACCTCACTAGCTATCTCTGAATAAAAGTCATCCATATAATTATCCACAATAAGATGGTGAGGCAGAACTGCGCCTTTTATTAAGTTGTCTGTTTGTGCCTGCTCTATCGACTCCGATGAACAGGAACTGAGCGTGCCCATAAAGAGCACGCCCAGAATGATTGATGTTATCTTCTCCATGTTCTTGATGATGTTCCTCCCCATTCGATGACTGTGAAGCCATCTCTAGGGATTGTTGATAATTTCTGTTCCTGAACCTCAAACGGTCTGTAAGTTGGATGATAATACATGAACACTCTAATAACTGTATCCGGTTTTGGCTCAACAGTTAGTGGAGCAACTTTATTAAAATCGTGTGTTCCAATAAAGCTAACAAAGAAATAATTTTCAGGATCTTCTTTCATTACAGGAACCCAGAATTCCATGAAGTCTGCACTTTCCTGTTTATTTAGTCCCATTTTAGCAAGGTTCTTAGTAAAGAACTCTTCAAGATCTTCTTTTGCAACCATGGACCCTTGATCTGTAGTTAGTCCATCTTTCTTGTGACCTTCCCAGAAAAGGTATGGATATTCTTCTCCGTCAGCATAGTTGTAAAGCGATCCGTCAGGTTGTGCTCTAACAGTCCATCCGTCTTTTCCGTAGTCTGGAATAGTAACTGTGAACTCGTCGATATCAACTTCTACATGAACGTCAGTCGCTTCTTCTGGATAAAGATAAACAACCGGCTTTCCGCATTCTGCAGGGATTTTATAAGTGCTACCAGTAATTGAGCTCCATCTTCCAAATGGATCTTGCCAGTAAAGAACTGGATAATCGTCTAGAAATTCTTCAAAAGTTGGAGGAGTTAATCCTTCTAAATCATCTCTATAACTATATTGACCAACGTAGAATTGATAAACCTGATCTACTTCAACCTGTGCTTCGTTATAACCGGCAGTGTCCTCTCCGTAAATGCCTTCTACAGGATCAGCCACTTCGTATAAACTTACTCCGTTAGAAGAAACTCCAGCTAGTACCAAATCGCCTAACTCAATATCTCTAATAAAATAACAACTTCCTGCAAGTCCGCATCCTCCGGTAGTTAAACCATAACTATCAGAAGCCACAACAGACCCGCTTCCATCTTCAAAATCAATTGTCACACCTGCTTCTTCCAATAATGTAAGATCGTATCCATAAGTACTTACTGAACCATCAGGACTCTTAACATAAAGACATCCCGCAGATGTTCCATCACCATAATAGTAAACGTTCCCCACAACAGGATCAACAAATGCAACAGTAGTTAAATTGTCATCATTGTTATACCAATCGTCGTCAGTAACCTTTGTTATGTAAGCATCAGTTCCAGCAATAGCTATAGTTTCAGGTAATTTTAGCCCTGCAAGTAATGTTGTTGTGTCTTTACCAACTGTAAGTGGCTCTACATAACTTGGAGTATAAGAAGACGATGAATGTCGATCTAACATAACAAGGTCTCCAGTATCTTCGTTATATGCAAATCTATATAGGTACGATGACAAACACATTCCATCACAAAGGCTGTCTAAAACAAGTAGCTTGTATCCTTCGTATGGCGCAACGTTAATTTCACCAACTTCGTACCACTCAAAAAATCCTCGAACGTATGACCAATCACTTGTTCCATCTCCGTAAGCTGCAACAACATCATCAATGTAATCTTCCATTATTGAATCAGTATACAAAGAAGTAATTCCTGTGAATGTAACCGCGTCTACGATTGCAGCTGGAGCCATTCCGTCCGCATAAACAGATACATTGCTATCTTGAATTGCTTTCATTCTGTAAAGCATTTCGGCAACTTCTTTACGAGTCATTGAATCGCCAGGGAAAAAGTTATATCCAGTTTCTGTAACTTCAGTATGGTTTTGCCCAAGAGTATTCGCATACATTACATATTCGAGATAACCATAATACCATTGGTCAGCCAACGCATCGTATGGCATATTAGGTTGGTCCTGAGCCACAGGTAGATTTCCACCGTTGTATTCTAGAGTTGCCATTTTAATAGCTTCAACTCTATTCACACACTGATTAGGTTTAAAAGTTTGATCCGGATAACCTTCAACAGTGCCTTGCTGCAAAGCAAATCGGAGGTATGGCCAATACCACTGATCGGTATCAACGTCAGAAAAATAGTCTGCCCAACCAGCTCCAGCAGCTAGATCGTTAACATTTGTTTCTGTTGCTAAATAGAGCATTTTGAGCATTTCAACTCTATTCACACAAACATCAGGACCA
Organism: Patescibacteria group bacterium; assembly: GCA_042568575.1. GTDB lineage: Bacteria > Patescibacteriota > Gracilibacteria > UBA1369 > PNNO01 > JAJRYP01. The sequence continues at coordinate 30,836 of JBHPIO010000009.1, read as the reverse complement.
AATGTCCCGTCAGGATACCCTTGAATAACACCGTTATCCGCCATCCAACTGATAGCCGTTTCATAATCAGTGTTTGAGTTTACATCGTTAAAAGACGCAAACGAAATTTGACTCACGGCTAATACTAAGAATAGCGCGAGAATGAGATACTTTCTCATAGATTGATATGTTAAGAATTTAAATAATGTGCTCATGAGAGGTCATTTTTAATTATGCCTTCACTTTCAATAACACACAACTATTTTAAAGTTGCGGTTCGTGGTAAACTTTTTTCATGAAAATCGTAAAAATCATTGTAGGTATTGGGATATTTTTGATTCCGTTTTCTGCGAATGCGGCGAGCGTTTATGTAGAGGATGAAATTTTGCAGGGCAAAACCTTGGAGATTAAAATTGCCAAAGACGACATCGAATCGGTGAATGCTTCTTTTAATGGAAAGATTGTTAAATTTTACGAAGTCGTTGATGCGCCGAATTGGGATGAGACCATAAATCGTGGAGAATTCTTAAAATTAATGTTTGATAATGAAGATTTTGGAGATGTTGATACTTTTCAAGCTACGCAATTCCCTGATGTACCAGCGGGGAATCCGTTCTATCAATATGTGAGCAAAGCTTCCGCGCTCGATATAATTCATGGATACGAGGACGGCAAGTTTCGTCCATACACTCCAATAACAAGAGGTCAAATTGCGAAAATTCTTGTGCGAGCATTCGATCCTTTGGAGAAATTAGAAGACGTCCCTTCGTTTGAAGACGTCCCTGAAGATCATCGTTTTTATGAATATATAAATCAAACCATGAAGGCTGAGATTTTTAAAGGATACCCAGATGGTTTTATGAGACCGGATCGAAATATTAATTTTGATGAAGCCCAGATTGTGATTACGAGAGCTGCGGAACTTGAAGAGTTTACGCAAATTGGAGAAAAAGATTATTTGCGAGCGTTTGTTGGCTTGCATCGGACTAAAGATGCTGGCGCGAAAACGCTGAGTTTAACGCTTAACAAAGATGAGTCTGAGCAGGTTGAGGTGACGATTGATGTGGGTGAACAAAATTATACGGTTGTTTCGTTCACGCTTCCGGAAACAAAAACTGAGCTATTTGGGCAGACGCAACAAGACAATACTTGGACAATGATTAACGCTGCAAAAAGTAACCCACGCGAGGAACAGCTTTGGGAAGGTGAATTTATTGTTCCAACAGAAGGTGTTATTACTCTTGGATTTGGAGACAAGTTATATATAAACGGAGCATATTCAGGATCTCATTTTGGGCTTGATTATGGGAATGTTGAAGGAACTGAAATTTACGCTTCCAACAGTGGAATTGTGACATTGGCGGATGAAACAATGTCATATGGTAATACGATCATAATTGATCATGGTCATAACGTGTTCACGATGTACCTTCATATGTCCGCGTTAAAAGTTGAGGAAGGACAAGTTGTTAATAAAGGTGACTTGATTGGGTTGATGGGATCAACAGGAATTGCAACTGGATCGCATCTGCACTTCACACATTTTATTGGAGATGTAATTGTTGATTCTGCAGAATGGTATGCGGCAGAAATGTAGATAGGGTCAAAAGCGCCGCTCCTTTTTTAGGGGAACGACGCCGTTGACGTTACGTTTTGCTTTTTTTGACGTCACCCAGAATATGGGCACAGGTGAAGAAGATGAACCAACCACCCAGCAGTCCGCTGCAGGACAGTACTGGATGCTTCGCGAGGAAGGGGAAGCTTGAGGGATTGTCGGCGAACGGGATGAAGATCGCGCGCTGCACGATCATGAGGCCATACATGGCGATCACCAGCCAGTGGTAGCCGATGCGCCAGAGCGCTGCTGCTGGAATGAGGAGTAGGATGAAAGTGTGATCCCACCCGAGGGGCGAGATCAGAACGATGCACGATACGACCAGGCCCGCTTCCAGATAGGCTTGCCTCCTTGTGAAGTCTGATTTCCTGGAAATCCAGAGCATCAACATAGTGATGCAAACGATAAAGGCGTTGATCGAGCCAACGAACATGTAAATCGTCTCGGAGTAATTCCGCACCGGATTCGTCCAATCGTTTGGGGTGAAGAGGCGAAGGATCCAGCCGCGGAACGACTGGTTTGCCGGGTGCGCGTGGTGGTTCTGGTTGTGCCACAACGAGGGCATCACGTCGTTGAAGAACTGCGAAGTGCTGCCTCGGACGATCAGCTCGCTGATAGCAAAGCCAACCGCAACAACCGCGACGGAGACCAGAATGACCCGCCATTTTCCCCGAAAGAGAAATACGGCGAGCAACAGGATCGGACTCACCTTGATGAGCGCAGCAAGACCGATCCATACGCCAACGCGAATATCACGGTTTTCTTTGCTCAGTGAGTCGTCCATCGCCAAGACAATTAAGGCAAGAACGATGGTGTTCACCTGTCCGACATAAAGAGTGAACAGTGTCGGAACGAAAAAGAAGGATAGCAATATGAGTAGTTCCTGCCTCTTGGTCTGCGAATATCTCGTGAGGCGTTCCAAGGCAAGCAGAAGCATAATTGCGCTCAACAGATGCCAGAACATGCCTCCGTTTTTCGGATGCAGGTAGGAGAGCGGCACCAAGACGATCGCAAGCGGAGGCGGGTAGATGTAGTGGCTGTCCTTGATCGCGTGGACTTTATCGCGCTTTGCGAGTTCGTCTGCCTTGGGACCATCGTACGGGCTCTCGCCATTGCGAATCAGCTCTGCCGCGTGGTGGTAGTCGTAGTAGTCCACAAACGCGAACTTGTCGCTTCCATATCTCATAACGATCAGAAGCAGCGACATCAGAACCATTGAACCTAGAAAGCCCCATGGGAACAGTTGTTTGTGTGTGTGTTCAGCCATTGAAAGTTCTCCTTCATATCTGTAGGGACTAAAGCCCCGTTTGTTGTTTAGCGTTTAAAAGCGAAAACGTAATGTCAATTTTCAGACATTACGGAACACCTTGAGCAAATCTAAATGCCCGCAACGCCATGGATATAGAATTTACGCATATTGCAGGGATTTGTCAAGCTCCTCCCGGGAGGAATTTTGGATAGGGGAAAGAGGCCTCGCGCAAAATCAGTGCGCCAGGCCTCCTAAAAGGTGTGTGTAACTGCGTTCATCCACGAACGTCTCTAGAAGTGCGGTGTGGAAAACGTAATCAATCACGTTTTGATGTCCGTGGATGTTCAAAGTTTTGAGGGGGAAGCCCGGCGCGCTTATGCGCCTACATGAACTCGGCGTTCTCGATGATGAGCGAGACACCTTGTCCTCCTCCGACGCACATGGTGATGAGGCCGTAGCGCTGATTGAGTCTGCGCATGCGGTGGGCGGCAGTGACGGTGAGGATGGCACCGGTGGCGCCGAGGGGATGGCCCATGGCGATAGCGTTGCCCATCGGGTTGACCTTCTCGGGATCGATGCCGAACTCCTTCTCGAAGTCCATGATGCAGGCGAGGGCCTGCGGTGCAAAGGCTTCGTTGAGCTCCACCGTGCTGATGTCGTTGCCCTTGAGTCCGGCGTTTTCCAACGCGAAGCGCGTGGAGGGAACCGGACCCCAGCCCATTATCTTGGGATCACAGCCGGCGATACCCCAGCTCACGATGCGAGCGATGGGTTTGGCGCCGACTTCGTCGGCGGCGGACAGCGGGCACATGATCATTGCTGCCGCACCGTCCACGACTGCGGAGGCGTTGCCGGGAGTAATGATACCGCCCTCTTCGAAGGCCACGCGTAGACCGGCCAGCCCACCCATGGAGATGTCATCTAGGATGTGAGTGTCGTTCTCGACGATGTCGCCGTGCAGGTTGGTGACCGGCTCGATTTCGTCGTCGAAATATCCGTTGTCACGGGCAGTGATGGCCAGCTTGTGAGAGCGATGGGCGAACACGTCCGCCTGCTCCCGTGTGATGTTGAACCGGCGAGCCAGCTCTTCGGCCGTGTTGGCCATGGCCATGCCGGCGCGAGGATCGAAGAGCCCCATGAACATCGCGTCCTGGAGATACGTCCCCTTGGGGAGCTTGCTCGCGTCAATCGGGCCGAACTTGACGGTGGCACCACCCACTTTGCGTCCGCGCATACCAGGCAGCTTGTGCGGATACTGCATGGACTCGGCTCCGCCAGCCGCGACATATGGTCGTCCCGGAAGATGGTCGCCAACAACCACCTGGGTTGTAGCCGTAATGATGCCTTGAACACCGCTTGCACAGATGCGCTGCACGGTGCAAGCGGGCACGTCATGCGGAATGCCGGCTTCCAGGGCCATGCCACGGGCGCCGTAGATGCAGTCCCGGTGGGCATGATCCGCTCTCCCCATCACCACATGGCCGAGCATGGATGGCTCGATCTGAGGAGTGGCCTTGAGAGTGGCCGCGAGTGCGAGTCCACCGAGCTGGTTGGTGGTGAAGTGTGAGAACAGGCCGGGGGCCTTGTTGTTCTCGAGGATGTCGGCGCGCGGAAGGCGCTTGGGTTCGCCGACGATGACGATCGGATCTTCTTGAAGGAGCTTCTGTAGTCTCTCCATGATGTCCCCCTTGTCTATTTGTTGACGAACACGGCAGGCGCCTTGCCCTTGTTCTGGATGAAGTTGGCCATGCCGATACCCATGTCCTGGGTTTCCTTGCACCGGCCGCAGGCGTTGGCTTCAAACTCGAGACCATGCTCCATGGTCAACCCCAATCCTTCGAACACCGTGTCCAACAGGATGCGATCGATCACCAGGCTCAGATGCCCGATGTCGAGCTCAGGGATCTCGATCGGAACTTGCTTCATGGGATCGTGGGATAGCGGTTCGAGGACGAAGTCGTTGTCCGGATCACAGTGATTTCGGATCATCAACTCGGCCTCCCTCATGGGATCGGGCGAGCACTTGCTCGCCCAGCCCCACTCGACGGCAGTCGTTGCCTTGATGGGATTGCCGAGACGAAGCATCTCGAGAGAGCGCTCCATACCGACCAGGCGTGGCAGACGTTGGGTCCCGCCATAGCCCGGAACGATTCCGAGCTTCACCTCGGGTTGTCCGATGAGAGCTTTGGGACCGAGAACTCGTGCCCAGCAGGCCATGGCCATCTCAGCGCCACCACCAAAGGCGACACCGTCGATCACAGCCACGATCGGCTTGTTCAGTTGTTCCATGGCGAGGGTGAGCATTTGCCCCTCCCTCGGGAACTCGGCACACTCCGCGGGCGTCTTCAGGGAGGCAAGCTCCATGATGTCCGCCCCAGCGATCATGCCACCGAAGCCGGTGAAGATGATGCCCTTGACGGCATCGTCCGCCGCGAGCTCCAAGAAGATCGCATCCAGCTCCTGGATGACGTTCTTCCGCAGAGCGTTGGCAGCCTCCGGACGGCGAACAGTGACCACGGCGATACCGTTGTCTTCCGAAACTTCCCAGGTCGTGTCCTTGAAGAAGTGGTAGCTCGTGCCACCATCGATCGTCTTCGACGTGGGGAAACCCGGGTTGTCCTTGGCGTAGGCCTGACACAGGTCTCGAACCTGCCCCATACCCATATTGTTGCCCATCTCCAGAAGCCCGGTCTTGAAACCGAGGGCCATCCTGGTGAGCCAGTCGAGATCACCGGGCGCGCACAGCTCGTTGTCCAGAGCATGGAAGGTGGTGCCGAGCAGGACCGCATGTAGCCGGTCCATGACGGCCTTCTCCGTGGCCGCGTCGTAGGCGTCCTTTTCGGGATCAGGCTGATGCTCGAGCCACTTCTCCGTGCCTTGGTCGATGAGGAGCTGGGGCGTCTGGAACCACTCGCTCTGATGATGCTCCTGCAGGAGCTCCAGGCAGTGGATGGTGAGCGGGTTGCCCCCGGTCAGGTCGTGCACCAGGTAGGGCCCGCCACCGCCGATGTGCTTGTTGGCGATGAGGTCCACCTGATAGCGCGTCGCAACTCCGTCCTGCTCGAGCCGAATGGCTTCGGCCTCGTACGAGCAGAAGATGAGGTCCGCCGCGAAACAGGGAACGTCTGCGACCTTGATGGGCACTTTGCCCAGGTGGATCATGAGATCGTACATCTGCTTGAAGTACTTGCCCACGCCCACGACCTCGATCGGCGGGCTCCGCCAGGCCGGGAAGAAGGGGTGGATGACGCATCCCCGGTCGGGATGCTTCGCCCCCTCGACGATCCAGCTCCGACACAGGCCCGAAGTCGTAAAGCCGATCAGGCAATCCGGCGTAACTACCTCCTCAACGCCCGCCAGGATCTGTTTTTTGATATTCAGATCCTCCACGGCGGCCTCGATGACCAAACCACAGCTGCGGAAGTCCTCGAGGCTCTTCGCAGGCACGATCGCCTGCTTGATGGCGTCGGCCGTCCTCTTCGAGATCTTGCCTCGCATCAAGCCCTTGGCCGCATAGCCCAGGGCGCCGGAGATGCCGCGCTCGAGCGCTTCCGGGTTGGTGTCATGAATGATGACCTTGCCACCACTCATCGCAATAGCCGTCGCAATCGGGTAGGCCAAGCCATGTCCGATAACGCCAGCACCAATAATTCCAATGTCTCGATCAAACTGCACGTGTCACTTCCTCTCCAGTTCGGGTTTGTGTTCAGAATCCTCTTCTTTCCTCTACCTAGCCTTTCCCAAACTCCTTTCTAATCCTTCAGAATCCTCGGGTTTAAAAATCACACATTATGTAAAAAACTTTGAAATCCACGTTGACAAGCATACCCGCCAAAGCGGGTGCTTGCGTTGTCAAAGTACAACTCATGCTAAATCAATGCATGAGGTCATAACGTACGACAGAATACGGGCAAATGTCAATCAAAATTGGCTCCCCCATAGTTACAAATTTAACTCATGTTATAATCTGATCACTATATAATTCACTTTCAAACTATGAAATTTTTGAGCCGCTTATTAATTGCAAGCACACTTTTACTCTTAATTCCACAAGCAGCCCTCGCCGGAGGTGGTGGATGGAAATTCGAAGACGTGCCGAAAGATCACGAATATTTCACTGCTATCGACTATTTTCGAACACATGAAGTTGTTTTTGGTGACATGGATCAAAAAGACGAAGACGGCAATTTTTCGATGACATACCGCCCAGACGATGAACTTAACAGAGCTGAGTTTGCAACTTTAATGTTTAGAATTGCTTCTAATGAAAGAGATCTTGCATCATCGAAATACCACGATTGTTTCCCTGATGTAACAGACGAATGGTTTGCACCATACGTGTGTTGGGCAAAAGAGAAAGGTTACGTAAGTGGATATGCTGATGGAGAATTAGTAGGAAATTACGGACCGGCTGAGCCAATCAAATTAGGTGAACTTTCGACCGTTCTTTCAAGAATTTATGAATGGGAAACAGAAGAAGACTCAACTTGGTATGGACCTTCAATGAACTACGGAAGACAGCATAATATTGTTAACGAAACAGATTACGGAACTTCAACTTCACGTGGATACGTTGCCGAGGTTCTTTATAGATCGTTCACATACAATTATGTAAAACAAAGCATTGCTGCTTCTGGAAGCGAAATGGATCTTGATACACTTGAGTATGTGAAAAACTTTTATTTAAAGGATAAAAATTCTGTGTTTAATGTAACCGGAGCTATTCTCCCAGAAATCGATCCTGCAACCGTTGAGGTTCTTGGCGATCCTTTTGTAAAAGATGCTGACACTGTTTATCACCCATTTTCTGGAATTGCTGAAGAAGTGGATGCAGCTACTTTTGAGCATGTAGAAGGCATGTTTTTTAAAGACAAAAATTCTGTTTACCAAGCTCAACGAGAAGCGTATGAAACTGATTATTTCAATCTTACCGACGAATATGGTCTAGACCCGATCACTTTCGAGGTTCTTTATCATTCATCTCCTCCTTATTATCCAGAAGCTTATGTGGCAGACAAAGACAATGTTCTGATGATTGAAAAAATGGCATCAGTAATAGAAGAAGCAGATCCAGAAACTTTCGAGGCATTATCGGATACCTATATTAGATATGCGAAAGATAAAGATCATATATTTATGTGGGGAGAAGTAATGGAGGAAGCTGATCCGGATTCTTACGAAGTGGTTGATACATACGGAGTTTGGCATTACTCAAAAGATAACAACTATGTCTATTTTGGAAACGTGTTTATTGCTGGCGCTGACCCAAATACTTTTGAAGTGCTTGGTTTTGGATACTCTAGAGATGCAAACAGTATTTTTTATGAAGCCTTCCCTATAGAAGATGTTGATTTAGGAAGTTTCATGTACCTTGAATATGGTTTTGCCAGGGACAAAAATCATGCTTATCTACATGGAGGCATAATAGATGATGTTGATATAGCAACGTTTGAATTGATTGGCAAATATTACTATAAAGATAAAGATCATGTTTATAATGGCTTAGTAATGATGAAAGATGACGTCATAATTGAAGGAGTCGACCCAGAAACATTTGAGTATCTTGGAAGTTATTATTCTCGTGACAAAGATCATGTTTATAAAAACTATGAAAATCACATAATCGCCGAACAATTCGACGCAGGTTCATTTGTGGAATACATAAACCATTATGCGAAAGACAAAGATCACGCCTATTATGATGAAGTGATAATTGAAGAAGCGGACAGTGCGTCCTTTGAATACATTTCTGGCTTATACGCAAAAGATGCGAATTATGCCTATTATAAAGGTCAAATCTTGCATGGCGAAGATCCTACTTACTTTACTGTTTCACGATAGATAAATCGTTTAAAAATAACGTCGTGCTACACATGAAATGCGCAGCACGACTGCTTCCGGCCAGGACTTTATCACCCTAAGATCCTCGAGGATCCTAAAGTGCAAAGATCAAACTAGAGGGAAGCTGCTTGCTTCGGACTCGAACTACCTGAACCAATAACCTCCTATATCGTTGCCGTACGCCATCAGACTCGGCGGTTGGCCGTTGTTGTAGGGCGGCGGCATGAACGGGAAGGCCGCGTTGGTAAAGAACAGAACTTCTCTGTCCCAAAGCCGACCGAACGCTGCCGCCGTGGAGCCATTAATGCCATCATTCTCATCGAGGAGCAACGTGGACACGTTGTTCGGCGTCACTTTGATCAACTCGTTGAAGGGATCGTTGGTGAAATAGATGTTGCCGCGCCAGTCGAATGCGAAGTCGTCCACGCCATGGGCGTCCACGTGCCAAACCGGCTCGCCAACCGTGATTCCTGTGCAGTATCCCGAAAGCGGAACCTTGATGATGATGTTCTTCCCGGAATGCCCGATGTACAAATCGCCATGGTACTTCTGGATGCCGTTTGCTCCCGGCATAAAGGGAATACCAGGTGGAGGCAGAATCGTCGGGTCAAACGCGATGAGCGGGTGCTCTACGAGTACTTCCGCGGGAGCGCCGAACCCATCGACGGGCGTCGCATACACGGCTCCAGTCATCGAGAAAGAGTCCGTACTGTAGAGCATGTTGCCGCGTTTCACGATGCCGTTGAACAGTGCGGGAACCGGCGCCGTCGAAAGCAACACTGGTGCGCTTCCGTCGTTCGGGATCTTGTAGACTCCCTTGGTCGCAGGATCGCATGTGTTCACGTTGGCATACATCGTCCGTGTAAACGGATGAATCCAAATCCCTGCGACTCCGGCAGCCTGACCAGGCGCGCACATCTGAAGAGCAAGGTCGAATTGCTCATAAACCTGTGAAGTGCCCGTATCCGGATCCACCACCATGATCTCGCCGTACATGCCTGACATAAACAGGCCCACGTACACGTTGCCATAGTAGTCCGTGGTCACGCTCTCGGGCATTTGCAAGCCAAAGTCGTAAAGCACGACATCTTCAGCTTGACCCTGTGCGGGCGGAAAATCCGCCTTCGCCGTGCCGGCAAATAGAAATAGGCCGATCACGGCCACCATAAGTGTTGTCTTACGTAACATTCTTCGTTTTCTCCTTTTTCGCCAAGCCACCATGGCTCAACGAAATGCATGTACATTGCCAAACTCATTGCTCTGCAACTTTGAATCATCCGTCCATGTTTCACCTCCTTATTGGATGGTTGTTGTTTATTTCAAGTAGTTCATTTTGTCAACGATCGTAACAAGCGCAACTTTTCGTTTCAGAATTTCTATCTATTCTTGATAAAAGTCGGGCAGATGTTAAAGAATGAACATGCCTTTGTCATTTTTTTTTAGCTTTCAAGACAGTAAACATTTTGACTTTCAAGCAATAAGATTTTAAAACAAATTATGATATAAATACTCATGGTAGCATTTTAACAAATCCAAAAATGAAGAAACTCTCTATCATTTCTGGGCTGATACTCATTTTAGTATTTAGCCAGGCGGCTTTGGCAAATCCGCTCGAAGCAGAAGCAGAAAGCGAGCCAACAGAGACAGAAATCCTGTCAAACGACGAACATATTTCAGACGGTCCTATCCTTACTCCTGAGGAAGAAGCGATCATTTATGGTGAAGGAACAGGAGAAGAAAAGACAAGTTTAAGCGCTGCATCTATTGGTGGCGGTGGCGGTGGAGCTGCAACACGTGGCCTTTCCGGAGGCTGTGACACAACAACACTTTCTGGAGCACTTTGGGTGCCTTATGGTCAAACCTGTTATGTCCAAAATGGTTCATACACATACGACTATATTTTGGTTAGCGGATACTTGGTTGTTGGAGGAACTTCAAGTTCAACAACATTAACCGCAGATGATGGAGACATCACTGTTACTGGTTCTGGTGCACGCATTTATATCGGCTATACAAATGGATCTAATGGAAAAGACGCTTTACTTAGAACCACCGGAAGCACTTATCACGACCTTAAAATTATGAATGGTGGATGGGTGTTTACAAGAAGCAACACATACTCTGGGGTTGATCACTACTTCAGCATTAGTGGTGACATCGATATCACTAACGATTCAGATTTAGATATGTGGGATAATTACAATTACAATTATGCAAATAAATTATATGTAGAAGATGGATCTATAGTTGACATTTCTAGTGGACGACTTGATGTTGGAAATTCTACATATATATATGATGCAACATCGAGAATTAATATAGATTCAGGCACAGAACTTGAATCAAATTACCTATACATGGGGCAAAGTGACGGAAGCCCAGTAGGAGGAATTTTAAATGTAGATGGAACTTTGGATGTTATTTATAACACGCATCTTTATGATAGTGCAGATTTGTATTGTGATGGTGCCTGTGCTAGCAGATTGTGGCAAATTAATGATGATGCACAAGTAACTAATACTGGAACTTTTTATCAAGATAATGCCTCATATGATTTATCTATGCAGGATGATTCTTCCTTAACAAACAGTGGAACCGTATACGTTTATGGGAGTTTATTGATGGATGATGTAGGAAGTGGTGATAGTCCAACTTTGAGCAATACAGGCCTTCTTGATGTAAACGACGATATAACCATGACAGATAGTTCCCATATTACTAATGGGACTGTTTTAGCAAATGGAACAATTGATGTAAAAGATGATATCTTGATGGAAAACAATTCTCAAATAACCAATTATTATTGGATAAGACAAGGATATAATGGGAATGTCGACGCAACAAGCACTCATCTTAAGATGGAAGATTCCGCCCTATTTCATAATGCGGATACTACTAGTTATTATTACAATTATGATAGTGGCTCTTCAACATATGGATGGGCTGAATTATTTGACTCTAGTGAATTCAGGAATCAAGGGAATACAGATTTGCATCGTTTACATGTTGGAAATAGCGTTTCGGATATTTCGGGAGGGACATTTAATAATGAAATTTCTGGTGATCTCGACGTAAATCAAACAGGAACATCATTTAATGCAATATTGCTTTATGAAGGGACTATTAATAATAAATCAGGAGCTGATGATTTTGATATCGACGGTCAGATACAAATCGAAGGGACAGCAACAGAAGATGGCACATTGATTAACTCTGACAATCTCGCACGTGCCAGCAATTTATATATCATTGATCATGGTATTCTTGATAATAATGCAGCTACTTTTTATGTTGATGGTAATGGCACAGCTGCAAATGGAGACATTACAATGAATGATGAATCTTTCATTGATAACGATGGGACACTAACAGTTAGCGATGATCTAGTAATGTATACCGATGCGTACATCGATAACGATGGAAATTTTGAAGGAGCAGATGTGTTGGTAATGAACTACGGCTCATTTATTGACAACCATGGCGGCCTAATGTCATTTGACACGAGTGCCACAATTTATGAGGGCAGTTTTATAGAAAATTGGTCAGGAGCAGATTTTGAAACTACAACTCTTTATATCGGGACATCTTCAAGTGATCCTGGGACCTTTGCTAATTATGGAAACCTTGATTCGTCAACAATTTATTTATATGAAGATTCTGGCGTAGGAGAAGAAGATGACCAGTATGAATTATTAAATTATAGTTTGGGTTACCTTGAGGGCAATATTAATATTGGTGATGCAACTAATGATGGAGGAGAATTATATAATACGGCTGGTGATGGAATTTTGGATGGTGCTGATCCCGCAGATGAAGGGATTATAGGGGATATAAGCATTTATAATGGTGGCAATTTGTACAATGGAGCAAATCGTACAGGAACTCTTGCAAATGCAAACGCCGAAGTGAATTGGCAAACAACACCTGCTTCGGACATAATCATTTACCCAGGTGGCACTGTAGATAATTACGCCCTTGTAGGAGGTGATGAGATTAAAGATCAAAATGGTACAGGAACATCATTGTTTCAAAATCATGATGATGGCGAAGTAGAATCTTCATTTATAAAATTCCAATATTTTGGTGAGTTTAATAATGGATCAAGCTCAGAAACAAATGCAACTGTAGATGTAGATGAAATTATATTAACGAGATATTCTGTTTACAACAATTATGGTGAGTCAACAACAGATGAATTGCAGATGGGCCTCGCTAGTCAAACAGGAGGGCAACTAGATAATGAGGAGGATGGCAATTTTTATGTTACTGATACAACAAGTGGAGCTGCCTTGATAAGAGATGGAGGGGATATAAATATCCTCAGTGGCTCTGATGCTTTTGAAGTTGCAGGACAAATAAATATTTATGCTATTTCTACTCAAGCAACTCTAAATACTAGTTCTGGTGCCGGATTTACAAAATTTGGAAACGTGACTGTAGGGCAACTTGGCTTGATATCAATTGCATCAGCTGTTGAGGTAGATGATTCCGGTGGAGAAGACGCAAATTTATATATTTATGGTGATGCAACAAATGAAGGAAAAATAGAAATAGTTGATGGAGTGTCCCCCACAGCAAGACTTTTGGTTGATGGACTTACTACGATTGGAGACTATGGACACTTAGAAAACAATTCTACTTATTCTCTTACAGGATCCGCTCTTGGAGCTTTTGAATCAAGAGATCTAGTCACTGTAAATGCTACTGGTGAAATTTCTTCAGATGCTGATTCTAATTTCAGTTTCTTGGAAGGAATCATTAGTAATGGAACAGTTGATATTTCTGATGATTTAAGAACCTGGGATAATTCAACATCTGGATATTCCATTGAGGTAACAGGTGGAACATTCACAATGGGATCATCGGGAGCTACTACCGCTGAAGACATAATGATTTCAGGTGATGGTGAGATGAACAATTCTAACGACACAACTTTTGATGAAATGTTTGTTTATAATGATGGAGAAATGCACAATTATGCAGATATTGACGGAGTATGGATCTCAGTTGGAGATGCAGAATCTACAGCAGCAGGTGGGGAACTATATAACCATGGAGCTATTATTGATGCAACGATAAATCTAAGCAATAGTGATGAAGAAGCATTTAAAATCTATAGAGGTTATACAAACAATGCATCAGGTGCAGAAATTACCGTTGGAAGCGGAGATGGAGGTATTACAATCGATGGTATAACAACTGATCATGGAATTATGGATGATTATGGAACTACAGACGCAAATATTAATGTAGGAACTTATGGTGAATACAACACCTAAAAACCATTAGTTTTGCAAGAAAAGCCCCTTCAGCACTTGGAGGGGCTTTTTTGAGTACTTAGTACTCCAATGAAAATCGCTAGTTTAAGCCAATTCACCTCGAGTACTTAGTACTCCTTTAAGTTTGTGCTAGTATATTTACATGGGAAAGAAACGCAAAAAACAACGCAAAGAGAAAAACAACAAATACGACAACTTGAGCAAACCTCAAGCTGAATTCGATTTTCATGATCGCGGAGTTTTAACTCAGGATCACATTAGAGAGTTGGTTGATGAGTTTATCGAAGAATGCCGCGATCGAGGGCTTTCGAAGGTGCTTATCATTACTGGTAAAGGGCTCCATTCACGAAAAGGAATGCCGGTAATAAAGCCGTTCGTCAAAAAATATCTACAGGACAAACCTTTTGTTACAAGGGTTTATGAGGGGAGATTCGATAGAGGTGGCAGCGGGACCTTGGAGGTTATTTTGGATTTTTAGGCAAACATGTTGAGATAGCATTTCTCGCAATAAACAACGTAAGGACTATCTTTAGGGTAAGTACTCATTACTTCTGCACTGCATTTGTCGCAAGTTCGTTTGTATAGAGTCCTTTCGTTTCTAAGGCTTCTTCTTCTATCTCTTCTGCATGTCGGGCAGACCTTAGGAAGAGGCAACTTTTTCCTCTCATAAAAGGTTTTTTCTTGAGGAATGACAAGAAATTTCTTTGTGCATTTTACGCAGTCTTTAACCTCACTTTTTTCCATAAAACATGCTAGTTAATATGTTTCCAATAACATTTTAAACAATATACGATGTATTTGCTTTCAGGTGGATATGTTGAAATCAAACTATTTTTACATGAGTCGCACGAACGTTTATACATAGTACGATCGTTTCTCAGATCTACTCTTTGTTTTGCTCTACAATCCGGACAATAAATTGGTATCTTTATTCCTTTCTTTTTATAGAACTCTATTTCTTGCGGGACAATTTCAAATTCTTTTGAACAAATAGTGCATTTTCTATTTAGCTGATCATCAGGACAACTTACTTTCTCGGACGACAAGTCCTTATATAACAAATCGTGCAATGTATAAATCCCCTTTTCTTCCAAAAGTTTTTTAATCTTTTTTGTTGTTTCACGATAGTAATCCTCATCCACTTTTTGATTCAAAATGTAAAAGCCGTCTTGTTTCGTTTTTAGATAATGGCAACCAAACAAATTCTCAGATTCGAAACAGTTTGTGCAATACTCGCAGTCTTTTGAATTTCCACACCAGTAAATATGATTGCTGTTAAACATATAGTGAGAATAAGAAACGTCATAACATAAATCCATTGATGTTGGTATTGGGCCACAATCAAAGCTATCTCGAGCTCCCATATCCAAATTTGCCTGAATTATATATCCGCTATCTTCAGAATGCCTTGTGTCAAAACACATGTGACAATTTTTGCTGTGATAGACATAATCACCCGTGCAATCCGTTGTATCAAATTGGTGAACGTACATTCTTGGAATTTTCCTTTTGAGTTCCTCTACTTTTTTATTGATCTGTTCTATCGTTCGCTCATCTGAAATGTCTTTTAGCGCTTTTTCGTATTCTTCCTTAGAATATTGTTCATTAAAAATGCAATATTGCTTATCTCTTAAACCTACGCAGCCGATACAATTATTGCATCTCCTTACGTCGTAGCAAAAATGGATATCAAATGAATTGTGGCAATCCTGACAATAATTTGAGTTATTCAAACCATCACAATCCACACATTCAAAACAAAGTTCGCATTTCTCACAAAATGCACAATCAGTGCAATTAGTTAGAGATCTTGAATCTTCACAATAATATGCATCCTCACATCCTCCGGAATTGAAACACATATAACAATCCTTTGATGTGGTGGTAATATCACCATAATCGCAATTCTCACTTGCGCGAGTCCATGACCCACATTGTGGAGATTCAACGTACAACTTTCTAAAATCCTCTATAAATGTTTCTGGATTGATCATAACTATTTAGCCAAAGTCCCTTCTAAAATATGGCCTGCAGGAGCTGGATCTCCATCATTTGGTTCTAAGGTAAGAACGTAAAATGTGTGATCTGTGAGGTCACCTTCTGCTGAAAATCTATTTACGTATTTTTTGTTTACCAGTTCAGCTTTACCTGTGCTTAAAACTGAAAGTGGATTATTTCTAACGACCCATCCTTCATAAAAGAAATCTTCTTCTAGGTCTGGTAGATCCTCAAAAGTCGCATACAGTATATATTCATCCTCAAATGTTGCGGAAACTTTCCCCGAGGCACTTCCGCCACTCACGTCTTCCAATAAAGCCTGGTAATCAAATTCTTCTAATGGATCAACTTGAACTTTTTCGATTGGTTCAGAAATAGCTTCTTCTGGAAGATCTTCAGGTTCTGTATCTCGCACAACCGGTTCTGCCAAAGGCGCCGCCATTTCTTCTGCCACTTGTTCTTCCGGTTGAGTTTGAGAGCAACCAGCAAAAGCGAATGCCATCAACATTAGAACTGTAATAAAAAGCGTTTTTTTCATGATTCTTGGGTTATTAATATACCTCTTCTAAATAACATTTTTCGCAATAAACCTTTTCGTTGTTGTCAGGAGAATGAATCGTTTTAATCTCAGTTCCGCATTTATTACAACTCCTGTTAAACAGATTAATGAAATTGTGTTTTTTAAGACGATCAAAGTGTCTTTCGTCCGGATGTTTTGTTGGTTTCGGCAACCCCATCTTTTCGTAAAACTTTAATTCCTGAGGGATTAATTTGAATTCTTTGCTTTCTTTCTTATCATCTTTCCATGTAGCACCCAATGCAGTTGCCTGCTCTTTGTTTAAAGGAAAGTACTCCTGGGCAATCGTTTCATTATATGAAAATGGCATTATGTTGTAAGGAAAATACTCGCCCCACTCCCCCGTTTTCTGCATATGATCAATAATTTTTGAAACCATTTCTTCATATTCTTCCTTTGTATACTGCTTGTTCAAAATGCAATATTTCTTGTTTCTCAATCCAACACATCCAAAAATATTATTACAACTGTGACAATCCATTGAGTAGTAGATATCACTACCATACCAAACAAAGAAAGTCGTCATTGAATTTTCCAAATCCACAGTAGAACAAACATTATAACTAAATCTCACCCCATCTGGAGCGCAAAAACAACAATCCTGAGTTTCAACACACTTTGGAGAGAAATTGATGTTTTTGCAATCTTCGCAGTCTTTACAATCAAATGCATCTGTGCAATTTTTGCAGTTATACAAGCCATCTCCTGTGCAATTTTCGCTTGCATATATGTGTGATTGTATGTGTGGTAGCTTAGATTTTAAATCATCTAAAATTTCACGTAGATATTGTATTTTTTCTTCAGTTAGTTCTTTATAATCTTTTGCCAATCTCTCATATTCATCTTTAGAAAATTGTTTATTCCCAATGCAATACTGCTTAGCACGAAGTCCAAAACACGCGATGCAATCTTTGCATCCCGAGCAATCCTCAATCATCAAACAACTACTACAATTTCTGCAATTCACAAAATACATACATCCATAACATTTTTCGGACGCAATCCCTTCATAACAAAGCTCGCATGAAAAAACAGACAAACTATCCAAAACATCTTTACACTCAACAATAAATTTCCCAAACAAACAATCCTCATTATTACCTGCTCCAAAGATCAAATAACAATTTCTTTGATTAAGCGCATAATTTGTATAATAGCTATTTTCAACGTTAATGTTATATAGAGATACGTGAGGAACATCTATATAAAGAGCTCTTAGTTGTTCACTAAATGTTCTGACCTTCGGCCCAAAATCAAAGTCACGGCCATAATCCGATGCATCCCATTTATCACTCCACCATTCTTCCTGATCATAAACTTTGTAGGGTTTATCGGGAGAATATATGGAAATGATGGATTTGCCGGACATATCACACTTCCTATTATAAAATACACGCTCATTTCTATTAGCTAATCTTCTTTGCTGACGACATATAGGGCAAATTTTTGGAGGTGGAATTTCATGTTTCTTACCTGCAAAAACCGGTGAAATCTTATGCAAAAAATCTAAATCTTTCTGAGGGATTTCAAACTTTTTATCACACTGTTTGCAAGTTTGTTCCATATAAATTATTGAATTTTAATCTAAGCCTTACGCAACATTAACCTCACTCTCGCAATCCCCCAAACAGTAAAGCAGAACAATACAAAAATTCCAAGAATGATTAGAGTATTCATAGTTGGTTGACTATCCGCGATAGCACTTACTGTGCTGTTTGGATTGAAGAGTGTGTGAAGCAAAAGGAATGAAACAGAGCCGAAGAGGAAAGCCCATGCGACCTTGCTCCATTTGAAAATTGCCTTTCCTGGAAGAAATGTAATTGGGAAAAGTTCAAAGAAAAGTCCTTCAAGAAGGATCACATATAATAGATTGAATAGATCAAAAACAACTTCATATTCCGCAGTATATGGCGTAATAAACCAAACCACTATTGCCATGAAGAACATCCAGGTTAAAGCGGAAAACTCGAACTTACCTTCATTTTTATTAAAATGTTTTGAGAAAATAAATAGACCCATTGGGATTCCAAATAAGTAGCCTGGCGGAATTTCTAACTTTCGACTCAAGGCTACACAAATTATCGCTAAGAAAAGTCCAAGCATGTTAGGTTTGAAGAAAGCTGGCCAATCGTTTCGTCTTGCTACAGCCAATCGCCAAATATCCTTTGCGTATGTTGCGATGATAATTGCAACCACCGTCACTACGACTATCCCCAAATTCTCCTGTTCAAGAAGATTGAAGTCCGGACTGATATGCGCTGCAACAAGCCCAAAAAGCAAAAGGATCACAAAAAGAAACAGTTTTTTAAGTATGGATTTTTTATGCAGTTTGTCCCCTTGAAAAAGGCTGAGTATCGGGATCTTTTTTGTAAACTTATTGATATCATCTCCGTGCGCTTCAATAACGTTATTGAATAGAAAACACGCAAGTCCAACCACAAGAAATATTAATATCGAAAGAAATGCGTTTGTTCCAATAACAAAAAGATCGCGTGAAATTTCCTGAGGACTCATTATGTGCTCATCATCGAGTATTGGATTTTCGTAGCCTACGATTTCTCTCACAAAAATTTCTTTTGGAATTTTGATTTGCTCGTAAAATTTATACTTTCTTATTACCTCAATGGTTCCATCCGGGTGTTCAACGATTTCCGTTTCATAATCTGCCCCACTCAAATCTGGTGCGGTTGTAAAATCCTGCGCAAAAACGAGTTGCGCTCCTTGGAGCGATACTATCAAACATAAAGCCATAGTTGCTAGAAAAACTCTTTTCATAGTTCTAACTTTTTATATGGTTGATTCTACTCTTTTTTAGTTTGTTTTGAAACTTTTTTCCTAGCAGACTGACCAAATCTCATAATCACTAATCCTTCGGCAACCAATAGAGGAATAATTATGAATACAAAAATTTCTGCCTGGAGAAAAATATATCCTATCTCACATTTGTTGCATGAAGATTGATAGAACCACGGTAAATTAAAAATCTTACAATGTTCGTAAGCTTGTTTTCCTGCTCCTTTGCCCATTTCAACAAAACTCCCGTAATAGCAATCTTGTGCAAAATGTGAAAAAACCAGGGCAATAATAGCTATCAGAATAAAAGAGGCTATTAAAACAATAACTGATTTCTTTCGTATCCATGTCCAAAAATTCCTATATAAAACTAAATGTATCAGGGCGAAAATAATGGCCAATATCCAAAATGACGTTGTGCTATCCAAGTCAGATAAAATTGGGATTTTGATATATTTGGCAATTAAAAAAATTAAGAACCAGTAGAGAGGTATTGTTGCAATTGGTAATCCCAAAAAAACTATCTTTTTGATATGTTCTTTCTTTAATGCAAACAAGCACATGACTAAAAGGAAAATGCCTAACCAAAATGCGTTCGGGAAATGTAGCCATACAACCATTGCATAAACAATGACAGTGGCGATGATTGCGTGATTCCTATATTTGTCCAGGAATTTTTCCATATTATGCAATCTAGGTGAATAGAGCATATAGTTTTAGTCCAAAATATACACCGCTTGCTACAGCGATAAAATGCATCAATAATGCTATTTTTTTAGACGTAAATATTGAAGTTGATGAAACAAACGAATTTGTTTCCTTTAATCCAAACATTATTTTGAATGCATTTACTCTTGATATAAGTAATATTGGAGCAAGCCCCATAATCACAAAAATCACCCCGCAGACTATCCATGCAATTGCAATCCCTTCACCCATGGGTGGATAAATTGCGAATTCAAAAAAATTCCATCCTAGTGAAACAAATAAAGCACTCCAAAATAAGAATCCCCATCTTGGTCCATTTTTGAGAGGAGCTGAGAAATAGAGACCCCCACCTATAAACATCACTAAAATGGATAGAGGCATTAACGCTGCAATCCCTTGTGGACATGGAATAGCTATTTCATAGGGACCACCTTCAGCGCAAAATCCACCAACCATCATAACAGCCCTCATTCCAAGAAAAAGGATTGTCAAGGCAGAACTAAATATTCCTAAACCTAGAAAAGATCTAATAAACCTAGAAACCTGTTTTTTTGAATCATTTGAAGTGTGTTGCATAAAAATTAAAATAGTTAATTAACTAATCATAATTTATATTATCAAAGCGAATTCGGCAATACACGACTTTTTTAGTACCTCGAAGCCCTTCTCTTTCCTCTAGGCCTTCTTGGCTGCGCGCTTCGCTTTACCGGAGAACCTTGTCGAACAAGTACATTTTGACCTTTGAACCTACGTTCAGACATTGCCCTGCATAGCTTTTCTACGAAATTAGATGGAACTTCAAAGCTTGATTCTTTGGTTCCTAATTGGATGTGTCCGACATCAACTCTTTCGCCTCTTGTTACTTCGTTAATCATGCCGAGCAGATGAGGAACTGTAAGCATATTTCGTCTTCCAATAGAAATAATCAAAGTCTTCATTGGTTCATTGCTGCTTCGTTTCATTGCCCGACGTTTCGCCGGTGATCGATCTAAATTCTCTTCCGGATACTTGCTTATCCTTTCTTCTACAGCAAGCAGAAGCGCCTTTCTTGCAACTATCCCCATATCATCCTTAGAAAGACCGTTTAACATTTCATCTACATATTTATTTGCGAGTGGAGACGCCTCTTTTTCATCCCCAATTCGATTAGCATACTTATCTATATCTACTTTAATCATGTCTTCCCTCTTTGGAACCTTTACCTCTTTAAAAGTTAGCCCTTTCATTTTCTCAATTTTCTGTAAAGCACGATGCTCTCTTAAATGTGCAAGCACTAACGAAATCCCCTTCTCATTCGCACGACCTGTACGACCACTTCTATGCGTGTAGCTTTCAACTTTCTCAGGAACTCCGACATGAATAACATGTGTGAGTTTTGCTACATCAATGCCTCTGGCTGCTACGTCTGTTGCAACCAATAGGCTGATGTCTTTTCTTTTAAATGCTTCCATAATGTGCGTTCTATGACGTTGCTCTATATCTCCGTGAAGTACTCCTGTTGGATACCCACTTTTAAGTAGCGCATCTCCGATTTCTTGCGTTTCTCTTTTAGTCCGACAAAACAGAATCCCATACATTTCCGGGTGAAGCGCTCTGTATCTTTGGAATGCAGTCACTTTGTCCCGAGCCGGAACCATCATGTATTGATGAGAAATTGCCAGCTGCGTAGTTGGTGTAGCCTTAACTTCAATACGCATTGGAGAGGTCATATATTTTCGAGCAATCTTTTCAATAGTTCTTGACATCGTTGCTGAAAAGAGAAGTGTTTGCTTAGTTTCTGGCGTATTACTCAATATACTTGAAATATCTTCCACGAACCCCATGTTGAGCATTTCATCTGCTTCATCAAGAATCGCCCATTGCACATTACCAAGTTTAAGTACTTTTCTATTTAATAAATCGAGCATGCGACCCGGTGTTCCTACCACCACTTGCGCGCCTCTCTTTATATCTCGTATTTGATCCTGAATAGAAGATCCTCCATACACAGCGACTACTTGAAGACCGTTCATATTCTTTGAAAAACTCCTCATATCTTTTGCAATCTGCATTGCAAGTTCTCTTGTTGGACTTAAAACAACCGTTTGTACATTACGATCATTTATATCCATTTTTGTAAGAACCGGAAGACTGTAAGCAGCCGTTTTTCCTGTTCCTGTTTGTGCGAGCGCAATAAGATCCTGCGCGCTTTCAAGAATTTGAGGTATCACCTTCTCCTGAACCGGAGTTGGCTCCAAGAAATCCTTTTCTTTCAAGGTTTGCTGAATATCGTTAGAAAGGTTGAATTGCGAAAATGTTGTCATATTAATGCTTATTTAAGTAAGTCTCTATGAACTCCTTAAATCTAGCAGAAGGAATTTGTCGAGATGCAATTAATACATCATGTTTGTGCCAATGTCAAGCTCTCCTTCTCCTGTTTTTTAAGTCGTTTCAATTGATACTCACGTTTCATCGCTTCTGATTTTGTTTTAAATTCTTCGTGATACACGATTTTTACTGGTCTGCGCATACGTGTATAACGAGCGCCTTTTCCCTCGTTATGTTTCGCTTCACGCTCCTCTAAATCAGTCGTATATCCTGCATACAAACTATCGTCGTTACAGCGCGCTAAGTAGGTATAGTATTTTTGCATGTGGATATTTTAGCACATGCTTTACTCTACTATGTAAGCAATCCTCGTCTTCCCTTTTTTAGAAGAAATTTTGCGTATTGTGATTTTGCCAATTTCACCAGCATTATTGACGTGAGTTCCTCCACAACCACAAGACTTATAACCTTTAAAATTAATAATTCTTGCAGATTTACCTGGAGGCGCCCAGACTCCTCTTTTTTCTGCCTCTTCATTTGATAATTCTTTTTTCTCGACTTCAACTTTTTCCTTGATCATTTCATTTGCAGTTTCTTCAACCTTTTTAACATATTCCCATGGGTTCTCAAGCATACCTTCATATTCAACATATGGCCCATCCGAGAAATGGAATCCTTTTACCGGCTTAATCTCATCAATACCAAGCTTTTCAAGAGCTGCATCCAGCAAGTGCCCGGCAGAGTGTAGTTTTGTATTTTTAACTCTCCTATCTTTATCAATTTTCAAGTTAACAGTATCACCTACTACAAACTCTCCTTTATCATATCCCCCATAATGGTACACATCACCACTTCTATCCAATCTAACATCAACTACTTCAAATTCTGCATCGTCCGAATATATTATGCCTTTATCTGCAGGCTGACCTCCTCCTTGTGGATAAAAAATAGTTTGATCGAGTACAACTGCCATACCTACTTCAGTCTGTTTTATTTCTTTAACCGTTGCTTGTGACTCAAAAATAAAAGAGTCGCTAAGGTAGTTAAGTTTAGTCATCGCTATTATTGTTAGTAATCAGTGTTCGATCATATATCATGCTTGATTTTACGTCAATCTGTAGTATAATATTAACGTCAACACTTACTGACGACCTTATGAAGAAATTATTATTAGAATTGGGATTTACAGAAAAAGAAGCAGATGTTTATTTGGCTCTACTCGAATTTGGAACACAACCAGCTTCAGTTATAGCCAAGAAAACCGGTTATCCAAAATCAACAATTTTATTTCTTTTTGATGGTTTATTAAAGAAAGGATATGTAAGGAAATCGCAACGCGGAAGAGTTCAGTACTTTTATGCTGATCCGTCTGACTTTGAAAAACTCAAGACTAAAGAGATAGAAGATGACAAGAGCGCTTTAGACAAAACCATTCCTTTACTTAAAGAATTTAAATCTCCTTACACTTCAGAGCCAAAGGTAACATTTTTTGAAGGCACCGAAGGCTGCAGAAAAGCATACTCGATGATTCTGGATAGTAAAACTGACGTTTTTGAATTTGGTATACACGGAGATCTTGAGGAAAAACTTGGTGAAAAATTTATGAACGATTTTATAAAAGCCAGAGTAAAAAAGAAGATTAATTTAAAGGCAATTGCTAAAAAAGACAAAATTCACGAAAGGTTAAGCAAACTAAATAAAGCTGAATTGCGCGAAATACAATACTTCCCAAAAAATAAGGGGATGATTTATTCTTCAATAGCAATATTTGAAGACAAGGTGTTGTTACTAAACCTATTCCAAGATGCATTTGCCATCGTCATAGATAACAAGGAAGTTGCAGAGACATTGAGGACAATTTTCAAAATAAGCTGGAAATAGCTTATGTTCGCACTGCATTCATTTCTAAAACATTATACGTATCACCGTTTGATAAATGATAAAACATATTACCCACGCAAGGACAGTGGGATATATGAATGCTATGAATGCCCATCTAGAGCTGAATTGCTCTTTCATTGTTGCGATTACTGGTACGCAGGGGGAATATACGAGAATGAAGATTAAGATGAGGACAGCTGTTAGAGGTGTGATGTTGGGATCATTTTGCATAGCTTGGATTAATCCTTCGTCTGTACCTACGTCTAATGAATAAAAAATTCCAAGTGTAGAAATGAATACTTCTTTTGCACCAAGCGCTCCAAATAAAGCGGTGTTGATTCTCCAATCAAATCCAATTGGTTCGAATATTGGTTCTACTGCCATTCCTATTTGTGCCGCGTATGATTCTTCTATTTGAGCAGGATTTCCTTCTGTAAGTGGGAATGTGAATAAAAACCACATAATTATTGAAAAAGGCAGGATTATTTTCCCGGCCTTAAACAAAAATGATTTTGCAGTAATCCAAATCGCACTTAAAATGCTTTTTAATTTAGGGATTTTGTATTTTGGTAAATCAGAAGATTTTTTTAATTCTCCTTTTTTTAAGACTTTATGAAAAATCATTCCCGTAATGAAAGAAAGGAAAATTCCGCCAACGTATAGTGCAAACAATACAGTCCCCCTCCATTCAACTTCAAAAAATGCTGCAATAAGAAGGGTGTAAATAGGAAGAGTTGCACTACAACTTAGAAATGGAATCATCATTGCAGTGATTAGTTTTTCCCTTTTCGTTTCTAAAGTGTTAAGCGCCATTATTGCCGGAACATTACACCCAAATCCCATAGACAAAGGAACTATCGACTTCCCACTCAATCCAATTTTGTTAAAAACTTTTTCGAATAAAATAGAAATACGACTCAAATATCCGGTTTGCCGAAAAACCGAAATAAAGAAGAATAACAATATTATTAATGGAAGAAATACAATCATTGCACCTACGCCTCCAATCACGCCATCAATCAAAAGTGAACTTCCAATAGTATCTGGTAACTTTGCCGTCAGCCAATTTTGTAGGCTAAAAATAGCAAAATCAATAAGATCCATTGGTATTTGTCCAATCGAGAAAACAGCCTGAAACATAACCCATATTATAAGAAAGAATATAGGTATCCCTACAACTTTGTTGAGCAATATTTTGTCGATTTTGTTGACCATGGTGAATTTTTGCAAAGTAGTTCAATTTAACTTAATTTTCAAAAAAAGGAAAGCTGAAAAAACTTCGCATGCTTAACGTACTTGACCATAATCACTGGTTATTCAAGACTTCTAGTTCCATTTCAAGCTCCACCCATTCTTGCTCTTTTTCAGTAACCTCCTTCTCAATTTCAGCTAAACGTTTCGTTTTATCCTCAGAAAATTCTTTAAAATTTGCCTCAAACCATTCCAATAAAATTGTTTTTTCTTTTTCCAACCGAATCATATCCTTTTCCAAAAACTTCAATTGTTTTTTAGCCTTCTTAATTTGCATCTTTAATTTCCTTTTCTCATCTCCCCCTAAATTCAGATGCATATCACTAGTTAAACCCAAGTCTTCCTCAATATCTTTTTGAAGATGATAAACATACTCTTCATAATTATGAAGATAAGGTTTAATCTTCCTATTTTTCACTTCAATAATGCCATTAGCCACAATTTCCACAAATGTACGATTATGACTTACAAATATCACGATCACATTGGAATCTCTTAAAGCTTGAGCCAAAGCCTCGACTGTCTCAAAATCCAAGTGATTCGTCGGTTCATCAAGTAAAAGTACCTGATTTTTCTGCAATAAAATTTTTGCTAAACAAACTCTGGCTTTCTCACCACCACTAAGTACCGGTATTTTTTTCTTCAACGCTTCACCTTTAAATAAAAAATTTCCCGCCATTTTAAAAATCTCCTCCTCGGTAACATCATCAGGAGCTATTCTTGTAAGATGCTCTTTTACACTTTCATCGAAATTTAAAGTAGCAGGTATATGCTGAGCATAATAAGCAATCTTAATGTTATGCCCCCATTTGTAACTTCCTGAGAGTTCATCAATTTCACCGGCAATAGTTTTGAGTAGAGTTGTTTTTCCCTGACCATTATCACCAAGAACTGCAATCTTCTGGCCTCTTTCAATATTCAAATTAGTACACCGAGCTACTGATTTATCGCTATACCCGATTTCCAAATCTTCAAGCTTCAAAGCAATACCCTTTCTATCTTCAACTTTTGGAATATTTATTCTTGTTGTACTCAAAGGATGATTAATTTCAATAGTTTTTATCCTTTCAATTTGTTTCATTTTTGATTTTGCCTGAGACGCCTTACTAGCCTTAGCTCCAAATCTATCTACGAATTTTTGTAGTTGTTTTTTCTTTTGATCGGCCTTTAAATTCATTTTTTCTGCCATCATTAGTCGCTCCTCTTTAAAAGCCAGGTACTCTCCAATTGGCCGTGGAAATAAAGTTGTCTTTCCATGCTCAATTTCCAAAGTCTCACTACAAGTTCTCTTAATAAATTCTCGATCATGAGATATCAACAAAACACTCCCTCTAAATTTTTCCAAAAACTTTTCCAAAAGTATCTGCGTTGAAAGATCCAAGTAATTGGTCGGTTCGTCCAGGAGTAATAGATTTGGCTCTTTCAAAAGCGTTGCAATCAACTTTACCCTCATTTGATATCCACCTGGCAATGAAGCAACTTTTGTATTTAAAATCTCATTTTTAATCTGAAAACTCCCCGCAACTTTACCGCATTCAAAGTCTTCTCTGCCACTAGACCTCATTAAGTAATCTATTACGGTCTCATTCTCTTCGTATTCACTATGTTGTGTTAAATATCCAATTCTTGTCCCTTCATGTAAATCAACTTCTCCTTGATCAAAGTCTTCATCTCCAACAATTATTTTAAACAAAGTTGTTTTACCGCAACCATTCCTTCCAATTACACCAATTTTTTGCCTATCGTTAACCACTAACCCAGCATCATCTAAAACTGTTTGTGCATTGTAAGATTTAGATAAACCGTTAATTCGTAATAAGGTCGCCATAAAATTCATTCAAGAAATAAGCCTTTGAATGATAGCCTTTAATCCTTTTCTTCTCAATGTAAAAGCTTAATATACAAGAAAGCCTTATCTGTTGAAGCTCCACCTACAGAAGGTTTAGGCTTTCCAACCATTAATAAACTTCTTCCAAATAACATTTTTCACAATATACTTTTTCTTTCGAATCTTGATCGAAAACACTATTTACAGAGTCATTACATTTATCACATTTTCTTTCCCACAACTTACGGGGCTTTCTTAGTGCAACACGTTCATCATATCTTATATCGGGATGTTTTCTTGGTAAGGGTATCCCTAACTTTTTATAAAATCTAAATTCCTGGGAATTAATAGCAAAAGGACGTCCGCTTACTTCACATTTAATTGCTTTTTTCAGGATGTCGTCGGAAACGTCTTCTATTTTATCTGGAAGTTCATTGGCTTCCATTGACTGCGAAGTATCTACCAAAGGCTTTTCGTAATCACTCCATTTAAATCCTCTCTTCAAAGCTTCTTCCTTACTTAAAGGCAAATATTCATTAGCCAGAGTTTCATTATAACCAAATGGAGAAAGTTCCTTTGGGAAGAATTGCCCCCATTCCCTTTCTTCCTGCATTTTAGAAATAATTCTAGCCACTAATGGCTCATACTCCTCTTTGCTATATTGCTTATTAAAAATACAGTATTTTTTATTCCTCAAACCGACACATCCAAAACAATCGAAACAGTTGTAGCAGGTATCTGAATACCACATGTCAGTGCAATTAAATACATATAAAGAAAAGTGGCAATTAAAAGTTTCTATTACACCTAAAGTCATGTAAGAAAGCTCGGGTTTTTCATACATATTTGAAGAATCGTAGACATCTTTACATTTAACTCCAACATGTAAATTAAGACAATCTTCGCTATCCACTACATCAAATGCGTTATGACAATTTTTTGAGTTTTTCAAAAAGTCTCCGGTGCAGTTTTCACAATTTAATATTTCTGCGTATTTATTAATTCTTTCTTTACGTATTTTATTAAATTCTAATAAAGCTTTCTTTTGAGATTCATATCCACCTGTGAAATCTTTTATTTTTTCCTGATACTCATCTTTTGAGCATTTTTCATTCAAAAAGTAGTATTCCTTGCCATTTAGATTGGTGCATAAAAAACAATTTTTGCATCTGGTCACATTATCACAATACGAACAATCACTTGAATTGGTTGAATTATAAACAAACATACAATTATAAAGACCTCTAACATTAAAACATCCATAACAAAGTTCGCTATCATAAACATAAGAACTATCCACGCAATCCTTGCAATTCTGAAAAAGTTTACCGTAATAACAGTCTTCACAATGTTCCGAAGAATTGATTAAATAACAGTTACGACAGAAACCTGTTCCTGTGGTGTATTCCGAATTCTCATTTTGCATTTGCATCATGTTTGCTCTGGGAACATCCATCTGAAGTTCCTGAAACTGCTCAAAAAATCCACGATTGAAATCGAAATCTCTTCCGTAATCAATAGAATCCCAATTATCGCTAAACCAATAATCTTGTGGATAAATCTTGTATGGCTTATCTGGAGAATAGATACTAACAATTTGTTTACCGTCTACGTCAGATTTACGCTTATAAATAAACCTCTCATTTCTATGAGCAGTCCTAAGCCTCAACCTTTCTTCAGAATTCAGTTCTGGGTAAGGAATATCAAACTTCCTGCCATCAAAAGATGGCGAAATACGATCCAAGAATTGTTTTAATTCATTATTCATCGAATGGGATTATAGCATATCTAGAAGTGGTTTGTGCAAGCAGTAAGTTCATGGAGCTCCGCTTTCAAAGGTTTACTTAAAACACCAAAGACAAAATTGCTGGAATGTAAACAAGCGCAAAGAGAGTACTGAGGAATACAGTTAATGCCACTTTTTGCGGATGAGTGTTAAATTCTGTCGCAAACGCCACCGTATCAGCAGCAATCGGAACTATAGAGATAAGTATAATGAGCTGATGAATAGTATCATCGTAAATATGCCAAAAGTTTTGATCTACGTAGATTACAAGAAACGCTAAAATAGGCCAAAAAACAAAACGAGCAATAAATGCCAGTATTGTGAAAGTCCAATCGAGAGAGGTTTTCTTTAAATTTGAAAGACTTAATCCAAGGATCATCATTCCCAGAATAGCGTATGCTCCAGTAAATTTTTCGGTTATTCCTAAAATACTTTCACCTAAATTTATTCCCAAAAAATTAAATATCAAAGCTAATATGAAAGCATAAATCACTGGTACTTTTGCAAATTTCCGAAGACTTTCGCTAAGAGTATGCTTACCATGAGCAACAACCAAATAACCACCTGTATATCCGAAAATATACGCTCCCAACCATAATAATATATAGATCCCTAAAATATCCTGTCCGAAAAGCATCAATGCAACTGGAATACCAAAATACCCAGCATTTCCCTGACTTGCTGCAAAAGCAAGTATGTTTTTATGTGCATCTTTCCAAAAAAGTTTCCCAATAAAATAAAAGAGGGCAGCAGCAATAGCACACAATCCAAACATTAGAAAAGGTAGCGTTAACAACTCAGGCTTTAATTCCATTTGTATAACGCTATGAAAAACAACCACTGGTGCAAAAATATATATAAGCAGAGAAGAAATTGTTTCTTTGCGAATAGATTTGTTTTTGCTGGCAATGTAACCAAGCGCAATTAATACGTATAGAGGGATGATTTTCAACAAGAGGGCGAGAAAGTAAGACATAGTGTTTTATTATTTTTTTTATTTTAGCATATGTTTAACAAAATGCCTTAAATAAGCCAAGGACTTTAAGTACTCGCGGAGGTGCATAAAGTAGGACTTAATTTCTTCCTCGTCTTCCTCGCCTCATTCCTCGCCTATTTTCATCTACTCTTCTTCTGAAAGATGAATCAGCATTTTTAGCTCCTTCGCATTTACCCATTTGTCTGCCTGTTTTTGGCCCCTCACCTTCAGGACCTGTTTTGTCAAAATTTGGCATGTTAGAATTGGTTAAATAATAATCTTGAATAGATATTGCCTTGCCATTACATATGGCATCAGCTAACTTTTTTCTCCCGGAATTTACCATTCTGCATATCGTTGGTTTAGATATTTTCATACTAGTTGCTGCTTCTTCCATACTTAAACCTTCTAAGTCTACAAGCCGTATAGCTTCAATTTCATCAAGCTCTAAGTCAACTTGTCCCAACTTAGAAAGCCCTACTCCTTTTGGCTTGTAATAATAAACATCAAAATTCCCTCTTATTTTTCTGCATTTTCTTGGTCTTGGCATACTCGTTAATTATGAAATATGTTTCATTACTATTGTATAAATATATCTGACAAAAATCAAGCCAATCAAAGGCTAATTGCAAATCATTTGCATTTAGTGTATCGTCGAACTACTTTTAAAGTATATATACATGTATAGGAAAATAATCCAAAAAGCAGGTTATAAATTAACAAAACCACGTCTTTTAGTATTAGAAATACTTGAGGAGGATCACAAAC
>JBHPIO010000008.1:0-58895 GCA_042568575.1 Patescibacteria group bacterium | reverse complement strand
CGAGTACGCAGAGCGTCACTAAGGAGCTCCACGATATTGACAAATGCCAGACAGCGAGCTATAGTATCACTCTGTGTCCTGTATTGCTAATAATTAATTATGCGAAAACAAGAGCCGATGCCACAAGCTATGCCTGGAATGAAATGGCCAAAAGCTGAGACTGATAGGCTGTTGGATGAATTTTTTGAAGGAATGCATGAAGGAGAAAATGGACACTGGAAAGATTTATTGTGGCTTCTTGGATTACCTCAAAAAATGGGTTTTAACAGTTTGCATGATAGACAACGACGCTTCGTAAATGCCATACATAGTAGAAAAGGACTTACTAATGGAAATACAGGAGAAAGAATAACTAACGCAACGCTTAAGGTTACTATGGATAGAATTAAAGAATTATACAGGGAAAGGATGCGTGTCCCGAGTAGACGTCCTTTTTCAAATGACCTTTATCCGTACAGAGAGCAATTGCTTTGGGTTCTTGAAGGAAAGACACAAGATCCAAACGCAGCAGTAGAAACGGAGGAGTAGTTTATGTTCAACACTTGTGTAGACACACTATTTTATGCTACAATAAGACAATAATGCGAATTTATTTATTTTATTATGACAGAAAAGGAAGGACAATCTCCGGCAGACAGAATCGGCCAATACCTAGAGGATCATCCCGAGTTAACTCAGAATGATAGCCTTGAAGAGCCTGTGAAAATTGAAGGTCGATATAGCTTTAGTAGAAATCTTATTGCTGCAGTAAGAGATTCGGTTAGTTATTACCTTCAAGCAGAAGAAGACGAGTTGCTAATGAGAGCAAAAATTGATGAATCAGTCCCTCTATATTTACATATTTCCAGAGGTTCCAAAACCGCAGAAGATGGCCAACATGTTTGCAATGCGTTATTCCTTGAAATAAAAAAGGAAGGACAAGAAAAGAATGTTGCAGAATTTGCACTTCGAGATTATGGAGATGAGTTCAGGTTTAGTCATCGGAAAGTTGATCCAAATTATCGTGGAAATGGAATTGCTACTGCTGCCATGAACGCTATGGAGGAATTTGTTAAAGAAATTTCACGAAAAGTCCCAGGTAGAGAGGCAGTTATCGAAGCCAATGCAGCACAATTAGATGTGCTTAAATGGTTTGATAGAAACGGTTTCGAAACTACAATGGATCCTGTTCCAGTTCATCCGGGTGAAAATCCTATCAAAGTTCACAATATTGATGATGTTTTGATGTCTCTAGAGAACGAAGACGAAGATTATCTAGTTGGACCTTACATGTATGTTTTTCCTGAAGAACATGAAGGGTCATATTTTGATGGAAAAGGTGAGGAACCTGAAAATGTTAGGATTGATGATTCTGCTCTTGTTCATTTTAGAAAAAAATTGGATGTTGAAACTGAAGAAGATGATATAGGTGAGATAATGGAAGGGATCAAAAAAGCGTCAACGGTAGTTTATCGTAAAGGTGACGTTTATTATAGAGAAGCTCCCATTTCTCCGGATCTTTTGCTTGAGTTGGAATTACAGAAAGAAAAGATTTTAAGTGATATTGCGATATTACTTGAAGAAGGTGGTATTGAAGATGACGTAGATCAAAAGATCGTTAGGGAAGCAATAGCGCTTATTGAAAACCCTTCAGAAAATCTTGAAGATATTATGCCCCATACTACTAATGTTGCGCAGGTACTTGCTGGATATATGATGCAAGGAGCTGAAGAGCCCCCTGAGATTGATGCAATGCATGGTTATCTTTTGGCTCTTCAGTGCATTAATCGAGTAAAGTTTGCTGAAGAAGAGTTCGCACAAGAGTCTCCTGATGTCGCAGCGATTAATAAAGCTTATTCTCGTGGAGTGGATTGGGCCAAAACTCTTGATAAGGGGTATCGTAGACTTGATTTTCCTGTTGGAACTATAACAGTTATGTCAGCATTTCACTCTGCATTTAAGTCTTATGATGAACGGGGTAAGAAGTAAACTTCCAGTACGGCGCAGTATGTTAAAATATAAGCATGCAAAAATACTATGCTTATTTAGCTCGCTGCAACGACAATAGTTTGTATGCAGGTTATACAGCCAACATAAAAGAGCGTGAAACCAAACATAACGAAGGTAAGGGCGCTCGCTACACTCGTATGCGTAGGCCAATAAAGATCGTGTACTTTGAGGAATTTGAGACAAAATCAGAAGCAATGAAACGCGAATACCAATTAAAACGCCTTAAAAAAGAAGATAAGGAGAGTTTGGTCGCTAGACGCAGCGCCAAAAAGATGGTATAATAAATAATGTGAAAAACTATATATTTAGGAGCAAAACACATCCTAAAAAAAACAAAAAATGAAAAAAACAAAAACATCTATTCGTGAAACGACGGTTTTTCAGCAAAGTAAAATACTATTTGCAGCTGCACTAGTACTTTGTCTCGCTGCAATCTACATGACGTCTTTCGGACTTGGAGCAACTTATACGGTAACAAATACCGACAATAGTGGCGCTGGATCTCTGAGGAAGGCAATTAATGACGCTAACGGTGATGCCGGATTGGATACGATTGATTTTGATATCCCAGGAGACGGCGTGCAGACAATTTCACTATTATCAGCATTGCCAACAATCTCAGACCCGATAATTATTGATGGTTATACACAATCAGGAGCTCGTGAAAACACAAAAGCTGCACCGGGCGAATCAAATGCAGTTCTTTTAATCGAACTTGATGGTAGTGCTGTTGGCGGTCATGGACTTAGAGTAAACGGAGGAGATAGCACGGTGCGAGGACTCGTAATAAACGGATTTGGGAATACGGGGATTAGAATTGCAAACAATGGCTCAAATATTATTGAAGGTAACTACATTGGAACTGATGCAAGCGGAACCGTGGCTGATGGTAATGCATCGCATGGTGTTTTTGTTAACGGTCAAAACAGCAATACTATTGGTGGATCAGATCTGGGCGCGCGAAATATTATCTCTGCAAACGGCGGACAAGGTGTGCGATTCACAAATGGAGCTACTTTAAATGAAGTTCACGGAAACTTTATAGGTACAGATGTCACAGGAACAGTAGATCTTGGAAATTCAGGTCCTGGTGTGCGTGTAAACGAATGTCCGGGTAATATGATTGGTGGAAGCGGATCAGGCGAAGGGAATTTGATCTCAGGAAATGGTGGACATGGTGTGTTAATTAGAAATACAGGTGCAGACAGCAATACTGTTGAAGGTAACTATATTGGAACTGATATCACAGGAGAACTTGATCTTGGAAACGATTCAAATGGTGTTCACATGAGTAATACTGCAGTTGGAAATATGGTAGGTGGAACAGCAGCAGACGCTGGAAATATAATCGCATTTAATGGATCAAACGGTGTTGTTGTGAATGGTAGTTCATCTGTTGATAACGAAATACGTCAAAACTCAATATTCTCTAATGATTCTCTAGGAATCGACCTTAGAAACAATGGTGTTACTGCAAACGATAATTTAGATGGAGACGGAAATTCTAACAATACTCAGAATTATCCAGTTATTGATTCAGTAAGATACGACTCAGGTGCCGATACTACAACTATTGCAGGTAATTTAAACAGTACAGTAAGTACAACTTTCGATATTGAATTCTTTGCAAATGATGAGGCTGATGTCTCAGATTATGGTGAAGGTCAGACATATCTTGCAACCGAGACCGTAGCTACAGATGGAGTTCTTGGTGATGCAGCTTTTTCAGTTGATGTGGCAGGGGATTATGCAAAATCGTTTATTACATCGAATGCTACTGATCCTACAGGAAATACTTCAGAGTTCAGTACTTTGGAAATGGTAGATCTTGAAGTTACAAAAGATGCAGATAGGAGTAGTCCAGAAATTGGAGAAATTATAACTTATACAATTACAGTTACAAATAACGGACCAGATACAGCAACTAATATTGAGCTTCTTGATGATATGCACGATGATCTCGAGTACGCTTCTGATACACCGACACAGGGAACTTATGATTCAGGAACAGAAATTTGGGATATTGGAGATTTGGCTAGTGCTGCTACAGCAGAACTTACAGTTACAGCTTCGGCTATCGACTGTAGAATTAAAGCAAATACGGCTTCAATAACTAATGTTGATCAGTACGATACTGATAACTCAAACGATAGCGCAAACGTAGATGTGGCGGTTCCTTGCCCTCGTGAGAATAACGCTGGTGGAAGTCGCTCTTCTGCTGCTGATGAGGTTGCACCAGAATTCGATGAAGGAGCAACTCCAGAGGTTGAACTAGAGCTGGATATACCTGAAATTGTTGAAGAAGAAGAGGTTGTTGAAGAGATCGTTGAAGAAGAAATGCCAAAAGAATTCTGTTTCGACTATGACGAGATTCGACGTGTTATCACAATAGATAAGCCATACGAAGGAAGGAATTTCATATTACGATATGAGTTTACCGAACTAATGCTGATGGCTAATTGTTTTGAAATACCGGACAGGATTCCTCTAAACGGTAAATCGTTTGATGACTTCCCAAGGAAAATATATTCAGATTCTGAAGAGAACCATGCAGCTATTGTAATGTATTCGGCTTATGACTACGGGATCTTGAACGGATATCCTCATACAGACAGTTTACGTCCACACGATCTTATAAATTATGCTGAAGCATCAAAGATCATGTTTAATGCGTTAAATATGGATGAGGAAGATTACAGTCCTCAGTTCACTTTCCTTCCATACAACGTTGTAGGAAATGAATGGCATTGGAAATACATGATTTATTTAATTGATATTTTAGACGACCAGACGATAAATCCAAGATTATATGTTGCGATGGATCAGATGAAAAAGATGCTTGCAGAAATGTATATGAATAATAGCGATGTTGGACGTGGAATAGTTGTTGAATTCAGCGAATAACCTTTTTTCTTGTTTCCTTAATCTCGCTTCTTTTCTTCTTGAGTTCAAGAAGTTTCTCCTTAGCTTTTTTGGATCTGCGTTGTTTTTGTTTGCGAATTTTATGAATCTTTTTAGCTTTCTCAGATTCCTCACCTTTCACGATTTCTTCAATTTTGTTGATTAAAAGCTTGTATGCCGAGAGGCGATTTCTGTTTTGTTCACGATGTCTTTGGCATTTCACTTCAATGCCGGTTGGGATATGTCTAAGACGCACAGCACTTGAAGTTTTATTGATTTTTTGTCCGCCTTTTCCGCTGCCGCGAACAAATTGTTCATCAATATCTTCAGGATTTATTTCGAGGTTCTGAGCCTTTTTAACTGTGTCTGGTTTTAATTCGATTGGGAATTCAATATTCATACAAAACTATTATATCATTTTACATCGAACTGTCGTATAATCCTTAACGCATTTAACATAATTTTATGCTTGTTCTAGGCGTTAATACAGCAACATCAATTAGTCAGATCGCACTTGTTGAAAACGAGTTGATTCTTGCTGAAAATTCATGGGCTTCCGAACAAAACGAATCCGAGACACTTCTGCCAGAACTCCAGAAAATGCTTAATGAAAACGGGAAAACATGGAAGGATCTTGAAAAACTTGTTGTTATTCAGGGGCCAGGCCCATTTACAGCCCTTCGTGTATCAATTGCGGCAGTAAATGCGCTCTCGTATGGCCTTAAAATACCAATTATAGGCATTCCAGTGGTAGATTACTGGAAATACCGCTTGGATGGCGATTTCGTTCTGTATGCAGGTCTAAATAGGGTCCATTTTAGGGGTAATCTTGAAAGTTTTGATGATGTCCTTGAAACAATTGAGCCCAATGCAAAACTTTCCGGCCATCTTAGAGAAAATCAAATAGAAGCATTAACGGAAAAGGGTGCAGAGTGGGTTGATGAAAATGAGCTCCCGACATTTGGTTCTTTTATCAGCAATCTTAAAGAGGACTACGAAGAAAAATCTTTAATCGAGCCGCTATATTTTGCGCCGCCACACATTACCAAAAGTAAAAAAGCATATAAATAATAAGTTATGAAGCTATACATTGTCGCAACACCAATTGGAAATCTGGGAGATATTACTCTGCGTGCCCTGGAAACTCTAAAAGAAGTTGATTTTATTGCAGCAGAAGATACGCGTCATTCACTGATTCTTCTTAAAAAATATGATATTCAAAAGCAACTCCTAAGTTATCACGCTCATAGTGGGCAAATGAAACTTGAGAAAATTGTTGGTCTTTTAAAAGAGGGGAAAACATGTGCCTTAATTTCTGATGCCGGAACTCCTGGAATTTCAGATCCTGCTTATTCTCTAATTCAGGAAGTCTTAAAAGAAGGAATCGAGATCGTTCCTATCCCAGGGCCAACCGCTTTCTTAACAGCATTAGTTGCAAGCGGACTACCAATGAATCAGTTTGTTTATCTTGGCTTTTTGCCTACAAAGAAAGGGAGGCAAACACTTTTTGAATCATTCAAAGATGAAAAAAGAACGATTGTCTTTTATGAATCACCGCATCGAATTCAAAAGACTTTGAATCAAATGGAAGAAATATTGGGTGGGGATCGTAAAATGGTAATAGCGAGAGAGCTAACCAAACTTCACGAGGAGTTTGTGAGGGGAACGATTAGCGAGGTTAAAAATGAGTTTGAAAAGCGCAAACCTAAGGGTGAGTTTGTAGTGATTCTTGGAAAATGATATAAATAAAATATGCGTAAAGGATTTTCACTTGTAGAAATTATTATTGTTGTCTCGATTATCGTGGCTATTGCTACGTTTGTTCTTGGGACGCAATTTGGCTCACGAGATCTTACAACTTTTAATAACTCTTCTAGTGAAGTTGTTGGGTTGCTTCAGCAGGCGCGAAATCTTGCACTTTCGGGTCAGGCCTACCCGGATTATACGGACTATGACAATGATGGGCTTTTCTCTAATGATGGTGATGAGATTCTTGCTAATGGATATATATTGAATTTCAAACTTGGAGATCCTACAATCGTTTCTTTGTATGCTGATGTATACAGTTCTGATATAGGTCAGCTAGATCCGGGAGAGAAAAAAGATAAACTAATTGATGAAGTTGAGCTGTTGGAAAATATGAAAATCGAAGCAATTGCTATTAAACAGAATGGTTCGGAAAATGTAAGTGTTACATTTGATAATAATGATTTTAGAATAATGTACTCAACACCGGATGCGCAGTTTACAGTTGTCGATAACGATTTGAATAGTATTCAGCTTAAGTTTAGTCAGGTTAATTCGGAAGATGAAGATATTAGATCGAAGTATATTTACATGCATTATTTGTACGGAATTCCAGAAGTCTTTAGTGATCCATATTTTGAATAATAAAAAAGTGCCGGTCTTTTAGATAGACCGACACCTTCCGTATTTAACTAAAGTTTACTGCCAAGCAAGTGAAACTATTTTTGCAAGTTCAGCGCGTGAGATTGGCCTGTCTGGATCAAATGCTCCATCTTCTCCTTCGATGTATCCAAGGACAGAAGCCTTGTATACATATCCTGCATACCACTGAGTTTTTGAAACGTCAGTGAAAGGATCTGTATTTACTTCAGGAGGTGTAATTCCTTGTACTGACAGAAGTACTTTAACTGCTTCAGCACGAGACATCTCTTTGTCTGGGTAAAGTTTCCCGTTGTCTCCTTCTACTGCCCCAACGAAGTATGCTTTTGTTACAACTCCGCAGAACCAATGACCTGAATCTAAATCAGGGAATAGTGATGCGTCACATTCTTTTTCCTGATTATTCATAATCATTTTAATAGCTTCAGCTCTTTTAACTTTGGCGTCTGGTAGGAACGATCCATCTTCATAACCTTCTACGATTCCCTTGTCAGCAAGGTCTTCAATGTAAAGTTTTGCCCAGTGAGTTTCAGTATCTTTGAAAGAAAGATCGGTTGTTACATAACCTTTTTCTAAAGTAACTGTATTGCTGCAACCACGCATGTCTGTGTCTGTAATTACACAAATTCGATAATAGTTGGTTCCTTCCGGAACGCTTGTGTGTGTGTAAGTATTTTCAGCCGGATCACTATGGACAGCTACATATCCGTCTACTGGATAGTATGCAGCGTCGTTAGTTTGAGAATGTACGACTTTGTACCATTTAAGGTCACCGCCTTCATACATTGTCCACTGCAGATCAGCTTTACCAAGATCGTTTAGTTGTCCTGTTAATGTGATTTGGATAGTTTCGTCATCTGTATAAGGATCGCTAACAGGTTCTTCTTTCGGTGTTTCTTCTGAAACTGTTCCTGCAGCTTCGACAGTCACAGTGCTACACCCTCTTTCTTTACCTGAAACTACGACACAAAGGCTGTAATAATTTGTTCCAGCAGGAACGTCAGTATGCGTATAAGTAGTAGTCGAAACATCACTTATTGCTTGAATATACCCATCGTCAGGGTATTTTGGTGTTTCAATAGTTTGAGAATGTACAACTTTGTAATAAAGAAAATCTGACCCTTCAAAAGCTGTCCAAGAAAGATCTACTTTGCCTTCTGCATTTTCGGTACCTTCAAGTGCTACCGCAAGGGCTTCATTGTCAACGTACTCAGAAGGTTCTTCTGTTACGACTGCGTTAGCAATGTTCGCGAAAAGCAACGAGCTTAAAGCAAACACAGCAATGCCTCGCATGAACGTGTGTTTCATAGGTAGGGGTTATTAAATATTGCCATCCAAACATCTAAAAACGTAATTATAAGCTATATGTTACTTCT
The DNA here is from genome assembly GCA_042568575.1 of Patescibacteria group bacterium. Classification (GTDB taxonomy): domain Bacteria; phylum Patescibacteriota; class Gracilibacteria; order UBA1369; family PNNO01; genus JAJRYP01. Next base: position 50,223 of record JBHPIO010000008.1, on the reverse strand, counting down.
CTTTTGCTTTTTCAAGCGATTTTCTCTGATCAATAAAAGCTGAAATTATCTTTTTATGTTTTTCCTTATCAATTTCAAATGAGTATTTCTTTGATAAATAAGGCATAGCATTAATAAACGATTCCTCTCGTTCTTTTTCACAGAAATCGTAAACCATATTAAACCGTTTTTCTAAAGGTGAATTTAAGAGTTGATTTGAGGCGTAAGTAATAAGGCGTTCCCACGTTGATTTCGCATGTTCTTTTGCCGCATCTGATAGTTTGTGGAAATATCCTTCGTAAAACCCTTCAACAATATTGAAATCATTAAGAGGTTGATCAATTTTCGAAAACAAATCAGCTCCTTCAATAAGACCACTGAGCATAAAGTTGCTCAATATTGCAACCAGGGCAACTTCGAAATCCTTTAACGCATAGTAAAAATAAGCTTGATCTGAAACCTTGTTTTTCCCATAAACATGGTCTAAATCATATAGGATTACTCTCCCATTTTCTAAATTCACAGTTGCATTAAACAAATGGCTATCAAAATCAACAAAATGATCATGGAGATCTGAAAGACTTCTCCCAAATTCAAAACACAGTTTTTTGAGAGTTGAAATTAGATCAAAGAAATCCGGATTATTGCTTCCAACAACCGAAGTGTGATTTTGCCAATAAGTTAATAGATGCGGATTAATTCTAATTCCTTCATCTTCGAGCTTGCCTTCAAAGTATTGTCCGAGTGGAATCTCAGCATCTCCTTGCATCCCCAGAAGAGTTGCACCAAGTGGCTCATTATTATATGCGAGATCTTGATATTCCGCATACCCAAGCGGGAAATAGAATGGAAAGTCTTTTGTGCTTCCTTCCCATTTTTCAAACAAATATTTATTTACTTCGTATTCAAGTTTTGCTTTTTTCGAAAGCTGTGCTCCGTAAGGTCTTTTTTCAGGGACGGAGTAAACTAGTTCATCTTTGTCATCCACTTCGATTTGATAATGAATTTCCTTCACACCATCAGGTGCACGTTGGATGTGGGCATCGTATCCTTCTTCATCCGATGGTTGAGAAGCGATGTTTTTTTCTATATCAAAATACCCGCAACCTTTAATTTTAATGCCTTTGAATGGTAGTGTTTCTTCTTTAATAAGCAAAAAAGAGCTGCGCCCTGTCTTAACAAGAGGCGGCTGGGTTTGCCATTCAATCACTTCTTTAAAAATGTTTTTCTGCCCTTCTGTAAAAGGGAATTTGCTTGAGAAATAAATTTCTTTTAATGGGAGACGTGCTTCATCTTGATTCATACAAAATGGTTCTTAATGGTCTTATTATAAAACTTATCTGAAAAATCTCAATCTTGACATTGAATTAATTACTTATTAGACTCCACGCTTGAAAACTTTAATACTTTACGATGGTCGTACAAGGAAAAGCGGATCGAGGATTAAGTTTAGTCCCAAAGAGGGAGAGAGATGGCTGGCTAGCACCTGAGATCCCAAATAACATAGATAATATTGCACTAAGGGAGAAAGATAGAATAGTTGGAAATGCTGCAGCTCAAAACGAATGGTTTGAAGCAAATAGAGATCGACTGTATGCGGATCCTCAATTTCGCAATAGAGTAATAGCTGTTTTGGGTTGTGAAATTATTGATAGTGATGATGATATGATGCGACTACATGAACGCCTTAGTCCAAATGCAATAGTTTTAATGCGAAGAGTTGTCTCAAGAAATATAAGAATTATTAGTGATCAAGATATAGCGGCAGAAAAGGCTGCATGAGAAAATGTTGGATAGTTTTTAACTAGGCGTCTTCCCAAAAGGGCTTTTTCGTGGTATAATTCGATGATAAATTAACCTAATACTATGAATGCTGTTGAACATGGGGCATCAGATAGTGAGCACGGAACAAAGCCAGATATGCCTTCTTTGAAATTTGTTGAGAATCTAGAAAAACTCCTTAGAGGTGGTAGTGCAGAAAGATTTATTGAGGAAAGGGATGGAAGGTTTTTTCTGACAGGATATATCGCTGAAGAATTGGGATTAATGTATTTGAGGGCATGTAGAGCAGAAACAAAGTTAAGGGCGATAGATACACTGGAAGCAACAGAGGCTTTACCTAAAGTAAGCGCAATTGTTGAGCTTATTGAAAGCTTGCCTCTAGGGTATCCTTCTAGAGAGAAATTACTTGAAGCATTAAATTCTTTTGCCAATTGATTATGAGTGAGAAATATGAAGAAATGCGTGAGGGCGACACAATATCATTCAAAGAATTTGTTGGGACTGCAAAGATCAATTTGCAGGGTCTTACAAGATATATTGATAAATATATTCATGAAGAATCTCCAGGCAGGTTCGAAGTTTTGGAAATTTTATGGTCTAAAGTGGTGTTAGATTTTGATGATGCCCTGCGTAATTATAGATTTGCAGTTGCTAGATTAGACGACCAAAGATTTAGGTCTTTACTTGAGACGATAGAAGAAATAGTGACAATATTTGATGAACTGCGAAATGAACAATATCCTTCAATCGAAAAAGTAAAAGAGGCTTATCTGGATTTAATAAAAGAACTTATTCACCTCGAAACCTATGATCTCTCAATTGTGGATATGCGTTTTGAAAACCCTGTTTTAGCACTAGAAGAGGGTGTAGATGAAGGGGGCGAGAGCTGAACCTTCTGTGAATACAATAAGCGCTCCAAGAAGAAGTAATAATATAAGTAATGGTGCTAGCCACCATTTTTTTCGTTTCCAAATAAACAGAAATAGATCTTTTATAGTTCTCATTTTACTCATAACTGTAGGTGGTCAAATATTATTTCGGCTGTGTGTTTATGGCCATCAAAAGTGAAGTGCGGATCTTCGTCTTCAAAATAAAGCCAAATATGATTTTCCACTTTTCTAAAATAAGGCAGAAGGTCAATAAAATCAATTTCGTATTTATCTGTAAGATTTTTGAGTGCTACCTGAGGTCTGTTTTTTTCGTAAGCTTCATCATCAAAATACATTTCAGGATACTTGCCCCAATATCTCTTGTCTGTTTGAACATCCATAGGAATAGCAACAACAGCAAGTTCAATCTCTCTTGAATCAAGTTCGTTTTTAATCTTACCTAATGTCGAATCAATTTGATCCCAGAATATTGGTAGACGTGGATCACCGTTTGGATCATCCGGTTCCAGGAAGGCTGGCCAAGTTAATGTAGGTTTGCCTTCTGGATCATTATAAAGTCCAAGTTTCTTCTGTAAAATTAAGAGTCTTTTTTGGACAAAATTAAGGAAATACGAAAGCGGTTCGTCGTTTTCAGTTGATCTAAGCCTTCGTTTTTCGTCTACATAATGCTGGTTGTCGGCAATTTTAAGAAGGTCTCCATTGTCATCAGTCACCCATTCATGTCTACGCAGTTCAGTTACGTCATTTCCTACAAAAAACATGATAATGACCATGTCTAAATCTAGCTGTAGTCCTTTTTCCTTTAAAAGCAAATATTGATTGTCGATTGTATATCCGATTGTTCCAGCATTAATAACTTCATAGTTAAAGTCGTCATCAAGACCATTTAATTTGTCTTCAAGAACTTCTGTGAAAATCCATTCCTGTTCAGCTTTTATTCCGAATGTGAAAGAGTCGCCTAATACTAAGATTCGTTTTGTATTTTCTGGTTTTGCAATTTCAACTTCTTCGTCCCTAAATCCTAAAGAGTTGATTGATATTACAGGGGAATTTTTGTCGTAAACAGTATTTGGATGATGTCCCCAAACATAAATGTCGTTCTCTTCGAAAATTTGCATGTCTACAACGTTTGGAGCGCCTTTGTACTGTATTAGTACACGGAATCCTATTTCCGCTACGAGAATAAGTATCAAACAAACCGCAAGCAAAATACCAATATTAACAGCAATGTTTTTAAGTGTTTTCATGTTTAGTCTTTTTCAAAAGTCTGTTCGTAATCGATGGAATCCTTTAGAGCTTCTTTATCTATATCGTTTTTGTTGACAACATAGTCGCCCATAACAAGAATATCCATGTCAGTACGCAAGAAACACTTTAGCGCATCCAAAGGAGTACACACAATAGGTTCTCCGCGAACATTAAATGAAGTATTAATAATAACCGAAGTTCCGGTCTTTTCTTTGAAAGCCGAAATTAGCTTGTGATAGCGGTAATTCTCTTCTTTGCTCACGCTCTGAATTCGCGCTGAATTGTCCTTGTGAGTAACAGCTGGAATATTGTCCTTCTTAACCTGTGCCACAAGAAGCATAAACGGAGTTGGAACATCCAGGTCAAAATATTCAGAAATATCTTCCTCAATTACCGAAGGAGCAAACGGTCTAAAGCTTTCACGGAATTTAATCTTCAAATTTACACGCTGCCAGTTTTCCTTGTTTCGTGCATCCGCAACAATACTTCGATTACCAAGTGCTCTAGGCCCATATTCCATTCGTCCCTGAAACCATCCAATCACTTTTTGATCGTCTATAAAATTTGCTACCGTTTCAAAAAGAGTTTCTTCTCCATGTTTTTCATATTTGATTTTGTTGCTATCGAGAAGTTCTGCAATTTCACTTCCTTTGAAGTCAGGACCCAAATAAACGTCTTTCATATCATAGTTATTTTTCTTCTTAAGCGCAGTGTTGTAAGTAAAAAGAGCAGCTCCAAGAGCACCACCTGCATCTCCAGAAGCAGGTTGAATGTATAATTCTTTAAATGATGATTCCCTGAGGATTCTTCCATTTGCAACACAGTTTAAAGCAACACCACCTGCTAGGCAGAGTTTTTCTTCACCTGTTTCTTTATGAATATGTTCAACCATCTTCAATAAAATTTCTTCAAGAACATATTGAAGACTGCGTGCTATATCAAATTCTCGCTGAGTTAGTTTCGTTTCTGGTTTTCGTGGAGGTTCACCAAATAGTTTGTCGAACTTTTTGTTTGTCATTCTGAGGCCATATTCGTACCCAAAATATTTCATATTTAAATGGAAGCTTCCATCCTCTTTAACATCAATAAGTTTACGAACTTGTTCAACATATTTTGGTTCTCCATAAGGCGCTAGACCCATAACTTTATACTCTCCGCTGTTTACTTTAAATCCGAGATAGTATGTGAAAGCGCTATAAAGCAGTCCAAGTGAATGAGGGAAATGGATTTCTTTTGAGATCTTTAAAGAATTTCCGTCGCCAATTCCGTAAGTTGCAGTTGCCCATTCTCCAACGCCATCAACTGTAAGTACTGCTGCTTTTTCGTATGGTGAAGCGAAAAAAGAACTCGCTGCGTGAGAAAGATGATGCTCAACATAAAAAACATCTCCTTTGTATCCAAGTTCTTTTCGGATTATAGAAGGAATCCAAAGTTTTTGTTTAAGCCAGACTTTCATCGCCTTTAAAAAGGAGATATAACTTCGAGGCCATGTTTTTATATATGTTGTTAAAAGCCTTTCAAATTTCACGAATGGCTTTTCGTAATATGCAATCGAGTGTAAATCTTCCACTTGAATTCCGGCATAAGAAAGACAATATTCCACAGCCTTTGTTGGGAAATTGTCATCTTGTTTTTTACGTGTGAAACGTTCTTCTTGAGCCGCGGCAATAATTTCACCATTCTTTAATAGAACAGCGGCAGAGTCGTGGTAAAAGCAGGAAATCCCAAGGATGTAAGTGTCTTTTTCTTCGTTCATTAAAATGGATGTTTATGACCTTCAGGATCAAGTTCTTTACGAGGGATCCAATAAGTATCTGATTTTTTGCGAAAAGGGAAAGTAATTAATTTAAAAATATTCGTGATAATCGCGTACACACCAATAAGCACAAAATAAAATATCGTCAAAAGAATCGTCGTATTGATTACGCCTAGCACATGGGCAAATTTCATCCAGCCTTTCTTAAAGCCGTTCCATATTTTCTTTAAAAAACTCATGCTTTTTTAGATTTAATTTTAGCTTTCTTAAGTCTTTTGTCACGAATAAGACCATACGCGATTAACCACATTATGCCAATAGTTATACATGAACTCCACATATCAAATTCAACTCCCGTAAAAATTTCCTGACCAATTGGATCGTCCGTTAAGTAAAGGAGGATGGTAAATGTCATTAATACTCCCGTCGTAAAAAAGACCATCCCAATGCCTGTTTTAACGTAATTCCACCAAGTCCACTTAGGAAGCATAATCGCATTTTTGATCTTATCCAAGAAATGAAGATGTATAATTTTTCGACGCACATTAAGAGCTAGTCCAAGAAGTAGCGGAATAACAAAGATCGCAATAGGCGAAAGGGTGAATAGTAAAAAGTCATATAGTCCATGGAAGATAATCGCAAGAATAAGACCTTTTCTAAGTAGTAACTTTTCTTCGCCGGGATGCTTAGCAAACTTAGCAAGCCCGATATAGTAACCCATGATTGCTCCAAAAAGAGCATGCGCTGGAACAGCAAGAAGAGCCCTGATAATTCCAATATAAATCCCTCCTTCCATTACATATAGAATGTTTTCCAGAGCCGCAAAGCCAAGACTTGCAACTACTCCATAAACAATCCCGTCAAAATGTTCGTTAAAGGCGGGATGATCGTATGCTTTCCTTTTAACAACCCAGTATTTAAGAGTTTCTTCAGTTACAGCAACAAATATAAATGCCGTAAAGAAAACTTGAACCATCGGAATAAAGAACAAATCTGAAAACAACAGTTCAAGAACAAGTTCGATAGCTCCGGCAATAAGAGTAATCAAAACCCCCCACAAAAATATTGACCACAAAAATCTTCTGGACTCCTTATGCTCTTTATCTAGATGATCAAAATACCAAAGTAGAATGACAATCGGAGCGATCGAGATCAACATCAGAATGATAAAATTGATATACATAGTTTGCAGGATTTACGAATTTCTACTATCTTGTGAGAAGTTACGTTACTGCAATTTTACCAGAAACTACGAAAGAAGCATTATGAAAAAAATTGTAATTTATACTGACGGAAGTTGTCTTGGAAATCCAGGTGCTGGAGGATGGGGGACTTTAATTATGACAGAAGGCAAGGAGGTTGTTCTGCGCGGAGGAGAGTCGGAAACAACCAATAATCGTATGGAGATGATAGCGGTTGTTGAGGCATTGAAATGGCTTTCGGAAAATGGAGAAGGGCAAGATGTGCAGATTTTTAGTGATTCAAGTCTAGTTATTAATTCAATGAAAGAAGGTTGGAAGCGAAAGAAAAATCTTGATATTTGGGAGGAGATGGATAAGTCATTTGGAAATTTGAAAGATGTGAATATTGAATGGAATTGGGTGAAAGGGCACTCAGATAATAAATTTAACCAGCGTGTTGATAAGATTGCTGTCGAAGAATCGATGAAACAGCCAACGGCAGATCTATCAGTGAAGTCACAAAAAACAGGAAACGGTTATTATTGTGATAAATGTGAGAAAGAAACTGAAGGAGTCTTGAGTCTATTGCCAGATTCAGAAATGATCCGTGTTGATTGTGCAAATTGTGGAAAGTACATAATGTTTGCCGAGAACAATCCGGAAAATATGAAGCGTGCTCGTAAAAGAGTTTTGTTGTCAAAAGCGCAAATGGAAAAAGTTGTGAAAATTAAAGAAGAGCGCGGAGAGACTGTTGGCGAAAATGACCTTAAAAAGCTAAAAATCTGGACTAAAGAAGAGGCTGATACATTCATTAAAGGTGATCAGACTTTGTTTTAAATTTTATTTAACACCAAAACTAATTTAAATATGTTGGAGGGAGAAGGAGCAAATCCCACAGACCAAGAGAATGAAGCAGTTCATGAAGACTTATTTTCATGGTTGTGTGCCTATTCTGATCGTCTTAATGAAGAGAATTCTGCTCTTGAGCAGGAGATGCTTGTTTATGCAACACAAATAGAAACGATGAGGAGGAATCTTGAAGTTTTAGGAGTAACCTTGTCGGCGTCTATTGCGGAAAGTTATGTGCAACCACTTGAAAATGTCCCATGGGATCCTTCATCATTGCAGGCCCAAAAGATCCCAGGGCTTGATGAAGAAATTAAAACAAAAGAAGAGAGGTTAGCTGTGTTGGAAGCTGAAATGTATGTTCTTCAAGGAAAGGCCGGCGACATTGAACAAGAATTAAAAGCTGTGCAAGCAGCAATACTAGAGCAAGAAGGTAGAGAATTTGTGCATGAAATGACTCCAATAGTACGCAGGTATTTTTTCGGAAAAATTCGAGATGTTAAAGTGTTTATTCAGGATGGATTTAATCAAGATATGCAAAGAGAATCTGGCCAAGATTTAATGACTGGTTAGATTTTTTCTTGCCATCTTTGAGGCCCTAAGGTTATACTCTTTTTTGATCGCTTTATGCGAAAAATATTTGCCGCGGTAGCTCAGTGGTAGAGCAGAGGATTGAAAATCCTCGTGTCGGTGGTTCAATTCCGCCCCGCGGCACCAAAGTAGTAGCGAGTTTTGCGTTTTTTTATACTGTCTCTTCTGTTCCTTCCTGTATGCCCTCTGATATAACTTCAACTGTTTCTTGAACTTGCGCGCTTCCTTCTTTAGCCTTTCTTTCTATTCTCACAGCTTTTAGCATCATTGATGGATTTACAGCTTGGTTATCGATAAGAATTTTAGCAACTTGTCGCAAATATTCTGGAGTATGCGGTTTAGTAATAGCCTCTGTATATAATCCCTCTAAAAGCCCATTTCTTAATTGCTTGTTGTTTTCACAGGCTGCAAGCCTTTTTGAAAAACTTTGAAGTGCTTCATCAGCAACCTTAACATCTTTCATGCGTTTTGAAGCTTCTTCAGCTACGTATGTTGGTTTTTCTTGAGACATAAACATAAATTAAAAATAGGATAGCGATTATAAGTGTAATTTGACCATGTGTCAAATAAACAGGGTTGACTTTTGTCGTATAACCCTTTAAGATTTAGATAAACATCTAAATATCTAATTATGATGGACTCAGTATTCAAAGCACTATCGGATTCAAATAGAAGAGAAATCCTTTCAATTCTTAAAAAAGGGGACATGCCAGTGAAGGATATTGCGCAGCACTTCGAGATCACTCTCGCGTCTTTATCTCATCATCTTGATATCCTGAAACGTGCAAATTTAGTGATAGCGCAAAGAAAAGGTCAAATGATCTACTATTCACTAAATACCTCCGTCTTCGAGGAAGTAATGAAGACATTTTTAAAATTCTTTAAAAAATAATCATCATGAAAAAGAAATCTATGAAATTCTCGTCGCCAGTATTTATTCTGCAACTTCTAATAGTTGCCGCTATGCTTGGAACTGGATGGTACTTGTTTGATCAACTACCCGATCAGATGCCAACTCATTGGAATATTGAAGGGCAGGTGGACGCGTATATGCCAAAGGGTAGTGCGATTTTGCTTTTCCCTGGGATTACTTTGGCGGTTACGCTTCTTTTTCCGCTTTTAAGCATGATTGACCCACGTAAAGAGAAATATGTTCTCTTTCGTCGTCCGTGGCTTATTCTTCAGATAGTTATAGTTTTGTTCTTTGCCTATATGTATTTTGTGAGCGTTTATCTTGCTCTAAATCCTGAGATTTTAATTACTCCATTCATTCTTGGAGGAATTGGAGTCTTATTTATCATTATCGGAAATTATCTTGGGAAAGTTCGTCAGAATTATTTTGTCGGAATTAAAACTCCGTGGACTTTAAACAGTGAGGAAGTCTGGAATAAAACTCAGCGTGTTGGAGGCTGGGCATTTATGTTTGCTGGTATCGTTATCTTGATAAATGGTTTTGTAAAATGGCAGCTTGTCCCTGTAATGATTGCCGTTATAGCAATTGCAGCAATAGGACCGATAGTATATTCATATATTTTGTATAGAAAGCTGAAGAAATTGTGATAGAATTCTTACGGCTTGTAAGAATTTATAATGAGAAAGTTAATTTTAGTGGCGTTTAGTGTGTCACTCATATTATTGGCTTCGGGATGCGATGAGTTAATCCCTACAGCAAACTATCCACATAGTGATAGTTGGTACAAGGTTGATGACTCTCTGGCTTTTCTTGATTGGGAATATCAAAGGGACAAAGAAACTGAAGTGATTAAGATATTCAGATTAAGTCCTGGTGATTTTAATATTTCAATGCAATATTCTTCGGCAAATCCAAAATATGTTTCCGAATGGGATGAATCAATTGGAGGTGCGGAACTGATTATTAATGGTGCATATTTTCATGAGGATTACACACCTTCAGGATATCTAAAAATTGATTATAATCGTATTGGAGAGCGCATTTTTGATCAAAACTTGTCTGGTCTTTTGGAGATTGAAAACAATATTTTAATGATTCGGGATTTAAGTGTGAACCCACTAAAAAGTGGTGAAAAGTTAGAATTTGGTTTACAGAGTTATCCATTCTTAGTTAAGGATTCTTTACGAGGATTTCAAGAAGATTCCGGGAAAGTGGCTCGAAGAACAGCCGTCGGGACTGACAAAGAAGGCCTTATTTACATCATAATCGTAGACGATCACAGGATTACTCTTTACGATCTAATGGTTGAGTTAATTAAAACAGATATAGATTTTGTTCACGTACTAAATCTTGATGGTGGAACTTCTACAGGAATTTCGGTGAAACATGGAAGCTACAAAGAAATGCACGACAGTCTTGTGAAGGTGCCGAATGTTGTTGTTTTTTCAAAGAGATAACAATGTTTCTTTGGATGTGCTAAATTTAGAAACGATTTAATTATTTAATCTTTCAAACCATGGCTAAAAACTTCGGAGACAGGCTTGTTGGCTCTATTGGGTTGCTCCTTGTTGGTGTTCTTGTTTTTATAGGATCACTAGTGATTTTGTATTATTCGGAAGGGCGCACTGATTATAGTATTCTTGCAGATAAGGCTATTGAACTTGAAGGTGAAGTCGATGAGGAAGCTTTTGTTTTTGTAACGGACGGATTGAACTCTTTAGAAAGATTGGGAGATGATTTATATTTAGAACCAGGTGATTATATTGCGTTTAACCGTACAATTGAAATGTTTGCGTGGGTGGAAGATAAACATACTGATGAAGGAGATGATTATTATACTTATGATACAAAATGGGTTGATGAAGTGCCAAATAGCTCAGAGTTTGATCAACCAAGGCATCACGAAAACACTACAAAGGCATTTGATAGCATTCGCGAAACAGTTTCTGAAGGGAAAGTGGGTAAGTATGAGCTAGATATGAAAAAAGTAAGATTGCCTGGCCTAAGTCCTCACAAAGTTTCTGAGGAAATTATCGATTCATATTTATACATCGACTCAGTTTCGGATGGTGATAAAGATTATATATTTGATGGATATGGTGAATATGGAGATCCTGAGATAGGGGATGTGCGTATTAGCTATTCGGTTTTAGAACCTATTGATGAAGTTACTGTTTTTGGAAGACCCGATGGAGATAAATTAAGACAGCATCATGGGGAGAAGGAATCTGGACTTTATCGTGTTTTTGAAGGAACTAAATATGATGCAATCTCTACATTAAAAGGAGAATATAAAGCTGCAGGATGGATGGGAAGAATCTTCGGATTTATTGTTATGTGGATTGGATTGATGCTTATCTTAAAGCCGTTGAGTGTTTCTTTAGAGGTTATTCCATTTGTTGCCAATTTAGGGAAATCAACACTTGCAGTAATTGCGTTTGTTACTGCGTTGATCCTTACAGCAATAGCTTCGTTTGTTTTGAGTATTTTGAATGGTGTTGGTGGCCTAATTGCCATAGCTGTAGTGGTTGTTTTGATAGGACTTTACCTGAATACGAAAAAACAGGAAGCTAATACCAAAAAACCTAAAGCGCCTGGGCATCAGTAAAGTGTACTTAGTGCCAAAAATGTGGTAAAATATATGTAGAATTTTGGCTAAAACAAAATGAAAAACTACATTTTTATCATACTCGCGGCTGCGTTATTTGGAACAATAGGCATATTTATTAAGCTCATTGGAGATTCAGTTCATCCAATGGTTATTAATTTCTATCGAGCATTTTTTGGCTTTGTGACATTGTTATTCCTGTGTCCCGTTTTGGACAAGAAGACTTTTAAAGTGAAAAAAAAGGATTTGAAATTATATATTCCGATTGGGTTAATGATTGCGATTACGATCTCACTAACAAATCTGGCATTTATATTTGCACCGGTACAGAATGTGGCATTCATTATCTCAATGTTCCCGTTTTTTGTATTTATATTCGCCTATTTCCTATTAAACGAAAAAATTACTGCAGTTAAAGTTATTGCGCTTGTCATAGCGGGTGTAGGGTTATTTATAATGAATCCATTAAGGTCAGAAGGAATGCTTGGAAGTGTGCTTGCTATCCTATCAACAGCCGTTTATGGATTACTTGTTCCAGTGATGCGCATGGTAGATAAGACACACTCAATAGGAGATGTGTTTTGGTTTTTCTTCTTTGCAGTATTCTTCTTACTTCCATTCCCATTTATATATGGATTTGGAGATTTCTCAGTCCATTTGATATTCCTTGGTGTCCTTTCCACCGGGATTGCTTATCTATTTCAAAATCTCGCCCTGGAAAAAATTGAAGCTGAAACAAGTTCAATAATCCTTATGATTGTAAGCACAATGGTTGCGGTCACACTTGCACTATTTATCCTAGAAGAGCCTTTTAATATGCAGATCCTGGCTGGTGGTGGCCTTCTTGTTTTATCTGGGATTTATCTACAGACTCATAGAAAAAAACTCAATAAAATAGAAGAAGAAGTCAGAGAAGAAGAGGAAGAATAAGTGTGTATTTATTGCAATGTTGCGGGGATTAATTATAATATAAACGACTTTTATAAGTAATCTCTCCTTTATGAAAGCTAAATTGTCACTCCTTTCAGGTGTTATTATTTTAGTTTCGCTTTTTGCTATGACCGGATGTATGGAAGAAACTGGCGAAAGCTATGCAGAACCAGTTGAAGCTGTTCAAGAACAGGTTGTTGATACTCCTGAAGTTGAAACTGATCTAATATCCATAAGTGTTTTAGAAGTCCAAGCTGCATTTGCAGAAAAATACGATAAAGATGTTGAATCAATAACTGTTTCACCAACTCATGAAAGTGAAAATCACATGCGTGGCGCAGTTGTGTTAGGTGAAGCGATTGGTGATGGTGGAATATTTTTAGTAGCAAAAGTGGAAGGAAAATGGGTGATTGTGGTTGATGGCCATGGTGCATACACATGCGTCGAAATAGAGCCATACAACTTCCCTGCTGATATGACTGAAGACTGTTATTCTGAATAAAAATCTTTGGCGACGACGAGAATGTGAATCCTCGCCGCCGCCGGTAGTGTCGAGTTGCCTCGACGGGTTAATATCCTGCCCCTAGAAAAGGGACGTTATGTAGTTCCAGAACGCTGCCCCTCTTTGCAGCACGATGCTGATTGCGTACGAGAACGACGCCACGTACACGTACTTGAGCCACGTCATTTTCACTTCGCGGTACTTGATCATCCGGACGATGAGAAGTACGTTGGCAGCGATGGCTGCCACTGCGAGGCCAGTTACTATGAGCCAGAACATGAGTTGCCTCCTTTGTTGGTTTCCTGTTAGTAATCCGACTATGAGACTTTCATAAACAGGTGACTAACAGGAATGCCTTAGCTGGCAGGATATTATTATATGATTGCTATTTCAAACCTCTAGCATTGGCAAAGCCAAGCTGATGGTTATTAGAAATGAATCATATTTATCAAAGAACATAATCCTTATAAAAAGGATAGAATTATGACATCGAAGCTTAAAAAAGTCAAGTAAAAACTGTTATGTAATTTCCTTTTCTTTCCACTTGCCTCTCACAATAAAATAGAGTCCTGCAAGTGCACCAGCAACATTGGATATTGGATAAGCAATCCATATCCCAAGATGTTCAAGCGATGTGTGTTTTGAAAGTATGTATGCGATAGAAAGCATTACAACCAGGACGAAAATCGAAAGATTCATTGCGGTTTTCGTATTGCCCGATCCTCTCAAAGTTCCAATTATTCCCATTTGCATGCCCACAAATCCAAATGTTAACGACAGTATTCTTAAAAATAACGTGCTTTCGGCGATAACTGCTTCCTCTCCTGGAACAAAAGCAGCTGAAATTGGTTCAGCAAAAATGAAGAATAAAATTCCAACTATTGTTAATGCGAAAAATCCAATTTTCACACTTTGTTTCATTGTTTGATTTGCTCGTTCAATTTTTCCCGCGCCCATGTTCTGCCCCACCAATGTAGATGTGGCCATTGCAAGCCCAATAGCGGGAATTATGATGAAACTCCAGATTCGTGTTGCCAGTCCGTAAGAGGCGACAATAGAAGTCCCAAAAGTTGCTACAAGGAATGTCATAACAACCATACTAAATGATCTTGTGCTTTGTTCAATAGAAGCAGGGAACCCAAGTTTGAACATCTTTTTTATAAGAGAAAAATCTGGTTTCAAGTTTTTTAATCGTAAATGAATTCCTCTATTCCCACGGAGAAGAAGTGTTATCCCGATGATTGCTGATAGCGCTTCAGTGCTCACCGTTGATACGGCAGCACCCAAAACTCCATATGCAGGAATTGGCCCCCATCCTAATATGAATAGAGGATCCAAAATGAAATTCAATAAAACGGTAGTGATAACTATATAAAGCGGGATTTTGACATCTCCAATTCCCCTCATAACTGCCTGGAATACAAAAAATAGAAACATAAACGGCACACCAATAAAAGAAATCCTCATGTACAAAATTGCGTCTCTAGCAACCATTGGTTCTTGATTCATAGACTCAATAAAGAGTGAAGAAATTGCATAACCAAAAACAGCTAGAATCAATGAGATAAAAGTCATCAAGGCGAGAGTTTGTGCAGTAACATAATCAATCTTTCCTTGATTGACTTTTCCTTTGTATTGAGCAACAAGGATAGATCCAGCAATAGCTAAACCCGCCCCAAGTGAAATCAATAAAAAAATAATAGGGAAACTCAAGCTAACTGCAGCCACTGCCTCTGCGCCAAGTCTTCCAACCCAAAAAGTATCAGTTAACTGATAAACAGTGTGGAAAATGTTTGCGAGTATGATCGGAAGTGCCAGAGCAAGTAGTGCTTTAACAATCGATCCTTCGGTAAGATTTCGTTTCATTTGTGCGTATCGTTACAGGAAATAATTAATCCCATCGTGAAGAAAACTTTTCAACCTTAGTTGAGCTTTTGAATAGAAATCCTGCAAGCAAATTTAATCCCAAAGCTTGTAGTAAACTAATAGCTGGGAGTCCAAAAATAACAGGCATTAACCAATTCCAAAGAAGCCATGTTGGAATTGCAAAGATAAGTCCAAGAACAAAAATAACTACTAGGAATCCAACTATTCCGGCGATGACTGCATTCATAATGATTAGATTAGTAATATGTGTAGCCATTCTACTATGATAAGATGCAAATATGAAAGATCTTTACGAAATTCTCGATAAAATAGGTGTGAAATACACGAAACACGAGCATCCACCAGTCTACACATGTGAGGAGGCTGATAATTTGCGTATAAAACTCAAAGGTGCAAGTAGTAAGCATCTTTTTCTAAGAAATAAAAAAGGGAATAAGCATTATTTGCTAATAATGTTGAGTTCGAAAAGGGCAGATCTAAAAACATTGGCAAAAATTTTGAATGAATCTAAATTGAGTTTTGCATCAGAGGAACGATTGCAAAAACACTTAGGACTTACCCCGGGTGCAGTGTCTCCTTTTGGCCTTATTAATAACGAAAGTCATGATGTGGTAGTGGTGGTAGACAAAGAAGTCTGGAATCATGATACTTTGAATTTCCACCCAAACGTAAATACGGCTACATTAGAAATTTCTCGTGATGATTTTGAAAAGTTCATTAAATGGTGCGGGAATGAGATGAGAATTGAAGAGATGTGATCGCGTCCATAAGTTGACAAAATTTAAATAAGGAGTAGTATATCTGCCTTGCTAATCTTATTTAATGTCAGAACAAGAACCTACACAAAAAGAATATACTGAAATAGACGATCGCCCTATGTTTAAGGCGTTTCTTGAGGCAGAAGCTATCCTTCATTTAGGTGAAGGGGAGGCAAGTATACATGAGAAAATTAAATGCTTAAAGAATTCCAGAAGGCATGTACAAACTGAATTTTTGAAACGTAGTGATTTAGCAGGGAGAATATCATTTGCATATTTGCATTTACAGAGTGAAATTCCGAAACAGTATTCAGATCCAGAAGATAGGAAAGCATTCTTAACTCGACTTTTTCGTTATACTGCAGCCCATACAATCGAATCAATTAAAGAGGGTTTTGAAGATATGGAGTTAAAAGCACTTTTAAATGTAATTCAATCAGGTGAGATGGATGGCCCTAAAAATGTGAGTATTGATATGATGAGATTGGAAATGCAGCGTATTGGTGGTGACGCATTTAAAAGGCTAGAAGAAAGTATTAATTCAATGATAAGTTTAAGGAATATTCTAAAATCTTTTGTGCTTCAAAGTGTTCCATCAGGAAGTGATGAGCAGGAGAAATATCCGCCACCATTTGATGAGGCTGATCTTGAAAGTGATGAGTGGAGACAACTTGTGACTATGTCACGACGTTTTGGGCATGCATTACGTAATATTTTTAGTATTGCAACAATATTTGAAGATTTCCTCAAGAAGATTGTTTTACCAAATGGTGAGTTGGCCTACGTTGATGATCCTCCGGTAGATTTACACTCAATTCAGCATCAACTTCGTGCTCTTGATGCGTTTTGTGAAATTTTAACAGGATATCAACAAGAGTTATTGGGTGTGTGTGAAGTAGGTGAGGCAAATGTCATGGAAACATTGTTCAAAGTTGAAGCACTATTGAATTCAAGAGTCTCTCAAGATCATGATGATATGAAGGATTTACCAATTGATATTGATTGTGATCCAGATGTAAGAATTCTTAATGTTAATCGTCATAAGTTAATACAGCTTTGCTTGGAACTAGCGAAAGGCGCTTTGGAGCATGAGAAAGTCTCTCTAGAAACCCTGCAAGAGTTTCGTGATAGTGAAGAACCATACCTTAGTCTTAAAGCTATAAATGAAGTAGTAGATGGTGAGGAAGTTGTGACTATAGTTATAGCGGATAAGGGTGCTCCATATAATATGGAAGAGATTCAGAGGCAATCCATGGGAACTGTTCAATCAACTGAAGCTTTAACAGATTTTCTAACGCAAAGAGGTGTTTCGGTACAGGTAAATGGAGATGATGGGAGTGATCATAGAGGGTTAGGGGCATATGTTTCTAGAAAATATGTCCAGGAGATGCATGGAGATTTGTCGTTTCAGTCATCCGAAGAAGGGAATGTAGAAATTGTTATTTGTATACCAAGAGAAGGAATAAAGAGTGAGGATGGAATTTGCTTTAATGTTGGAAAACCAATGGGTGTGTCTATTGATAGTATAACCACAAATAGAAAATCATTTCGGATATCGGCTGATTGTGTTTTGGAATTGATTGACATTAGTCCACAGAAAAAAGAGCCTGCGCAAGAAATCACAATTGAGGCAGATGTGCCTGAAGAAGTATCTGACGAAGCGAACGGTGATGTCTCATAATATACATTTGCCTTCGGAAGCAGGATACGGTTTAATAAGGGCATGCTTGCAAAATTTTTCTATTATCAGCAACGGCTAAGGAGGAAGATGAGTCGCAAACTGAGGGTTTTGAATACAATCACGCTCTCCAAAAATGCACTTCGATATAACTATCGGTATTTTAAGAAACTGCACAAAGAAGCCAAAATTTGCCCGGTTTTAAAGAGTAATGCATATGGACATGGGCTAATTGAGATTGCGAAAATGCTTGATCCACTGGATCCTCCATATTTTGTTGTGGATAGTTTTTATGAAGCCTTTGAGCTCCAGAAGGCGGGTGTGAAAACGCCGAGCCTTATTATTGGCTACACTCATCCGAAGAATTACAAATATATGAAGTTTAAAGATGTTGCTGTGACAATGATGGATAAAGAGACGGTTATCGCCCTTGGGAAATTGCGTAGAAAAATTAAAGTTCATTTAAAAGTTGATACAGGGATGCACCGTCAGGGTGTTCCATTTGATGATGTGGAAGAAATACTAAGACTTATTAAAACTTATAAGAATCTTGAACTTGAAGGGATTTGTACTCATTTGGCGGATGCGGATAATGGAAATAAGAATAATTTTACTCAGGAGCAAGTTAAGAAGTTTAAAAAGGTCCTTAAAATAGCGGAAAAACTAGATCTTAAACCTAAGTGGAAGCACATCTCTGCTACAGCCGGAGCAGGCAAAGTTTTCACAAAAGAATTCAACATGGTTCGATTGGGTCTTGGTATTTACGGTGAATCGTCTTTAGATACAAAAGACAAACATTTCAAAAAGCATCATTTTGAAAAACTAAAACCAGTGATGACTTTTCAATCAACAATCATAGACATAAAAGATTTAGAAAAAGGGGACTGTGTGAGTTATGGCTGCACTTTTATTGCTCCAAAAAAAATGAAAATCGGCATTGTTCCTGCCGGATATTACGAAGGAATCGATAGGCGTTTAAGTGATAAAGGGTATTTATATTTCAAAAATAAACCATGCAAAATTCTTGGACGTGTCTGTATGAATCTAACCGTGGTTGATCTTTCTAATGTTAAGAGTCCGAAAAAATGGGATCCTATTGAGGTGGTTGGGAATGATCGTTCAAAGAAAAACTGCATCAGATGGATGGCTGATACAAGCAAAACAATTCCTTATGTGCTTTGGATTAATATTGCTCCAACTATTCGTAGGATAATTAAGGCGTGATTCTTGAAATCATTCTTGGAAACGGTATAGTTTCGCGGATGTGCTTTGTCCCGCAAATCCAACCAGTTAGCCTTTCGAGTCCATATCCGAATCCGCTGTGTGGAACTGATCCGTATTTTCGCAGATCTAAATACCATTGGAATGCCTCAAGTGGCAGCTTGTGCTCTTTAATTCTTCCCAATAATACTTCGTAATCGTCTTCACGTTGGCTTCCACCGATAATTTCTCCATATCCTTCAGGTGCAAGAAGGTCACAGCACAAAGCGCGAGAATCGTCTTCTGGATCGCGTTTCATGTAGAATGCCTTAACTTCCGCAGGGTATTTTTCAACGAAAATAGGTTTATCATATTTTTTAGTTAGAATTGTTTCATCATCGCCGCCTAAATCGTGATTTTCCTCAATATCAGAACCCATCTCTCGCAGCTCTGCCACAACCTCCGCATGCGTCTTTCGAATAAACGGCGGCTTGATCTTTTTCAAAGGTTCAATGTCTCTTTCTAAAACCTTCAATTCAGTTGCGTTCTTTTCAAGAACTT
Source organism: Patescibacteria group bacterium (assembly GCA_042568575.1). Classification (GTDB taxonomy): domain Bacteria; phylum Patescibacteriota; class Gracilibacteria; order UBA1369; family PNNO01; genus JAJRYP01. The sequence continues at coordinate 30,913 of JBHPIO010000008.1, read as the reverse complement.
GCTCTACAATAAATGTAACCAACTCTTCTTGAATTTTAATATTTTCTTCGTGCTCAACAAAAGCAGCCTCCGCATCCATCATCCAGAATTCCGTTAGATGGCGGCGTGTTTTCGACTTTTCTGCACGGAAAACCGGACCGAAATCAAAACATCTGCCAACACTAAATATTGCTGCCTCTAAATAAAGCTGCCCTGACTGAGAAAGGTATGCTTTTCCTTCATCAAAATAATCAATTTCAAATAGTTCTGTAGTTCCTTCACACGCATTAGGAGTCAAAATTGGTGAATCAATCTTAATAAATCCTTCCTTGTTCAGGTATTCGTATGTTGCATTAATAATAGTATTTCTAACTCTCTGGATCGCCCATTGTTTGCTTGAACGAAGCCATAAATGGCGGTTGTTCAATAAGAAGTCCGGTCCATGTTCTTTTTTAGAAATCGGATACTCGTCGTCATTTAAATGATGAATATCAATATCCTTTACCTGCATTTCAAAAACATCCTCAAACTTTGGGTGTTTTGTAATTGTTCCAGTAACAGAAACGGTAGATTCCATTGTTAATTTCTCACCTTTATCAAAAACATCGTCAGTCACATCGTCTTTAAAAACGATTCCTTGAATCATTCCCGTGCCGTCACGAAGTTGCAAGAAGTGGATTTTTCCGCTACCTCGCTTATTATACATCCATCCTCTTACCGTTATTTCTTTATCAACATGGTTTTTGACATCACTAATTGGAACTATCATAAAAGGTGCATAAGTTAAAATTTTCAAACAGTGTAACTTTACTGCACCATTCTATTTAATTCAAGGCTTAAAGGCTTAATACCACAGCATCCGTCTCTCTTGTAACTGAGATGTCATCAAAAGTTGCATTAGTATAATTTGCGCTGTCCAAATACATATACCATTCGTTGTTGATATCAAATTTATCATTTTCGTAAGGCCCTACTTGGGAAACACTGCCATTAGCATCTTCAATAAAGACTATAGACTCGTTATTTTTAACAAAAATATGAGCTGTAATTGATTGATTTGCGGCCTTGATTTCAACATCATCTTTTAAATTATTTGATTCAACTGTTACCAAATCCACTCCATCATAATGAATTCCTACACCAACTTGCTCTTTACGATCCTCCAAAGCTAACAAACTTCCCTTATAGATTTTAGCTTCGAAATGTAAATAGTCATCTTTGTTATTTGTGAAATGTGGCTTTGTTCTAATGGATTCAGTAGTATTTATCGCGGCTTTATTGGTGAATAAATATGAACTATTTGAGCCATTTTTATCTTCCCCAATCCATAAAAGATCCGCTCTGTCATCAATTATAATTCCGTCGTTTCCCGTGAATTTATCACAGAAAAGAGAATCAGCATTATTGGCATCACAGTCATTAAAATCATTAATTCCGTCGTTATCAACGTCGTTTTTCAAAATTGGATTTTTGACAGTTAGTAATCGTTCTTGAGTTCCGTCATGTTCCATGATCGTTTTTGCAAGTGTGTAACTGTCACCTTCTGCAACCACTTGAATTACAATGTTTCCCCATGTCCTTGCCGGAACGTCACCTAAGTTAATTATCATTCTGTCGTTTTGGAAATATACTTCATCACCATCTTTTGCATCTGTAACAGGATATCCATCTAAAACATGAATGAGTGGATCGTAGTCGTCTAGTTCAACTTTTGTTGAATGTAGCTTATATATGGTGTCTTTTGGTATTTGGAAATTGAATTTTACATCACTTACTTTTTTTGAAGGATCGGGATTAAAATATTGAATTTTGTATGTAATAACATCGCCAAGTCGAACTTGCACGTTTTGATCAGAGAAATCTAAAGGTGCATTTAGGCTTTGTCCGTATGCAGTATATGATCCTGACATGCCTCCAATTAGCGATAATGCCAGAAGCAGGCTTAGAAGTCTTTGTGATCTTTTGTATCGATATCTGATTGCAATAAGTCCGAGTATTGCAAATATAATCGACCCGATTATGAGTGAATCTGTTGATCTTTTTTCTGTTCGCATACCGAGGACTCTGGCATTTCCTCCCTCTTCAGAATAAGTTTCCGGATTTGTTTCAACTAAAAGACGGGCAGCGAATTCGTTTCCGCCTTCACCGTTCATGATTTTTGCTACTTTGTTGTCGTCTAGATGTGGATGCAAAGCAACCCCTTTGAATTTTTCAAAGTCAAATTCTTCGAAATTATCTATGTATGTGTCTTCTGCTTCTATATAAACAGTTATCTCCGGAATACCATCCTCATTAATGGTGATTTCTGGTGTTACAGGGGCGGATCTGAGTACTGCAGAAGTATTCTCGGTTCTTACGCCTAAAACTTGTTCCTGAGGTTGGAAATGAATGCCTCTTTTAACTACGTATGGTCCCAATTGATATAGGGATACCATAAGGCAGAGTGCTCCTATCGCTATCAAAAAGCGATAAACTAGAGGATTCTTCGGATCGAATTTTATTTTCATTTTTATTAATTAGAGCACAAAGTCCCGTGCTCCGAGGCTATAAATCATTATACTATGAATTAATGGCGTAGTCAAAGGAAGAAAGGGCTAATTTACAGTCAGGCTATTTACAAAACGCGTAAATTATTGTAGAATATAAGTAGTAAAACAAAAACAAATATGGAAAAAAAGCAGAAATATATATGCATTTCTACAAATTCGCTATTTAAAGGCATTTTAATAGCTATTGTTCTTGTGGCCGCTGTTTTTGTATTGTTTTTACCTAGAACGGATCTATTTAAAGGTTCGTTAATACAGACAAAAGGACCTGTAGAGGAGCCAATTGAGGTTCAGGAAATAGAAGCGGGTAGTATTGTTGTTGAATATCTTAAAGAACGCGATGAAATAGAGGTGAAATCGGGATCTAGCGCTATATCTTTGGGTAAATTGGCCTTTAAAGTAGGGGAAGAATCTGTAGAAGTAAGCGGAATAACACTTGAATTAGAAGGGGATGCAAGTCCAGAGATGTTTGAGGGCATGTCACTCAATTTTAATAACGAAAAAGTTGAAAAAGCTGAATTTGTATGGCTTTCAAAAACGTCGCTTTTCATTGATCTTGTTGGTGTTCCTTTTGAGGTTGTTGAATATGGAGAAATTGAGCTGTTTGCAGATATTGCGGAAAATGCATCAGAAAAGAGAGCAGGGTTCCACTTTGTTGAAGTAATTGCGCAAGGAGTTAACTCAAACAAAGAGATTACGAATGTAGGAGTAAATGGAATGCTTGATCCAGTACCACTATTTATAAATTTAAAATAGATTTCTTTCTGTATCTTTTAACCAAATTTCAAAATGGAAGAAAATCAACCAGTTAATCAGCCAGAAGGAGCTCCAGCTCCGGAAGCACCGCAGACACCAGCTCCAGAGCAAGCTCAGCCAGAAATGCCAGAGCCAGGAGCCGGAAAGGCTGAACCTAAAGGGAAGAAAAAAGGGGGACTATTACTTAAGCTTCTAATAGCAATTGTGCTAATTGGTGTGGTTGCAGCACTGGTAGTGTTTGGAGCACAAGGTGGGTGGTTTCAGGGGAATATGTTTAGTAGGTCTAAACTTAAAACTGTAGCACCTATTCAAACAGTTACACAACTTGAAACAGTTACACCAGTTGATAAAAAGTTTGATTCTTCTGACAAACATGCAATGCTTGATAAGGAATTATCTGTTAAAGAGCTTGATGCAGTTAAAGTAATTGAAAAAGAAGTAGTTGCTAAGGAAGTAGATAAATTAGTAACTGAAGATTTTGATAGAGACGATCTTCAAGTTGTGGTACCTAAGGATAAAGACGATTTTGCTACAATAGAAGAAATACCAGCTGTGGTTTCACTTCCTCCGACTCTTCCTGGGAAACCTACGGTTAAAATAACATTTCTAGATTATACAGGTGGTGGTTTCGTTGATGATTCAATTTACGGTCAACAAACCCCTCATTCAAATGATGTTATGATGGCTTTTAAAGTTGAAGTTATTGGTGATGCTGGTGCATGGGTAGAACTTGATGAACTTGAATTAGGTTCAGTTGATCCACTAAGCGTGAATCATGGTGGTCTTGCAAATTTCCAACTTGGGAGATTTGGTAAACTTGTAAGACTTAATTACATTGGAAATTTTGTAAACAATGTAACTCTTATTGCTGAGCATGATTCTGAAATTGGTGATGATATGTTCACATCTTCTGAGTTTGTAAATAGAAGTTGGACTAGAGTAAATGCTGGTGAAGAAAAAGTATTTGCCATTTTATGGAATTCTGCAGATTTTATTCCATTAATTATGAATAGTTATAGCGATATTACTGGTTCTGTTAACGTAAATGCTATTGAATTCGTTGACCAAGGTGATAATATCCATAACATAACTGATTTATTTGTTGTTGGAACTCCAAACAAAACAATTCAGTTTAAATAGATCTTGAAACAAATTATGAAAGAGTCCTGAGAAATCGGGGCTCTTTTTTATGCACATTTATTTAAGGCAGAAGTTCCATTACTAATTTGTTGACCAATTTCCCGTCGGCTTGACCTTTGGTTTTGCCCATTACAGAGCCCATAACCTTGCCCATGTCGGCTTTAGATGTTGCTCCGACCTCTTCTATAGTGGCTTTAACAATTTCACGTAATTCTTTTTCACCCATTTGTTCTGGTAGATATTCCTGCAAAATTTTTGCTTCCTCTTCTTCTTTTTGGGCAAGCTCGGCTCTATCACCATCCTTATATTGCTGTGCAGCATCTTTACGCTGCTTAACTTGTTTCTGAAGAATCGTTAGTACATCTTCGTCTGATGCTTCTTTCTTTGCACCTCCAGACACCTCAAACTTCATAATTTCTGCCTTGAGCATGCGAAGTGTACTTACTTTTAGGGATTCCTGAGCTTTCATTGCTGTTGTTAGATCCTCTTGGATTTTTTCTTTAAGTGACATGAGATATGTGGTTATTAATGCCAAAATTCTACTTCGCAGTTTATCAGTTTTATTACGTAATTGGAACACAAGGGGTTGACAAAAAGTCAAAAATCATTAAAATTATAATCTTGTCATTTAATCAACTAAAATTATGGATATAGGCGGAGAAGAAGCACCTACTACAATTTTGCAAGAAGATGGTGATCTTCCATTAGAAGATTTAACTCCAGTTGCAGATAAAGCGGATAAAATAGCTACAATACATGCGATTGGAGAGAGGCCAATGACTATTCAACAAGAGGAAGATAAGCAACTTATACGACGTCTTAATAGTGCGTTTAGCAAGGCTGAAGAAATTCAAAGACAACATCCGACTGGAAAAGAATTTGTTTCTATCCTTAGAGGGAAAGCAACTCCAGAACAGGATATTCATTTAGAGCATTGCCCTTTATGTAAGGCTCAATTGGATGATATGAGGAGATTAGTGAAAAGTGAGCATTTAAAAGTCTTTCTTAAAGAACGAGGGTACAGATAAAATATGTTATAATTATGGGGATATAACCCCTAAATAATTATGCATTGGATATTACTTGCGTTTGGCGCATTTCTATTTATTGGCCTTAGTAATTTTGGTTTGGAATTTTCTACGCATTTCAATCTTAATTCGAATGCGGCAGTTCTACTTTTGGTTTTAGCTCAGCTTTTGGTTGTGGGAATCTTTTTTATAGCTACTCGTACTTCAATTGACATGGCTTCAAGCTGGAAAGGGGTCATCATCGTACTGATAGCTGGATTATCGCTTGGGATTGGAGTTCTTTTCCTTGGAAAGGCCTTCGCATCCTTAGATGCTAAAGCCGGAATAGTTACATTGATTCTGAATCTAAACTTTATTTTGGTTACCGTTCTTGCTTACCTTTCGTTTAAAGAGGCCCTTTCAATAAAACAGATTGTTGGAATGGGAGTAGTAATAGCTGGACTTATTTTGATCGTTTAGAAGATTTTGCTTTCAAGGCAATAGCAACTGCATCGTCCAAAGATTTTGCGGTGATAAATTTAATTCCTTTTAATAGATGTTTTGGAATTTCTGTTAGGTCTTTTTCGTTTTCTTTTGGGATAATAATTGTTTTAATTCCAGATCTTTTAGCTGCAAGCACTTTTTCTTTTAATCCTCCGATAGGCAGAATTCGTCCTTGTAGAGTCATTTCTCCAGTCATAGCAACATCTCTTTTTACCTTTTTTCCCGTGAATAAAGAAAGAAGAGCAGTGCCAATTGTAATACCAGCGGAAGGTCCATCTTTTGGAGTTGCTCCCTCAGGAACATGCACATGAATATCAACATCCTTGAATGCATCAGCTTTGATTTTGTATTTCTTTGCATTACTTCGGATGTAACTTAAAGCGGCTTTTGCTGATTCCTGCATCACTTCTCCCAAATGACCAGTTAGAATCAGTTGGTTTTGTCCCGGCATTTTTGTCGCCTCAATAAAAATAATTTCTCCACCTGCCTGGGTCCATGCAAGACCAGTTGAAACACCAACCATATCTTTTTCCTGCTTCAAATCAATAATGAATTTTTCTACTCCAAGTAGCTGCGAAATTTCCTTCTTGGTAATCTTCTTTGTTTTAGTACCTTTTTCAAGCATTTTCTTGGCTGTTTTTCGGCATAATTTAGCGATTTCTCGTTCAAGATCACGTAAACCTGCTTCTCTCGTATAATGACGAATAATATGAGAAAGAGCGTCATCATCAATAACAAAAGGATTCTTTTCTAGACCATTTAATTTGATTTGTTTAGGAACGAGATATTTCTTCGCAATTTGAACTTTTTCTTCTTCCGTATATCCCGGAAGTTCAATGATTTCCATCCTGTCTAAAAGAGCAGGAGGAATTGGATCCAGTATGTTTGCTGTTGTTATGAAAAGCGCATTAGAAAGGTCAAAAGGGACATCAAGATAATGATCATTAAATGAGAAATTAAGCTCAGGATCGAGTACTTCAATTAATGCAGAAGCTGGATCTCCTTGAAAGTTTCCGATGCCAAGTTTGTCGATTTCGTCGAGCATAAATACAGGATTATTTTCTTCTGCTCGTTTAAGATTTTGAATAATACTTCCAGGCATAGCACCTACATAAGTACGTCTATGACCTCTAATTTCAGATTCATCATGCATTCCACCAAGAGACATTTGAATGAATTTTCGTCCAAGAGAACGTGCGATACTTCTACCTAGAGAAGATTTCCCAACACCTGGAGGACCAACAAAACACATAATTGTTGCGCCAGGTTTGTCCTGTATCTCGCAAATAGCAAGATATTCAAGGATACGTTCCTTGACTTGTTCAAGTCCGTAGTGGTCTTCATCAAGAATTTTTCTAGCCTTTTTAATGTCGATTTTTGACTTACTACTTTTGTCCCATGGCATTTCATAAAGCCATTCAATATAATTGTGAACAACATTATATTCAGGAGAAATAGGGTAAATCCTTTCCAAACGCTTTAGCTCATCAAGAGCAATTTTCTCAACATCTTTTGGCATATTTGCCGCTTTAATAAGCTTTTTAAGATGTCTGATTTCTTTCATTGCTGCTGCTGTTTCGCCATCTTCTTCTCCAAGTTCTTTTTGAATAGCCTTAAGTTCCTGTTTTAAAACAAAGTCCTTTTCTGTTTTAGTCATTTCTTTTTCAACTTCAGAGTGAATTTTGCTTCTTACTTCAAGCATTCGAATTTCACGAGATAACTGTTTAACAATTTCTTTCATTCTTTGGATCGTATCTTTCATTTCAAGAAGATACTGCTTTTCCGGAATTGGCATTGTTAAATACGAAGATGTAAGGTTACAAAGTTCTTCATAATTTGAAAGATTTGGCAGACTAACAAGAATTTCTTCAGGAAGAGGCTTGCCGAGAGAATTACACACCTCAAGAAGTTTTTTAATTTCAAGTGCAAGACCATCTCCTTCTTCAGATTTAGTTAAGCTAGGTTTGATGTCTTCGATTTGTGCTTCAATAGATGGTTTTTCTTGTGTGAACTTGGCTACAGAAAAACGCGAAATACCTTCAACTAAAATCATTGCTTCATCACCTTCACCTTTAATAATTTGCAGGATATTACAAACCGTCCCGACGTTATAAAGGTTTTCCAGTGGAGGAACAGATTTTGAAGCGTCTTTATGTGTAATAGTTCCAATCAGCTCGTTGGAATTCATCTTTTCATCAAGAATCTTAATAAACTCCTGATTCTTAACGTAAACAGAAATTACCATTGAAGGGAAAACAACAAGTTCTTTTATAGGTAAAATAAACAAATTTTCAGGTAGAGAAGGAGTATTTTCTTTATTTTGTGTTTTTATGTGCATAAATTGTCTTTTAGGAGCTTATGTTATTATACCCTAAAAACACGGCTGCGTCTATATCTTGGGGCTTTAATTATTCCTTAAATTATGGTATTATAACAAGATATTTTATCGATATAATCTCGTAAAAATGGATATAAAAACAAAAATACACACAATAATCTCAATAGTGCTCGTTACACTTATTGCAGCGCTTGCATACTGGGTGCAACTGCCTACTGAGGACTTAAAAGCACAAGTTATTGATACTGATACGGTTTTAGTACGTCTTCAGGACTTTGCTTTTGATCCGGATGTGATTCGAATTGAAACCGATACAACTATTAGTTGGCTTCATGATGAATCTGATGGGAATGCTGATGTACAACATACTGTGACATCGTATGATCCAGAAGACACATCAAATTCAGGAATAGATTTTGAAAGTGACGTGATGTCGCTTGGAGACACCTTTAGCAATACATTTGATGAAGAAGGGGTCTATTACTACAACAGTTCATTCTATCCGTTTATGACAGGAAAAGTTTGTGTAGGAGACGTATCTGAAATCTTAGATGACGAATGCGCAATTGAAGTTACAGAAGGAGAAGGCGGACTTGCTGAAGAAGAAGTTTTAGAAGAAGAGCCAGTTGTGGAGGAAGAAGAAGAGGTTCTTCCAGAAGAGGATGAGGAAGTGCTTCCCGAGGAAGAAGAAGAGGACTTATCTCCTGCAGCAGATGAAGATTTTGAAGAAGCTGCTGAAGAAGAGGAAGAAGAAGTTCCTACATTTATTCCACCTACACCAACAGTGCCACCTGCAGAATCTGCAATGTTTGACGATGGTGTTGCAGTTACATCAACTGCTGGTGCAGCACTAGGATCTGATGGCGATTTAGCTGATTCAGGGCCTGCTGAGGTATTCTATGGGTTTCTTGCTTTAGTAGCAGGGTTTATGGGATGGAGAATGAACAAGAGATTTGGAATGAATAAGTAAACAAATATTTATTAGACCGGCCTTTTTTAAGAGGCCGGTTTTTTTATAGTAAAAACTTGATTTTTACCTCTTTTGGTGTACCCTAAAGTAGCGCAAAAAAAGGCCTTATTATTATGGAATATATCAATAATGCAGTTTCGGAATTCCTTCTATTTATATCCCGCGAGGCGGGGACTTTTTGGGAGAATCTGGGGCTTTTGCAGTTCTCATGGCCACAAGTAATTATCGATATAATTCTTGTTTCCATTGTGTTTTATTATGTATTCCTACTCCTTAAGGGGAGTCGCGCTATTCATATTCTCATAGGTCTTGTGATTCTGGCGTTTGTCTTTTTGTTTAGTAAGGCACTACAGTTATTCGCTACAGGATGGCTTCTTGATCGTTTCCTCACATTAATTCTGGTTGCAATTCCGGTTATTTTTCAGCAGGAGTTGCGTAGAGGTCTTGAAAAACTGGGTCAAACAAGGATTTTTACTAATAGTGAATTTGGTGGGTCGGATATTTTAATAGGCAATCTTGTTGAGGCAAGCGTGATTATGGCAAAACAAAAGATTGGAGCGTTGATTGTTCTTAAAAAAGAAGTTTCATTAACTGAATATGCAGAAACAGGCGTCCCTATTAACGGGAAAATCAGCAAAGAGCTACTGTTAAGCACATTCTTCCCAAAATCACCTCTGCATGATGGTGCGGTGATTATTGAGGGCGACAAGATTGTGGCTGCTGCATGCGTTCTTCCTCATTCATACAAACTTTCAGGAGACAGAATGCTTGGAACAAGACATAAAGCTGCTATCGGTTTGGCTGAAAATACAGACGCACACGTAATTGTTGTATCAGAAGAGCGTGGAACCATTTCATACGCTCATAATGGAAGGTTAGAGCGTGCTATTGAACCAGAACGTCTTCAGAAGTTTCTTGAAGAATTCTATGCTCCAAAGAAAAAGTCACTTCGAAGCAGAAGCAAGCAGATCTTTAAAAAGCGGAAATTATGAAAAGGCTCCTAGGAAATTTTGAACTTAAAATACTCGCTATACTTGCAGCGGTAATCTTCTGGTTTTTGATTGTGGGAACAGAAAATAATTTTTACACTTTGCCGGATGAAATTGGAGTTAAGGCATTTAATGTGCCAGAAGAATTTGTTGTTGCTGAAGATTTGGGAAATGTCAAATTAAGGCTTAAACTAAACACTCAAGAGGCAGCTAAAGGCGTTAAGCCTGGAGATTTTGATGCTTATATAGACTTGGAGGGTGTCTCAGAAGGTGAACGCGATATAGAAGTTTCCGTGAGTTCAAAGAACTCTGATGTGAGTGTTCTTAAAATAGAGCCTTCGAGTATTCGCGTTAAAATAGAGAAAAAGGCGGAGAAAGAAGTGCCAATTGTGCAGAAAGTAGAAGGGGACGTTAAAGAAGGCTATGTAATTAAGAATATAGATTTTGTTGAAGAAAATGCGATTTTAAAAGGTCCTCAAAAAGCACTTAACGATTTAAATGAAGTATCTCTGGTTATTGCTCTTGATTCTGAGAGCAAAGATATTAGGCAATTATATCCTTTAAAGGTTTTTGATGAAGAAGGCGAGGAGCTCTCGAATATCCTTGTAGATCCAAAAGAAATTGAAGTCGAAGTCGAGATAGGGCCTTCTACAGGCCAAAAAATAGTTGGTGTGCAACCAAGCGTTATTGGTACACCACCAGAAAATGTATGGATTAAATCTATTAATGTTGAGCCTTCGGTGATTGTTCTTTCTGGCGATCCGGAAAAAATAAACACTATTGAGTTTGTTTCAACCGAGGAAATTCAAGTTGATAGTTTAACAGAAAGCAATTCTTATACGGTTTCACTTACAGGAATTCCTGATGGTGTTTCTATTGAGAGTGGAAGCCAGGTCACAGTGTCTGTTGAAGTTGAGAAATATGCAACAGAAGCTAGTTCAATTAATAGGAAAACTGTGAATGTCCCAATTGTAATTATGCGGTTTAGAACTGATCAGAATAGCAAAAGCGTGTCTCCTCCTTCTGTGACCTTGGTTGCTGAAGGTGCCGAAGATGCTTTAAATAAGCTGTCTTCGAAACTTACTGTTGAGTTGGATATCTCCGATTATGAAAATGAAAAAGATGAAGCCAAAATTCAGCTAGGTTCAAATCACTTTAGTCTCCCAGATGGAGTGACTATGGTAAACGTAAGTCCTTCCGAAGTTAAAGTTAGCTGGTAATTCTATTTAGGCCCTTCGTCTTGAATGTCGTCGAGTTTTGCAAGTAGAGCTGCGGCTTCTTTTTCCTCTTGTTTACGTCCTACTGCTTCGTCTTCTTTTCTAATTTCTCGGTTTGCCTCTTTCTCAAGCTCTTTTGCCTCTGCTACTAAATCACCAATATGAGCTGCATTTTTCACGAAATCTTCATCAATTTTCTTTAGCTCGGTTGCCTCTTCCTCTAAAACGTTAATAAAGTTCTGCATTAATGTTGGGCTTGAAGACAGCATTGCATCTGCTCGCATTTTACGTGCTTCTGGTGGAAGACTTTTTAGAGCGGCTGAGTTGTTAATTAGTTCTTGTAATCGAGCTTTTAGGTCTGCAGGGTCAATATTAGTCATATGATTAGATTATTGATTATGTGGAAATGTCACGATTTTTTACTTTTACAGTCCATTTTTTCATCTTTTCTCGTCCTTTTTTAAGTTCAGCTATCCTTGTACTTTCGGCAGCTGTAGGATTCTTTGGTTCAGATGGGTATGGTGCTAATGCAAGCTTTTTGATTTGTCCAAGTAAAGCCTTCTTATTATATCGTTTTAGATATTTTTTTACAGCAGGATTCCTAGCCAAATCTTGGAATAATTTCCTTACTGCTTTGTGTTGTTTTAAAGCATTTAAATATTGTGATCCAGGCGCTTTTTTCATTAGTATCGTTGCAACAGAATTGAATTTAGCATTGTAAGCTTTACTAATGCTTGGATGTTTTAAAAGTTGAACAAGAACAGTTGCCACGTTAGTTTGCATTTGTTTTGGCCAGTCTTTTAATGCAACTTTATCAAATTTAACTTCAGGCTTTGCCGCAACAGTTTTTGCAGGTGCAGCCTGTTTTACATCTGGAGTAGATTGTAAATCTTTAGCAAATGCATAAAGCGGACCCTCTTTTTTATTTCCGATTGGAAGCAATGCTAAAGCTTTGTTGATATCACCCTCTGTTTGGGCTTTTGTTTGAGAATCAACCCTTGATAGCGTATTTTGTAAGCGAGTCATGAGATTTGCAACTCTTCGCCCTGCCTCAGCATATACAGTATTCTTTGGTTTATTTGGAGTTTTTGCTCGTAGAACTTTAATAATTTGCTGTGCTAGAGCGAATCTTTTAGAATGAGACGACAGTTGTTTGACTTTTGCATCAAGATTTTGTTTCATTGCTGCCTTCCATTTTGCATCAGGTCCTTCTGTTACACCTTCTGAAGCCTGTCTTACCAGATCTCCAGTGCTACCTTTCTTAAACTTATGAGGTTTTGCAGGTTTAGCTTTAGCAGCAACTTTAGGTTTTGTTGCTGTAACAATCTTGTAATCTGCAAGATCAGCAGTATTAATCATGGTCATGTTTGCCATGTTCAAATTTTTGTTTAGTACGCCATCTACGTGGATGCTTAAACCTGTTTTTGTTTTCTTGATATCAAATCTTTCTGTTTTTTCACCAACTTTAACAGTAATGGATACTTGCTCTCCAGGTTTTAATTTGCTTACTCTTTTCTCTAAATTCTGCCATCTTTTATGAATAATTTCTTTAGTTGTAACTTCTTTTGTTGTTTCACGATTAGCCAAGACTTTATCATTTATAGAATAAACTGCAACTTCACTGGTTGCTCCATGTTTTCCACGTTGTTTTGGGAGTGAGATTTGTAAGTGTTGACCATCGTGGGTAAGTGCAATTTTTACACCCTTATAATCTAAATGTGTTGGCTGTCCAGCTTCATCTGATTTTTGCAAAAGTGTTGCAATCGTTGAAAGTCCTTTCTTTGCGGTAGCGTTAAGTGCTTTATGTTCTTTAATAAGTTTAAATGCTTGTGTAAGTTGAGCGCCAATAACTTGAGCCTGAGTTTTTTGTTTTTCAGGTGCTTTTTTGGCTGCAACAGTTTGTTTTGGTTTCGCCTTAGGCATATGTGAATAATCGTATACATCTTTTGTTGCAGTACCTTTATTAGCATAAAATGGACGTTTATATGCGTTTTTTCCAAAAAGGCCTCTCAATGAATATGGTTCTGTTTTATCCTTATCTAAGACAGTTTCTGTACGTTTGCCTTGTGAAATTCCAACCTGATTCAATGATAAATTATCTCCCTGAATTACAAGCTTGAAGACGTTTGTAGCTTTTCCATTCCTAAGAACAATGTTATGTCCTCTTCTCTCTACGCTAAACCCTCCAACTTTAAGTGGTATGCCATCAGATTTAAGTAACAAAGCCATATCAACCAAACGAGCAACATTTCCATTTTCAAAATCACCAACAGATTTTTCAAGTATATTTTGTGCAACTACAATCCGTTGTTTGTTAAGCTCGCTTCCAGGTTTATAAATCATTGTCTGGATTTTCTGTAATGCTTTCAATTTAACGCCTTCGCCTCCTTGAGTTAAACGATAAAACTCATCATCAATTTGATCGAGTCTTGCTAGAACTTTCTTTAATGCAGGATTTCTTTCTGTTCTTTTTTTAATATGATCTTTCAAAGTTTGAATTGACTCTCGAGTTCGCTCTACTTCTGTTTTAAGCGCTTCGGGAGTCTTTTCAACCTTTAAAGAAGACTTCTCTATAGACTCGTGAGTTTCTTGTTTTGACGGTTTAGGCTTAGGCCCACCTTCGGCAGGCGATAGGAAAATAAGTCTTTTTTCAGAAAATAAATTATCCATTATTTTTGTTTTTATTTAATTATACAATGATACCACGAAAAGACCTCGCTGTAAAGAGGTCCAACCTTAAAAAAACACCTTCTAGCTCTCGTTTATGAGATGAACAGTTCTAGTTGGGAATGCCATTTCAATCCCTTCTTTTTCAAGAGCATCTTTTATTGCTATGTTGAGTTTTGTCCTAGTCTTCATATAAAACTCATAATCTTCCGGTTTTTTGACGAAATAAGTGTATTCAATCCTAAGCGAAGACTCATCATAATCGGTAAAATGTACACGAAACTCTGAGGTGGTACTCTTGTCTTCTTTAATCATTGCTCTCATTAGAGCGAGAGCTTTTTTGATTTTTGCCGTCTTGGTATCGTAGGCCAGACCAATGGCTCCGTCGTATCTACGTGCTCTCATTTTAGAAAGATTTTCTACAGCTGACTTTGCAAGCTCACTATTAGGTACAGAAATAAAAGTACCTTTAAAGGTCTCAATACGAGTTGTTCTAAGTCCAATATCGCGAATAAACCCTTCGTAATCGGCAAATTTCACAATGTCTCCAATTTTGTATGGCTTGTCCGTCATTATCGCAAGCGAACTGAAAAAGTTTCCAAGAGTATCTTGTGCTGCAAGAGCTATCGCTAAACCTCCAATTCCAAGTCCTGTAACAAGTGCGGTTATGTTGTAATCGAAAACTTGCAGAATCATACTGAGTCCAATTACCCATAATGCAATGTTCGCAATTCGGCTAATAAGCCTTGTTAGCTGAATTTCAAATCCTCCCTGAGACTTAAGGAGTTTGCAGAAATAAGTTTTAATAACAAAATCCGAAAGGATTGTGATTCCCTGGAATACTTTAAATATAAGGATTACCTGGAATGCCTTGTTTAAAAAATCGGCATAATTGTCAGGCAAAACAAGTGCTTTAATCCCAAAATACAAACCTGCAAGTGCCAGGATATAAACAACAACTCGCTGGAAAATGTGCAAAACAGTATCGTCCAGCTTCGTTTTTGTCTTAATGGCGTATTTTTGAAAAACTCGCTTTACGAGAAAGTTTAGAATAACTGCACCAAAAATAAATAAAACAAAAATTCCAATAGCAAGGAGATATCGTTCAAGCGTATTCCCAAAATACGAATATTGAAGAAATTCAAAATAAGGCATAATATAAATTTGAAATTACGGATAAGATTTCCATTCACTACAATAAGATATTTTTTAATAAATATAAAGAGATGATTGCAGCATCAATCAAAGAAAACCAAATGGACACTGTCTTGCAGAAGCTCCAAGAGGTTCCTGGGAATTACGATTTAATTGAAATATGGATTAATGAAATCCAAAACGTGGATGTTGGAAAGTTACTAGAGAAAGCCAACAAACCCCTTCTGATTAAAATCACCGACACATCAAATCAAGAATTAATAGATGAAGTATTAGCACACGATCCGGCATATCTTGATATTGATCTTGATTCTTTTGATCCTGATTTAATTTCGAAAAAGAAAAATACGAAACTGATTCTTTCTTTTCACAATTTTACAGGAACGCATCTTTATAGCGGTGCTCTTGAAATAGCAAAGAAGATGAAAGCACTTGGAGCGGATATTGGCAAAATAATTATGACGGCAGAGAAAGTGGAGGATAATCTTATCCCACTTAGACTGCTTGCAGAGAGCGAAACAATGGGGCTTCCACTTGTTTCTTTTTGTATGAGTGAGAAGGGGAGATTGAGCAGAATTATCTCGGCATCGTTTGGAAATATGATTAATTTTGTGCCGCCAAATGCAGAATGGAAAACGGCGGAAGGGCAGATTGAACTTAGTGAATGGGAAGACCTTAGAAAAAAGTTGAAGTTTTAAACGTATCTGTGTTTAAATGAGATGCGCACATGTAATTTACTCGAAAGAATATGTCTCTTAAAATTGGTATAGTCGGGCTTCCGAACGTAGGAAAATCAACGCTATTTAATGCGCTTACACGTTCAAAAACAGCGGAATCAGCGAATTACCCTTTCTGTACAATTGATCCAAATGTTGGAATTGTTGAGGTTCCGGATGAAAGAATAGATGCACTTGCAAAGGTTGTTAGCCCCGAAAAAATAATCCCAGCCGTTATTGAATTTGTTGATATTGCAGGACTTGTAAAAGGTGCAAGCGAAGGAGAGGGTCTTGGTAATCAGTTCCTTTCTCATATTCGTGAATGTGATGCTATTGCCCAAGTTATTCGCGTGTTCGAAGATCCTGATGTAATTCATGTTCATGGTGAAGTGGTGCCACAGAAAGATAGAGAGATTCTTGAAGCAGAACTTATTTTCGCTGACTTGCAGACGTTAGAAAAAAGGCTTCATAAAGCCGAAAGTGAGTCGAAGTCGGGCGATAAAAAGAAAAAAGAATATGCGGATCTACTAAAGAAAATTGAGGCATATTTCCACCAGGGTCAACTTGTTTCCAATATGGATTTATCAAAAGAGGAGAAAGCGGCAATTAGAGATCTTCATTTATTAACTGCAAAACCTCTCCTTTATATTGCGAATGTTCATGAGGATGAAGTTGCAAGCACCGATGTTGAAGAGATTAGAAAGAAGCTCGATATCTCCGATGAAAAAACATTGATTCCTATTTCTGCGAGAACAGAGGAGGAGCTAGGAAGTTTTTCTGAAGAAGAGGCAAAAGAATTTTTGCAAACTATTGGACTTAAAGAAACCGGCTTAAATCAGCTGATTAAAGCTTCATACAAATTGCTCAATTTGATAACTTATTTTACTGCTGGACCAAAAGAAGTTCATGCCTGGACTATCAACAATGGTGATTCTGCTCCAAGGGCGGCGGGTGCAATTCACACTGATTTTGAAAAAGGTTTTATACGCGCAGAAGTTATTAATTGTAGTGACTTTGTTGAGAACGAAGGAGAGATAAAGGCTCGCGAAAAAGGTTTGATGAGACTTGAAGGAAAAGAGTATATTGTACAAGACGGAGACATAATGCACTTTCGTTTCAGTCAATAATTAAAGTTTGATGGAAATAATACCGGCAATTTACATTTTAAGCGAGCAGTGTGTTGCCCTTTACAAGGGAAGTTTTGAGCAAAAAGAAGTTTATAATAGGTCTCCTTTGGAATATGCAAAAAGGTTTATTTCGCAAGGTGCAACGAAGATTCTAATTGTGGATCTTGATAAGTCAGAATTCGGAACTGATGTGAATCTTGAAATTGTTAAAAGAGTAAGGCGGGAAACTGATGCGCATTTAGTCTTGGCGGGCGGGATTAGAAGTATGGAGGGGATTGCGCATGCCTTTGAAATGGGGATGAATCAGGTGTGTCTTGGTGTTTCCGCGGAGCCAGTTTACATTGAAAGTATAAAAAAATACGGAGCAGATAAAATTATTGTAGGTATTAAGGCAAAAGGGGACGAGGTGTTAACTGATCAAAAACTCGATTTTCCTTTAAGAGTGATTGATTTTGCTGAAAAGCTCCCTTCGTTTGGTGTTACCCAGGTGCTTTATAAAGACGTTTGGAAAGAAGGAACAGAGATCCATCCAAATTATGATGAAGTTGATCGTATCCTAAACATGACGCCGCTTCAGGTTTATGCTTCAGGTGGTATAGGAACAAAAAAGCATTTAAAAACCTTAAAAGAAATAGGAGTTAAAGGTGCCGTTATTGGAAGGGCTTTTTATGATAGAAACCTTTCTCTCGAAGAGTCTTTGAGAGAATTTTCGGCTTAGTTCTTTGTTGGATGTTTATATTCCATGTATTCGGATGCAAGATAAGCGTAAATAAACAAAATCAATCCAAATACGACAATCCAGTTAAAGTGGAGTTCATAGAAATAGATCTCCGCAATAATTGTGAAAAGCGCGAAATTACCAATCAGAAATGTTAAGAGCCACAGTATTTTTCCAGTATTTCGTAATTCCGGAAAGCTTCTTTGTGTAGCGCGTTTTAGTTGATACACAAGGAAGAAAAGCATCACTATTCCTCCATAAATAGCAAAATTTTCAGGAATGTTTAGAAAGCCGCTTTGTGAAAAATAATAAGTCACAAAAGGATGTGCAGCCCATAAAGCAATCGTGCAACCGGCAAGAATATAGAACGGAATACGTTTTAAATGAAATTCCCTTCTTACTTCGATAATTTCATCAATTTGTTCCATCTGTTCGCAGATATAACTGAATTGATCAAATGATTCCACTTCCAAGACAATGGTCATGGAGAATGTATTATTGAGTCCACGAGCGCTAACTCCAAGTTTTGCAATGTTAACTTTGTTTTCAGTAAGTATATTTAAAACATCTCTTGCCGCTCCAATTCTATCCAAAACCCTTATCTTTAGCCCAACCCGTTTTTTATTAAGCTGTGGCATATGAAACAATTTTTTTACATACCGGAAAGGATCAGATTTTAACAGTGCTTTCTGAGGAAAGAGAACTCTAATAATGTCTACAGGATTAATAGTTCCTTCTCCAATAGCCATGAGAAGGTCTTGGAAAGTTCGGCACTGATGTGGTTTCCCACATGTTGCAACAAGAATTTTAAGCTTCTTATTTGATAATTCTTCAAGCAAGCCAACGCCAGCTCTATCGAACTCTTTTTGAAGCAGTCTACGCCCAATTTCAATCTTCTTTTTTCGACTAATAGTTTTTAATGCATCTCTTATTTTATTTTTTGCCAGATTTGTTTTAGCAAAAATAAGCCATTCTCTATTTGGCCCTTTTGGATGTGGGGCTGTGATAACACTAATAATATCTCCTGTCTTGAGTTGTGTCGTAAGTGGAGAAATTTCTCCATTAATTTCTACTTTCAAAGCGTTGTTCCCAACTTCCGTATGGATTGTGTATGCAAAGTCAATTGCCGTAGCTCCTCTTGGAAGATCTATGGTGTCACCTTTTGGAGTGAATGTGAAAATTCTGTCTTGGAAAATATCAATTTTTAAAGCTTCAATAAAGTTCTCACTATCAAAATTTGTCTTTTGATAAGAGAGGATTTTTTTTGCCCACTTAGACTGTTTTTCATTTAATGCACCACTTATTCCCTGATGGCTTCTGTAAAAATAATGTGCGGCAATTCCATATTCTGCTTCAATATGCATGCTATGCGTACGAATCTGGAATTCTGTAATCTGCCCTTTTATTCCAAATACAATTGTGTGGAGACTTTGATATCCATTAGTTTTAGGGACAGAAATATAGTCCTTAAACCTTCCTGGTTTTGGCTTAAATAAAGAGTGAATAAGCCCCAACACTACATAGCAGTCTTTTATTTCATCAACCATGATTCTCATTGCAAGCAAATCCTCAAGTTCATCTGGAGATTTTTCTTTTCTAAGACTTTTTTTATAAACGCTGTATCTACTTTTTTCTCTGCCTGTTATCTCGAAATTCCCAAGATCCTCTTGCTTTAGCGCTTTATTCACTACTCGTTTGGTCTCATCAAGTAAGTTCGCTTGTCTAATCTTGGTCTCAGCCAATTTTTGCTCAATGCCTTTATATTCTTTTGGAAAGATATGCTTGAAACACAAGTCTTCAAGTGCTTTTTTCAATTGATCGATACCAAGTAGATTTGCAATCGGAACATAAATCTCAAGTGTTTCCTTCGCAATTCTTACGCGTTTTTCTGGCCTAACATATTCAAGAGTCTTCATGTTATGAAGTCTGTCTGCCAGTTTTATCAAAATTACTCTCGAGTCTTTCGCACTATGAATAAGCAGTTTTTTCAATGATTCAATCTGACGTTCTGCCATGTCGTGTCTATAGTAAACTTTCGATAATTTCGTAATACTGTTAACTAAAAATGCAACCTTTTTCCCAAAAAGTCTTTCAACATCACGGATAGTTTTTTTTGTGTCTTCAGGGACATCATGAACCAAGGCTGCAATTAACGAGTCTTCATCGATGTGAAGGTCAGTCAGAATATTGACTGTCTGAAGCGGATGAACGATGTATGGCGTTACCCCATCTTTACGATATTGGCCTTCATGAGCATCCCTGGCAAATTTGAATGCTTTAGTGAATTTTTCCTCATTGAAATCGTCAAGGTATTCCTTGATCTTTTTAATAATCTCATCAAGCGTTTTTTCTATATTTACTTTTTGGTTATTTGCCATATCATTGTAAAGTAAATGTCGATTATTTCGGACTTCAATAATGGCATAAAAGTCGCTAAACGTCAACGAAAATGTCTCAATCAAAAGGGAAAGTTCTGGTTGCAATGTCAGGTGGTTTGGATTCCTCCGTAACTGCTGCTCTGCTCTGTGAAAAAGGATATGAATGTATTGGTGTTTACATGAATTTTTGGAGCGATCCGACCGTTTTTGAACAGGATGAACAAGATAACTTCCCTCAGAACAAGTGTTGTTCAATTGAATCTTTAAATACTGCGAGACGTATTGCCTCTAAGCTCAACATGCCATTTTATGTTTTGAATGTTAAAGACCGTTTTAAAAAGGAAATAGTAGATTATTTCATTGATACTTATAAAATTTGCCACACACCGAATCCTTGTGTTGAATGTAATCGAAGTATTAAATTTGGATTTCTTCTTGAGAGAATGAAGCAGCTTGGAGCCGATTATGTTGCTACTGGCCATTTTGTTCGTGTTAAAAAGAAGAAAAAGAAGGGGAATACGGTTTATGAACTGTGGATGGGGAAGGATAAAGTTAAGGATCAGAGCTATTTTTTATATACACTTGGGCAGGATAAGCTGAAGCACGTTATGTTTCCAGTCGGTGGGATGACAAAAGACAAGGTGCGAAAAGAGGCGAAGAAAAGAGGCTTGCTTGAGCCTCTGGAGAAAAAGGAAAGTCAGGGGATATGTTTTTTCCCGGATAAACAGCATACGGATTTTCTTAAGAGGTATTTCCCAAAGAGTGTTTTAAAAGAGGGGCCGATTGTTACAACCAAAGGCGAAAATATAGGAACTCATAAAGGGCTTCAATGCTTTACGGTTGGTCAGCGGAAGGGGATAGATATAGGAGGAGAAAAGGATCCCTGGTATGTTGCTCGTCTTGATTATGAAAAGAATACTCTTGTTGTAGGTAAGGATGATGAGGTTTTTCAGAATGATTTCAAAATTCATAAGATGACTTTTACAGAGGAGGAGATGGAGGATGGCGAGCACGAAGTGCGAGCCAGAATAAGGTATCGTTTCCCACCTCAAAAGGCAGTACTTACCAAAAATGGCGATAATGCCAGAATTCGTTTCCTGAAGCCGCAAAGAGCTATTACTCCAGGTCAATCGGTTGTATTTTATGACAAAGAACGGGTGCTTGGTGGAGGTATAATAAAAAGCATTACATATAGTAAATAAGCTGCAAAACCAGTATAATGTTAAGACAGGAACTAATAAATTTACATGCCCGAAGAAAATATAAATCAAAACAACAAGAAAGAGACCTTTAAATTGCACATAGGTCCGGAAATTAATCATCAGGAAAAACCAAAACTTGAGAAGTTTCATAAAAAATTACCTGAAGATGAAGCTCCCAAAAAGGCTCCTGTGAAAGGAGAGAAGCTTTGGAGTACTGTACGTTTTATTTCAACCTCAGCAACAATCTTTATTGTTTTGTTTTTTGTTATGAACTGGAATGCGTACAGCACGATTATTATGAATAAATTGGGCTTTATTAAGCCTGCAAGTGAATATACAGATGGAAGTGACTATAGCGAGGAGCATCCTGTTCAAACTGTTAAGCTTCCTGTTCATGGAGACCCAGGGCAAGAACAGGACCTAATGGCACTAAGCAAAGATCCAGAAGTACAAAAAACGCAAATTCCTGATCTTGATTTAGATGTCACTCCGCCAGATACAAGAATTATTATTCCTCGAATAAATAAAAATGTACCAATTGTTACTGTGAGTACAGAGGCTCTTATTAACAGAGATTGGACTCGACTTGAGCAAGAAATCCAGAGTGCCTTACAGGACGGAGTGGTACATTATCCTGGAACAGGATTTCCGGGTGATGAGGGAAACATTGTTGTTACTGGTCACAGTTCTTATTTCCCGTGGGATCCAGGAAGGTTTAAAGATGTATTTGCACTTCTTCACGATGTAAACATCGGAGACAAAATATATGTTTATCACAAACAGGAGAAGTATGAATACGAGGTATACGAAACTAAAGTTGTTTTGCCAACCCAGGTTGATGTTCTTACTCAAGCCGGCGATGAAAGGCTTACATTAATTACATGTACTCCAGTCGGGACAAACCTAAAAAGGCTTGTAGTTCTTGCAAGGCCCATATAAAAACTCTTTAAAGATTCTGAAGTTTACTTAGAAGATCTTCTTCTGTCGATGATTCTTGTTCTTCGTAAGCAACTTCGGCTTCCATGCGTTGTGCACGTTCTTGCTTTGTTTCAAAATCTTGCCATTCAGAAACGTGTTTTTCATTAATCTTAGCAAGCTCATCCTCATATTCAGCATCTAGTTTTGCAAGTTGTTCTTTCTCGCTGATTAGAATGTCCTTAAACTTTCCAACCTGCTCAGGAGTCATTATTGGTAAAATCTGAAACCAATATTCTCGTTCTTCATCATCCATTGATTCTGTTTCAAGGATTAGCGGAACAAGATTTGGATATTTTTCTTGAACGGCTGCAGGTATATGAAATTTTGAAGTAGCAGTTTGTTTCTTTGTAGTTCCTCCTGTTGTTGTTCCTGTTCCTGCCCCTGAATTTCCAGCAGGAGTCCCAAGAAGTTCTGCTTCACTTAAAAGAATATCTTCTTCCTCTGTAGATCCATTACCCGATAAGTCTATAATGTTGTTATCATCGTCTTGTGGCATTTGTTTTTGATTAATGTGTTTATATTATTATACTGAAAAAGTAGGGGTGCCGTCAACTCTGCTTTTGCTTTGCTTTAGGTTTTTTGGGTGTTTTCTTAGCGACTGCCTCTGTGTTCCCTGGAGCTGCAAATGCAAAAAATGCATCTCGCATATGATATGTTTTATATACTAGCTTCCCATTTTCACGAGTTTTAATACGTATATTGTTTGTAGTTGGTTCGTCTTGATATAAGCCACCAACAAGTGTTCTTACGCCTTTAATTTTCACCATAAAAAGTATTACATCGTTTTTATGGAGAGTTGGACCCTTGTATCCCTTTTCTGGTGGGTTAATCCCTTTGAAAATCTCTTTTCGTCCGATTAGACTATGCTTTTTTTGTGAATCAGATATTTTTAATTTCACTAAAATTGCCTGAAGAAGAAATGTGTTTTTATCAATTCCTTTAGGTGTAGCTGGTGGCATGAATCCAAGTGCTCTAAACAAATATGCACCCGCAGTTTCATTTGCAACCACTTTATCAAGTTCTTCTTGTTTTGAAGCAAGTTTTGCTAACTCTGCCTCCGGAACTTTTTTAACATGCTTTTTGAGCTGTGTTTCCAATTGTTTCATACTCTTTTTAAGAGGCCCATTGTAACCATAAACAAGCTCTCCAAAATCATAATTTCCTAATCCTTTAAAGCTTGCTGAAACTAACTGGAGTCTCTCGATAAAAGTTTTCAAAGTTCTTCCTAAACCTGATGTATGAGCGTATCCCAATGATTTTCTGACATTAGAAAGTAAATCTTTCTTTTTCTTTTTTGTCCCAGCAATTACCTCTTCTTTGCCTGCAGCATGTTTTTTTGCTGCTTCAGTTCGCTGTGCAGCCTTTGCATCTAGTGGTGCAGGAGAAGTGCCAGCTCCTTCTTTTGATCCTCTTTGTGGAGCTCCTTTCGGTGTGCCGCTTTTTCTTATGCTTCCTTCCATCTGGAACTATTAAATAATATATACATTGCCGCATTCGTTTTCCAAACGTTCTTTGGTTAAACGAACACGATGTATTAAATTTTGAATCTGATAACTTTCTCTGTCGCCTGCTTCATAAAGCTTCTTTATATTTCGAATGTCACCAAGAAGAGGGACAGCATTTGTGTCTGCTTTCCCCTTATTAGCTTCATCTAAAGAATCATAAACTTCCTTGTTCATGAGCGTTTCAGGACGATAAAGGTCGATAGCCCCATCTTCAATTAGCTTCATAACAAGTTTCATGAACTCTTTATCAGCATCATCAACACCAGTAGGATCTGCCTGTGGCTGGTTGATCATTTGTTGAACATTTTCGTCTATTCCCTGATTCATAAGGGATTCATCAACTAATTTTTTTCCTTGTGTGAATTGTTGCTCGTCCATTTGAATTATTTTAGTTATAATGCAGAGTGGTAATTCATGAGTTTTCCTATTATTATACCAAAATTCTAAGTTATTTTCAATGGACTTAAAGCAAGCAAAAGAAAGAATTCAAAAACTTCGTGAAGAGATAAAAAAACGTAACTACGATTATTTTGTTTTAGATAAATCTGATGTCTCGGAGGCTGTTCGTGATTCTTTAAAAAAGGAGTTAATTGAGCTTGAAAACCATTATCCTGATTTGATTACTTCTGATTCTCCAACTCAACGTGTTGGGAGTGTTTTGTCAGGGAGATTTGCAAAAATTAAGCATATTTCGCCAAAAAAGAGTCTCCAAGATGCCTTCTCTGCTGAAGAAGTACGTGAATGGGGAGGGAGAGTTACTAAACTTGTTCCTGGGGAGAATATTGCCTTTACATGTGAACTGAAAATAGACGGTTTGAATATCACTGTTCATTATCGAGACGGCAAATTTGTGCGAGCTATTACTCGTGGAAATGGTGTTGAGGGTGAAGATGTCACACATACAATTAAAACAATCGAGAGCATACCTCTTGAGCTAAATGAAAAAATAACAATTGAGGCTTCGGGAGAAGTTTATATGCCAAAGAAGAGTTTCGAAAAAGTTAACAAAGAGCAGGAGGCAAAAGGAGAAGAGCCATTTGCAAATCCTCGTAATGCTGCGGCAGGGACAATAAGGCAGTTGGATCCGCAAGTGGCAGCATCCCGCAAGCTTGACGCGTTCTTCTATGAACTTGGCGCTTCAGATTTGAAGGAAGAACCAAAAAAACAGGAGCAAATCCTTGAAGAATTTACGAAAATCGGGCTAAAAGTTAATCCCGAGTGGCATACATTTAAATCAATTGATGAAGTTATTAAATTTTGCGAAAGTTGGCATGATAAAAGACATGACATGCCATACGAAGTGGATGGCATTGTTATTAAAGTGAATAATAAGAATCAGCAAAAAAAGATGGGATTCACGGCAAAGTTTCCTCGCTTTATGCTCGCGTATAAATTTCCAGCGGAACAGGCAACTACTTTGGTTGAAGACATTCAAATTCAGGTTGGACGAACAGGCGCCTTAACGCCTGTAGCGCATTTAAAGCCGGTTTTAGTTGCTGGTTCCACAATTTCACGTGCAACTCTTCATAATGAGGACGAAATAGCTAAAAAGGACGTTAGAATAGGGGACACGGTGATCATTCAGAAAGCTGGAGATGTAATTCCGGAAGTTGTTGAAGTCATGACAAATCTTCGAACTGGAAAAGAAAGGAAGTTTCATTTCCCAAAGGAGTGTCCGGTATGTGATGGAGAAGTTGATCGAAAAGAAGGTGAGGCTGCTTATCGTTGTATAAATCCGGATTGTTCTGCAAAAACTCTGCGAAATTTTTATCATTTTGTTTCGAAGGCGGCATTTAATATTGATGGCCTGGGAATCAAAGTCATCGATCAACTTGTTGAATTTGATTTGATAAAAGATCCTGCAGATATCTTCATTCTTCAGGTTGCCGATTTCTATAATTTGGCTTTGTTCAAAGAAAAACGTGCACAAAAAGTTTACGAGGCGATTCAGACAAAAAAACAGATAGAACTTGAAAGGTTCTTGTTTGGACTTGGACTTAGATACCTTGGAGAGAAGGCCAGTAGCGACCTAGCTCAATTTGTTAAACAACATTTGAAAAGGAGCTCAGAAAAATTAAAGACTGTGAAGATTGAGAAGAAAGGGCAAGCTAGTTTGTTTGGAGAAGAAGAAGTTATAGAAAAAATGTCCAAGGATGATTTGATCACCCCGATAGATATTCTTGAAACTATTGATTCTATCAATATTGAAGAACTTGAAAATGTTGAAGGCGTTGGAGGAAAAGTAGCTGGTGCAGTGATGGAATGGTTCTCGCAAAAACAGAATCGAAAATTATTTAAGAAACTTTATGACGTTGGTTTAACTTTGATTCTTCCAAAGGAACAAAAGAAAACAGCGATTACTAATAAGAGTTTTGTTCTAACTGGTACTTTAGAAACCATGACTCGCGACCAGGCAAAGACTCTGATAAAAGAAGGCGGTGGGCATGTTCACAGTTCCGTAAGCGCAAAAACAGATTATGTTGTTGCTGGTGAAAAGGCTGGAAGTAAGCTTAAAAAAGCAGCTGAACTTGGGATTGAAGTATTGAGTGAAGAGAAATTTAAAAAGCTTCTTACTCCTCAATAAGTTCTCCACCAAACATTTCTAGAGCTTGACCCGCAAGATCTCCTTCATCTTCTGCAGACTCTTCTTCATCAACTGATTTGGTTGAAAGATCAACTTTTCGAAGTGAGTAAACAACTTTTGCTGGATCAGCAAAAATGCTGTTTAAGGCTTGTTCGACTTCTACAGTAATCTCAGCGGAATTGATTTTTTCTTTATGGAAACTCGAGGTAAATTCAATCATAACTTCTCCGTTTTCAACACTAATCGGCTTTCCTTCTTTAAGACTCATTTTAAGGAAAGGTGTCTTGATAAGATCAAGAACACGCGGCCAGTTTTCTTTAACGTAGCTTATTGTAAGCGGGACTTTTTCTTGAGGGACTTCACGTTCTTGTTCGGAAATATTTCTTTTAATTCCAGTATGAGCTCGTTCAGGTTGCGCAGGTTCTTCTTGTGGAACTGCTTTAGGTGCCTGTAGTTCAGGTGGTTCAGTGGCAGGCATCGGAGTAGGTGCAGGAACCTGTACTTGTTCCGTTTGCTTTGGTGCTGCCTTAACTACAACGTTTTCTAAATTCCCTGTTGTCTCAATGATTGCTATTTCAAGCGGAAGTTGAGGGATTGTTGTTCTTTTTAGTTGGTCATAAGCTTTTTGGAAATTATTGATTATTCCAAGCAAAGCTTTGGTTTCCTGCATGTTTCCTTGCTGAGTTGCATCAAGAAGTTTAACTCTTAAATGTTCTAGGAAATCCTTTGTAAATTGAATTAAATCAAGACCTTCAGCGTACAAGTTTTGTATTTCTACAAGTCCAGATTGTGTGTCGTTTGCTGCTAGATGTTTGTAAAGATCTTCAAGCGATGATGGACCACTAATTCCAAGGACTTCACGAACTCTATCGAAAGTTAGCTTATTATCTATTGTCAGTTGTTCAAGTAATCCGATTGCGTCGCGCAGGCCACCTTCAGCTGTATGCGCAATTGCATCTATTGCTTCCTGTTCGATTTCAATATTCTCAAGCTGAGCAATATACATTAAACGTGTAGATATAGCCTTTTGCGTGATTCGTTTAAAATCAAATCTCTGACATCTTGAAATAATTGTTTCCGGAATTTTATGCGATTCAGTTGTGGCCAAAACAAAATAAACATGACTTGGTGGCTCTTCCAAAGTTTTTAAAAGTGCGTTAAAGGCTTCTTTTGTGAGCATGTGCACCTCATCGATGATGTAAACTTTGCTCTTTGAACGAGTTGGAGCAAAATTGATTTTATCTTTAAGTTCACGAATTTCATCGATTCCGCGATTAGAAGCTGCATCAATCTCAATAAGATCAATCAAATTTCCTTCACGGATAGCCTCACACAATTCACATGTATCACATGGTTCTCCTTCTTCAGTTAATTGAAGGCAGTTTAAAGCTTTTGCTAGAAGTCTCGCTGTAGAAGTTTTTCCGGTTCCTCTAGGGCCGCAAAAAAGATAAGCATGAGCTGGATGCCCTTCCTGAAGCGCATTCGAAAGAGTTGTTCGAATATGATCCTGCCCTACAAGGTTTTGAAAGTTCTGTGGCCTGTATTTTCTATATAATGAAACTTCTGACATGGAAAATGTTATGTTGGGGGATTAAATTAGCAAAAAAACATCAATGCGGCAAGCTTCCTTTTCTTAAAATTTTTATAAATTTTAGTGCGTACTCTTCAAAATTCACCTTAGAATAAAACAAATACTAAAATTACTAAAATAAATGAATTCACTTGATAGTTTGAGAAGAGTATCGGATTGTAAATGGAGCAAAGAACATATTGAAGAAGCTGACGCTTTAGTTAAGTGGTTGTCTGGTAAGGAAGCCAGCGAGATTAATTATCTGGCTCTGCATGGTGAAGTTGACGGAGTTCAAAAAACGATTCCACTTATCAGGAAAATTGCTCACTTTATTTTAGATGCAGCTGAAGATTTGCAGTGTCCCCCATCAGTAAATGCAATCCTTGGAATTGTTGATGCGGAAGTTCGAAAGCAGGGTGATATCGATATAAGAATTGTTGCTCTTGCTGCAATCTTTAAAGCAGGCGTGAGTGAGACTATGGAAGCAACAAAAGGTCCCGAGGAGTTTCGTCCTATAAGTATTATGATAAATCCCAATACGGAAAAAGTAGAAGCCGATCCTCCAACTTTACAGTTTTTTGCGGACGAATTAGGGCTTCCATATGAAATGCTTGATAACCTTTCTTTGTCACAGATATTTCATCCGCGCAGTTTGCGCTTAATGAAACAGGGGATACTAAGAATTTGTAGAACTAGTTTAGAGTCAGTTTCATTTGAATGTATTCTTTGTGGACATAATCAGCAAAAGAAATTTTCTGTTAACGTAGTTTTGGAACAACAGTCGAGTGGCGAAATTGCTGTTGCAATAACGGATAATTCGAAGCAAGCTGCTTTGAAAAAGCAACTCAGGCATTCTCAAAAAGTGGCAAGACTAAAGTCAGGTCAGTACGAACAATTATTTAAAGAAACGCCAGTAGCGTTAATGGAGGTAGATTTTTCTGCATCGAGAGAAGTTATTAATGCTTTGATTCAATTGGGAGTAGAGGATTTAAGAAAACATTTAAGTGGACATCATGATGAGCTTTTTAATCTTGTGAGGAAGCTGAAGGTCATGCGAGTGAATGCAAAAACCAGGGAAATAATTGGTGTGGATCGGAAAGATGTTGTCAGTGATTTTGAAGAGTATTGCACCAAAGAAACAATCGAAGCGCTTATTGAATTTTTTGTTGCACTATCTGAAGGAAGGGATTTTTCTGAAACTGAAACAACAATAAGAACTGCAGAAGGTGATACAAGAAAAGTCATGGCTAGATTGATAAGTGTGCCAGACAGCGATTCTGGTTTATCAAGAACGCTACTTTCTGTTGTAGATATAACAGAAATGGCGAAAAGAGAAGAAAGGCGTCGTGGGGATTTGGTTAATATGCTTGCTGCAGGAATCTCACACGAACTAAATAATACTGTTGCAAGAATAAGTGGTGCTGCCGATTTGATTGAAAAAGGTGCGAAGGTGGATGAAAACATTAAACGTATTCAAGATGCATGCAATAGAAGTAGGGAGATTATTGATGAACTCTTGAAAATTAGTCTGAAGCAGGATGCGGAGCCACATGTCTATAATCTTGCCGAGGAAGTTTTAAGAGAAATGGCAACTTCAATAAGAGGTTATCTTAATAGGCCTGAAGTAGAAATTACAACAGAATGTCCGAAAGATATTGGTAATATTAGAATCGATATCCAACAATTGAAGGAAGCATTTTCTCGTCTGGCTTTAAATTCTTCAGATGCAATGCCAGATGGAGGAAGGTTGATTTTAAGAGCTTCAAATGAAGGAAGGAACGTTCTTGTAGAGGTAATAGATAGCGGGGCGGGAATTAGTGGTGAGCATCAGTCAAAGGTGTTTGATCCATTTTTTACGACAAAAGAAGTTGGGAAAGGAAAGGGTATGGGCCTTTCTGTAGTAAAAGCACTTATTGAGCAAAATAATGGAGAGATTGAGATAGAATCGATACCAGGAGTTGGTACTAAGGTGAAAATGCGTTTCCCTAGAGTTGAAGGTGTGCGAAAAAGTCAAAGGATCGATATGAGGAAACTAATCCCGGAGTCATTAAAAGGAAGAGGTAGTATTGGCGTTGTAGCAACAAGTAGAGATTTTGGAAATTTATGTGAAACGATGTTAACCAGGTGTGGTTATACGGTGGTAGTTTTTGAAAGTGAAGAAGAACTTATGGGTATGAATGGTGATAGTCCAGATTTGATACTTGTGGATATAGCACTTTCAAGTCCAGATGGATGGGAAAGACAATTAGTAGAAGAGCATCCTAAGTTAAAAATTATTTATATGGGAAATAGTGATGATGAAAGTGCAGTATACAGAACAGCCTTAAAAAAACCATTTAGAGTTGAAAGGCTAGCAACGGCAATTAAACAAACACTTGCTCAGCCAGACTTAGCTTTACAATAAGGCTGCTCGTATTTCCTTCTCAAATGTTTTTTGAGAGAACTTTTCGGCCTGCTCCCTCATTTTGCTCACTACATACTTTTTCTCATTTGTGAGAAGTTTAGCTAGGCCTTCTTCCATTGAGGAAACAGTAGGCTTATGGAAAAATTCACCGGTAACTCCAGGAATAACTGTTTCTAGAGTCCCACCTTTTCCATAGGCAAGAACTGGCTTCCCACTCGCCATTGCTTCAATAGGAGTAATTCCAAAGTCTTCCTCTCCTGGAAAAATGAAAGCACGTGCATTCATGAAATACTCAGCAACAAGGTCGTCGTCTTTAAATCCTAAAAAGGAAATATTCGGGCCAGCAATACTTTGAAGATATGGCTTGTGTGAGCCTTCGCCGATGATCACCAACTGCCTTCCAATTTTATTGAAAAGTTGAACAGCAAGATCTATTTTTTTGTAAGGTGTGAGAGTGGAAACA
>JBHPIO010000007.1:0-64323 GCA_042568575.1 Patescibacteria group bacterium | reverse complement strand
TCAAGAAAACGATCAATTAATTTCAATTAATGATACTGCAATTAATACAAAAGAAGATTCAATTGCATACACTGGTGAACATGTTGGAGAAGAGTTAGTTTTCAAGGTAAAACGAAACGGGCAAACGCTCAATCTTAATGTTAAGCCCGCAGACGACGGCAGAGTTGGAATTCGTCTTTTTAATAAGAGGACCTTTAAAAATTATCAGTTAGCGGTTTATCCGTCAGATTATATTGCTTCTGTGACTCAAATTAATGATGTTAAGCTTCCTTTCCCACAATCTATGGGTATGGCTTTAAGTGAATCTGGCAGACTTGCTGTGTTAACTGTTGAAATGTTTGGAAACGTTGTAAGAAGCATTGTCACGCAATTTTCAGTTCCTGAAGGAGTAGCGGGTCCTGTTGGTATAGCGAGTTTGACGCATATGTTTGTACAGCAGGGGATTTGGTCATTATTGAGATTTACTGCGCTTCTTTCGTTAAGTTTGGCTGTTATTAACATTATTCCTTTCCCGGCTCTTGATGGCGGAAGATTATTCTTCTTGCTAATTGAGGCTGTAAGGAGAAAAAGGGTGCCTGCAAAATGGGAAGCTTCGATTCATGCACTAGGTTTTGTGCTTCTAATAGGTTTGATTTTCATTATTACCTACAGCGATATCCTAAATATCTTTAGGTAGGATTTTATAAAAGGGTTGCGCTAAAACTTAAGATAGGGTCTAAACTTATTGCCTGGATTTTTAAAATATTTTATAAAACAGTTCTTATTTCAATATATTGTGTATTGATTATCCAATGTTTAACTATATATAGGTTCAAAAAAGTTGCTCTATATCGTCTTGTTTTTTAATTTATGTCCCACTAATATTAGAGCCCAACCAACGAAAGCCTATCTTATTTTTGCAACCCCTATGTCAAACAAAGATCTTTGGAAACAGATACTTATGCGGCTAAAGCCGACCATGAAACTACCTTCATTTATGACATGGTTCGCTGACACAGGTATCCTGGACAAAGAAGAAAACAAACTAAAAATCGGTCTTCCAACCCCTTTCGCAAAGAAATGGGTGATGGATAAATATCGTATAAAAATTCTTCAGGCTGCACAGGAAGTTGATGAATCTATTACTGAAATAACATATGAAGTACATTCTTCTTTGGCTCATGAAGATTCTCCTTTAAAGGTGCCTATGAAGTCTTTATTAGTTGAAACGGATGAAAAGAAGGTTCGTAAAGTAAGAGGGAAAAATGAGGTTCATCTTGGAAGTGGTGTTACAAGTCGAAAACTAAGCATTAAATATTCTTTAGATAACTTTGTAGTAGGTAAAGATAATAAGCTTGCTCACGCTGCTTGTCTCGCTGCTGCAAACATGCCTGGAGGCATTTACAATCCCTTATATGTGTTTTCAGGGGTTGGTCTAGGAAAGACTCACCTTTTGCAAGCAGCAGGTCTAGAAATCCTTAAAAACGACCCTGACTCTAGAGTTGTTTATATGACTGCTGAACAATTCACTAATGAAATCGTTGAAGCAATAGGAAAAAGAAGAACAAAGCAGTTTAAAGATAAATATAGAACAGTAGATTGTTTCATTCTTGATGATATTCAGTTTTTAGAAAACAAAGACATGAGTCAGATGGAATTTTTTCACACGTTCAACGACTTATATGAAAACAATAAACAGATTATTTTGAGTTCAGACAGTCCTCCTCGGGATCTTGAAGGATTTAAAGAACGTCTTCGTGGACGTTTTGGAATGGGTACTGTTGTAGAAATTCTTCCTCCTGATTATGAAACACGTCTTGCGATTTTGCATCAACGTGTGCGCGATCTCCAGTTCATGATTGACCCGGAGGTTCTTGAATTTATTGCCTTCCATATCGAGAAAAATGTGAGAGACCTTATTGGTGTACTTATGCAGGTTATTTCTCAGTCGTCTTTGAATGATATTGCTCCTGATATCTCACTTGTATCTGACATTCTTGAGTCACAACATAAAATCCAGGAGATTCATGGAAGAAAAAGTTTTTCTCCGAGCACGATTTCTCCATGTACTATGCAAAAAATTATTACTACTACAGCTCACTATTTTAATATCTCGGCAAACGACCTTGTTGGACCGATTCGAAAGAAAGAAATTCTAACTCCTAGGCAAATTTGCATGTATTTGATCAGAAGAGAGCTTGATCATTCATACGAAAAAATTGGAGAAACTTTTGGGGGACGCAATCATACGACTGTTCTTCATGCTTTCAATACAATTACACAAAAGCTAAAAACGGATCATCGTTTAATGCGTGATGTTACTGCGCTTAAAAAGGAGATGGGGATATAGTTTGTATAATTTTTTTGTTCAATATTTTGGTAATCAACTTTACTTTTAACCATCGGATTTTTATACTGTCCATGTTCTAAAGTTACGTTTGCTTCTCTTAAAAAAATAAAACTATGCCTCGAATGCCTCGTAAAAGGCCGATAGATTATATCCTGCCTTTTCTTATCATGATTTGTGCCGGAGTTATTGTGGTTCTCGCATATCAATTGTGGAGTAGTGTGCAACCTTCTGAAGATGAAAAAGATATATATATGTATACCGCACAAGGAAATGTAAAGATTTTGCCGTGGGGAGCGGGTGAGTGGGAGAAAGCATACAATGGAACACGTTTATTACAGGGAGATTCTATTAAAACCCAAAAAGGCGGTCGTACTGTAGTTGAATTTTTTGAAGATCATTATTTAAGAGTTGATGAAAAATCTGAGATTTCTATTAGCGAGATTAAAGAAAGCGGTGGTGTTTATGAGATTAGCGTTATGTTATTGGATGGAAAGATTTGGATTAATAATGATGAAACATCAGACAGTCCTGTTAAATTTGTCGTGAAAACTGATAATACTATTGTAAAAACAGTTTCAACTATCTATGAAGTAGAGCAAACAGATGCGGCTCAGGCGGTTCGAGTAATCAAAGGAAGTATAGTTGCTGATATCCTTGTAGATGAGGATGGGCAAAAGAAAAAAGTTGAATCAATTTCTATTGGTGTGGGGCAAGAAGCTCTTCTTACTGATAAAGCTTTAAAAGAATACGCTGAAAGAAAGAGTCCTTCTGTAATTGATGCTATTTCCGATGAATTTAGAAATAGTGGATTCTACAAATGGAATATGTCTGAAGATTCAGATCCTACTGATTATTCAATTTCAGGTGGAACTTTTGATAGCGCATTATTTGATGACGGCGCTACAGAAGATGCGGAAATCCTTGAAGAAGGGGATCTTCCAAAGCCTGTAATTACGGTACCTTCAACGTTAGACTTCACAACACCGGAATCATCATTATCTATTAGAGGAACAACTTCGGCAGAGACAAAGAAGATGATGGTTGACGCAGTTGTTGGTGGAGAAAGTCAAACTTATGAATTAAACTTATACGTTCCTGGAAATACTGAATGGAGTTTTGCAATTTCGCATGCTAAAGGAAATATGGAACCAGGAAAAAATACTTACGCTTTCTACTCACTTGGTGAAGATGAAAAACGTAGTGCTAAAACTAATGTAGTTATTACTTATGGTTCTGAAGAAGATGCGGAAGATACAGAAGATCCTACAGCAGATGATGAGGAAGATGAAGAAACTGATTTGAATCTTGGAACTTTAACTACGCCAGAAGTTGAAACATATAATGGTGGTGCTTCAAACGAAGTAGATGTTGATACTGTGAAAGTATCTGGATCTGTTTCTGGTGCTGAAAAGGTGGTTGTTAATGGCTACACTTTAAGTGCATTTGAGCCAGGAGACACAACTTGGACTTATTATGCAAAAGAATCACTTGGAAATCTGGATGCAGGTGAAAATTCATACACTGTTGTCGCGGTTGCTCCTGATGGAACTGAAAAGTCTACTCAAGTTACGATTACATATAACAAACCAGCTGAAGAACCTGTTTCTGAGGAACCTGCTACTGCAGATGCTGGTGTTTAAGCCTCTTTTCTAGCTGTTTGCCATTCTCTGGCATATTCAACGAATCTTTTTCCAGCTTCTTCAATATCTTCGAGTATTGGAAGGATTGTTAGTCTTATGTATCCATTAAATGGATAACTAAATCCTGACACCTTAGTTGCATCAACACGTTTTCTTGTATTCAATCCACGCAAAAATTCATCCTCTTGTGCTTCATTTTCAATGCCTTCAACTTTGACCATTAAATATAATGCTCCATCTGCAGGGATTGCTTTGCACGCGTTTTGTTCATCATCTGTAAATACATCAATTGCAAGTTGTCGTCTTTTCTCAAGTTCTGTATGAGTTGTTTCAAAATGTAATAAGATCTGTTTGTCTTGCTCCGTCATTCCTTCGATTTCTTCGCCTGCAAGTATTTTTGCAAGCAAAGCTTTCTTTTCGGTTGCAAGATCTTCGCCTTCTAATGCTTCAAATAAAGCTCTTTTAGCTTCTTCAATTGGTTGCATAAAGAATTGTGACGGAACATTCGGTGATCCAACAACTCTCATTAAGTTTCCAAGTCCGGTTTCCCAAATATCTTTGATCTTGTCATTTGGATCGATACGCATTGCGGCACCTAATCTTAAAGCACAGTTCCCACCTTGTTCGGGCTTTGAATATGAACTAATTATAATTGTGGGTACTTTAGATTCGTAAGCAAAACTTAGAGCTGAAACATATGGTTCCTCAACAGAAAGGATGTGGTCATTCTGATATGTTTCATCTGACACAACAGGAAGGCCATATTTTTTAGCTATTCCAAATATTTTACGCATTTGATGTTCACTCAATATTGCACCGGAAGGATTATTTGGTGTATTTATGAAAATTACTTTCGTATTAGTGTCGATATTTGCTTCAAGTTGATCAATAGCCAGTTCGAATTCATTATCTGGAGTTACTGTTAGCGGCGCTGTTCTTATTTCTACGCCCTGTTGATCTGCCTGAGCTCTAAATAGGGGATATAGTGGACTTATAGCGCTTGCGTTATCTTCTCCTTCAAGCATTGCGATCATTATATATTGAATCAATTCAGATCCTCCATCACCAATAACGATATCGTTTGGATCTATTTTTTTATCTTCTAGGCCATGAAGTTTCATACGCAATGTATTAACTTCAGCAAACAGTTCTCTTAAAGGTTTTTCTCCCATCGGATGTCCATATGCGGAGAATTCTGGCACTGCTTCTTGTACTGCTTTTAGTGAGGCTGCAGGAGGTGGTAATTCAAAGTGGGGAAGTACGCTACCTATATTCATTGGATAAATTTTGAATACCTCTGCAAGGATTTCTATAACTTCTTGTATATTTATTGCACTATCTTTGGCTCTATCCATGAAAAGTGAAATGAATGCGGAAATATCTTTTGAAGACTCAGTGTTTCTTTGATTCAATCTATTTGAATCTACTGCGAAATGTCTATTCATAGTCTCGGCAAGAACGTAAGCGAGCTGTTCTAAGTCATCATGTGCAAACTCTTCTTGATCAAGTGCCTTAAACCCTTCAATTATTTCTCCAACTAATTCGCACCATTCTTCTTTTATTGCTTCTCGTTCTGGATCGATAACACCGAAAACTGTTTTTCTTGATGCCTCTGTTGCTTTGTATTCTTTATCTTTCCTTAGATGATTTTGTATAACTAAATTTAATAAAGAACCCAGGGTTCCTCTTTCACCCATTGTTCCAAATTTCTTGGTCAAAAAGGCTAATTTCTCATCATCGCTTTCAGGAATTTCTGTTGCATTACAAACTTCTGCCAAATAAGATGCAGCGTATCTTTTAGTGTACATTAAATCTCCACAATCCATGGTATCCAAAAAAGCTTCAAACATTGCTCGTGCATACTTTTTTGCAAATTCAGGATCGATTGTCAATAAAGCCTTTACTGCCGTTGGCTCTCTGAGTTCGTCTCCGCGTGCTCTTGGATCATCCAGCACTCGTTGTTCATGTTCACTAATTAATTCAATTAGCTCGGCGATTCGTGGATCAAGACTTAAAACATCAACTTTTTCGGAAGAATCCATTCGTAAAAATTAATATCGAGACGTAATGATACTCCAAATCAAAGATTTTGCAAGATTTTGAGACTAGTAAAGGTATTTAGCCTTATTCGTATTATGCTCGTCGTTGTTACGCCCATATATAACTTCTCCAGTATCTAAAGTTGTAAGATAGTACCAATAATCGCTATCTTCGGGCATTATCGAAGCTTCGATATGTTCAATATCAGGATTACTTATAGGGCCAGGAGGCATTCCAACATGCAACCTAGTATTATAAGGTGAATCAACTTCAAGATCTTCTACGTCGATAGTTTTTTTCTTGGTTACATATAAAATTGTTGCGTCAGCACCAATGTGCCAACCAGAATCGAATCGTTTCCATAAAATTCCAGCAACAATTGCCAAATCCTTTTCTGTTCTCACTTCTCGTTGCAGAATTGAAGACATTGTAATGATATCGTGCAAAGATTTATCTTGTGCATCAAACAAATCTTCAACCGTGGCAAATTTAGTTTCAAAATTATTAAGCATTTTTTCGATAAGACGGTTGCTGTTAAAATCAATTGCATCAACATAATAAGTATCTGGATAGAGGTATCCTTCTAGAGGAAATTCTAAATCCTCAATCTTTTCTCTATCTAAAAAATCATATGTTTCATATTCGTTGAATTGCTTAACTGCAGCTTCAAATTCGCCATCTTGAACTAATGTAAGTTCGGTAAGTTTATCGTCAATATCACTAATTGTAAGTCCTTCTTGAATAGTAACCACGGTTTCTGAAAGAGTAGGAGTCATAATTGTTTCTAAAATTTCAGGAACATCCATTGATTTGTTTAAAACGTATCTTCCGGCAGTAATTTTTGTGTCGAAACCATATAAACGTACGTATCCATAAAAGCTAATCTTACACTTTATTAAGCCTTCTTCTTTAAGTTCATTTGTTACTTCATTTACGCTACTTCCGCGATCAATAACAAACGATATATTTTCTGTATCGTTGCTATCAACAGGTATATAAATTGTATAGTAAATATAGCCAACTCCAATTATCAGAAGGATTATAAATCCTGCAAGAATTTTTTTCATATTGATTGGTTTACATTCCAGGCATATTTCCTAGCCCCATATCACCCATGACGTCTTTCATTTCGTCCGCGCCAATTTGCTGCGATCTTGTGATTGCTTTGTTTAGGGCTTTAACTACATTTTGCATAGCTTTTTTCTTGTTTCCGTATGCGTCATCAGTCATATCAACCGACATAATTTCCTGTTTTCCGTTAACTGTCACAGTAACACCTTCAACTTCCGCTTCAACATGCGTGTTTACAAGTTTTTGTTGAATTTGTTTTGCTTGTTTTTGAAGTTTATATAGGTCTTTGAATTTGTTCATAATGTAAAAATTATTAGTATCACGAATCGTATAATAGCTCGTGGGTAATAATTAGTAAAGTATGATCTAAAATCCCTTGCACTTCGCTTCCTTTTTCGCTAAACTTTGCACGCTTATTAGCAATTAGTAATCAATAATTAATAATTAAAATGGACACAATAACACTGGAAGTACAATCTCGCGACGAGGGAATTAAGGCCAATGGAGTTAGGACTTCAGGTCTAATCCCAGCTAATTTTTATGGGACAAATAAGAAAAACCAGAATTTGGTTGTTGAATATCAAAGTTTTAGAAGAACTTACGGAAAAGCCGGAGGGAATACAGTCCTCGAGCTTGTGGTAGATGGAAAGGATAAAATAAATGTACTTGTACACGATATTCAGTATGATCCTGTTACAGATAAATTTACACACATTGATTTTGTATTTGTTGATCTTGATAAAGAGGTTACAACAGAAGTTCCTCTTATTGCAGTTGGAGAATCAAAAGCTGTACGTGAAGATGGGGGTACATTGATGCAAAACCGTGATACGCTTACAGTTAAATGTATTGCGCGTAACATTCCAAAGCAGCTTGAATTTGATATTTCAGGGCTTGAAGACTTCCATTCATCAATTCATATTGGTGATATTGCTATGCCTGAAGGGGCAGTTGCAGTTGATGACGAAAAATTAACTATTGCAACAGTTGTTGCTCCGAAAGTTGAAGAAGAACCAGAAGAAGAAGTTGCAGAAGGCGAAGAAGGTGCTGAGGGTGAAGCTCCAGCAGAAGGCGGAGAAGCTAAGAAAGAAGAGGGTGCTAAAGAAGGAGGCGAAGGAGATTCAGGAAATAAGGAAAAAGAAGCATAAACCTTTTTTATGGACAACAAGAAGCGCAACATTCTTATTGCAGCTGCTATTGCAGTACCATTGCTTATCGTTATCATTATTTGGGTATTCATTTTTTCATTACCAAAACCTGCTTCAGAGGTTATGTCTGAAGAGGCTGTTGAAACAGAATCAGATGTTGCTGTTATCGAGGAAGATTCAGTACTTTCTTTAATTGATGCTCAGCCAATAGAGGTAGAGGAAGAGAAAATGATAGCCGTTATGATTGAGAATCATACAGATTCCCGTCGTCAGATGTCGGGTTTGGCAGAGGCGAGTCTAGTTTTTGAAACAGAAGCAGAAGGTGGTATTACTCGCTTTCTTGCGTTTTATCCATATCAAAATACAGAAAAAGTAGGACCTGTTCGTAGTGTGCGTCCTTATTTTGTACGTTGGGCAGAACAATTTGATAGTGCCCTTGCACATGCAGGTGGAAGCGATATGGGATTGTCTGCAATATATAATAGTGGAAGAGCTTACGACCTAGAAGGTCTTGCCCTTGAAGGAGCTGATGAATATTTCATACGTGATTATACGTATTATGCGCCTCACAATCTTTTTGCAAATTTGGAAGAGCTTAGGGAGCTAATGGACGATAGAGGGTGGGATAAGCCAATTGAAGATCCTTTTGTTACTTTTGGTGAACAAGAGATAGATGATCCATTAGGTGAAGAGGCTTACAGTGCTGATACGGTTCATATTTACTATCCTTTCCCGCAGTATTTCGTGCGATACGATTATGATGAAGAAAACGATGTGTACGAAAGAAATCAGGCTGGCGCACCCCATATTGATCATGCAACAGAAACTCAGATTACAGCTGCAAATGTTGTAGTTATGATTACAAATTATTATCCAACAGACGAAGAAGGTCGTTTATATTTAAAAACAGAAGGAAGCGGTTCAATGTATTTGTTTAGAAACGGAAAAGTTCATTCAGGAACGTGGAGTAAGCTAAATAGCCAAGATACTTTGAAATTCTATGATGAAAATGATGTTGAGTTGAAGTTTGAAGAGGGG
This sequence comes from Patescibacteria group bacterium, assembly GCA_042568575.1. Classification (GTDB taxonomy): domain Bacteria; phylum Patescibacteriota; class Gracilibacteria; order UBA1369; family PNNO01; genus JAJRYP01. Next base: position 55,057 of record JBHPIO010000007.1, on the reverse strand, counting down.
AATACGTGGGTATCAGTTGTTAATTTCCAGGGTGGTTTGCAGTGGGAGTAGGTGTTTCAAAGCGGCACTTCTTGACGAAAAGGACTATGGCTGGTATTATCTGCCTCCTGTTCTTTGAAAATACAAAATAATTGGTAAAAAAGTGGAGTGAACGTATTATCTTTTATCTCAATAAGGTGATTCCCGACTTCTCTTATTTAAGTATTTTAAATGGAAGAAGCGGAGAATCATCTCTGAGAAAGAGAAGTGAGATATGAGCGTAGTGATGGCGACAAATGATCGGTCGATTGAGATTTCCATACCTTATAATCCAATGCTTGGAACCATACTTTTGCTGTCAGTTTTGATTGTACAATTATTGGATGTGATGTATAGGATTTCATGGTGGCCATTAAATTTTATGACACTTGGATTAGCTTTAATTGGCTCAATGTTTTTCACAAGAAGGCGTCAGGCCTGGAAATGGATTTTGGGGGCTGGTTGTATCGTATTGTATATTTTTTATCCTTCCCCATTTGTATTTGTATGGTCAATTGTACCAATTACCTTCTTGGTGGTTCTAGCTTTCTTAGAAGGTCTATCAGAATAAGATATGTCTGCCCAACCGTACAACTGAGAGCCCGAACAACCCCCACGTTCACTCCTTGTACTTTTTTGCTAATTAATTCACAAGCTCTTCTAAAAGCTTTCGTTTTTCGCTGTATTCGGTTTCCATTTCTTCTCTTTTCATTAGTTCTGCTTTGCGATCTTCTGCCATTTCGAAAACAAGTTGGACATCTATTTGATCTCCTATTTCCAAGCCTTCCGGTAGCCTTTTAATGGGCCATTTAAAGTTAGGCTCATCAACTTCTGTTTCTTCCTGAAATTTAAAGTAAGCATAATCTCCTTCAATTGATTGAAGAGTTGCGGGTAATTTGTTTTTAAAATTAGCTTCATTCATATTGTCTTCATGTTATCCCTTTGGAAAAATGCAGGCAATATTTTTGTGTTTTTTTAAGTTGAAAAAGAGGGGACTTTATAGCCCCCTCATCTTTGCGAACAAAATTTGGTTTGTGCTTAAGTTTTTTTGAAGAAGGTTGCTCCTCCGTCGCAACTGTTATCCCCATATTACCAACCCGGCAATAAGTGGTGCGATAATCAAAGCAATTGTGTTAATAACTTTAATTAGCGCGTTTAACGCTGGACCTGCAGTATCTTTGTATGGATCACCAACAGTGTCTCCAACTACTGCAGCTTTGTGAGCTTCAGATCCTTTTCCTCCAAAGTGTCCGTCTTCGATATATTTTTTTGCGTTGTCCCAAGCTCCACCACCAGTAGACATGTTAAGAGCCATTAGGAATCCAACCACAATTACACCTGCAAGTAATCCTCCAAGTGCTAGAGGTCCTAGGAATACACCGACTAAAATTGGTGATACTACAGCAAGTAATCCAGGGAATACCATCTCTTTAAGAGCTGCTTTGGTTACGATATCTACGCATCGACCATAATCTGGTTGAGATTTCCCAGTCATAATTCCTTTAATTTGTTTGAATTGTCTTCGTACCTCTACTACAACTTTATGAGCAGCTTTTCCTACTGATTCCATTAATGAAGCCGAGAATAGGAATGGTAAAAGTCCTCCAATAAATAATCCGATTAATACTCTGTAATCCGCGATGCTAAATACAAATTCTTCACTACTGCTTTTCGCTAGTTCTTCTGTATATGCCTGGAAAAGAACAAGTGCTGCAAGTGCAGCAGAACTAATAGCATAACCTTTTGTAACAGCTTTTGTTGTGTTTCCAACTGCATCAAGTGCATCTGTATTTTTTCGAACTTTTTCAGGAAGGTTTGCCATTTCAGCGATTCCTCCTGCGTTGTCTGTAATTGGACCGTATGAATCAGTAGCGATAACAAGTCCTGTAGTTGATAACATTGCCACTGCAGCGATTGCTATACCGTAGATACCATTTTCAGCTGAAGAAGCTTCTCCGAAGAAGTATGCAACGATAATTGCAGTAACAATTAAGATAACTGGAAGGAATGTACTTTCAAGTCCTACAGCAAGTCCTGCAATTACGTTTGTTCCTGCTCCTGTTTCAGAAGCTTTAGCAATCTTTTTAACAGGGCTATATTTAGTTGAAGTGTAATATTCTGTAATTAAAGTGATGAACACTGTAACAAAAAGACCAACAACTGCTGAAAGGAAAACATAAATATCACCGATCATATATTCAGTAACAAAATAGAATCCGATAGCAGAAAGAATTCCTGTTACAAGCATTCCTCTGTATAGAGCTCCCATAATATTCTTCTTTCTCTTTCCAAGTTTTACGAACCAAGTTCCAACAATTGAAGCAAGAACAGCAATTGCACCTAAAGCCATTGGATATTCAATTCCAGAAATTCCAAGTGTAGTTGTTAATGTTGAAGATGCAAGAATCATCGCAGCAATCAATGTAACTGCATAAGTTTCAAAAAGATCAGCTCCCATTCCCGCACAATCACCAACGTTGTCACCAACGTTATCAGCGATTACTGCAGGGTTTCTTGGATCGTCTTCAGGTATTCCTTTTTCAATTTTTCCTACGATGTCAGCTCCTACGTCAGCAGCTTTTGTGTAAATTCCTCCTCCAACACGAGCGAAGAGTGAGATTAATGACGCACCAAAAGCGAATCCAATAAGAAGGTTTGGAACTTCACCAGCTGGGATTTCAAGTAATCTTGTGAAAACAAAATAGAATCCTGCTACACCAAGAAGCGCAAGACCTACAACAGCAAGTCCTGTTACGGCTCCTCCACGGAAAGCAACATCCAATGCTTTACTTAGACTTGTTTTTGCAGCTTGAGCAGTTCGGACATTAGCACGAACAGAAACGCTCATACCGATATATCCTGCAAGTGCCGAAAATACAGCACCAACAAAGAATCCGACAGCAATTAAAAGACCATTATTGTAATCTCCTTGTGGGATTGTGTATGCGAGAACTAGAAAAACCAGAATCGCGAAGAAGAGTACAGTTAATGTCTGTCTGTGAAGGTATGCGGAAGCACCTTCTTGAATAGATTTTGCAATAGATTGCATTTTTTGAGATCCACTATCCTTTAGTACAACGTGAATGATTAGCCCAACCGCATACATAAGAGCGATTATACTCACGATGATAGAGATCACTGGCACATCGAAGAAATCCATGTGAAATGATGTTAGGTAAATAATATATATAAAAAAACATGACCTGTAAGATTCTAGCTGTAGAAGCGCAAAAAGTGAAGGGAGAGTCCTAATAAAGATTTGCCTTCTTTAGAGATTTGTTGGCAAATTTCGTTTTGTTTTGACGACTTGAGGGGGAAAATAGGTCGGAATGCCTATGGGGTAGGTTTTTTTGAGGGTTTTGACTTGCACGGGCAGACTGGCGTGATGAAGACGAGGCGGCCTTTTCTTTCGAGCTTTACGGCGTCGCCGTAGTACTTGTCCGCGTCATCTTTGAGGTCTTTGGGTGGGTCTTCGAGCTTGTCGATGACCCTCATCGCGATCAGTTTGAGCACTAGATCTTTGCTATCCCACGCAAATTTGCGAAGAGAACTTTGTACACAATAGGGGAATTTCTTGACCTTATTGTAGGAGCATATGCTTTTTAACTTCGCATACAGTTTTGACGCATGTAGATCAACTGATGCGGTAAGTTTGCTGTTTAAGCACTTATTGTAAGCACCCAGATCCGGATTTTTTTTGCACTCCTTTCTGATTGTGCTTAGTATTTTTTTGCTTTCAACTGTCTTGCGAAAGCTGGAGATTTCTCCTTTGATATAACGTTGCGACCAAAAAAGGTAGCAGGTAAGTCCTGCTATAATAGCGATGAAGATTCCGGAGATAATTTTGCCTGAGCGTCTTTTTGTACTTGTGACATTACCCAGCCAAGTGGCGAATCTCACTCCACGCGATTTCAAACTACGACCATTTTTCTCTTCTTGCGATTTATCCATTATCTTTTCTCCCTTGTTGAAAACCTTTTGTTCCGGCCTATAATTTAAAGGACATGTTCACATGCCTAAAAGTCTTATAAGGCCATGACATGAAACCTGGTTGAATTAGAGCACTTTTAGCCCAATCAGTCAATAGTTAACTCTAGTGCCTAAATTTTTTTTCTAGTAAAATGCGTTCAGCACTATTCTTAAAACTAATAATATGGACTCACATCACAAGAAACATGACGATATGCAGGACGAACTGAAAACCCATTTTAATGACGCGGTTGATACATTTAAAGGAATGAACAATCCTGGGAAGTTTGATCTAAAGAAAGAAGTGGAAAATGCTTGGGCGATCATCAAGCTCGATACTAAAAAGATGCACGATGTATCTATGCGAAAAACAACTGCCACAGCAGCGCTTTTGTTCTTTATTCTTGCTGCTATTGGGTCAAGTCTAGGGATGTATTTGCCGTGGATTAGATTCGGATTCCCTCTGGGAAGTGTTTTGATCTCAGCGTTGGTAACTTTTGTTGGATACGTTGTGATGGTATTTGTTTATGATTTTGTTGCGAGCCAGTTCTTTAAAGGAAAAGGGAAGTACGGAGAGTTGTTTAGAGTGCTTGGATATGGAAGTCTGATAATAGTTGCTTCAATAATTCCTGTTGTTGGAGGGCTTGTGGGCCTTTGGTACTTAGTGATTAGTTATAAAGCTTTAGCTACAGTTAAGAAGATGAATCCTACTCATACTGTATTTACTATTATTATTTCAATTCTTGTAATTGGAGTTCTAATGTGGGTTCTTAATATGATTTTCGGATTCTGGCCATCATATATGTTTGAAAGTGGTCTGTACGGATTTTAATAGTTATTTCAGGCATATAAGGTTCCAAAATGCGTGTTTTTATGCTATAATTTAGAGAATTATTACGTTTGACGAATCTTAATAATGGCTGAAGATCAAGGTGCACAGAAACAGGACGATAATACTAAACCAGCTAAGCCGCAGGGTGGAAATCCGCAGCAAAAAACTGGCAGTGTTCAAGGTGGGCAAACTTCTCAGCCTCCAAAGAAAAAACGTCGAAGAAGGAAAAAGAAGAAGCCAACGACTGGGCAATCATCGCAGCAAGGGCAGCAGCAGTCTCAAAAACAGGTTGTACCAAAGTCTGTCGAGCAGCCTGCTCAGCCAAAACCAGAAAAGATTGAGGAAGAATCGAAAAGTCTTGAAGATTTAGTTTTAGGAGAACCAGAAGAGTCTACAAAAACTGAACCGATGCCTGCTCCTGCTCCAGTTTCAGCTCCTGAAGAACCCATGGCTCCAGTTGAGCCGGAAACTTTTGATATTGAAGCGCCAGAGGAACCACCGGTAGCAGAGCCAGAAGAGGAAGTTTTACCTTCTGCGCCAGAACCACCGGTAGCAGAACCAGAACCTGTTGAAGAGGAACTTACAGATGATGAGCTTTTAGGTGTTCCGCCTCCTCCAGAAGCACCTGTTGTGCCAGAATCACCTACGTCGGAACCAGTTTCGGAGCCAACACCAGTGCCTGCTGAACCAGAGCCGAAAGGAGGACCAAAACCAAATGAACCATCGCCATTTCATATGGAAGAAAAACCGGCGGGACCAGTTGGATGGAATCAGTTGAAAGACGCAATTAAAAAAGATTATGATGATACGGGAGACTCAGTTACTCCAATTCCTGTGCCTATTCCTGCACCTGTCGAAGAAGCTCCGCAGGAACCAGAATCAGAAGAAAAAGTAGTAGAAGAGGCACCAGCAGAGATTCCTGAAGAGATAATTGAACCAGAAACAATAGAACCAGAGCCAGCATCTCCAGTTGCGCCGACTGAAACACTCGCGGATGATGATGCTGAAAGAAAAGAAGTAATTGGAATTATTATTAAATACGTTATTCGTGGTTGTCTTGTTATAGGTATTCTTTTAGCGATTTTTCTTTTCAAGGTTCCACAATTGATTTATGGAGGTGTTGTTGATTTTATTTATGGAGGTGATCAGACAGAAGTTACTCAACCAGTTGGGGATACAGGCGAAGTTACGCAGCCTTCGGGTGAATACACCGATGGTTTGATTACGCTTTTTGTAGCAGGATCAAACAAAGGAACTTCTTTGGAAAAATTTGAAGAAGGTATCCAGACAATTTTTGTTACCGGCGAAGATATCCCGCAAATCAAAAGAATTTCTTCGGGAATTCAGTCTGTATTTAGCGTTGGGCTTCCGGAAACTCCTGAAGATAAAGCAGATCGAATTGCTACATACATGCAGGCTCTAGCAAAACTTCAAAATACTTTCTCAACGGATATTCATCAATTACTAGATAATTCTTCAAATAGACAAAAGGCACTTGAGTTTCATTTGGATGAACTTAACGATGCGCAAGATGAGGCAATTTCGACTATGCATGAAATTAACGTGAGAAAAGATGCGCTAAAGGTTCAATTTAATGAGGTTACGACTTTAAAAGAGCAGTATGAGGATGATTTCTTTACTGCGATGGAAAAGCTTGAAAGTTCTAAATCCAATACATTATTAAATGAATTTATTAACGTTTCACAAGAACAGATCGATTTAAAGGCTGAGTATAACAGTTTAGCTAAATTGGTTGGTATGTTTGAAATAGCAACAGCAAACATGGAAGCGCGTATAAAAGATGTAGAATATAATAAGCCAGCTTTAATTAAAGGAGTGAAAGTTGTTGATATTAGAGGCTCAACGTTGGATTTGATTATCCATGAAGAGGAGATTTAATTTTTAGATTCCACCCGGGAGGAGATTGACAAATCCTAGGAACGAACTATAATTAGCCCATCGTGAAGTATGTTGGTTGTTTGACAATCCGGCACACTCTCAACTGGGAGTGTGGAAAGTATGCAAAGAAAGGATGGGTTTCTAGAATGACGAGTTTGATTCTTGCAAAGTTATCGCCACTGATAGCTTTGCCTCTCCTCGCGTTGGCCGCTGCAGTGCTGACCGGGCTTTTCTCTTGGAGTCTCTACAAGGTGATTCCTTCGAAGGAGAAGCAGGACATGGTCACCATGGTCATCGGCTTTGTACTCGCCGCTGGAGTACTGCTGATCACTCACTTCTTCATCTCTCCCTTCCACTTCTGACCTTCCCACACACATCCCTCCACCCCGGGGCGCAACTGGCGGACTCCACGTCCATCCTACCTATACCAGTTGAGCGCCCCGGGGTTATTTCTATTCTTTACTCAAGGGTTTCTTTGACATATAATTAACACTCTAGTCAAATAAGCAAAGGAAGCAATGCAGCGCGAATTCAGTAATTTCTTAAAGCGGGTTAAGGACTACAACTCTTCAATATCAGAGCAAAATCTGGCAACAGCTTTTGCTTTTGCAAATGAAGCGTACGAAGGGCACAGTCGTTTTTCGGGTGATCCCGTTATTAGTCATACTCTTGAAACTGCAAAAATTCTTTCAACTTTAAAAGTTGATGAAGAAACTTTAATTGCAGCTCTTCTTCATGAAGTTCCTCAATATACGGATTTTAAAATTAAAGATATCGAGAAAAAATTCGGAAAAAATGTAAGTTTGCTTGTTTCGGCATTTGAAAGAATTGGAACCGTAAGGTCGTCTGTTAAAGGAGCAGAGCTTGAAACGCTTCGAAAAATGTTTCTTGTGATGGCGAAAGATCTCAGAGTTGTACTTATTAAACTTGCGGATCGACTTCACAATTTGCAAACGCTCGAATATGTAAAACCCGAAAAGAGAAAACGTATTGCGCGTGAAACTCTCGAAATTTATGTGCCGATTGCATCACGATTAGGTGTGTATCATATTAGATCCACGCTTGAAGATTTGTGTTTCAAAAATTTGAATAACAGTGAGTATAAAAATATTCAGGAACAATTAAAACTTCTTGGTAAAAAGCGAAAAAATGTTGTCGACGATATTACCCTTGCAGCAGAGGATTATTTGAAGGAGAACGGATACGATGCCCGTGTTGCCGGACGTTTTAAGAACACTTACAGTATTTACAAAAAATTAAAGAAAAAGGGAAAAACATCTATTGATGAAATTCATGATATTTTTGCGCTTCGAATTATTCTTCCGTCAAAATTTGAGAAAGGTGGAAAGGAAAAAGTAGATGATTTGTATCGTCTTATTGGTCATATCCATACGAATTGGAAGCCTTTGCCTGGTCGTTTTAAAGATTATATCGGATTTCCAAAACCTAATGGTTACAGAAGTTTGCATACAACCGTGATTGGGCTAGCGCCTCATTCTGTTAAGGAGCCTGTTGAAATTCAGGTGCGTACCGACAAAATGCATGAAGAGGCTGAATATGGAATCGCTTCTCACTGGCTTTACAAGGAATCTAATGGGAATTCTCAGGATCGACAAAAAGCACACCTGGAATGGATTACAAATCTTACAAAAGTAAGTTCACATTTTGAAAACGAGGACGATGAGGAAGTTTTAAATGATTTGAAAGTAGATCTTTTTCAGGATCGGATTTTTGTTTTTACTCCAGACGGAGAAGTCCTCGATTTGCCTGTAGGATCGACTCCAATTGATTTCGCCTATGCAATTCATACTGATGTTGGACACAAATGTACGATGGCTAAAGCAAATGGATCTATTATTCCTCTTCATCATGAACTTCAAAACGGTGAGGTTATTGAAATTCTTACTAGAAATAATGTTGAACCGAAGCTCGAGTGGTTGGCTTTTGCAAAAACTTCCGGCGCGAGAACGAAAATTAAGAGTTATTTTCGAAGTTTTGATAAAGAGGACAATCTTAGAGAAGGAAGAGAATTGATTAACGCTAAGCTTACGCAAATTGGAAAGCCTATCCTGGATCCGAAAATGTCACTTTTTAGAAATATTGATGGAAAAGCTTTGAGCTATAAAGAGCGTGAAGAACTTGTAAGGCAGGTTGGGAATGGGTCTATGCTTCCATCCTCTGCTATTAGCAAAGTTTTTTCGTATGATGAAATTATCGGAAAGAAAAAAGTTAAGAAAGTTGCGCCTTCAAAAATTGTTGATATAAAGAAAGAAAGCGAGATAGGGAAGTATGTTGTAGCTGGTGGAGAAAAAGGGCTTCCTGTTAAACGTGCACAGTGTTGTAAGCCTGGTTTCGGACAGCCTATTGCTGGATATGTTACTCGTGGTAGAGCGATAAGTATCCATAAGAAAGGATGCAAAATTCTAAAGATGAGTAACGAAGATCGGTATATTAATGCTCACTGGGTTGGGACGCTTGAAGATGAAATGCTGAGGCAGGTTTCTTTATATGTTGAAACAGCACCAAATACTTATGTTATGCGTGATGTAACAAAGGAGATTGAGAAATCGAAAGGTTCGATTTTGCAGTTTTATATTAAAAAGGAAACCCAAAGAAGTTTCTTGTGGGAATTACTTGTTGAAATATCAGATTTTAACCAATTTGAAAAAATTCTTTCATCTATAGAAAGAACCGCGGGTGTTCAATCAGTTAAAAAGGTTACGTAGCGTATGCAAGTAGGTCGTTCGTCATCTTTTGCAATAAATGTGTGTCTTTTTTATCTAAATATACTCGAATTATTTCGCTATAGGCCTGGGAAAGTAAAAACTTGAGTAGTTTTTTTTGCCGAATGTCAAAATGTGAGAATTCTGTATCAGAAAGACTATAAACGTCAGGCATATTTCCGAGTAGGTAGAATAATTTCACTTTAAATGCTTCGAAAATTAATGTTTCTTTGTTGTAAATATTTAATGCTGCAAATGTTTCCATGAGCAGGTCGTAAATATCTTCACTGTTTTCATCTTCCTTAGTGAAATTTCTAATCATTTTTGCGATTTCCTCACATATGTAGAACTTGTTTAGGTCTTCTCTGAAATGTGCGTAATTTATATCTAGATTGCAGTCGGAAAGGATTGAATTTCTTGGACCGTTATAAATTTGCACTTCGCAAATATTTAACAGATCAACATGTCCTGTGAATTTACTTTTTATATTTCGTGCGCCTCGTGCCATAACTTGAATTTTTCCATGACACGGAGTAAAAAGAGTTACCGCGTAATCTTTTTCACCAAGCGATCTTTTATGAAGAACTATTCCTGTGGTCTTGTAAGTCCGCATGCTTTTAATCGTGAATTAATTTATTTTGCATGTATCTGTAAACAGCAATGAAGCTGCATAAAATTCCAATAACTACAACTGCTGCAAGTTCAATAAAGAATACAGTTATAAGGGGTATGTTTTTGATATACTCCGCAATACTTATTTGTGCGATTTGAATTTGAGTAGCCATTATAACCAGAAGAAGTGATGCTAAAAGCATTGCTATAACTCCGTAAAATAGTCCTTCAAACAAAAATGGAAGCTGTATGAAGCTTCGTGTCGCTCCAACGAGTCTCATAATATAAATTTCGCGTTGCCGAGTATAAATTGTAAGCTGAATCGCATTAGAAACAATTAAAACCGCTCCTGTAATAAACACAACAAATACCCAGAAAATGATTTGGTTAGTTGCATTTGAAAGATTAATCAAGTTTTTTGTTACTGCGTTGCTTGCTGTATTTTGCGCTTCCGTGTCTGTGACAACATTTGCAAGCATGTGCCTGTATTTTTCCTGATTCAAAAATTGTTGAACCATTATATGAAGTTCAGGATGCTCTGTTCTTACATTAATACTTGCCGGAAGGGGATTATCAACACCATATCTAGTTAAAAAGTCCGCTGTTTTGGGATGTGTTTGCGAGACAATCTCAAGTGCATCACTTTTTGATGTGTATGAGACCTCTACAACTCCATCAAGTGCATTAAGTTCACCTGTCATTTGCTGGATTTGATAATACTCAGTGTTATCTTTCAAATAAACAACGATATCAACTTTTCTTGTTAGATCGTCTAACGCGGATTTAGTAACATAATTAACTCCAAGAATAATATTGAAAATAAAAATCAAAATTCCCATCACAAAAATAGTAGCAATACTTAGGAATTTATTTCGCCACATGTTAGATGAGCTTAAGCGCAGTGCTTTCCATATATGCTTTATAAACACGTGTTTCCTCTTATGAGGCTTATGATGCTTTTTCGTTTTCTTCTTCATCTTCGGCAAGGGTTTTAATTAATGATGATTTATACATTGATGGTTCATACGGCTCAAGTCTTATGATTTCCGTATCCAGATTTTCGTCTATTATTATTTTATTTAATGCATATGTGAATACAAATTGGTCGTATCCGAGTGCTATTATATCTGGTTTATATTTTCGAATTACTTTGTATTTGTCATCTTCGCTTCCCAGTGTGACTTTGTCTGCGTATCCACTCTCTTTTACAGCGTGAAGTCGGTCTCTTTCATCGTGCTGCGGGAGTTCGCCTTTTACTTTTTGAACTGTACTGTCTCTTGCAATAACTGCAATTAGGTAGTCTCCAAGCTGTTTTGCTTCTCTTAAGAAATATTCATGTCCTGCGTGAAATACATCGAATGTTCCAAATACCATAATTTTTTTTCCATCATCTTTTTCGGGCGTCATTTAGAATCTGTCAGGAATAAAGAGGTTAAGATATATAAGTGCCGCGAAAAGAACGATAATGAACGCAATAAATAAAATGTTACTTATTTTGTGTTTTTTATCCGGCTGCGCAATGCTTATTTTTAAACTTATAAATCCATAAATTGCTGCAGTAATAATGAAAGGTATTTCAACAATCGTCCTTATCATAAAGGCTGTATCTGGCGCATATCCATTGAGGATCATAAGATACGAAATAATATGTGCCGTACCAGTTATGAAAAAGAAGATAAGTGCTATTTTCTGAATGTTGTGTTCTAAGTTCATACCTTTTAAAAAAGTTGTGCATGCATCAACGTCCATTATACAAGAATCGCCTGTAAAAAAACATATTAACTTTTGGGATACTTTTCGCTAAACTGGCTTTGGTTAATTCAAATTTTTATGATTTCAGAAGACGAAGTAAAACACATAGCAAAACTGGCTAGGCTCACGCTAACCGAGAAAGAAATTAAAACTTTTTCGACTCAGTTGAGTGATGTATTTGAATATGTAGAACTTTTAAACTCTGTTGATACCGAAGGAGTAGAGGAAACTTCTCAAGTTACAGGTCTTCAAAATGTTACTGAAAAAGATGAGATTACACGAAAGTGTGATGGTGAAGATCTTTTATTATGTTCACCTTTACCTAAAGAACGCAAGCAGGTGCGGGTTAAGCCGGTTATTAAAATGTAAAAAATACTGATGAATTTATCTGGATTTACGATAGAGAGTGCACATAAAGGGTTTAAGGAAAAAGAATTTTCTTGTACGGAGTTAACTGAGGAAGCTTTAAAGCAGGCTCGTGCTTCAAACGATGAGTTTAATGTTTTTGTCACAATTACTGATGAAGAAGCTTTGGAACAAGCAGAAAAAGTCGACAAAAAAATTCAATCTGGAGAAAAAATTGGAGTTTTAGAGGGAATCCCATGTGGAATTAAAGATTTAATTAATACGAAAGGTGTAAAAAGTACATGTGCTTCGAAAATGCTTGAGGATTTTGTGCCGCCATACGATGCAACAGTAGTAAAAAGATTACGCGATGCAGGAATGTTAATGATTGGAAAAACTAATTTAGATGAATTTGCATGCGGAAGTTCAACAGAACATAGTCATTTTGGTTCAACAAAAAATCCACATAATCCTGATTACGTTCCTGGTGGTTCCTCAGGAGGCTCTGCAGCAGCAGTTGCAACCAATTCATGCTTATATTCTCTCGGGACAGATACAGGAGGCTCAATAAGACAACCAGCATCTTTTTGTGGTGTTGTTGGTTTAAAAGTTACATACGGACGTGTTTCTAGAAGTGGCGTTACTTCAATGGCTTCTTCTTTAGATACGATAGGTCCTTTTGCAAAAAATGTTCGTGATTGCGCACTTGTTTTGCAAAATATTGCTGGCACGGACAATTTGGATTCAACAACTCCAGCTGTAGATGTTCCTAATTATGTCGAAAGTCTTACCAGAGACGTGAAAGGTCTTAAAATTGGAGTGCCAAAAGAATATATGGATGAGAATACAGACCCTGAAGTTAAAGAATCAATTGAAAATGCTCTTAAAAAGTTTGAAGATGCGGGTGCAATAATCGAACAAGTGTCTCTTCCAACTACCAAATACGCTGTTGCGGCTTATTATATTATTATGCCGGCTGAATTAAGTGCTAATCTTGCGCGTTTTGATTCAATTCGTTTTGGAAGAAAACCATCTGAAGAAGGGGATAGTCTGCAGGATTATTATTACAATTCACGAGGGGAAAATTTTGGTGACGAAATTAAACGTCGAATTATGATGGGGACTTATGTTTTATCTGCTGGTTATTATGATGCATATTATAAAAAAGCTCAAAAAGTTCGAACTTTGATTATTGAGGATTTTAATAAAGCTTTTGAAAAGGTTGATGTTTTGATTGGTCCAACTTCTCCATTCCCTCCATTTAAAGCAGGTGAAAAGAAAGATGATCCATTGCAGATGTATTTGGCTGATGCACTTACAATTCCAGTTTCGATTGCAGGTGTTCCTGCATTGAATGTTCCTTGTGGAAAAACAAAAAAGGATCTTCCAATTGGTATGCAAATTATTGGTCCTCAATTTAAAGAAGATCTTATTTTGAGGGTCGGGGACGCTTACGAATCGATTTAATTTCTAGGCACAAACAGTATGAACAAACTGTTCGAGTGCCAGCAAGATTTCTTTCTTGTCATCAGCTAAAAGTCGTATCTTACCGGTCTTAAGACCTATATCAATTTGTAGCAAAGCCTCATAAACTTTCCGTAGTGATTGCGGAGAAAAGTTGGGGCTTTGTTGCATTGTTGTTGAGATTGTATAAGGGTGCTGCTTGAGCCTAGAAACAATATCAGGCTTTCTTGTTCCACGATCTACAAGATCTTTAACTTGAATAAGAATTCTGAAATGTCTCACAATCATAAACAAAATTTTCACAATATCTTCGCCGCTTTCAAGCAAAATATGCAAGGTGTGAAGTGAACCTTTCGGATTTCTTTGAGCAAGATAGTCTGTAAACTTAAAGATAGTTGTTGTTAAATTCGGATGAACAAGATCGTCGATTGCTTCCTTCGTGATTGGTTTTTCTCGACTATACATTTTTAGTTTATTTAGTTCGTTTTCAAGATTCCAAAGATCACTCCCTGCAACTTCTCCGAGATAATCTGCCATTGCCATTGGAATCTTCATTTCTTTCTCTACCGCTCTATCCATAATCCATTTTGCAAGCGAGTGCCCCATTAATGCAGTAAATTCTTCCAGATTTCCGACTTTATTTAGTTTTTTATAAAGTGACGCACGTTTGTCTGGCATTTTATCTTCCGAAAAAACGAGAATGCAGAAGTCAGGGACTTCTTTTTCTAATATCTCCGCAACTTTTTTTTGTTCGTCTTTTGTTCCCTTTGCTAAAAAGTCTGTAACTATAACAAGCCTCTTTTCAGCCAAAAAAGGAGCTGACTGGATATCGCTCTCCAAATCTGAAGATTGCAAACCCTTGCCTTCCAATTGGGCAATGTTCATATCCCCACCATACTTCTCCTCAAACTTTTCACGCCAAAGCTTTAGCTTCTGATGAGCTAAGTAAGTTTCCTCTCCGTAAAAAAGAAATACGTTATTCTTTTTTGCCATTTTGGGGATTTATGGAAGTAGGGAGGTCATTATAAAGAAAGCGTGGTGTGTATTCAAGGAGTACTTAGTACTCTAAAAAAAGAGCCCCGCATTTCTACGGGACTCTTTCAATTAAAATTTGTTTTCTTAAAGCGCTGCTTCAGAGATACTTAACTGAACAAGTTCATTTAAGATCGGTGGAGTATTTAGGAATACCCTGTTATCAAATCTGATAACTACAGCACCTTCTTCGAATCTTGGATCACCAGCAGCAGTTCTAAACTTGAATAGATGTTGGAGATCACCATAGATCGACCCGAATTGAGTATATCGCTTTGAGTTATATGCCTCTCTCACGTCTGCTTCAGCATCTTCGTCACAAAGGTTAGCCGGATCAACAGGTTCTTCACAGATTTGTCCTCCAACGCCTCGTTTTGGATCTTCTTGAACGAAGAATACACCAGTAGTTTCCGAAACTTCGTCAGCGATTACAATGTTTCCGCCAATTACGATAATTGCGATTGATGGAATATCACGAGGATCAGCAAGTGATGCGTCTTCGTATCTGATATTGCTATCAATATATACATCATGACCTTCTACGATGAATGTTCGTGCTCCTTTTGTGAATACTACGTCGGCAGCACCATTATCGAAGTGAAGATCTCCGTCATCTTTGTAATATACATTATTATTAGATTTAGGAAGTGCATCAGAACTGTCACCAGTAATATTTTTATTCCATCCAGTAGAAAGGTTTAGATTCTTATCGTATCTTGCAATTCGTTCCTTATTTGTATTGATGTTTTGAACAATTGCAGCTTGTGTAAGTTCTTCAGAAACTTCCAAAGAAACTTCACAAATCAAACTAGAAAGCTTGTCGATTCCTCTATATCCTTCAGGTGACATTTCACCTTGTTGCTGACATAGTCTGTGATCCATTACCGGGATAATAGTGTTTTCTCCACCAGTCTTTTCAAGCTCTTCTGGTTTTGGAGGTTCCGGTTCGATAATTGTTTCTGGAACGTTCGCGATTTCCGCACAAACTAGAGTATCAACACCATAATCGAATGGGTTTTCTAGGAATACATCACCACCAGCTCGGATTACGATATAAGGACAAGGGATGTAAACTTCAGTGCTTCTTGCACCGTTATCAGTGTCGTCCACGAAGTCCGAAGTGTTGTCGTAAATTTCACCACAGTAACCAAGACGGTTAAAGGCTGAAGTTGGGTCACTACATTCTTTAGGATCAACTTCACTATTAATTTCAGCAGAATATCTAATAATGATTTCTCTGCTATCAGGAACGTTGTAAACAGTTACTCCGTCCTCGTCACCAATATCTCCTTCATAACAGAAGTCGGAATCACTATCGTAATCTTCGCCGTCACATTCAGGGACGTTGATTTCCATGTCATTGTTATAATCAAGGGATCCGCTTTCTCCAAGGATTTCTCCTCTATTGTTTTTAATATAACCTTGGATATAACCACCATTTCGTCCGATTGTATCTGTAATTACAACAGTTTGTTCGTTGGCGTTAGAATGTTCATAATTAATTATGTAGTCTACATCTCCTCCAACCCAATCGGTAACTGCTCTATGAGTATAGTTTGACGGAGCTGTGTCTGTAACACGTTTATCGAATCGAGGTGGACGTTCTTTATATTCAAGATCGTCTCTACAATCCTGATAGAATCCATCTATCCAGATTTCGATATCGCTTGCGTTTCTCACGTCTTCTTCTTCAAGGATGAAGCAAAGTGATTCGTCTACGTTAACGTAACCTTCATCATGACCATCAATTCTGTAACGTAATTCATCGAAGTATGGCCAATCAGTATAATCGACACAGATTTCCTGATCACTTGTTCTCGAGAATGTGTTTCGATCAAGTTCGAATTCTCGACATACTTCTTCTTCACTTTCAAGTACGTCTCTACATTCGTTGTCAGGATCTTCGATATCAATAGCACGAGCACGTAATACATCACCTGGCTGTGCTGAATTCCAGTATCCTGGATAGTCACTTAAATCTACATAATCTCTTCGTGTTCGAACTCTTAGGACAGTATCTCTACCACGATGTACAGTCCATTCAACACGATATGCTGCTGAGTCAGGATCTACTTCAACATCTACACTGTAAGTAGAATCGCTAACATTAAATTCACTTTGATTAAAGTTTAGGTCGATACATTCTCCTTCTTCAATTGGAGAAGAGATTGCATCGATACACACATCGTCTGGATCGCTAATATCGATTGCTCTAGCTTCCAGAGTATCTCCGAATTCTGCGTCGAATCCAGGATAATCATCAAAGTCGATTTCGTCGTCTGAAAGTCGTGCACGGAATACAAAGTCTCCGTCACGTTCAACAGTCCATTCAACTCTGTAGTATTCGCCATCTGGATCTGTCTCAACATCTACAGAATATTCATCCTCAGAAGGATCAAATCTGTTTTGTTCGATATCAAGATCAAGACATTCACCTTCCGGTGTTTGGCTATCGATTTCATCTATACAAAGATTGTCAGGATCATCAATTGCAATTGCCTGCGCTCGAAGTGAATCTCCAGCTTCAGGTGTGTAGTTTGAGTAATCTCGAAGATCAAGGAAGTCACCTTCTGTAACAACCTCAAGTTCTGTGTCACCATCACGCTCGATTGTCCAAAGAACATCGTATTCTGCATTTGATGGATCTGTTTCTACATTTACATTGTATGTAGGATCTTCGATTTCAAATTCATCCTGATCGAGGTATAAATCAAGACATTCTCCTAGTTCGGCAACCAATTCGTCGATACAGTTATTATTTGGATCGTTAATATCAATTGCTTCAACATGGAGAGTATCTCCTTCTTCATATGTATAAGTAGAGTAGTCGTCTAGGTCGATTTCGTTAACTGCTGCACCTTCTGTTGTAACATCAAGTACAGGGTTAGGTTCACCGTCTCTAAATACAGTCCATCTTACTCTGTAATCTTCGTCATCTGGTTCAACATCTACGGTAACTGAATACTGTGAGTTGTCTTCAGTGAATTCATCTTGATCAATATCGAGATCCACACACTGACCAGCTGCACGTTCTAGTACATCCACACAAACTGCATTAGGATCAAACTCCTGGTTATCAGAGATTGCTTGAGCGTGTAGTCTGTCTCCGTCTTCATATGTGTAACCATGTTCCGAAAGATCAACAGTGTCACGATCAGTACCTTCAGTTGTTACTGCGATAAGTGGTCCATCATGACCTGGACGTTCTACAATCCATGTAACACTGTAATCAGTTGTATCTGGATTAACGTTTACAGTAACTGTGTAAACTGAATTGTCTGGTTCAAATGAATCTTCATTAATTTCAAGGTCTATACATTGTCCGCCTCCAACATCAAAGCTGTCCCAACAAATTTCAGGAGCATCAAGTGCACGGATTGTCATTGTTCCCGGTTCTAGTGGTACAACATCGTTTAGCACTTGGTCAGCTGGTGCGATTACACAATGTGGATTAAAGTATAATAATTGAGGTATAAGTTGTAGTCTTGGAGAAACTAAGCTTTCTGCAACAGGTGCTAGAGTAGCTTCAACAGCCAGTCCAGGTGCTGAAATTGCTGCAGGTGATGCTTCAATTGCTCTTGGTGCTGTTAGTGAAGTGCTTTCAACATCTACAGCTGCAATAGCAGGTGCAAACTGTAGAGCATCAATAGAAATTGGTTCTCCAAGTGATAAAGGTAGTTCATACGGTTCACTAGTAACTGCTTCACCAATTGCCGTTCCAGTTACGGCAGGAACCGCTACGCCTGTTGCTGTTGCATTAAGGTCGTACGATTCAGCTACTCCTGGAAGTACTTTTGTTTTAAGAATCATCCCTTCAGTAACTTGTAGATAATTTGATTCCGGGTTCATTACTTCTTCCGGATCGAAAGGAGCCTGAATTTCCGGATTAATTAGGAAATCATCAGTTAAATATGGTGCAATTTGTAATTCAGGTCTCATTAGTTGAAGTTCAGGTCGTGCAAATGGTGCAATTTCTGGTTCATCACCACCAGGAGATGGGAAAATATTATTTTCACTCCAGTTCCAATCAATATCTCCTGAGTAACAGTATTCAAGTAAAGGAACTTCTCCTTCAGGACGGAAATCCTCTCCATCAGTATCAGTAATATTATCAACACTAATGTCTACTTCTTCTCCAGCCATTAGATCATATTGATGTGATCGACCTGGATCTGTGTTTAATTCTGCACATTCAGATATATCTGGTCTTACTATTTTAACTGCATCCGCACAGCTTCCACCTACCCAGTCATCATTTTCATCAACTGCGAATACCATTAGGTATTGAGTGTCACCTTCATCAGGTTCACCATCGAGGTATACGTATTGATTGTTTGTAAATAAGTTCTGAGTTAGATCTGTGTCTGCAATATATCTTTTAAATTTAACATCATCCGGATTTGGAGTGATGTATTGGAATCTTGTGTATGATCCTGGATCAGCATCAATCTGAATTTGCATGATTTGATCAGAGAAACCACCCTCGGGAGATTCCCAAGATGGAACATTGAAGATGTTTGATTGACCATCAACAGCATCTGATGGGAAGCTGATATTTAGAGATCTACATTCTGGCGTATCCTGCGGAACTGCTTCGAATTCCAGATATACAACCATATAGTGAAGATCTGAAGAATCTATGATCCCTGCTTTAGTATTGTTGTCATACTGTGCATTACTACTAATTGATAATCCACCTGCGCTTCTAACTTGATTTAATTGTGCTTGTGTCATTTTTCTGTTATCTGCAAATCCTGGAGAATTAGATTCTCTATCATAATATCCTTCTACTAGGTTAAGAGAGAAAGGTTTGCTACCAGTTACTTGTGTGTCAGCAAAAACAATTCGAGGTTTAGTGTTCTGTGCCCATAAAGTATATTTTGGATTGTGTGATGTCGATGTCCCGTAATAGTCTGTAATTTTTATTCGTGAATATTCTGCTTCGTGTTGATCTGCTACACCATTGTTATGAACATATGCCCAAAAACCTACATAAACGGGTTCGTCGCTGTTTCCAAAATTAATGTGATGGCTTGTTCCCTGTGAGAAGTTATATGGTTGTAAACCATGATCTTCTACTCTAAAGTCCCAAGGACTTCTTGGAGCAGGGTATTGTCCGTCATGATCAGCATATTCTGATTCAATATACATGAACTGACGTTCATCAAATGGCATTCCATCTTCGGATCTATTGTCTTTATATCCGTTAAATGTAGCGAAAGGTACACCATTCTTGTATTTGCCGTTCATTGAATAACCATTGTTATGCCAGGTTACACAATTTTGGCTATCACATTTACTGGAATGATTGTGCTGGGATCCAAATGCCGCAATAGCAACATAAGAAAAGAGAGATAGCAAAGCTCCTGTTACTATCAGAGCTACAATGCTTTTTATGAGGTTTTTTGTTTTCATTTTTTATATTTATTAATGATTTAAATGATATGATTATCTACGCCCTCCGGCTTGTCCATATGCAAAATGAGCATCTTTGTAGCTTGCTACCTGGACCGCTCCTTCAGGTGAGTTTAAACTTGATTTCTCTTGATCGAACTCGATATCAATTTGCTCTCTCTCTACTTTTTCCATTTTTAATGTCGCGATCACCGCCGTATAGTTTTTGAAATATTCATCAGAAAGTTCAAAAACGATGGCGTTATCCATGTTTCTCATATTAACTCCTGTAGCTACCTCGGATTCCATGATTGAGATCAAAGATTCTGGATAGTTTACAATCACCTCTCCTTCATTTGCTCCCTTAGGGTTTCGGAGAACGATTTGCAGCTCTGGGTTATCAGTTGCGAAATACGCGGGTTTGTCAGTGATAATTTCAAGAGCTGTGTCTTGAGATTGTAGGTAGAGCCATCCTATCCCAAGTAGAATAATTGCTAGGATAACGACTCCGATAAAAACATTTTTTAGTCTGTTTGGTGTTTTCATTTTTTATAAAGTTATATATATAAGTAATTAATGAATAATGCTAACGTCTACCTTGTGCTGTTTGCTTAGGTGGACGTCTTCCACCTGGGGGCCGTTTTTTGCCTTTAGCGGATGCCCATAATCCTGCACCAACAGCGAGTTTTCTAGCAGCTTTACCCGATCTGTTGATAACTCCTGTTCGACGTTTGTCGCTTGCAACCACCCATTCGTGTCTTTCTGTATCAGTTGAACTGAATGAGAAGCTTCGTTTTAGGTAAACTGTTCCGTTCATACATTTTAGGTATCCTCCTGATCCTAGTTCTGTATGGATTCGGATAATTGATTTCCCGAACACTACTTCCTTATCTCCTTCTTTATTAACTGGAGGATTGTTTAATTGAGCGTGTCTTACTTTTTCTACAAACGCTCTAAAGATTTGGAATGCAGCTTCATTTTTATTTAATAGTGTGATCCATTCTTTAGGATCTTTCGGTTTGTCTAATCCTTTTTTAATACCCTTATAAAGCTCGGTAATTTGATTAAATTTATCTCTTCCAAGAACTCTTATCAGAGGAGATACTTTTAGGTTTGGATCTTGAAGCGACAGTAATAGTATTGGTAAGTCTGACTTCAAGAATGCAGCTCGTGATTTTGCTTTAATAGTTTCATTTGGACTATCAAGCCTCTTTTTACCTGTATCCAAAGGTGAAAGCATTGATAGAATTGTTCTAGCTGCAGCTCTTTCCAAAGGTTTTGGAGAGTTTAAGTTTTGTGGCTGAGCATTAATCAATCTGAAAATTCCAGACTTAGCGAGTGCTACTGGATGATTTTCCATACCATATGTTGCCGGCATTGCTTTGTTTTTCGCACTTCTTTGTGAGTAAGATGCGAATCTCATACCTGCACCGATTGGCTTTGTTTTTGATTTAATAAATTCCTTTAGCTGTTTAACTGTTTGAGGCATTGTTAGAACAATGTGGTTTGCAAGAGTTTCGATAGTAAGTTTGAAACCAATTCGTTTTGATTCCGGCATATTATCAACATTCTCTTTAATGCGCTTCCATTGATTTGGATATTTTCGTTTCCAATCTTTAATTGATGTTTTTAAATAAGCTTTAAATAGTTTGTTACGTGCCTCAATTCGACGTTTAATCTTCCAATCAGGTCCGCCAAGTACTTTAACGAAACTGTGATCTAATATGATTGAATACATCAAGTTCAGCTCGTGTTGTGTTGGCATTGCTTTAGCACGTTCTGCAGCTGTAAGTTTGCGACCTTTGGCTTTCTCAACTACACCGATTACGTATGATTGAATATTCTTAAAGATTTTCTGTTTAATACCCATTTCGTTGTCTCTTGCACCGCTAATACTTCCAACAAGGTTATCAAACGATTTTTTATTATCCTTATAATAATCTATACTCACTGTAGTAAGAAGTTCAGCACTTCTCTTTACGTCTAATCCAACCTTTTTTTCAAATTGTAATGCTTTGCGCATATCAGCTGTATCACCTCGGTCTTTTTTAAGACGATCCTGGAATCTACTAATGGCCTGAGTGGTTTCATATTTTCCATATCTATGACCGAAATGTAGTCTCAATTCTTTATCACTTAAAGGAGGTTTACGTGTGATAAGAGCCATATATGTTTTGTAATCAAGAATTTTTGGAATCTTTCTTGATGCGCGCTCTTTTGCAAGGTCTCTTCGTTTATTGAATTCTGCAAGTGTTATAATGTCTCCACCGCCTTCAATTGAATCACGTCTAGATCCTGCAACGATTCTGTATTTTTGATTTCTGTATTTATATATAGTGTGTGGAGCAGTCTGTCTGATCTCACTAGTTGTTTGATATCTGTTTGTCTTGAATACGATTACTTCTTTATTAACAGCATCACCATGCCCTCTATATGGGAGTTCAATTCTTTGACGTGTAATATAGAGTTTCTTTAACATGCTAGCTGCAAGAAGTACTCTGTTCTTGCTTTTATCAAGAATTACAGCTTTTCCAAGTCCTGGAGGCATCACGAATTCAACGTTACTTCCCTCTGTTCTTAAAGGAGTAAGCTCAATTACGTTTCCATGACCTGCTAATTTAACTCGTCTTATGTGTATGTGATGTTTAGCAAATGCACTTTTGATCGATTCAAATCGTGATCCAAAGTTAACCGAGCTTGTTTCTCTACCTTTTCCAGGACGGTTTACAACGTTGGTTCGTCCAACGCGTGCATCGTAGAATGGAGATCCACTCTTTGCCAAGATGCTAAGTTTAGAAACAACTCTTGAACCGTGCCTAGCCATGATTTGTTTTTTGAGTTTCTGATTTATTGCTTCATTACTTACCCTTGTTTGAGTTCTCTCGTTATATAAAGGATGTTCACGACGAGTAGTGTAGATTACTTTGTTTCCACCAATGTTGATATCTATATAAGGTATAACGAATGGAGGGTATGGAATAACTCGTATTCCAACTCCAACTACAGGTGGAACTTTAACTCCTTCGCGAGCTTTGTTCTGCCAGTATGCTTTTGTTCGAGTATACAAATCTACCATTACTTCGTCTGAAACATGTAAGTTCATTGAAGTCATTTTTCTTTCGTATTCTTTGAACCAGTCTCCGAATACAGGATGTTTTCGAAGTGCAGCAGCAAGTTCTTTAATCTTTCCTGCTGATCTTAGTTTTTCAATATCCTTAATCTTGCGTTTTGAGTCAGATTTAATTTCTGCTTTTCTATCTGCAACTGCCTGGTTCCATTTAGCACCGATATCAATACCACCACCAATTCCAAGAGCTGCTTGTTTGTATCTAATACCTGCCCATGCACTTGCGTACATATCCCATGCAGATTTCCCAAGAGGGAATTGGAAAGTAGCTTCTGCACCGGCGTGGAATCCAACACCGCCACCGTAACTTACATCTGCACCTGCACCAAGTTTGAATCCAAGTTGCCATCTTTTTGCTTTACCCCATGCCCATGCTGCTTCTATTCCTCCACTTGCAGCAACTCCAGCAAGAGTAACTAATCCAGAAATTCCAATTTTCCATTCCGCACCAAGCCATTTACCAATATTTACACTTACAACTCCACCAGCTGATGCTTCAACGTAATCAAGCTTTTTTGCCGCATCAAATCCCATGTTCAATGTCGCAAAGATTGCCGCATTTACACGTTGTTCAATTTGAGGAAGTTGATGTATAGGACAACCTCTCTTGAACGCTTCAATTTGAAGCTTTCTGTACATTGGTTTTGTAGAAAGTCCTTCTGGAAGCGATTTAACAAAGCTGTCGAAGTTTCCAGCCATCTGTTGTTGCCGAGCTAGTACGAAACCAGTTCGGATAAATTCTCCGTAAGCCGGATTAATTTTAGATGGATTAAGGTTTTTTAATTCGATTCTTTTGTAGATTTCTGCAAGTAATGCTTTTCTTGCTTTTGGAGGTGCATTATTTGAAGTATCAAACTTAGCAAGTACACTTCCAGGAATATGGAAATCCTTTGCAATTTTATTTACAGTTTGTTCGTATTTACCTTCTGCAGATCCGTATGAAAGATCGTGCCATAAAGATAACCATATATATAGGTTAGCTTTTGTGAGTACTTTTTGAGAATTTAATTCATATACGTTTGATCCTTTTTCAGGAGCGTCTTTTAAGTTGTCGTTAGTAAAGCTGATTCTTCCTCGTTCTGGCGAAATGAATCTTGCGTAGAATTCATTGTTATAAGTAACTTTACTTAAGTACGCCATGTCGAGAGTCTTTCGACCTGCTTTGAACATGCTTTTTAATCGTCCTTTTAGACGAGTATCAACCGCAGGTGAGTTACTAAAGATTTTATTAATAAATCTTTGAGCAGCTTTATTTCTGTTAAGTGATTCACGGATTCTTTCCCATTTTTGGAAGTTGTCTTTTCCGTTACTCCATAGTGCTGGTTTGTGTTTTGGTAACATGCTTAATGCAGTTGCCCATTCTTTTCTTGTAGGTGTTTTAACAAGAATATACCGTTTGTCTTTTGGATCGCTAGAAAGTTTTCTAAGGTATCCTTTGGCAACTAGATAGTTGAATCCAAATGACATGAATAATAGTTTCAAGCCCCCTTTATTTGCAGGACCATCTACATATTTTTTCTTAAAATCTGCTATTTGCTCAGCATCGTGGAAGTAATTAAAATATACTCCTTTGAAATTTGCCAGTACTTTATCTGATGCTCCGATTGCAATTCCTTCAGGGGCACCATCATGCTTATGTAGTAATGATTTTAATGAGTGATAATTTTTACTCGGAACATTTTTGTAATGTTCTTTCTGACCTTTTCCTGCAACTCCAATACCAACCATAAGTGGTCTGTATCTATCGTCAGCAGTTTCCGGCATTCTTTTGTGTAAAGTTACATTAGAAAGTGCATCAAGAACTCGAGCGATTCCTTTAATGGTTTCGTTCATTTTTAAGAATTCTGCAACGAGTTTTTTATCCGCAGGTTTTAGTTTTGAAGTATCACCCCATGGATCAACTTCCTTTTTGTCGAATGTTGTAAGTAAATCTTCGTATCGTCCCTTAAATTTAGAATAACTACCATTATATATAGATCGTCCTTCAATTTTAACTTTGAAGAAATCACTTGGTTGGATGTATTTATCAAGTCTAAGTTGGATTGCTTCCTGTAAGAATTTTCTTTGAGCCTCAACTCTTCCAATTTTAAATGGAGGATAAGCTAGTGTTTTAAGAAGATCTCTGCTTACAAATTTCCAGTTAGTTTTCCAATCAGAATCGCTTTGAAGAAATCTTGGAACGTCGTAGTCTTCATCATTCATAAAAGCCTCAAAATGAGCTAAGTTGATGCTTTCATCATGCATTCTAACTCTCTCGCCTAATTTCTTTTTAAATGCTTCGTAATTTTTTCTTTCTTTTGTATCTTCTATTTTACGTTTTGCAGCTTCTGCACGAAGTTGTGCTTGCTTAAGTGGTTCTGCAGCAGAAGAGGCAATAGCGATAGATCTTCGTGGTCCAAAGTAGAGTTTATTTCCGTGGTAAACTCTAAGACGTGATCCTTTTATATGATGGAATTCTTTAAGATGAGAATAATAAGTTCCTATTTTATCTTGTCTGCCACCCCATGTTCTTCCTATAACACGAATGTTGTGAGGGATGTCGTTTCCAACGAACTTGAATAACTCACCAAGTGTTAATTTGCGTTCAGCCAGACCTTTACGTCCACCTTTAAATTTAACAATAATAAACGATCCACGTTTGTCTTTTCCAAATTCGAAAGTAACCTGACCTTTAACTTCAGGATTCATTTGATTTCCGAATTTCTCAGTTGCCGCAGCTTGTGAAAGTCCAATCTGTGATCGTAGTTTTTTGCGATCAACTGTTGTACGTTTTTTAACCGCCTCTTTTTTAGCGAGAGTTTTTTCGTATGCTTTTATTGCTGCTATTAGGGCTTTTGGGCCTTTTAGATTATGTATTTTATTACTTTCTGGAGTGCTGTAGTCAATATCATTGCTCTTATTTCTAAGATCTAACGCAGCAAATCCAACCCGTTCTCCTTTTTTATTTGTAATACGTATAAAAGCAAACCCTTTGACAACACTATCTATTTTATAGTTATAATCTTTTCCTCCAGGAACTCTTTGAAGCTGTTTGATTCTTAGTTTTCCGGCTTCGATTGCCTTTTGCTTTTCTGGAGAAGTTTTTTGTTTTTCTCCCTGTTTCGCAATGGCTTTTTCGAGTTGTGGGATCATTTTACTAACTACGAGACTTCGTAATGCTTTGTCTCTATCAGTTTTGGGTTTGAAATCCTTAAGAAATAATTTGTAATGTTTCAATGCTTTTCTAGGTTCTCCAAGCCATTTATATGATAATGCAATTCTAGTATGAATTTTTGGATCTCGACTTAAGGAAAGCGATTTTTTAAATGTAATGATTGCTTTTTTATAATGTCCACCATCAAATTCTTTTATACCTTGCTTGAATATTACTCTAGCTCTTTTGTATTGCGGACTTGATTTGTCGATCTCTTTAGTTGCAGGTTTAGCAGTTGGTTTCTTTGCAACACCTCTTGAAACAGGAGGTACTTTCCCAGGAGCAACTTTGTTTGCGTATGCGTTAATTGCAATAAATGTTGCATCTGCTCTTCTGTATCGATGCATCTTATTGGTTGTATCTGTGTACGTAATTGTTGGTTTTGCATCCAAAGGATTATAGATGTGAATTGATCCTAAATCCTTTCCGCCTTTT
Source organism: Patescibacteria group bacterium (assembly GCA_042568575.1). GTDB lineage: Bacteria > Patescibacteriota > Gracilibacteria > UBA1369 > PNNO01 > JAJRYP01. The sequence goes on along the minus strand of JBHPIO010000007.1, from coordinate 28,262 downwards.
TTAACATCAAGAATTACTAGATGTTTATGACTGTTAGCTTTGTCGATTGTAAAAGTATATTGTCTAGCTTTGTCATAATATTCGATTCTTCCAATAATTCTCTCTGCAGCTTGAATAGCTTTTTGTTTTGCAACTTCAACAGGTCCTGTTGCAGGTTTTGCAAGCGGTTTTGGTGCCGCCTTTCTTCCTGCAAGCCTTACAACATCAGCTTTAAACGCTGCCATATTTTTTCCTCTATAAGATTCTTTCCATCTTCCGCCTTCTTTTTTGTATACAACCCATGAACCATCTGCGCTTTTCTTTAAAGCTGTGAATGGTTGTTTTCCAGGAAGCGAAAGTTCAATAGTTCCATACTTAGGCTTTGATATGTAAGTATATTTTGGTCCAAGAGTTTTCTTGAGGTCTACGATTTGTTTATTTAATTCTGCAGACGCTGCAGGTTTTGCAGTTGGCTTTTGCGCTACTTTCTTTGTTGCTGTTGGAGTAGGTTTAGTAGCATGGGCTGGTTTTTTTCCAGGTTTTTGTGGTAGTGGAGGTGTTTTCCCAACCACTTTCCACATCTTCGTTACATCTTGAACTCGCGATCTTAACTGCTTAGTAGTAACAAGCGGTCCATATTTTTTGTACTGTTTTGTATTTACGTCGTAGTACTCAAATCGGAAAATGCTAATTTTTGGTCCCCAAAGCACAGTTCCAAATGGTTTTCCATTTTTTTGGATATCGATATAGATTGTTTGGGTTTTTACATTGACGCTTGTTTTTTTAGTATCAACTGTACAAGTGTATGGTGTCTTAAGAAGGCTTTGGAATGCTCGAGCCTGAACAGTAGCTTTTCTAATTAGCTCTTTTCTTTGTTGAGTTTCGAGTTGTGCTTGTTGTTTTGGAGTTAGTTTTGGTTTTGGTGTTTTTGTAGGAGCAGTAGCCTTACGTCTTCCTGATGGAGCAGCTTTTTGACCTGGTTTTGTAGTAGGTTTAGCTGCGTATGCAGGTGCAAGACTTAAACTTGAATAATCTACAGTTCCTTTTTTGCTAAGCGTAATCATCCCATCTTTATCGATAGTCAAATAGTGAAGGCCTTTTGTACTTAATCTTAGTAGTGCAGTTCTTGTTGTTATTTTATCTCTTATACTTGCGAGTAAATTTTCCTTGAATTTATTCAAAAGCTGTTTCATTTTTGCTTTTTGTCTTGGGGGGGGTGTTCTTTATAATTGTCCCAACAGTGAGTTCTGCCAGTCTTTTTGTTTTTGAAATTAATCCGGCTTTTAATGTTGGAAGATCAACTTTGTTACCTTGGCTTGGAATAATTCTAAGACTCACTTTCGCCTTGTTCGCTTTCATTAGTTTCATCACTTTGTCGAACTTCTGGTGATACTCGTATGCAGAAAGTTTTTCTGGGCGCTTAGCAGTTTCAGGTTTTGGAGGCACGAATTTATTTCTTGGTGCTCTCTTACCACCTGGAGCCATGTTTACGAGTCTACGCTCACTTGCGCCAAGGAGCGAGTCATCATCATTGAAAAATGAGTGTATTAGTTTGGAAAACATATTTTTTGTTTTTATTTATACTTTAAAGTTTATCCATATAGTTTATCAAAAAATCGCCGATAAGTCAACGGTGTAGCGTGAAAAAAATCCTTGGTATTCCGGGCTTTTTTTTGTAGAGTGAGTGAGTAAGAATATTGATGAATTTTAACCTAATTTTGGTATGAATCTTCCAACGATCATTGTTAATTTCAAAACATACGAATCTGCGACAGGGGATAAAGCTCTCAAGCTTGCTAAAATTCACGAAAAAGTAGCACAAGAAACAGGACTTTCTTTTGCAGTTTGTGTGCAACCTGCGGATGTTTACAGAGTTTCACAAGAAGTGTCGATTCCTGTATTCGCACAGCACATAGATCCGGTTGTTTATGGTTCTAATACCGGCTATGTAATGCCCGAATCAATGAAAGAGGCAGGAGCTTTTGGAACACTTTTGAATCATGCAGAACGTCAAATTGATGAAGAAACGCTAAAAAAATCTATTCAAAGAGCAAAAGAAGTTGGACTTTACACGGTTGTTTGTGCAAATACTCCTGAAATGGGAGCGCAAATAGCGCAGTATGATCCCGATTTGATAGCTGTTGAACCACCAGAACTTATTGGCGGAAATATTTCTGTTTCAAATGCTCAGCCAGAGGTAATTACAGAATCAGTTGAACTTATTGGAGATGGAAAAGTGCTTGTTGGCGCAGGTGTGAAAACTGGTGAAGATACGAAAAAGGCTATTGAACTTGGTGCATCTGGTGTACTTCTTGCTTCTGGAGTAACTAAAGCTGATGATCCATATGCGGTTCTTCTCGATCTTGCAAAAGGTCTTCAGTAAACGTATAATCGCTAATGCAATTTAATAAAATTTTCTTATGCAAATTCAAATTTTTAGTCAGTCGGTTTCACTTGGAGATAACCAGAAGGAGTACATAAATGAAAAGGTTACCAATCTTAAAAAATACGAACAAAGAGTAGCTGATGAAGCAACAATGATTCGAGTTGATGTTGAATATACGAAGTCGAAATCTGATGGGCAATCTATAGCAACTCAGATTACTATGTATGTTCCAAATGCAGTTATTAGAGCGGAAGTTAAAGGGTCTACAGTTGAAGAAACTGCTGATCTTGCAGTTGAAAAACTTAAAAAACAGATCGAAAGATACAAGACGAAAAAGCATCGACGAGATAGAGGTGGTCAGTGGATTCCTGAATCAACGCTTGAGTCTGTTCAAGGTGGTATGACCGAAGAAGAAATTGAAAAAGTAGTTAAGAGAAAAAAATATGCAGATCTTGAACCGATGCGTGAAGACGAAGCAGTTGAGCAAATGGAGCTTCTGAGTCACGATTTTTACGCTTTTGTAAATGAAGATACAGATCTTTTCTCTGTTGTATACAGAAGACAAGATGGTGATTACGGACTTATCGAACTTGAGAAAAAACAATACTAACGAAAATCTAAATGTATGAATTAATAGTATATGGAGTGCTTTATGCACTATGGTTTGGTGTCGTTATATATAGAACGCGAATTGCAGTTTTGTTATTGCCAATCTTTTTTCCATTCTATTTATTAAGAATTGATGTTTCTGGAATTCCGATTTATTTTGTTGAAGGACTCATAGTTTTGGCTGCCATACCTGTTTTTTACAAGATTCTAAAAGGGGAGCACCACGAGATTTTGTCCAAAGATATTCCTGAGAAAATAAAATTCTTTTTCAAAAATCTATTTGGAAAAAAGGAAAAACCATTTGTTGATTTTCTGAAATCTCCATTTCTTCCGATTTCACTTTTTTTAATAGCGTGTTTGATTTCGGCAACTATTGTTCCGGGTGAATCATTCAAACAAGCACTTGGAATTTTAAAAAGTTGGATTATTGTTCCGTTGATATTTTTCGTGATTTTTTATAAAACTGTTAAGAGCAAACGAGACATTTCCTTTGCGATGAAAGCGTATGTTGCTTCGGTAATTGTGCTTGCTCTCTGGGCTCTTTATCAAGCACTTTCTGGGCAATATGTTACTATTGATGATCGTGTTTCGGGACCTTTTGAATCTGCTAATTATTTAGCACTTTATATGTCTCCCGCACTTATATTTGTGAGTGTTCGTTTTATTCAAACTTTTCTTCACAGGCGATTTGAAACTGCAGACAAAATGTGGAACGACGTAGAAAGACGAGTATATGTTGCGCCAATAGTTGCATTACTTTTTGCAGTGTTGGTTTTGACCCAATCTTACGGTGGAGTGATAGGAGTATTTGGGGCTTTATTCATTTATATAATTTATGAAAGAAGCATAATGCCGAAGGGGATTGGACGTACTTTTTTAAATAAACTAATAGTTTTTATTGTTTTAATATTTGTTGCTGGAAGTGCTCTTACCGTGGCTTTAAATAGCGAAAAATTCACCAACTTAACTAAGCTAGATGAGCAAACTTCCATCGCAACTCGTGTTGAAATTTGGAGTGTTGGAACGCATCTAATTAAAGAAAATCCGCTTCTTGGAATTGGACTTGGGCAATATGAGGCAAACTATGTTGAGCGCGCGGAAGAAATTTTAGGAAAAAAACCTTACGAAGAAAAACGTCTTCATTCGCATAATATATTTTTGGAATTTTGGCTGAATTCAGGACTACTGGGGCTTATAAGTTTTATTTGGATTGTTGTGCTTGCATATATGCAAATCCTAAAGCCATTATCTCGCAGCGATAAGCATATACAAATCGCGGGATTAGTTATACTTACTTATATAATGCTACACGGATTAATTGATGTACCATTTTGGAAAAACGACCTAGCCTTACTTTTCTGGCTGGTTGTTGGAAGTATATTTGCTCAAACGAAATTACCCCGTAGCTGATTCTTCATCTTCTGATGATTCGCCCTCTAAAATACCCTTTGCTTTGATTTTTGTTACCTTTCTCATTGGTTTCATTATTAATGCAGGAGCAGGCTCAGGTATTTCTTGCTCTATCCCAAGTTCTTCACAAACACTTTTAAGCGTCTCATATATTTGAGCTTGAGTAACGTCTTCTTTGCTTCTTAAATGTGCACGAAGAACACGAGTTGCAATAGATCTGCGTTGTGATTCACTAAGATTTGGAATGGCGTCTACAGCGCCTTTAACCTCAATACTTAATTCAGCAAATGTAGTGATTTTTTCACTACTTGGTTGATCCGGAGATGTTGCTGGGCTAGAATCCATTATAGATAAATTAAAATGTCCAATCTTAAATTTAATACGAATTTGCAAATATGTCAAGTCTAGATAGAGATATAATCAGTTTCAAAGGCAAAGTTGTGCCTGGTTCCAAGAAGGGAACGGAGCTTGGATACCCAACTATTAATATGGAAATTGGTGGAGGTGTTGAATTAGATTTTGGAGTTTATATTTGCAATGTGACGGTTAAGGAAGAGCTTTATCAAGGTGCAATGCACTATGGTCCAAAAACAATTGGGACGGATGATCTCGCGAAAACTTTCTGTGAAATTCATATTTTCAGGTTTAATGAAGATATATATGGAGAAGAAGTCTTGGTTAATGTATTGAAAAAAATCCGTAATGTGAGAGAATTCGATAGTGAGCAGGAACTTGCAGAGGAAATCTCACGTGATATCAAAATTGCTAAAAAATACTTTTCAGATGCTAAATAAACTAAAACGTCTTATTTCAGACACAAATCCGCTACGACTTTTCTATCATCAGATTAAGGCAGTTATTGCTGTTCTTGTTTATGGCTTCCCTTCAAAGAATTTGAATGTAATTGGTGTTACTGGGACTAATGGTAAAACTACTACTGTGAACTTGATAACAATGATTCTGGAAGAGGCTGGGCATAAAGTTGGTATGGCTTCTACGATAAATTTTCAAATTGGAGCTAGCAAATGGACTAATGCAACAAAGCAAACAACTATGAGTCCGTTTACACTTCAGAAAATGCTTCGCGACATGGTGAAAGAAGGTTGTACCCATGCTGTTTTGGAAGTTTCTTCACATGCAATCACACAATCACGTATTTTAGGAGTTAATTTTGATACAGCTGCTTTTACTAATGTTACAGAGGATCACATTGAATATCATGGTAGTTTCCAAATGTATCTTCAAGCGAAAGGTAGTTTGTTTAAGCGTTTGAATAAGTCTAAAAGGAAACCGAATATGCCAAAAGTTTCTGTTTTAAATCAGGATGATCCTCAATTCGCTTATTTTGATCAGTTTATTGTTGATCGAAAATATACTTACTCTTTAAAGAGAGGAACTTGTTATGCAACTGATATAGATTTGTATCCTGGAGGATCAACTTTTACTCTTCATGTTCCTAATAATGAAATAGAAGTTGAATTAAAACTTTCTGGTGAGTTTAACATTTACAATGCGCTTGCGGCGGCTACCGTTGCTCTTGCAAACAATATTAATGTACAGGCAATCAAGAATGCTTTGGAAAAAGCACAAGGTGTTGCAGGGCGGCTTGAAGTTCTAGAATGTGGGCAACCTTATTCTATAGTTGTTGATTATGCTCACGCACCCGATGCTCTTCAAAAGCTTCTGGAACTTTATAAAAAGCTTACTCCAGGACGTGTATTTGCGGTTTTTGGTGCAACTGGAGGTGGTCGTGATAAGGCGAAGCGTCCAACAATGGGACAGATTGCAGATGAATTTGCAGATTATATTATTTTAACTAATGATGATCCATACGAGGAAGATGAATGGAAGATTATTGAAGGTATTGCAGAAGGAATTAAGCGAAAAGAAGGCGATAGATTTTGGAAAATTCCGCATAGGTATGAGGCAATTCGTTTAGCGTTAACTTTAGCAAAAGAAGGTGATAGTGTAATTATTGCAGGGAAAGGTTGCGAGGAAATTCAGATTATTGGTAAGGAAAAAATTCCATGGGATGACCGCCATGCAGTTCGTGAATTACTTAGCCGAGACGTTGTGATTGAAATCGGTGAAGGCAAGACCGAAAGCAAGGAAAACGTTTGTTTAGAAGGCTAAATGTAAATTATGAATTTTGGATTTCTAAATATTAATAAACCGAAAGGGATAAGTTCTTTTGATGTGATCCGAAAATTGCGCAGGATTTCTGGAATAAGAAAAATGGGACACACTGGAACTTTGGATCCTTTGGCCGAAGGTGTTTTAATTATGGCGGTAGGACAGGCAACAAAATTAATTGAATTCATGATGGGAAATAATAAAAGTTACGAGGCCGAGCTCATTTTTGGGAAAAAATCTAATACATATGATGCTGAAGGGGAAATTGAAGAGGTGAGTACTCAAAAACCTACTATTGATGAAATAGAAGAGGCTATTCAGACATTTATTGGAGATATTGATCAAGTTCCACCTGTATTTAGTGCAATCAAATTGGAAGGAAGAAGAGCTTATGATTTAGCAAGAAAAGGAGAAGAAGTTGAGATGAAAAGTCGAAAAGTTCATATTTCAAAAATAACAGTTGTTTCTTACGAGTACCCTTCTTTAAAAATTGAGGTAGATTGTGGAAGTGGGACATATATTAGATCTATTTGTCATGATTTGGGTGAAAAACTTGATGTTGGAGCATATATGAATGCGCTAACTAGAACGCAAGTTGGGGAGTTTTCACTAAATAATGCATATTCCCTTGAAGAAGTAGAGAAAAAGGGTGTCGATGAATGTTTTATAGCTGTTGAAGATGCGTTTAAGGATTTGGAAAAAATGGTTTTGACTTCCGAGGAGTATAAGAAGTTAAGAAATGGCCAAGCAGTAAAGAGCAATGTTTCAGATTCTATTGCAATATCTGCTGCTTTTTTCGACAATAAGCTTGTTGGGATTCTTAAAAAAGTTTCCGGTGGAGAAAATAACTTAGTTAAATTCCGAAAAATATTACATTATGATTGATTATCTCATTCCGGCTCTATTTTCCTTTCTTCTAACGGGAATTTTAACTTTGTTGGCGCTTAAACTTTTCCCGAAATGGGGTCTTCTTGATCGTCCACACAAATATGGCCTCAAAAGAAAGCCTATCCCGTATTATGGAGGACTAGTTATTGTCTTTGTTTTTGTTTTAAGTGTGATTATTTTTACAGATATCGATAAAAATGTGCTAGGAGTACTTATTGGTGCACTAATGATCGCAGGAATTAGCTTCCTTGATGATTTAAAAGGTGTGAGTCCATGGATACGCTTAATAGTTCAGTTTCTAGCGGCCTTTACGATAGTTATCTCAGGCATTGGAATTGAATCTATAACAAACCCTCTTGGAGGAGTAATCGAACTAAATAGGTTTATTATCGGCGTTCCTTTTGGTGACAATGTACTAGAATTCACTATTCTTGCGGATATATTTACTATTATTTGGATTGTTTTGATTGTTAATACAATGAATTTCCTTGATGGATTGAACGGACTTGTAAGTGGAGTTGGATTTATTGCTGCTATAACAGTATTTATTTTGAGTATTGGAGAGCATAATGTTATTGATCAAACAACTGTTGCAACGATTGCAGTTATTTTGGCGTCGACTTGTTTGGCATTCTGGTTTTTTGATTTTTATCCCGCAAAAATATTAATGGGGGATACTGGGAGTATGTTTATTGGGTTTCTTTTAGCGGTTTTTGCTATTTTTTCTGGTGGAAAGATTGCGACTGCCTTTTTAGTACTTGGATTCCCGATTTTAGATGCATTTTGGGTAATCACAAGACGAATTGTTCGCGGCCAATCGCCAATGAAAGGAGATTTAAAACATTTGCATCATCGTCTTGTTGAAGTTGGATTAACTGATAGAAAAGCTTTAGTACTCATATATTTGTTGTGTACATTCTTTGGTGGAAGCGCAATTTTCCTTGGATCAACACAAAAATTGTATTTAATTATATCCATGGGAGTTTTCATGGTAATTATGGCTTCAATGATAGTGTTTTATGGGCTGAAAAAGTTAAAGAAAAGTTGATTGATTTTCCTTAATAAGGTCTTTACAATAGAGCCCCTTGATACTTTTTTATGTCTGACATTGTTTCGGAAATAAAATCCCGGCTAAATATTGAAGATGTTGTTGCACAATATGTTCAGTTAAAGCCCGCAGGACGAAATCTAAAAGGTCTTTGCCCTTTCCATCAGGAGAAAACACCAAGTTTTATGGTGAGTCCGGAAAAGGAGCTTGCTTATTGTTTTGGCTGCCATAAAGGAGGGGATATGATTGCATTTGTCCAAGAAGTTGAAGGTATTGAATTTAAAGAAGCAGTTAATATTCTCGCTGAGAAATGTGGTCTTGATCTTGCTGATTATCAAATGAGTTCTCAAAGCAAGCACAGTAAAAGCGAAAAAGAGGAAATTTATGAAATTCACACCAAAGCGGCAAAATTTTATTCGGATTTATTGTGGAATACTGACGATGGGAAAAAAGTTCTGGGGTATTTGAGGAATAGAGGGATGTCGGATGATTCAATTCGTGAATTTAATTTTGGGCTTTCACCTGATTCGTTTGATAAAACTCACTTGGAACTTGTGAAAAGTGGTTATTCAAGAAAAATACTTGCTCTAAGCGGAATGGCAATATCAAAAGATACGAATAGCGATAAGGTTTATGATCGATTTAGGAGAAGATTAATGATTCCAATTTACGATTCGCTTGGACGAATTGTCGGATTTGGAGGTCGTGCTCTTAAAAAAGATGATGAGCCAAAATATCTTAATTCTTCTGATTCGCCAATTTATAAGAAAAGCGATGTGATGTATGGATATAATTTTGCAAAAGATTCTATTAAAAAAAGCTCAAAAGTTCTTTTGGTAGAAGGTTATTTTGATGTGATTATGTCATATCAAATGGGAATTAAAAATGTAGTTGCTACTTCTGGAACTGCGCTTACTGTTCAGCAAATCAAACTTTTAAAAAGATTAACTAAAGATCTTATTTTTTGTTTTGATACAGATAAAGCTGGTATAGCAGCGGCGAAAAGAGGTTTCGCGCTTGCTCAAAAAGAAGGAGTAAATGTAAGAGTTTTAAGTGTTCCAGGAGCAAAAGATCCTGCTGATTACATTAAAGATCATGGAGAGGAGTGGAATCAAATTATTGAAAACACGGTTCCATTCATGGAATTTGCTTTAAATGATGCGTTAGAACGTAATGATCCAACTAAACTTGATGGCAAAAAAGCAATTATGAACGAAATGATTGAGTATTTACTTATCCTTTCAAGTTCGCTTGAACAGGATTTCTATATTCGTGAAATTGCGCAGAAGATAGATGCAAAAGAAGTGCAGATATATGATGAATTGAAGCGAGCAGGGGAGTCATCTAGTTTGAAAGTTCGTAAAAAATCTGTAAAAACACAGGAAGAAAACAAGAAATTTTCATTGTTTGATTTCATTTTAGGGCTTGTTTATGAGAATCCAGAGCTCCTAGAAGATGATTTTAATGGAATTGATCCTGAGAAGCTCCCAGAAGATGAAAAAAGCATTTACAATACGCTTAAAGATAACTATAATTTGCTTCGAGCAGAGGATAAGAGGAAGGAATTTTTGGCGTGTTTCGATGATGATGTGTGTAAAAAACTGGAGGTTATTTCGTTATTTATTGAAGAATCCTATGGAGGCTTTAATGAAAACAAGATTGAAATTGAGTTTAAGGCACTAGTTAATAAGCTTAAAAATACGTGGCTAGATAGGCAGAAAAGAAGCTTGTCACGTGAGATGCGAGAAGCGGAAAAGAATGGCGAAAAAGATAGAGCGAAAGAATTATTGCAACAATTTCAATCCTTAGTGAGTTCTTAAAATAATTAATATGGCACGTACGAAAAAGTTTATAGTTCACCCAACTGACGATAAACTTTCACAATTTCCACCTGAAGTACGAAAACTCGTTAAGAAAGGACGCGAGCAAGGTTTTGTTACGCAACAGGAGTTAATGAAGGCAATTCCAAATATTGAAGAAGATGTTCTTCTTTTAGATGAAATTTATAGTTTATTCCTGGATCTTGGTATTGATGTGATTGATGTTAAAGATGCAATGATTTGGAACAATAAAGAAGAAGGTGATAAGAAAGAAAAGAAAGATAAAAAGGAAATTGAGTTAAGAGAGATTGCAAATGATTCAATTAGATTATATTTGTGCGAAATTGGAAAAGTTCCTCTATTGACTGCAAAAGAGGAAGTTGATTTAGCACGCGCAATTACAAGAGGTGATCAAACAGCAAAGCAAAAACTTGCTGAAGCTAACTTGAGATTAGTAGTTAGTATCGCAAAAAAATATATTGGTCGTGGACTTTCATTTCTTGATTTGATTCAGGAAGGAAATATCGGACTGTTTAGAGCGGTTGAAAAATTTGATCCAAACAGAGGATTTAAATTTTCTACATATGCAACATGGTGGATTCGTCAGGCTATTACGCGTGCAATTGCGGATCAGGCACGAACAATCAGGATTCCCGTGCATATGGTTGAAACGATTAATAAACTTACACACGCACAGAGAAGACTTGTTCAGGAACTTGGACGTGAACCTTTAATTGAAGAACTTGCAGCTGAAATGGATATGGATGTGAAGAAAGTACGTCATATCATGAAGATTTCTCAAGACATTGTTTCTTTGGAAGCTCCTGTGGGAACAGAAGAAGATAGTAAGCTGGGAGACTTTATTGAAGATGACGATGCGCTTTCTCCATCAGATGCTACAAACAGACAAATTGTTAAAGAGAACATTCATGAGATGCTTCAGTATCTATCTCCTCGTGAAAGAAAAATTATCGAAATGAGATTTGGTTTGAAAGATGGCGTAGGTCATACACTTGAAGAAGTAGGGCATGAATTCAATGTTACTCGTGAACGTATTAGGCAGATTGAGGCAAAAGTGCTGCAAAAACTAAAAGAACATCCTACAAGTATTAAAATTCGACCCCACTAATAATTATTACTAACTATTAAATTATGGCTGATGACAAAGATGAAAAAGTAGTTCTTGTCACGAAAGATGGGTACAAAAAACTTCTAGAAGAACTAGATAGTTTAAAGAATGTAAAACGTAAAGAAGTTGCTGGTCGTATTAAAGAGGCGATTAGTTATGGTGATCTTTCAGAAAACTCTGAGTATGAAGAAGCTAAAAATGAACAAGCTTTTGTTGAAGGACGAATTCTTGATCTTGAAGATAAAGTTAAATATGCAAAAGTTATTGATGAAAAACATAAGAAAGCAGGAGCAATTGTTCAGCTTGGTTCAAAAGTTAAAGTTAAGAATAAATCAAAAAAGAATGCTGAAAAGCAGGAATTTATTATTGTTGGTTCTACTGAATCAGATTGGGAATCAAAGATTTCAAACGAATCTCCTGTAGGAAGTGCACTTTTAGATAAAAGTGTTGGAGATCGCGTGAAAGTTGCTGTCCCATCTGGGGTTGTAGAGTATGAAATTTTGAATATTGTGTAGCATTTTTCTAAAAGTTTATGTTTAAAAAGTTAATTAGATTGTTTTTCCAAGTCTTTGTTGTTTTTTTCTTTATTTCTGCAACAACATATGCTCTTTTGGCAGCGTATGGTTATCAGATTGACCTTTTGCAGCAGAGTATTGTTAAAACGAGCATAATTGATATTAATAGTGAGCTTGAGAATGTGAACATTTTTGTGGATGGAGAGCATATGGAAGTAAAAGCGCCTATTCAAATCAAAAGTATTGCTCCTGGAAAGCATCATGTTGTAATTGAAAAGGAAGGATATGTCACTTGGAAAAGAAGTGTTAAAGTTACTGAAGATTTTGTAGCAAAAATTGATGATGTTCTTCTAATTCCTAAAGATCTTGAAAAATTCACGACATCAATTCCGCTTGATTTTGAATATAATGAACTAATATACAATGAAAACTCTTTGATCTTTTTGTCGTATGAAGAAAATAAAATCTATATCTACAAATTAAATCAAAATGGTGAATTTGATATAGAAACTATTAATTACAAGATGGATCAGCTTAAAAATAATAAAGCTTATCTTGTTGGATCAAATAATATTGTATTTGCGGATTCCAAAAGTGCTCTTACTTTAAATTTGGAAGATAAGACCGTTAAAACGATACCTATCCCTAATGAATTTAATAATTTTATTCTTTCACTAACGCCAAATTTAACAGGCTTTTATTTTACTGATGATAATTTATACTCTGCAGATATAAATGATGACGGTAGTTTTATTGAAACGTCGCTTTTATATGAAAGTTTAACTCAAAATGTTGATCTGACTTTAGATGTAATTAGTTCAAAAGGGGATGTGTTTGTTATGGAAGGGGATCATTTGTTTCAATATTTAAATAAGCAATTAGTATTTATTGATAATAAAGTTAAATCATTATCTGGTGTTGCGCCTGATGGTAGAAATATTGCCCTTGTGAGAGGGAATGGCGAAATAATGCTATATGACAAGTTTAAGAGCTCGAAAGAGCTTCTAGCACGGTTTGCGTCGCCTGTAGAGGAAGTTGAATGGTATTTTGATGGTAAACATATCTTTCTTCAAAAACAGAAGAATTTAAGTTTATGCGATCTTACTTTTGATAACTGTGTAAGTATTCTAGAACTTGATGAAGATGATAAATTCGTAGTATTCCCTTTCCATGAAAAGTTCATCATAGTGGATGATGAATCGATCACAACTTATTTGTTTGAATAGAGTTACTTCTTGCTTGTTGTATATGAAGGTCCTTGCTCTTTCCTTACCTTTGGTTTTGTTATCTCCTTCATTTCCGGATACTTTTTAATCATTTTGTAGATTGTGAATCCGATATAGAAGAATGAAAGTGCAATAATTATAAAAAGCAGAGTGCGCATGCTTAAATAAGGAACTCCGCTATTTCTAGATGCAGTTAAGATAGCAAGAAGAATTGCTGTCCATGCGAATTGACCTGGAGTTGCTCTTAGAACTTTTTTTAGTGCCTTGTTATTCTTTTTAATCGCGAGAAGGACTTTAATTAAAATAGCTATTACAAATAGTGCCGCTGCATAAATATATACTGCAGTATCATACGTGAATGTAGATCCAGGGACTGGACTAAATAGATAACTTACGATTTCCATAATTATTAGTAGTTATTAAGATTTTTTTCGTGGTTTTTTTGTAGTCTTTTTAGCTTTAGCTGGTTTTTGCTTATTCTTTGGTTTTTCTTTTCTGGTTTCTTGAACTAGCGCTTCATATTCAAGATCCTCAAAGAACTTTTCTATTAAAGTTTTTGAAGGCCTTACTGCGATATAAATAATTAAACCAAATATATTTAAAAATACTACCAAGAAAATTGAAATAATTTGAAAAGGGATATTATTTGTCCTGCTAATAATATCTTTTGTTGCCCAGATAATCAAAGCTAACCACAATAGAAGAAAATAACTTACTAACCCGATAGCAATAGTTGTTGATACTTCAGGTGTTACGAGCCATTCAATAATTTCTGTGTAACTAGGCATTTATGCTGGTTGGTGAGGGGATTTTTTCTTTCTTTTTTTATTATAGCGTAAAAAGAGATAAGTTCCAGTGAGAATTAATGTGGCAAGTGCAAAAATTTGCTCATCTCTTAATCCTAAAAATACAAAAACATCATCGCCGCGCAAAAATCCTGATAAAAAAGTCATGGACATGTATGAAATAATTCCTGCCGCAGCGATTACTCCGGCTTTAAATTTACTCTTCCTATATAGGAGATAAAGAACTACCACAATTATTATGCTATAAAGAGCTGCATATAGTTGAACTGGATGAATAGGTACTGCATATTTTATTGAGGGGCTGTCAAAAACCATTCCCCAAGGTAAACTTGTTTCTCTTCCGTAAGCTGAACCATCTAAAAATGTCCCAAGGTGCCCTATCCCTAGTCCTGTTATTACTGAAATTGAAAAAATATCAAGCCATCTCTTTGTTTGTTCCTTTTCTTTAATTGAAAAATATAATAAAGAGATCCCGATTCCAAGTAATGCACCTATCAATGAAAGACCTTTATCGTTCCAAATGTATAAAATTCTTAGAAACGACGATAGTGTGAAATCAGGGAAGTAAACTTGAAAGTTTATAAGTACATATAAAAGTCTTGATCCAACTAGTCCCCAAATGAATATGGCAAGACTATGATGGTAAATGAAATTCATATGTAGCCTTTTTAAGCGTGCAAGATATTCAAACATAAAAACACTTGCGAGTAGTGCAATACCGGCAAAAAGCCATAATGAATATACGATGATAGGTCCTATTTCTAGAATTACTGGGTACATAAATAAGTTATTTAATCCAAAAAAGTTCGAAGGAATTGTAACGAAATATGGCTCTACCTGCAATTAGAAATTAAATACAACTACTAATGAAGTAAGAAGGAAAATAGGGACTAGTAGTATATTTGCAAATGCGTTTCTTTTGAAAAATATGATTTTTAAACTCGACATTGAGTGCAAAAGGAAAACTACCGGTAATAAATACTTAATTGCACCAGAATCGAATAAGTAAAGGAAAGATGGGAGTTCATTTCCAGGGAATCCCAACTGTTTTGTAATTAAATAAGCTGATGTGAAGTAATAAATTAGATAGAAAAACAAAAGCCATCCCGAAAGTCCTCTTATTATATCTATAAATGCTTCAAAGCCAGTTAAACCGAACTCTTCATGCATAGTGCTTCTTTCTTTTTTGCGAGTTACACGTATGTCATGTTTTAATTTTTTCTTCTTTTCACGAAGTTTTTTAATACTTACTGATGCCTCTTTTCTAAAAGTTGGATCTTTTGCTTTAATATATATTGAATAATACTGTTTTAGTTCACGATTTAAGTGATGAAGTTCTTTTTTTAATGTTCGTGTTTCTTCACCTTCATGAATTATCTTTAGAATTGTTGAATAATAGACATCTTTTAATTTATCACTAAATTGAACTTTCCCTTTTCCTTTAATATGCTCAGATCTCCATCTGACGATCTGGTCTTCTAGGTCTTCATATAGTCCAAAATCTTTTCCTTTGTCGATTGTTTCAATCATGTCTTTTGAGTCTGCATAAAGTCGCATTTTTTCATCTAATTGCCCTTTTCTGTGTGTAAAAATTTCTGCGTTTTGTAGATATTCAAGTAAACTTTTACAAGTAGTTTTAAGATAATCTAGATTAGTTGTGTTTTTTAAACGTAGGATTTTATTAACATAACTAATGATGGTCTGTTTATCTTGTGGATTTAGTTCTTTTCCGAAAGTATCAACAGCTGAATTAACTTTTTTCAGTACATAATCAACTTGTCTCATAATTAACGCCTTTTCTTTTTCAAAAGTGCGATCAATCTTTTTGATTTTTTTCTCATGAAATTTCTGAGTAAGACTTTTTACTTCTTCCTGATATTTTTTCATTAAAGAGATTACGCCTTCCTTTTGTTGTGCTGCTTTTTCTTTCTCCTTAAGATCAGATTCAACAACATATTGAACATCAAGTTCGTATTCTGTTATTAATCTTCTAAATGCCTGATAACGACTTTCCGAGCGGATAGTTCCTGAAACATTTTTATTTTGAGCATCTATGCCTGCGAATTCGAAAACAACTCCTGTATGCTTCTTTTCTTCTTCTTGTGCTGACTTCTCAAGGGATACGATAGAAAAGCCTAGATCCTTTAGTTCTTGGCGTGCTACGTCAGCATTTGGGGCATCTACAACTCCTGAGAGTTGTCTATTTTCTTTATTTACGACGATATATCGAAAATTCGGCATAATTTTAATGTTTTATTTCAATTAATTATACCGCAAAAACTAACTATTTTGAATACCCGCTTCAATAAATCCATAGAATAATGGATGTGGTCTATTAGGACGAGATAAAAATTCAGGATGGAATTGTGATCCGATCATGAATGGGTGATCTTTAATTTCTGCTATTTCAACAAGATTGTGCTTTGGATAAATTCCTGAAACGACTAGGCCTTTGCTCTCTAATTTCTTCCTGAATTTATTATTAAATTCATATCTATGCCTGTGTCTTTCGCTAATAGTTGTTTTTCCTCCGTATAGTTTTTTTGTTTTAGTTCGAGGAGTTAGTTTACATGGATAAGCTCCAAGTCTTAATGTGCCTCCTTTAGCCCTAGCTGCTGATTGACCCGGAAGGAAGTGAATTACATATTTGCTTGCATCAAGTTTTCCATTCTCATCAAATTCTTCTGAAGTAATTTTTGGATCTTTTAGTGCGTATCTTGCAAATTCAATTGTTAAAATTTGCATTCCTAAACAAAGTCCAAGATATGGGATTTTATTTTCACGTGCATATTTTGCTGCTTGGATTTTTCCTTCTGTTCCGCGAATACCAAAGCCCCCGGGAACAACCATTCCAGCTGCTTCTTTCAATTTTTTCCAAGTTTTTGGATCGTCTTCTTCTAGTTTCTCAGAATCAATCCAAATTAAATCTAGATTTCGATCTTGGTGATAACATGCGATTTTTAATGATTCGATTACACTAATATATGCATCATCGAGTCCTGTATATTTTCCAACAAGCGCAATTTTAAGTGGTTTTCGTTCTTTCTTAATCATTTTTATTACCCTTTTCCATTCTTTAAGTTTAGGTTTTACTTTTCCAAGATTAAGTTTCTTCCCGATTAGCTCAGCAACATTGTATTCTTCGTATTTAATTGGCACTTCATAAATTGAACTTACAGTTTCTCCTGGGATAACATGATCAACTGGTACATCACAGAATCTTGAAATCTTTTTAAGAAGTTCTTTTGCAATTGGATAATCTGCTCTTGCAAATATAAAGTCAGGAATAATACCCATTGCACGTAATTCTCTAACAGATGCCTGAGTAGGTTTAGTTTTTAATTCTTTTGAACCTTGAAGATAGGGTAGAAGTGTAAGATGAACAAAGAGGGTGTTTTCTGCCCCATGTTCATGCCTCATTTGACGTAGTGCTTCAAGGAATGGCTGACCTTCGATATCTCCGACGGTTCCTCCAATTTCAACAATAATAACGTCTGATCTACTTTTCTTTGCAGCTTCTCGAATACGTCTTTTAATCTCGTTAGTAATATGTGGAATAATTTGGATAGTCCCTCCAAGATATGTTCCTTCTCTTTCGTTTGCTATAACTTGTGAATAAATTTTTCCAGTACTTACTGACGAAAGTGCTGATAAATTTACATCAATATATCTTTCGTAATGACCAAGGTCGAGATCTGTTTCTGCACCATCATCGGTTACAAAAACTTCACCATGTTGAAAGGGGCTCATAGTGCCCGGATCAACGTTAATATAGGGGTCTAATTTTTGTGTGAATACGCGAAAACCCGATGTCGTTAGGAGGGTGCCAATAGATGCGGTAGTGATACCTTTTCCAAGTGAGCTACATACGCCTCCTGTAACAAATATGTATTTCGTTGCCATATATTAATTAAAAATTGTTGACGTAACCGATTGCCTTTCGTATTCTGTCCATCATCTTTTCAGATTCTTCTCGCGCTTTCTCTGCTCCTTCTTTTAACACCTTATTAATGTAGTCTAAATTATTGGATAGTTCAAATCTTTTTTTCCTATAAGGCTCAAAATATCCTAAAACCTTTCCTAGAAGCAGTTTTTTTGCATCGCCAAAACCGAAACCACCAGCTTTATATTTAGACTCCAGATCATTTCTCTCATCTTCGCTAGCGAAAAGTGAATAAAGATAGAACACATTACAAGAACTTGGATCTTTCGGTTCCTCAAGTGGAGTTGAATCGGTAACAACGCTCATTACCTGCTTTTTCAGTACTTTTTCATCAGCAAACATTTCAATAACATTACCATAACTCTTACTCATTTTTTGACCATCCGTCCCTTTTATAAGCGCTACTTCTTCAGGGATATAAGGTTCAGGTAACTTAAATGTTTCCCCAAATAGATTATTGAATTTTGTTGCTATGTCACGCGTCATTTCAACGTGTTGCTTCTGATCTTTTCCAACGGGAACTAAATCTGGACTATACAAAAGAATATCTGCAGCCATTAATACAGGATAGTTAAACAGTCCTGCGGTTGGTTCTTTTGTTCCTTTCGCAAGTGCATCTTTCCAAGCGTGTGCACGTTCAAGTAATCCATGAGGAGTCACACAATCCAAAATCCATTTTAACTGTGCATGTTCGTAAACATCACTTTGTTTAAAAAAGACTGTCTTTTTAGGATCAAGTCCTAGTGCGAGATAGTCCAAAACTAAATGAAGTGTCATAGACTTCATTTTTTCAGGATCTCTAACTGTTGTGAGTGCGTGATAATCAGCAATAAAAATATAACTTTCGTATTCATCCTGCATAGCGATGTGATTTTTCATCGCTCCAAAATAATTTCCTAGATGTGGTGTGCCACTTGGTTGTACACCTGATAGAATTCGTTTCATTAAAGAATTGGTTAATCAATTCTAACCATGAGTATAAAGAAGTACTTCTTTTTTGCCAAGCTTAACTCACTGAAATAGGGTCAACATCAACCCTGCAGTTGTCACTTATTTCAACTTTATCCAGCCATTCCTGCGGATTTTCTCCCTGTAGCAGTATATGCCATCTGAATTTGTTGTGGAGTTTGTAAAGTAATGCCGGATAAATGTTCAAATTTCCGGCTGGCACGATTTCTTTTAATTGTTTATAAATTTTTTGAGCGCTTTCGAATGCATTTTTTGCATTTTCATCAACGAATGTTAATTTTATTAGTCTTGAAAATGGGGGATAGTTGAACTGGCTTCGTTCTTTTATTTCGTAATCATAAAAATGTTTATAATCATGGTTTCTGGCGAAATCTATTGCATAATTTTCTGGCATGTAGGTTTGGATAACAACTTCTCCAGGTGTCTGTGCTCTTCCTGCGCGTCCTGCAACTTGAGTTAACAATTGAAACGTTCTTTCACTGCTTCTAAAGTCAGGGAAATGAAGTCCAATATCAGCCAGAATTACTCCAACAAGATTTACATTTGGGAAATGCAGTCCTTTTCCGATCATTTGTGTTCCAACCAAAATATCAATTTCTCCTTTTTTCAGTTTTTCATATATTTTTTCAAAAGATCCACGTTTTGCGATTGTATCTCTATCAACTCTTGCAACTCGTGCGTTAGGAAACATGGCTTTAACTTCTTCTTCTACTCTTTGGGTTCCGGCTCCAACATATTTAATCGAAACTCCTTTGCACTCAGGGCATTGAATTGGAATTTGTTTAATATCACCGCAATGATGGCAAATTAATGAAGATTTTTTTGAAAGCATTTGCGGAGAATATTTGTGATATGTCATTGGGACGTCACATGAATTGCATTTTTCCATATATCCACATTCTCTACATACCATTGCAGAAGCACTTCCTCGTTTATTTAAGAAAAGTATTGCCTGTTTTTTTGCATGTAAAGTTGCTGCAAGTTTTTCCTGTAACAATTCACTCAAAACAGAGTAGTTTTGCTTTTTAAATTCTTCGCGTAAATCAACAAGTGAGACAGGTGGCAGTTTAGCTTCGCCAATTCGTTCATTAATTTCAACTAATTCATATTCGTTTTGTAGTGCTTTGTAATATGACGAAACCGAGGGAGTTGCACTTCCAAGTATTACTTTGATATCAATGAGCTCACTCATTTTTTCTATTACAGAGAGTGAATGATATCGAGGAGATTGTTCCTGTTTGTATGAAAATTCATGCTCTTCGTCCAGAATTATTAATCCAGGATTTTTAACTGGAGCGAAAATTGCTGACCTCGGACCGATAATGATCGGAGTTTCTTTTAAAAATATTTTTAGCCATTCCAGAGAGCGTTGTTTCTCTGTAAGTCTGCTATGAAGAATGGCAACTTTGTCACCAAAAATTCTTTCAAAATATTGCACCATTTGTGGTGTTAAAGAAATTTCCGGAACTACGAGAATGCTTTGCTTGCCTTCTTCAAGATATTTTTCCACAAGGTGTAGATAAATTTCAGTTTTGCCTGAACTTGTAACTCCATGAAGTAGGCTACATGTTTTTTTAGTCTTAATAATTTTATCGAGAGCCTCTTTTTGTGCCGCTGTTAAAGAAAACTTTTCCTTAATCTCTGTATTTTTATTACTTTCTTCAAAGTATTTTTCAACTTTATCGTCCGAATAAAATTTTGGAGGCAAGAATAGCTGCAAAACTTTTTGAAGAGAACATTTATAATAATCCGAAATCCACCGGGCAAGTTTTATCTGCCATGTTTGTAAAATCGGATGATCATAAATAACCTCTTTAATATCCTTAGTTGGATAGGTTGGGTTATCATTATTTTTTTCAATAACGATCCCTTCAATAAAAGAATTCCTTAGAGGGACTTTCACATAACTTCCTTCTTTAATACTTTCCTGCAAAGATGCGGGGACTTTGTAAGTTAATGTATCTAATTTTTGTGGCATCCGTCTTTTAGGACAGATTCTGGCAAATTCAGGCATATGCAATCAAATATGAGGATTTCAATTGTACATATGTTGAAGACGTTTGTGAAGATCCTATTGAGATACAAAGATTTCTGGATCTTTAAATTTTGTTTTCTTTGAGAAAAATGAATATAGAATTGGATCTAAGAGCAGAACCAGGAAAAATTGCGTTGTAAGTCCAAATATAAATGCAAATCCAAGACCTCCCCAAACCGCATCAGTTAACGCTAATGGTAGAATTCCGAAAATTGATGTTGCTGTAGTTAGGAATACTGGTTGCAAACGAGATGTCGCCCCCTCAATAATGGCTTCCTTAAGCAGCATGCCTCTTCTTCTATTTAGATTCATTTGATCAATTAAGACTATGGCATCATTAACAACCACACCACCGAGCCCTACAATTCCAATTACTGAAGGAATTGAGATAGTTAATCCCATTATGGTTAGTCCGAAGAATACTCCTGTTAATGCAAACGGTAATGAAAGCATTATGACAAATGGCTGGCTAAATGATTTAAATTGTAATACAAGAAGAATTGCTATTAAAAGAAGTCCTACGAGCATTGAATTTCCCAAATCAGTAAAAGATTGAGCTACATCTTCGAATTCTCCACCGTAGTTTATTGAATAACCTTTTGGGATAGGGGAGTCTTTCATGATTTCCTGCAAATCTGCAACTATTTCAGTAGTTGTTCGGTCTTTTGCATAACTTGTAACATACATAACTCTTTCTTCATCTAAATGGCTAATTCCTGTTAGGTTTTGTTGGAATTCTACGTCCGCAAGAGTTCTAATTGGAACAGATCCAGAAACAGGCGATACAACATCAATATTAAGTAGATCGTCAATAGTCATCTCCTTGCTTGAGTTGTTGAACTGTGGAAAATCGTATTGAACTACAATGCTAACATCGTCACCATCTTTTCTTAGCTCAGATGCCTCAACTCCTGCAAGTGCATTTCGTAGCAGTCCTGCAACCTGACCAGGTGCAATTCCATAGAAATTAAGTTTATCCCTATCTAGCGTTATATTGAATTCTCCTGCACCTTGTTCAATGGATGTATCAACATCGAGCGTGCCTTTAATCTTTTCAAGTTTTGCAGCAATATCTACTGTTATTTCTTCCAGTATTTCAAGATCCGGTCCGGAAAGTTGTACTTGTATAGGAGCACCCGAAGGTGGGCCTCCTTGAAGATCAATTATTGTAACACTTCCGCCTTGTGTGCCAGTTATTTTCTTCCTAATATCTTCTGAAACTTCATAACTTTTCTTTTCTCTATTTTCTTCATCAACAAGACTAACTGTTATTGTTGCAATATTTGTGATGCTTTGCGAAATACTAATCACATCTCTAAATGAACTTCCGGCATTTGTTCCTATGCTTGTTGTAAAGTGTTCAACCTCAGGGAACTCAAAGAGCATGGCTTCTACTTTGCTTGTAACTTTTTCAGTATCTTCAAGACTTGTTCCTGGAGGAGTTTCTATATCAACATAAAAGAAACCGAAGTCACTTACAGGAAATGCTTCGCTTTTTAATATTCCTGTGATAGGTAGTGTGAAGCTAACTATCATAACAATTGACATTAAACCAATTGCTACGAATTTTTTGAATCCTGAATCCATTACTCCTGTAATGAATTTTCTATACCATTTTTGAAGTGGCTTAAAAATGTTTCGTTTTCGTCCATTTTTTAGAAATCTTGCGGATAACATCGGAGTAATAGACAGATTTACGAATAACGAAGCCAACAGAACTGTTGTAACAGTAATTGGAATGATCCTCATGAATTCTCCCATTATTCCTCCTACAGTAAGAATTGGTAAAAATGCGAAAACAGTCGTGAGTGTTCCTGCAATAACTGGCCATTTAAATTGATATATACCAGCGATTGCTGCGCCGAATGGAGTTAACTCTCCTGATTTTAAATTCTCATAAATACCTTCAATCATAATCACGGCATTATCAATGAGAAGTCCAAGTGCAAATACGAGTGAGAATAATGTAAGAGTATTTAATGTTTGACCACAAAGATAAAGAACTCCAAAAGTAATAAGCATTGCAAATGGAATACTTAATCCCGAAATAAGTGCTTCTTTGGGTCCTATAAATATAAGTAGAAGAACAATAATCAAAATAATTGTCGTGATTCCGTTTCTTCCAAGAACTTCCAGGTCTTCCCTCACAAATTCAGAGTTATCGTTTGCAATATGAATATCAACCATTTCTGGAATGATTGTGCCCTTCATTTCTTCGAGAGCTTCCTTTGCGTTGTCTGCAACTCTAACAATGTTTCCACCCTTCTTTTTATAAACTTGTAATGAAATAGCGTTTCTGATTGTTCCTGTTTCTACTAATCCTACTCGGGCAATAGTTTGTTTTTCTTCAAGCTCTTCTTTTAAAGATGCAATATCGCTCAAAACAATTGTTTGAACTGCACCATCTTCATTGAAAAATTGTTTAACAGGGATTTGAGCAAGTTCGTTTGAACTGTCCACTGCTGATTCAATACGAATAGCATAATTAACATCGTCAGTAGTTATTTCTCCGATAGGGAAGTTGATATTAGCTCCCTGGATAGCCATGTTTACATCTGAAATTCCAACACCATATCTTTCAAGAAGTGATGGATTTAAATCTACAACAATCTGTTTTTGTTGCGCTCCAATAATATTTACATCTGAAATTCCACTAGTTCTTTTGAGTTCATCCTGAACATCCTTCGCAATATCTTTAATCTCCTTTTCAGATAATTCACTTAATAAAGAGAAAATAATTACAGGTTGAGAATTTGCCTCGAATGAACTTACCATCGGATCATTAGCTTCTTCTGGAAGATCTGCTTTAACTAAATCAATTGCAGATTCAACATCGTTAATGACGTCGTCTATATCAACACCTGATTCAAATTCAAGTAATACTGTAGAGATTCCAAAACTTGATGTGGATGATATATCTTTTACATCTTCAACTCTTCCAACTGCGCTTTCAATTTCATTTGTTACCAGTTCTTCGACATCTAAAGGATTCGCGCCTGGATATACAGTCATAACTGATGCGATAGGGAAGTCAATTTCAGGTTGAGTCTCTTGAGGTATTTGAGTAAGAGATCCAAATCCCCACATCAAAATAATCAGAATTACAATTGATGTAACTCTTGGATGTCTTACAAAAAAGTTCCATGGTGATTTTGCAATTTGCTTGATTTCTTCTTTTGGGATGTTAACCATATCGTTTCAGAATTATTTAGATACAATCGTAACAGGACTTCCGTCTTTAACTAGCTTTGCTCCTTTTATGATTAACTTGTCACCACGTGTGATTCCATCAGTTATTTCAACAAGATTTCCCGAAATTTGTCCTAAGGCAACTTTTTTTCTTACAGCTTTGCCATTTTCAACTACATATATATAAGGGGTGCTTTGTTCAAAAACTATACTTTTAAAAGGAACGTTAATTGACGGAGACTCTTTCTGAGCGTCCACAAATAGAACATCTGCAAACATTCCAGATTTAAATGAATCATCATCGTTTGGAATAATGATTTCAACTTGTATCTTTTTGCTAACAGGATCAACTGTAGGGAGAACTTTTGTAATTCTACCTGTCTGTTTGATGCCTCCTGGCGCTTCAATGCTAACAGTTTGACCAAGTTTAACGAATGAAAGTTCTTCTGCTGTTAGAAAAGCAACTATTTTCACTTTGCTCATATCCGCAACAGAAACTATTTTTTGTGAATTATTTACATAATTTCCTTCATCAATAAATGTTTGAATGATAATTCCATCAATTGGTGCTTTAATTTTTGTTCCGCTCAAATTAGTTTCAGTGATAGCAACCTGACCTTCTAATTGTGCTACTTGAGTTTTTGCTCCGATTTCCTGAAGTTTGCCTTTTGCTTGAATTGAAGCAATTTGAGCATTTGCGTTATCAACCTGCTTAGCAGCAAGATCAATTCCGTTTAATGCATTATCAAGTTGTGATTTGTTTGCAGCCTCTAGTTGTTCAAGAGATTGTTTTGCAGAAAGAAGTTGAGTTTCAGAAGACTGAAGGCCTGTAAAAGCTCCTTCAGGCTGAATTTGATTGTTTGTTAGAGCGCCATCAATACCTTGGTTACTTTGTCTAAGACCTGATTTGCTTTGATCAATGCTTGGTAAAAATGCATTTATTGAAGATTTGGTTCCAATTAAACTTCCTTCTACAGCGTCAATATCTTCCCCGTCTTCATGAAGAACGTCGTTAATGAGTTCTTTTGAGTCGTATAAAAGTTCCTGAGTATCTTCAAGAAGTTCGGTTACATCATAAATAAGATCTTGAATGTCATCCGCATCGTTTGAAGATCTTACGTCGTCGTAATCGTTGTAGAGATTGTAATATTCGTCATTAATATCTTCTAGGTCGTCTTTGGCGTTATTTACAGTAGATCGTGATGTATGTTCATAAAGCACTTCTTCTAAGTTATCGTTGTTAGAACCTTTTCTAACTCCATAAAGAGAATCCATTGTTTCAATTGAACTATCAACAAGAGAAAGCGCTGAAATAATTCCACCAAGAGATTGATCGAGTGTATTTTCAAGCGTTACTTTATTTGATGCGACACTTGTGTAATATGATTCCTGAGCAGCTTTAAATCCAATTTCTGCTGCCTGTATACCAATTCTAGCAACACGCATCTGTTCTTCTAAAGTTGCAGCCAGGTTATTGTAACTATTGATTGCGTTCTCATAATTAAGAAGAGCGGTTTCTGCACCAATAATTGCGCTTTTTGCATCTTGTGAAATCGAACTTTGTGTACTCAAAAGCGATTCTTTCGCAAGATTGAGAGTCTTTACTGCATTTTCGTAGTTAATTTGAGCAATTTCAGTTGATACTGAATCGCTAATTTCTGCAATTTGAGTTCCTTTTGTAACCGTATCACCTTCAGTTTTATCCAAATCTTTAATAGTTCCTGAGCTTTCCGACATTATTGTTACTTTCTTGTAAGGTTCAACTGTTCCAACTTTCTTAAAATTTATTCGCGAAAGCGGCTCATCAGTGATTTCTGCAATTTCGACTTCAGTTGCATTGCCGGAGTCTACATTGTTAGAATCCCCAGAAGAAACTGATTCTTCAATTGTAGTGTTTTGAGGGTCATCATCAGGATTGAAGGTATCAGCCATGTAAAGATACAGGTAATAGCCTCCAACAATAATACCTATAAAGAATAGGATATTTATAATTTTACTTAGCAACCCTCTTTTTTTATAGGTTGGGTGATTGGTTTCATTCATTGCTTTATTGGTCAGAAAAAAAGAGAGAGAATAATAAGCCAAATTGTCAAAGTTGTCAAGTGGGTTGTGGAGTTTTTTTTACTCCTTTTTGCCGGCTCTCTCCAACTCGACTTTTTCATTCAAAAGTTCTACAAATTTATCTACGTCAATTCCATGTAGGGAGATGCCTTCCTCAAGAGTTTCATACTCTGCTGCATGGCATCCTACACATCCTACTCCATGATCCATAAAGATTTCCAAAGTCTCTGGAAATTCATGAATAACTTCAGTTATTCGCATATCTTTTGCGATCATATCTTTTTTATCCATATATTAAAGGGGGTCATATATTAAATGGTATTTCTACTATAGGATCATTAAAAAAAAATGCAATCTTCCCTTAAATGAAAGGTACTAGTTGGTATTGACAAAATGACGAAACTACGTATAATGGACTACCTTTGCATACTAATCTAGATGTTATGAATTCGCCGGCTCGTAGAGAAAGGATTTTCAAACTTCTTAAACGTTTTGATAAAAAACTAGTTAAGTTTTATCTTGATGAAGGGCCTTATGAGTTACGTAAAAAGCTTGATATTAAAGAGGATGACCTATGGAAGATGGTTTTTGACTACCTTTTATATGAAAAAAACATAGTAAAGACTTGTGTTAAGCAAAATGCTGAATATATTCATGAGATGTTTGCTGATAAAGGGCCCGAAATGATTCGAAAGAGTTTTAGATTGATGGAAAATGAGTATGAAGATCAATGGGAGTACGTGATGGATTATATTGGTATTTCGCGTGGTTCGGTATATGAGTATGTATCGAATAATGTAAGTGATCTCAGAAGTCTTATTTATCATGGGAAAGCCACAAAAATACGTGAAATGTTGCTTTTAAATAAGGCAAAATATGATAAAGTATGGGAGGATATCCTCGATTTGCTTTTAGAAAGCGTTTCAACAGATGCTTATACGTATAGTATGTTTGAGCAGGGGATTCGAATGTTTTCTAATCTTTACAATAATGGACGCGAGCATCGTTCGATTAGATCGTTATCTAGTAAATAAAAGCTTAGTTGAATCGCGTGAAAAGGCTAAATTCCTTATAGAAAGTGGGAAAGTTACTTTGAATAGTCAAATAGCTAAAAAGCCTTCTTTGAAGGTGAAAGAAGGGGATACGGTTGAGGTGAAAGAGGGGATTAAGTACGTGAGTCGTAGCGGAATGAAGTTGGAAGCTGCCTTAAACGAGTTTAATTGTGATGTTAAAGGCTTTACTTGTCTTGATATCGGTTCTTCGACAGGCGGTTTTACTGATTGTTTGCTTCAAAAAGGTGCTTTAAAGGTATATGCGGTAGATGTGGGAAGGGATCAGTTGCATAAGTCTTTGCGATCAGATGAGCGTGTTATTTCCTTTGAAGGTAGCGATATTCGGGGTTTTTCCTCCTCAAATATTAAAGAGGAGCTTGATTTGATTGTTATTGACGTCTCTTTTATCTCTATTTGTGAAATTATTGATGTTTTGAAGCAATTCTCGTCAAAAAAGACACGAGTTATCGCTTTAATTAAGCCACAATTTGAAGTTGGTAAGAGATTTGTGAAAAAGGGGATAGTAAATGATGCCGATGAGGCAGAAAATGCGCTCCAAAGGGTGCGAGATGCCTTTAAAAATGAAGGTTTTTCAATTAAAGGTGAGATAAAAAGTCCACTCAAAGGAAAAGAGGGGAATCAGGAGTACTTATTCTATGCAAATTACTGATCTTCGCGAGGTAACGCTTTAAAATAAAGCTGTTTTTTAACCTTTTGATGTTCGTCTACAAGATCGATTCTGAATGCGGTCCAACGATCTTCAAGGAATTTGTAGTACGCTAAATCAACTATTTTGGTATCCTGCCCTAGGCGGTCTATATTTAAATGGTTATCGCTGTCTTCGCGCTCACTTTTATCAACTGCTTCGTATTCTTCCTGAGTTATTTCTTTAACTTCAATACTTTTTGCATTGTAAATCGCCATCAGCTGTCTTTCAGCCGATTCAACGTTTTCTGCTTGGATTATTTCTCCTGCCATATACTAATAGATTATTACGTTTATATTATAGCTATAAATTGAGTTTTTTTGAAGTTTTTAAAATACAGAAGAAGCTTACAGATCTA
>JBHPIO010000006.1:0-79031 GCA_042568575.1 Patescibacteria group bacterium | reverse complement strand
AAAAAGAAGAGAAAAAGCCGGAACCAGCTCCTGCTGAAGAACCTACTCCAGCTAAAGAGGCTCCTGTTGAAGAGCCAACTCCTGAAGTAGCTGAAGAAAAACCGGAGAAAGAAGAAAAGCCAAAGAAAGAGTCTAAGAAAACTATGGCTGACATCGATTCTCAACTTGAGAGCATTCTTGATGATCCTGATATGAACATCAAGCTTTAATTTTACTTTTCTAAACTAATTAATAATATGGCTAAGAATAAATATAATAAATCTTGTGAATTCTGCGAAGAAGGAGTTGCATACATAGATTATAAGAACCTAAAAGCACTACATCCGTACACAACAAAATACTCGAAAATTGTTCCTAAATACTATTCTGGTGTATGTTTAAGACACCAGAAGATGCTAGCTCGAGCAATAAAGAGATCGCGTTTTATGGCACTTGTACCGTACGTTAAATAGTAATTTATGGCTCAAACACTTCCGTTTTCTCAAATGACAGATGAAGAAATTGAGAACGCGCTTAAAGAGAATAAAATTGGCCTTACAATTGAAGAGGCAAAACAAGTTGAAAAGATTCTCGGTCGCGCACCAACTTTAACTGAAGCAGTTATTTTTGGAATTCAATGTAGTGAGCATTGCGCTTATCGAAGTACAAGAAAGTATTTAAAAACACTTCCAACAGATGCTCCAAATGTAATTCTTGGGCCAGTTGAAGACGCGGGAGTAGTTGAAATCGCAAATGTTAACGGAGAACGATACGGGCTAATAATGGCTCATGAAAGTCACAATCATCCATCTCAAATTGTGCCGTACGAAGGTGCTGCAACAGGTGTTGGAGGAATTGTTCGTGATGTTGCGTGTATGGGTGGAAAAGTTATTGCAACGCTCGATCCATTACGATTTGGTGACATCAAAAAGAATCACGCGAGGCATATTGCTGACGGTGTTGTTTCCGGTATTGCAGGATATGGAAATCCAATCGGTATTCCAAACCTGGGTGGAGACGCCTATTTTGATGAGCAGTATAACGATAATTGCCTTGTGAATGTTGTTGCTCTTGGGCTAGTTAAAGAATCTGAAATTATTCATTCGTACGTTCCGGAAGAAGCAGCAAAAGAAGGATACGACATAATTATTATAGGGAAACCAACTGATAATAGTGGAATGGGTGGTGCTTCATTTGCGTCAATTGAACTTGATGAAAAAGATAAAGAGGCGAATAAAGGTGCGGTTCAGGAACCAAATCCATTTTTGAAACGTCATTTATTGGTAAGTACATACGATTTATTTAAGGTCTTGAAAGAAAAAGGATACCTGGATAAAGTTTCATTTAAAGATCACGGTGCAGGAGGAAATGTTTGTTCTACGGTAGAGCAAATTTCAAAACGTGGTTACGGAGCTGATGTTGAATTAGATAAAATTAAAACTGGAATGAAAGGACTTCATCCTTCTGTTATTGGATGCGCTGAAACTCAGGAACGTTTTGCATGGACATGTCATCCAAAAGTAACACAGCTTATCCTTGATCACTATAACAAAAAATGGGATCTTCCTTCGGTTGCTGAAAATGCTTATGCAACCAAAGTAGGAAAGATTCGCGAAGGGAATTACACAATTTGGTTTAATGGTGAAAAAGAGTGCGATGTGAGCTCGATTGATATCACAGAGGGGATTCAATACGATAGAGAAGTAAAACCTCAGGAAAAGAATTTAAATGAGCCAGAAGTCGCAGAAAAAGATAACTACACTAGCGATTTAGTGAATTTGTTGTCTTCGGAAAATATCGCTTCTAGAAGGCCAATTTATGAACGATATGACAAGCAGGTTCGTGGAGATACAATTATTGAGGCGGGTGAAGCAGACGCAGGAGTTCTTGCACCTTTGTTAGGTGAAGATGTGCCGGAAGAATTCAAAAAAGTAGGTGTTGCTTTAACAGCAGATGGAAATGCAAGATACGGAAAAATTGATCCATATTATCAGGCGATGAATGCCGTTGTTGAGTCAATGCGAAATGTGGCTGCGGTAGGCGCATATCCGCTTGCCATTACAGATTGTTTGAATTATGGAAATCCGGAAAAACCGGAACAAATGTGGGAATTTGTTGAGGGTGTTCGAGGAATTAAAGATGCATGTGAAACCGTGCGTTTAAAACATCATCAGGATTCTCCAACTCCAATCATTTCAGGAAATGTGAGTTTATATAATCAAAGCAAAAATGGATCTATTCCGCCTTCAGCGATTATCGCATGTTCAGGGAAAATCGATAATTATGAGAATGCTGTGACTATGCAGGCAAAGAAGGCTGGATCTTCGTTATTTCTTATTGGTGCGCGAAAAAATGAACTTGGTGGCTCTGAATATTATCGTTTGATGGGCGAACTTGGAGCTAATGTTCCAAAACCAGATTTGGATGAAGTTAGAATGCAGATTTATGCTTTAACAGACGCCATTTCAGAAGGTTCTGTATTAGCAGCCCACGACATTTCTGATGGAGGTTTAGCGGTTTGTTTGGCAGAAATGGCTCTTGGAGGTCGTGCAGAAGGGAAGTTAGGCGTGAAAGTTGATGTGAGTGAAGTTGGTGAAGATTTGAAGAATTATCAGAAGCTGTTTAGCGAAACAGGCGGATTTGTTGTAGAAATAGCGGCTGATTCGAAAGATGCGTTCTTGGCGGCATGTGAACGAAATGGTGTGAAAAACGTATTTGAAATTGGTGAAATTGTTGAAGATAGTGCGATTATTGTCCGAAATGGAGATGCTGAATTAGTTAATCTTCCGGTTGCTGATGCTGCGAAGTCTTGGTATGGAGGTTTGAGAGAGAAAATGTAAGATTTTTTGGATTTGATTTGCGCCCGAAAGGTGAGTATACCCTCACCACTGGTTTTGTCATCATGATTTCGCGAGCTAATCTTGAAATTGCGTCTGTTGTGAGGGAAAATATAGACATGGAAAATGATAAATTACACGAAAAATTTGTTGAATATGGGAAGAATGCAAAAGAGTGGATGCGTAAGTGTGTTTTGTTGCTTCCGGAAATTGATAGGAAGCAGATTTGGGCGAAAAAGGGATTTGGTAGTATTTATGAGTATGCGGCGAAGTTGGCTGGGATGAGTAGAGGACAGGTTGAAGATGCACTTCGAATTTTGAGAAAGATAGAAGATAAACCAGCGCTACGAAAGGTTGTTGAAAAGAAAGGGATAAATTCAGTTAGGCCAGTCGTAACAATTGCAACAAAAGAAAACGAGGGATTTTGGGCGGAAAAAGCTCGAGAAATGAGTAAGAATACACTATCAACTTATGTTAGAGAATTCCGGACCAGTCCGGAATCAAACAAAGAAGAAATCGATATTTCGATGAAGTTAAAGCCGGAATTAGCGAATAAATTAAAGAAGCTTAAGGGGGATGGAGAGTGGAATGATCTAATTGAAGAATTTTTTGAAATGCGCGAAAAGCAACTCGAACAGGAAAAGCCGGAAAAAGTTGAAACAGAATCGCGACATATTCCAGCAAAAATTGAAAAATACGTTATTAAAAGATCTCGCGGAACTTGCGAATATCCCGGATGTTGCAAACCATACGAAATTTTGCATCACACGTGCCGATTTGCGCTTTATAAAGAGCATGATCCTGATACGATTTTTGCTTTGTGTAAAGGTCACGAACGTCTTTTCCATCAAGGACTTATTGAAAACGAACATAAACCGCCTGAATTTTGGAAAATATGTGAAAAGCCAGACAAAAACGACCCAAAATTTAAAATCGATCTTAAGGTGATGCGATTTAGGAGTGTGGTAAGAGTGTGAAGAGGCTTTTTCGACGTGGTCTTTTCCATAAAGTCACCATTGCTTTTGTGGCTTTTTTATGCTAAAATAATCAGATAAAAATAAAAAGAAAATTATGGAAAATATAGAAAAACAAAAAGAAATACATGTGACTCCTTTTGAAAAGGCAGTTATTTCTTGGGAAGCGCCAGAATTCATTCAGCATGAAAAAGGCTGGAAATGGTTTGTTGCTGCTGGAATTGCATGTTTGGGCCTTATGGTTTATTCAATTCTAGTTTCTAACTGGACACTTGTTGTGGCGCTTACAGTACTTTCGGCTGTATATGTTTGGCAACATTTTCTTGTGCCACATCATGTAAAAGTGATTATTTCCAACGTTGGGATGAAGATAGGCGAAAAAGAATATCCGTATCAGAATATTAAGTCATTTTGGATTATTTACAGATCACATCATGTTACAACTTTGAATTTAAGATCGAGTTCTAGGCTTCTGCCAGATGTATCTATTGATTTGAATGGCCAGGATCCGACTGAGATTCGAGAATATCTTTGTTCACAGATTCATGAGGAGGAAGGTAAGGAAGAAAGCTTTACCGATTCATTTATTCGCATTACTAAACTTTAAATACTATGGCAACACCTAGATATACAACACCCCCGGTAGTACCGACATTCGGTAGCGCTGCAACACGGGCTTTAGAAGCTAGAGTTCAGAGACAATATGAAGCTTCAAAAAGAGCCTTAAAAGGCAATATTGATAAACAACTTGTTAAGTTAAAGAAAGATGTTTCTTTTAAAACTTATGAAGCACGAGTTAAGGCACCAGATCGTAGTGCGATAACAGCTGACGATTATGCAGTGAATGCAAGAAGGTTTATGAAAGAGGAGAACAAGCCGTATCTTGCAAAGCTCGCGAGTCTTAAAAAACTTCCACCAGCATCTTCAGAAGCAGAGCGTCAAAGACAACTTGCTGCAATTCCTGGAAAGATGAAGGCATTAGTAGAACAACAATACAAAGAAAACGTTGCTTTCATACAAATGCTTCGAAATGCGTTAAAGGCAATGTCGCGGAGAGGGCCAATTAGACCTGCACAAATGGCGGCATTTGATTCAATGTTTCGTGGATTATCAGTTTTGCACAAGAAGAAAAGGTTTAACATGGCAGGTATTACTTCACGAATAGCAAGTAATGGAATACTGCAAAGAGATTGGAACAGTATTTGTGACATTGTTGTATCAAACAAATATCAAAGAAAGATTAAGGGTGCTCAGATTGAGATGCAGGCAACAGGTGCAGTACTTTCTTTAATGACATTTACTCAAAGAGGACAGCTTGTTTTAGAACTTGCAAAGAGGAAAGGAAAAGAGGAGGCTTTTAAGTTAATGAAGGCCCTAGGTGATACAGCGCAACTGACAATTATACAGGTGCAAGAATTAACAAAGAAAATCGATCCAAATCGTAAATTTGGTCCTGCAGAAGCTAAAAAAATGCGTGAACAACAAACCAAAATAATGAAGAGAATGAGATGGGTGGCGAAAAAGAGGAGATCAGGTATGCATATAAATGCAGCTGCAAGAGGAGGATTTGGTAAATGGCTTGGGACTGGTGCAGCTATTCTTTATTCGCTAGGAGCGATAAGTAACTATGCTTCACATTTGAAATCAGGGGCTTTGGCAGGATTGAAAAATCCATATTTTTGGCTATGTGCCGGTACAGCATTTGTTGCAGCGAATTATGCAAGCACAACAGGAGGTACTCGAAGAGGACTTACTCCAAGTTATGTAGACAGAATGATAACTCCATCAATTCCTGAGCAGAATTACTTCGGGAAATCGAAATTAGGAAAGGATCGCCATGATGCGTTTAAAGAAATGGCAGCAACTGCAGGTTCATTGCCTATAATCGATGAATGGTTAACAAGCAAAAATGGTACTGCTTTTAATGTTTTATCCAAGATGTATAACGAGCTTCAAGTAAAGAAAGTTAGACGAAAGCATGGAAAGAAGCCTCGAGTAACTTCTATGTACGAAAGGGCAGTTGCAATACAAGGCGACGTTCACAGAAGTCGTGGAGGAACACGAAAAGGGAAGGGAGAAAAGCTGCTTGAGAAAGCATATAAAGTTTATGGTGCTACAACAATGGAGCGAGTGTTATTAAAAATGGTTCACGCTTCAAGCAAACTAATTATTCAAGATACAAATGATTTATATACCAAGAGGGTTCCAGGGGATAAAAGGATGACATTTTTCACTTATATGCGTCGGATACAGGGATTAAAAGTTAATAGGCCAAGCGTAAGACCAGGAGCAAGAACATAACAAGTATTCATATGAACCATCAGTTAGGACCAGGATTTGCAAATTACTTTATCATTCCACGAATGAAGCAAATCTTTGATGCTAAAAATATAGAGAGTGACGAAAGACTTCAGGTTCTTTTAAGCTTTAAAGGCATGTTAGAGCCGGAGCAGATTACGGGTTTAAAACAGGATTATTTCTATGATTGGACAGGTACAGTTATGGATGATCAGGCAAATAAGGATATCTTTTGGGATATGCTTATCACTTATGTTGGATACATAAAGCAGGTAAGTAATGACAGCGCAGAAACTTTAGCTGCTATGATGCTTCCTGGAGAAAAGGGATTAAGCAAAGAAGCAGCAAATAGATACTCGTTTTTCTGTTTCCTTTTTACTAAAACATTAGAGAAAAAGTTTATTGAAGAGGAAATTGCAAAACAGGATATTTCTGATACGGAAAAGAATAAATTACGTGATCAAAACAGCAAAGAAGAACTAATCCTTGTTAGAAAGAAGGGAAAAGGATCTCCTTTTGGAATTGTATCGAAAGATCAAATAGAGAAAGCGCAACAGTCTGAAGATGGGAGAGGCGCGTTAATGGGAGGTCTCTTCACTCAGGAGGGTGTCGAAGGGACACAGGTGGTATTAATGAATCCGCCACAAGACGAAGAAGGCAAAGCGAAGCCGGGAAAGGAACAGGGAAGCAACTTAATTGGAATGATTAAGTCGATTTGGGAAAGTCTTTTTAGAAAAGTTCGTGAAGTATTCAAAGAAGCGAAATTGGACATAACAGGGAAGGTTTCGATCGATTCAACAGGAGTAGTTAAGTTCTATGTGACAAAAGGAAGAACAAAAATGCTGGTTGAATTTAGTGCGTCAAAGCCAATTGGGCCTGATGGACGAAATTATAAATTCACTTTTGTTGATCAGCCGGCAAAGCATTTTTGGGCAAATGATAAAGACGTGAAGGACTATTTTGTTCAGCAGGATCTTTCACCAGAACAAGTACACAAGATAAAAATTGGTGGAGAGTCTAAGAGTGCTGGAGGAGTGCCTCCAACAGGTGCACCTTTACCTATGGGAGGACGTTCGGCGGAGCCTAGAACTCCACGACGAGGTGCTGTGTCTACTCCAATTGCTGGTTCAACACCAAAGATGCCACTTAAGACAGAGATGCCATCAGTAACTACCCCGGAAGCGAAAGCTAGAGCTGGAGTAGCAGGTGGTGTGACAGCAGCAGGAAGCAGAAGGGTTGCAAGAAAAGGAAAAGCGACTGCTAAGAGAAAAGGTGGAGTAATGGGAGCAAAACAAGCTTATCAAGAAGGGCGAAAAGGAAATGCGGGTGCTCAAACAGAAGAGAAGGGAAGAGGAACAACCCAGCCACAACAACCAAAAGTAGCGGCTGCGAGGAGAAGGCGACCAAGGAAACAGATGAATCCTTTAAAACGAGTTGCCGTGATTACAGGTGGTGCAGGGGCAGCAGTAGTAGGAGGATCATTCTTTACACTATTTTTTACTTAAAATATTTTAAAATACTCCCATGAGAAAAATAAAAATAAACAAAAAATTAATAATCATACTTACGCTTGTGCTAGTGCTCGTGCCAGCAACTGCACATGCAGCGAGTATTGATATATCAGGTGCTATTGAAACATTCCTTCAGAACCTTGCAGCATTCCTGCAGACAACACTGCAGCTTCTGCAAAAGCTTCTGTGGCCTGTTTTACTCATGATCGGAGGCTTACTTGGAAACGATCTATTGTTTAGTGCGGGAATGGAAGAACGATTATTAAGCATATGGGTACAGGTAAGGAATTTTGTAAATATTGGTTTTGTAGTGATCTTAGTAGGACTTGCGCTTATAAATGTTCTTGGAATAGAAAGCGAAAAATTCTCATTAAAGTCGATATTGCCCAAGTTTATAATCGGGCTTATTGCGGTTAATTTCTCATATGTTGCCATGAAAATAGTACTTGATGTTACCAATGTGCTTACTGTGGCTATCTTCGCAATGCCAAATTCGATTGAGGAGAATTTAGGGAAAACAAAGTTGATTCCCACACTAGATGAGATTGAAGGGCCTAGAGCTCCTGGAGAGTATGTGGACAAAATGGATGAGGAACAAAGAAAAAAAATGTTGTCTATATGTAGGAACTTTTTTGGTGAAGCAAAAGATTATAAACCTCCGAAAGCAGATCCAAATAATCCAACAGCTGAAGAACTTTGTTCTGTAGTTAGTGGTTCTTGGGAATATACGGACTCCGGAATAAATTATTTCAATAAGTTCAATTCCAGAAATGCCGCCATGATTTTGGCAATTCAGATGATGAATATTAATCAGCTTGATGAGGTGAGCAATGTCTTTGTTGAGGAGAAGGATTCAAAAGGAAAAGTTACAAAGGTCTCGTTCGACATGAAGAAACTTACATTTAATCTACTGTTCAATACTATTTTATATGTTGTTTATGGATCTGCATATTTAGCGCTGCTCGCAGTGCTGCTTACAAGGCTGGTCGTCTTGTGGGTGCTTATTGCCATATCCCCAGTATTTGCAATCCAACTTGTTTTACCTAATTTGATTGGAAGTGGCGGGGACATGAAAGAAAAATTTATGAATAACACGTTTGCTCCAATAATGATTGCTATCCCTCTTACACTTGGATATATGATGCTAGATGCTTATAAGTACTTTAATCCAGCAAGTAGTGACACTGGTGCAGTAAAAATATTGAGTAGTAGTGCGAAGTCACTACAAATAGATGCATCAGGTATTGGTGACTTACAACGACTTGTAATGGCCGTTGCTGCGGTTGCAGTCGTATGGATGGGTGTATTTATCTATGCAGGTAAATCAATGGCAGGTCCACTTACAGACTTTATCAAAAATAAGGTTCAAGGCTTTGGAGGACGTGTTGTTGGTCTTGCAAGATATGTACCTCTTATTCCTGGTAAGGGAGGTGGCAAGAAGTTAACTATTGCAGAAACAATGGCGCTTGCCGAGAGACCGCTTTATCAACTTGAGCAGAAAGGACAAGGAGATGCAAATAAGATGCTTATGGGTACTAGTGTAACCGCACGTGATGTTGGTTCAATTCGAACGCATGAGGGGGCCAAACCTGTTTTATCGAAAGCAATGCCTATTATGCATAGGAAGGATTATCAACAAGCACTTGCTGGGGCATTTAAGAATATTAGAAATACAACAGAGCAAAATAAATTCTTAACTCCTGCAGCTAAAGGAATATTAGGTGTTGCCTCGTGGGATGAATTAGTAAAGAAATTACAGGCGGGTGATAAGCTTAATGCAGATCAAATCAGAAGATGGTTCAGTTCTATTGGTGTGTCAGGTACTGCCGGGGGAGGTAAAACTACAGGTCCTCGTGGTAAAGCTACTGCAGGAACAGCTGCTCCTTTATCAACAGTTAATAGAACTTTGGCTTCCTCGCATGGACTTGGAGCTCGAAATGGAGGAAGAAGTCTCAAAAACGAAGAATTGAAAATTGCTGTTGATGGAAATGGAACAGAATTAAACGCAGTTAGTACGGCTGTTAAGAATTATGATAAAACCAAGGCCGGAACAGTAGCGGCGCTTAAAACAGCTCTAGCAGCATATTCAAGGAAGCTTAAAGGAAAGAAAACCAAGGATGGAAAAGCATTCACAAAAGCAAAAGAATGTGTGGATGATGTGCTAAAGAAAGCATCAAAAACACATAGCAAGGATTATGGAGATATGAGTAAACACATACCTTCGTAAAACCACCCCTTGACAAATTTCTTAAATTATATATGATTATGAAAATACCAAAATTTTGACAACCTATATAACTTAAATATTTGTCGCCTCAGCGCTTTAAAAAATAAACATCTAAACAAGAACAAAAACAAAAACCAAAACAAAAAATATGTTTGATCCACTTTATTCACAAATAGCTAGATTGCTCCTACAAACTTCTTCGTACAAAGAAGCATCGCTTTTTGGTGAAAAACGTATGATTTATTTTGCGAACGGATCAGAAGGTGAAGGCGGTGATGGAGGTGAGGACGATGACACTCTCGATGAAACAGAGGTAGAGGAAGAAAAACCTGTGGAACCAAAGAAACCTCAAGGGTCAAAGAAGCCGGAAGTAGCAACGGGTGTAGAACCTGGAGCAGAAGGAGAACCATCAGTACCAGCTCCTGAACTAATACAAGTTTCAGAAGGTACTGCAGATCGTGTTGAGGGTACTTTAAGGGTTATTGATGAACTTGGCTATAATCTTCCTCCAGGAATTACAGAGAAGCAAATTAAAGAGGCTAGAACAAACGTTAGCACCCTTATTGAACAACTAGACCCACTAAACAACCAGATGGAAACACTTGTTTTGCAGTTTATTCAAGAAGGTCTAAATGAAACAACTGATAACCAGTCCGAACTATTTAAAGGAGTTAGATCAGTAGTTAGAAGACTTATATACGAATTCAGTCATGCAAAAGATGTTCCAACAGCTAAAAAACCAATGGTACAAAGTGTTGCTGTTAAATTACGTGGCGCATCTTACGAATTAACAAAGGAAACAAAGCGTGTAGATATGGCTACGGCTAACAAATACGGGAAACTCTTCATGGCATTAGCCGAACAAATCGCTGACAAAGAGCACGAAATGGTCAAAACAATTAATGATGTTAAAGAAACAATGTGGGATTTTAGTGAAAAAGCCAAGAAAAAGCAGTTAGATAAAAGGGTGATTAAAGAACAAGAAAGGTATGTCGGTTTACCGCTTAAAGAAGGTCAGATTCTTGTTGGTGACGCAGATATAGTTGGATACGTACAGGACGAAACAACAGGGGAGCAATCGCTTTCTACAACAAAAACCCAAAGATGGAAAATTAGAAAAGTTTATGTAAACGATAAAACAGATCCAGGCGATGAAAAGTCTACAAGAAAAGGTGTTTG
This sequence comes from Patescibacteria group bacterium, assembly GCA_042568575.1. Taxonomy (GTDB): domain Bacteria; phylum Patescibacteriota; class Gracilibacteria; order UBA1369; family PNNO01; genus JAJRYP01. The sequence continues at coordinate 68,026 of JBHPIO010000006.1, read as the reverse complement.
GATAGAATTACAAAAAGAAAATTCGGCAAAATGGCAGACAATGTCTCCAAAAATGCTTAAAGATTTTGCGAGTTTCCATGATCTAAAGCCAGATATTGATAGAAAAGAACAGCTTCCGGAAGCTGTGCCTTACATGAAAGAAATGCAGCTTGAATTTGGAGATCCTCCATTTACTCTTGAATACAAAGGATTTAATTACGATGCAGCAGGGAATCCGACTCCGGCAGCTAAAAAAGTAGAAATTACTCAGATGGATGCTTCGGGTGTAACTTTCGCGGAGCCGGTAATTTACAGAAGTAGATTTCAAACAGTCGATCTTGCTCAAGATGATACTAAAGATCAAATGACATATGCTGAATTCGCAAAATGGTTGAATATGACTTATGCGATACCGGAAATATCACAGCAAGGCCTACAAGGAAAATTAGACGAATACTCAAAACAATTAAATGCTTTCTATCAGGTAAAAGATTCAAAGACAGGTAAATTCTTGTCTCGCGACCCGGAATGTCACGGTTCAATTAAGCTTCAACCAGGAGAGATAATTTATTCTGAAGCACCTGGAAGCCCTCTTTATAAAATCGAAAAAGTAGATCCTGCAAATGGTGGACAAATACACCTAAGTGCGGGTGGAAATGCGAAAACAACTTTCACATTTAACGAATTCCTTCGATGGGTATATCAATATGAACTTGAAAGATATGATCCTGAATACGAGGTAAACAAATGTGTGAAATACGGAAATGTTGATGCTAACGATGAAGAAACTAAGCAAAAGATTAGAGTGCGAGCAAAGGGTGCAAAAGATAATTTAGAAAATCCAAATAAATGGCGCGAAGATATTAAGAATATTAATATTCGTGATGAAATTGTTACCGAAAAAGCTGATGGAAAGCCATATATTCCAGGTGGAGAAAATGGAGAAAAACCGGAGATTCCATTTGTAATAAGAGAGGCTTTGCACGCTCAGCAACCAAGTTACAACTTTATGCGTAAATTTTGGAATGAAACACAATTTTTAACTGTAGACGATTTAGGCCAACTCTTTAAATCAGGATACGATTATTATCTTCGTAACTGGGAAAGAAGACGTAAGAAACGTTATTCGACTATTGGTCAGGGAATTCCATTTTTTGGTACCGAATTTGAACGTGTTAATCAGCAAGCGGAAAACGAAGAAGTTGGTCAGTTTAAAGATGCTATGGATCAATGGGGTGTATGGCAAATTGAAGAGACTTTATATGGAACAGGGAATCGGGATCAAGCAAAAGCATGTTTAACGGCACTTTCTGAAAAAGGAATGGTTCGGTGGGATAATCCAAAATTATGGCTGACAATAAATAAATTTACGGATGAATATCATCAGATTCCGTGGCCGCTTCACTATACAAGTGATCCAACACAACCGTATGCAAAAGGTGTTGGAACATTTGCCGGACGTGATGTAGCAAAACGAACCGGTATGGATCTTTTACCTGAAGCAATAGATTCACTTTGGGGAGAAGGAACTCATGTTGGATGGAAACGAGGAAACGACGACACTATCGAAAGCAATATCCAGAAGTCATACAATAAAGCAGAAGAGCTTGAAAATGATCCGAAAAATACCGGTGGTATTGCCAGTGAGCTTGCATTCTTACTCGAAAAACACATGAGCGGAGAATATGTGGATCCGTCTGAATTTGAAGGGATGTTGCGCTTTATTATTGAAGTCGGTAAAGCCGCTCCGAATGATAAAATGTATTACCTGCTTATGGGTGCGACTTTGGAAAAGAATGGTCGGACACTTATGGGATGGGAAAGAATTGGTAGATTTATTAGTAAATATTGTAATAACTTCCCGGCAATTGATTACTTTACCGATAAAACGCCAAGAAGACATCCAACAGAGCCGGGTAAATTCGTAACTGGACCTTGGGTTAAAGCTGATTTTGCAAAATTTACAGAAACGTGGAGGGGAAGTGCATCCGCAGATAAATATAGGCCTCCGATTTCAGCGGGAAAATTCTTATGGGATGAAGTGTTAACGTCCGATGCTCTTCAGATAAGGCTTGAAAAAGGTATTCGTAACGCCGAAAAGATGGATCATGACGATACTCCTCTTTTTATTCCTGCATTAAAAGAATCTGCTATTGACGATATATGTTCAAATTCAGCGGGATCTTCCAAGAAATTTACAATCCAGGGTTACAAAAACGCATATTTGGGATTTGGTATTCGTTTAAACAGCCTTACAAGCAAGTTCGACCAAGAAAAACAGCTTGGAGAAACCGGATTTGATTTGTCCGGACAGTATCAAGAAAAAATTATTAATGCATTTAACGCATTTATTAGATACGACGCAATTTTAGATGATCGTTACGAAAGGTCTAATAAATCATTTCAACGATTTAAAGGTGCTGATTTTAGATCAGGATGCGTATGGGATTCAAGACCGTTATCTCACTTCCAGACGGAAATGCAAGAAACAGTTCAAGAGGTAATTAAGGCATATGGAAAGGAAGACGATGGTAGATTTAAATTATTGTTTGATAAAAATCCACCACCACCATTTGTAGAAGATCCGAAAGAACGTGATCGTTTACAGCGTGAATATGAGCAAAAACAAAAACAGATTAATAACTCAATTAGAGAGTTCGGAACTCATTTTACTGAAATGATAGAGTCTGATCCGAATGGAGCTACAAAAATGTTAGACATCATTAGAAAAAGAGAGTTTAAAGCTCAGGAAGTAGTAGATAATCCGCTTTCTAAGGAACAACAGTTGCGTAACAAGCTACTACTTGAAATCACAAGTTCTGACAGTTCTTCTTCACCTACTGCTGAGGCGTAATTTCCTCCTTAAGTTGTTTTAGGAACTTAGCTGCCGAATGTGTCTCCTGCTTTTTAGTCTTGTAATCACGGATTCCAAGGCTTTTTCCTTTTACTTCCTTATCACCGATTACAGCCATATAAGGAATCTTTTTCATTTCAGCTTCACGGATACGCTTTCCTAAACTCTCTGTTGATGGATAAAGCTCAGCTCGGATTCCTTCTTTCCTAAATTTCTCCATCATATCCTCTGCGTATTTTTCGTGAGGTTTAGCAACCGGTACAAAAACAATTGGAGTTGGAGCAAGCCACGCAGGGAATGCACCACCGTAATGCTCAATAAGAACCCCCATAAACCTTTCAAGAGAGCCAAGAAGCGCACGGTGGATCATGTATGGAACATGGTCGTTTCCATCTTCACCAACATAAGTCATGCCGAATCGTTCTGGCAGGTTGAAGTCGAATTGAATAGTTGAAAGCTGCCACATTCGTCCAATTGAATCTGCAACCTTAACGTCGATCTTAGGGCCGTAGAATACAGCTCCACCTACATCGTAAACATAATCTTTAAATCCTGATTCCTCTAATACTTCTTTAAGAGTGTCTTCAGCCTGTTCCCATCTTGTGTCGTCACCAATAAATTTCTCCTTATTTTCAGGGTCACGAACGCTAACATTCATTTCAATATCATCGAATCCGAAAGTTTTCAAAATATATAAAGTAAGATCCAGCGCTTTTCTAAGCTCTTTTTTTAATTGATCAGGTCGGCAGATAATATGTGCATCATCTTGAGTGAATCCGCGTACACGAGTAAGTCCGTGCAAAGTTCCGCTTCTTTCATAACGATAAACAGTTCCCATTTCAGTCCATCTAAAAGGGAGTTCCCGATAGCTTCGTGTTGAATTGTTGTACATCTTTACGTGGAATGGACAGTTCATCGGCTTTAATCTGTACTCTTCTTCGTCGATTGTAAGAGAGCCGTACATGCTGTCTCCATAGAAATCCAAATGCCCGGAATGGCTCCATAATTTCGCATTTGCGATGTGTGGAGAACAAACTGGATCGTATCCGTTTGCTAAATAAGTATTAAACGCAAATTCCATAATCCTGTGACGGATGTATGCTCCTTTTGGTAGCCATAAAGGAAGCCCCGCACCCACTTCTTCGTCAAAAGTAAATAATTCAAGCTCTGTTCCAAGCTTTCTGTGATCTCGCTTCTTAGCTTCTTCAAGCTTTTTTAAATGCTCATCGAGTTCTTTCTGAGAAGCAAAACAAACACCGTAAATACGCTGAAGCATTGGGCGTTTTTCGTCTCCCTTCCAGTAAGCACCAGCAGTATGAGTTAGTTTGTATGCCTTAAGTTTTCCCGTAGTTTCTAAATGCGGCCCTTCACACATATCAACAAAAGTCCCTGTGCCCTTTTGATCGACATTTTCGAAGAACTGAATAGTGTCATGACCTTCTTTTTTCAAATCATTGGCAGCTTCCACTTTATAATCCTGATTTATCTTATCTAAAAAAGTAATAGATTCCTTAATAGGTTTCTCGTGTTTTTCAAACTTTTGATTCTGCTTTACGATATGCTTCATTTTCTTTTCAATAAGCGGTAAATCTTCTGGAATAAGCGTTCTTGGAAGTTCAAAATCATAATAAAATCCGTTTTCAATTGCAGGTCCAAATCCAAGTTTTGCTTCTGGGAACATTTGCAAAACCGCTTGCGCAAGCACATGTGCGCATGAGTGTCTCATCTTTTCTATATCTGGAGATGCTGAAGTTTTTTTAGCCATATAATTAGGTGCTTAAATACTATATTTCTTTTTAGAAGATAGCCGTTATTGAGCATATTGTCAAAACATCATGGTGCCTGTATGATTTCTCTGCGTCTGATGAAATTAATCTAAATATGCGACTAAAAAGCATCAAACTCGAAAATTATCGCAATTATGAGAATCTCGATCTCAGCTTTGACGATGCAAAAAATATAAATCTTTTCATAGGTGATAATGCACAAGGGAAGACAAATTTTCTTGAGGCGATTACGCTTCTTTCGCTTGCGAAGTCATTTAGGACAAAACAGCATACGTCTTTAATCCAGTGGGAAAAGGATTATACGAGAATTGTTGGGACTGCAACTCATGCAAATAACGAAATTTCACTCGAGTTTTTTGCGAGTATTGCTCCAGTGCAAAAGAAGAATCTTCGCAAAGATAACGCAGATGTTTCGATAAAAAACTTTATTGGACAGCTGAATATTGTTCTTTTTCATCCAGAGGATCTGAATATGCTTTATCTTTCACCTTCGCTTAGAAGGAAGTATTTGGATACGATTTTGTCGCAGACAGACCCGCTTTATTTCGATGCGCTTATTCAATATAACCGCATTGTTAAACAAAGAAATAAGGCTCTGTTTTTGATTGATCTTGGGAAATCTTCTGCTGAGGAATTGGATGTTTGGGATCAACAACTTGCGGAATATGGAACCTACATATTGAAAAAACGGCTTAAACTTGTCGATTTTTTCAATGAGGTGGCTGAGGGAAATTACAATAATGTTTCGCAGACAAAGGACAAGCTTGGTGTAAGTTATAATGCAACTATTGAGGGGGATTATCTTGAGGTCATAAAGGCGCAAAGGAAAAACGATTTAAGATATGCGCAAACTACAAAGGGCATTCATCGGGATGATCTTGTTTTTAACTTTAATGGACATAATATTAGTGAATTTGGATCTAGAGGCGAAATGAGAACACTTTTGATTGCGCTTAAATTTACGGAAATCGCTTATATAGAAAAACAGGCTGGCAGGAAGCCGATCTTGCTTTTGGATGATGTGTTTTCTGAGCTTGATAAGAAGCGTCAGCAGTTTTTAATGGATGCAATTCAAGAATTTCAGTCGTTTATTACTACAACCCATCATGATTTTTCCGTCGATGGGTCGTCTGTATTCGAAATTGAGAGCGGAAAGCTAAAATAAGCACATTTCATGTTAGTCAATTGCTACAAAATATGGTATAATCATATGATGTAATAATTGAATCATGGAACAATCAGCAGCAATAGGAATATGCGTTTTATTAGCTTTTCTCCCAGTAATTATGTGGGGGTATATATTCCTTAAAAAGCATCCCGAAGCTAAAAAGCTGGTAATAATAACGTTTATTGCCGGGATGGTTTCTGTTGCGCCATTGCTTGCATATAAGTATTTATGGCAGTTTTTTCCATGGATAAATGCTTTTATTTGGACACGAAATCTGAATGCCGACATATTGGGGCTTTCTTCTTTTATGCTTATTCCGCTGCCGATTTTAGTGACATTTATGTTTGTAGGAGTAATAGAGGAAGTTTCAAAAATTATTTCAGTAAGAGTAGTTGATAACAAGGCAATTCGCAGCATAGATGACGCTATAGAGCTTTGCATTGTGGCTGCGCTCGGATTCGCATTTATTGAAAATATTATCTATTTTAATAATATTGCTGCAGTACGTGGAATGGATCAATTGTTTTTCCCCTTTATATTTAGATCACTTTTCTCGACGTTTGCGCATGTAATGTTCTCAGGAATTTTTGGATACTTTTACGGTGTTGCTCACTTTGCAGAGCCAATATTGAAAGAAGAGCTACGCAACAAAAGACATCCAATAATGAAGCTTTTCCATAAAATATTCCATATAAGGCGTCCGGTGCTGTTCCACCACGAAAAAATAGTTGAAGGATTCGTTATCGCGTCGCTCCTCCATGCATTTTTCAACATCTTCCTCGAAATGGAATGGGCATTCATGATAATTCCTTTCCTAGCCGGCGGATACGCGACGCTCGTTTATCTCTTAAAGAAGAAGGAAAATCTTAAGAAGTATGGTAAATTAGCTTCTATAAGGACCAGTGACTAAATAGTTGCCAACTGGCTAAAATTATGATATTTTGATAGCTGCACTTTTTCATGGTGTAGTTTAATTTATATAAAGGGCTTTTCGAATGGGATCCGATAAAATTGTTGTAAAGGGCGCAAAAATTCACAATTTAAAGAACATTGATGTTGAAATCCCCCGCAATAAGCTGGTAGTTATTACCGGTTTAAGTGGATCAGGAAAATCATCACTGGCTTTTGATACCATCTACGCAGAAGGTCAGCGCAGGTATGTGGAAAGTTTGTCTACATACGCGCGACAATTCCTTCAATTAATGGAGAAACCGGAAGTCGAGTCCATCGATGGTCTTTCGCCTGCAATTTCGATTGATCAGAAATCTGCACCTCGAAATCCCCGTTCAACTGTAGGAACAGTAACCGAAATATATGACTATTTAAGGCTTTTATTCGCGAAAGTAGGGAAGCCACACTGTCCTGAATGCGGAAAACCAATCAGTAGACAATCGCTATCTCAAATTGTCGAGACAGTTGCGGAAATGCCCGAAGGCAAGAAGATATTGCTGCTTTCACCTGTTATCCGTGACAAGAAGGGTGTTCATCAAAAAGTATTCGAAAAAATTAAGAAAGACGGGTTTGTTCGTGTAAGAGTGGACGGTGAAGTAGTGAACGTACTAAATATCCCGGATCTCGACGAAAACAAGAAGCATAACATCGAAATTGTTGTTGATCGTCTTGTTGTAAAGAATTTCAAAAGGATTATTAAGAAGCTTTCTTCCGGTGAGGAAGTTGAAATGCCAAATCCGGACAGAAGTCGTTTGGCCGATTCTATAGAAGTTTGTTTGAAAAATGGAAACGGAATTATGATGATTATGGATAATGACTCGAACAAAATTGACACTTATAGTGAACTTTTTGCGTGTCCAAGTTGTAATATCAATATTCCAGAGATTTCTCCAAGAACTTTTTCGTTCAATAGTCCTCATGGGGCGTGTCCAACGTGCCACGGTCTTGGAACAAAACTTGAAATCGACTCTACGCTTATCATTCCTAATAAGAAATTAACGCTTGCAGAAGGTGCAATTGTGCCATGGTCGGCTACGACATCACATCTAACTTGGTATAACAGGATTTTGGAAGCAGTTGCGGCGAACAATGGGTTTTCTATGGATGATAAAGTTAAAAAGCTTACAGAAGAGCAATTAGAACTCGTTCTTTATGGAACTGGCGACAAAAAATACAAAGTGAACATTAAGCGAAACGAAGGTTCTGCCTTTAGTGGAGACTATAATACGACTTTTGAAGGAGTTATCCCGAACTTGGAACGACGTTATCGTGAAACAGATTCTGACTATATAAGAAAGAAAATTGAGCAGTTTATGCGGATTTTGAAGTGTCCAACATGTAAGGGGCACAGATTACGGCCGGAAGCTCTGGCAGTAACAATCGGGGATGCATCTATTATTGATGCAACAAAGATGTCAGTAAAAGAAGCATCTGATCATTTTCAGAATATCGAGTTCACAAAAGTGGAAGAACAGATATCAAAGCCGATTTTAAAGGAGATTTTAAACAGATTATCGTTCTTATCTAATGTGGGATTGAATTATTTAACATTAGATAGATCTGCAAATACGCTTTCTGGTGGGGAAGCACAGAGAATTCGTCTTGCTACACAAATCGGGTCCAAATTATCGGGCGTTCTGTACGTTTTAGACGAGCCTTCCATAGGATTACATCAAAACGACAACGATAAGCTCATAACTACGATGGAATCGCTTCGCGAACTCGGAAATACCGTAATTGTTGTTGAACATGACATAGATACGATGCTCGCGGCAGATTATATTTTGGATATTGGGCCGGGAGCAGGAAAACATGGTGGTGAAGTTGTGGCAGCAGGGACTCCGGCTGAAATTATGAAAAATCCTAATTCGATTACAGGACAGTATCTTGCAAAGAAGAAAAAAATTCCTATTCCGGAGAAACGTAGAAAAGGGAATGGAGAAAAAATTATTATAAAAGGTGCGCGTCAACATAATTTGAAAAGTTTAGAAGTTGAAATCCCACTTGGAAAATTTATTGGAGTTACCGGAGTGTCTGGTTCAGGGAAATCAACACTCATAAATGACATACTTGTGAAGGAGCTCGCGAGGGAAATAAATGGTGCAAAAGCACTGCCTGGAGAGCACGATTCTATCGAAAATATAAAGCAAATTGATAAAATTATTAACATAGATCAGTCTCCAATTGGTCGAACACCGCGTTCAAACCCGGCAACATACACCGGCGTTTTTACTGATATTAGAGACCTTTTTGCCAACACCCCCGAGGCGCGCATGCGAGGATATAAAGCAGGACGCTTTAGTTTTAATGTGAAAGGTGGGCGCTGTGAGGCATGTTCTGGAGATGGGCTCAAAAAAATCGAAATGCACTTCCTTCCGGACATCTATGTTCAATGTGATGTGTGTAAAGGTCGAAGGTACAATGAAGAGGCGCTCGAAATAAATTATCGTTCAAAAAATATCTCGGATGTTCTCACTATGACCGTGAATGAGGCACTTGAATTTTTCAATGCCATTCCATCTGTCAAAACCAAACTCGCAACTTTGCAGAAGGTTGGACTCGGGTATATCCATCTCGGCCAACCGGCGACAACGCTTTCTGGTGGTGAGGCGCAACGTATCAAATTAGCATCCGAACTTTCAAAAAGATCAACTGGAAAAACTTTCTACGTTCTGGATGAGCCAACAACAGGTCTTCACTTCGACGATGTAAGGAAATTACTCGACGTTTTGGTGCAATTAGTCGAAAAAGGCAATACAGTGCTTACAATCGAACACAATTTAGACGTTATTAAGTCCGTAGACCACATAATAGACCTTGGACCTCACGGAGGCGACGAAGGCGGCGAAATCGTAGCTGTAGGAACGCCGGAAGAGGTTGCGAAGGTGAAAAAATCGTTTACTGGGCAGTGGCTTAAGAAAACGATGGAGAGGTAGGCTATCAGGTGTTCAAAGATTACTCAATCCCAAAAGTTAAACGCAACGTTCTTGGATTTATATAGTTGTAGGTTCGAATCTTTATTACTCCTATTTCAGACGTGTTTTTAACGTGCTCACCACGGCAAGGTGTTATTACGTCCTCACCAATGCGAACAATTCTTATTTTCTCTGCTTCTTCCGGCAATCTGTGCAAGGAGCATATTTCTTTTGCTTCTTCTAAACTAACTTCTTCAAATGTTGTTTTTCTATTTTCGGAGATTATTTCATTTGCCTTTTCTTCTGCTTTTTTGTGCGATTTCTTCTATTGGTGTTTCGCTTTCGATCTCGAAGTCACATCTTACTTTTGTTCCTTTGAATCTTGAGTCGATTATTTTTGCATTAAATAAGTTTCCGAACACTGCTGTAAGAATATGTTCGGCAGAATGATATCTTGGATCGACTTCGCCCATATTTTTTCGATTATATTTTTATTGGATAATTTAATTTTATCAAAATTACAATAAAAGGTAAAATTAAATGATTCTTGATCCAAAATCACTGTCCACTAAATTTTATGCGATATAACGCGCAAGCCATAAAAAACGTATAAGTGGTCAAAAAAATCCTTAAAACGCCTGGAAGTGTCTAAATTTGATGAAATATGCGAAAGTTTAATGACCTTTAATCAGATTTGATAAAATTGTGTGAAACATACTTCATCTTTAATTAAATTAAATTAAACTTGCCAAAACTATTGAAAAGTTATTTAAATTGTGATATATATACTAATGCTTTTTGAAATTTAGGTTGTTTACATAGAACTTGCTCAGATTGCCTAGAAATGGTACAATTTATTAGAGTTAAACAAAATTGTATAAAATCACTCTAATTTATATCGGATGGCGGACAAATTATTAACGTCAGAGCAAGTATCGCAAATTCTCCAAGTACACCCCTTTACAGTCCTTAAGTATATTAAAGAAGGAAAATTAAGAGGACTTAAGCTGGGGCGAGTATGGAGGATCAGAGAAAGTGACGTTGAGAAATTTCTCGAAGAAAGATTCATGGCTTCTCCTTCGGATAAGAAAGACATCTCTCAAGAAACGCAAAAAGAAGCAACCACAACAGTTGAAGAAAAGATTGAAGAAGATATTAAAGTAGAAGACACCCTCTCGGACAGAGAGAAAGACGACCATTACATCCTGGAATAAATTATTTATGATTTTTAATTGCATTAGTTGCGGTAAGGCTATCTCAAGTATGAAAGATATATGCCCTTACTGTAAAAGTGACATCGCGGAAATTAATGAGAAACTGAACAGACCACATAGTAGTAATCTGATTAAGGGAAAACTGAAAGGAACAATTATGGCACTTGTGCATCGTTAGATCCTCCCCACATTATTCGACCCCCACAATACAAGCCCTAGAAAAGCCTTAGCAAGAAACTCCCCAATATTTACCCCGGGAGTTTTTTGCACGTTCGCTCTGCGTACTTATCCATCCGAGGGCCGTAGGTCAAATGCGCATGTATAAGCAGCTAAATGCTTAAGGCAATTACTTGCATTGTTTATCCTTAGCCTTTTTCGAGCACTCGATGAGTGAGTTAAATGCAGGGTATGTACCCTTGATTATTGAATCTAATTGCTTCAGTTTCGCTTCGAAATCTTTGGCCATTGAGTCAGTTCCGTTCTTATATAGTGCTTCATATTCCGCCAATAATGATGCTTTTTCAAGCTTCGCGGCATAGTCATCTTCTTCTTTTGCGATGGCATTTTGAACCGCATTCAGTGTTGGCGGTGTGTCTGGTGGTAGACTTTTTTGCACTTCCTTGTAAATATTATCGACTGCCTCCTTTGGTGGGAGTCCATTTATCCGTGCATCCAAAACTCCACCAAGGAAATTGCCTGTTCGCTTCACTGGAGTGTTTAGACTTTTGTTCCAGTAATCCTTTAATGAGGTTCCTGTTTTGCCGCTGGCCATGTTTTGGAAGCTTTTCTTAAGATCCTTAAATTTCTTTGTGAGTGCTTCTAGCCCTGGGTCGCTACATTCTTTATATGTAGTTGCCACACGTTTTCCGTACTTTTGTTTAAATTGCTCGAACAATTCAGTTGATCTTTCTTCTGTGAAGTATGATTTGCCTATTACGAAATTGCCGCGAAGAGCTTCGTGGATCTTTTTATCAGGGACTGTTTTGATTTCGCTCTTTGAAATATCAACGAAATTACGTAGGAAGAAGAGTTCCGCTTCAAGTTCATAATATCTGGTCTTTAACTGTGTGGCACGCGCTGCATCGCAGGTATAGAAAGCATTTCTTATTTGCTCTTGGGCTTTTTCGACTTGTTGGAGAATATTGTCGATATCAGTGTAGTAGCAGATGTTTTTGTTGTATCTGTAGAACATATCTTTCCAGTATTCGGAAAAGCTGTCGTAAGAGATAACCGACGATATAAACGATGCCCAGTCACGCTGACAAAACAGCTCTTTACCTGTATTTTGCGCGTTTGCAATAGGTGCAGCGGTAGTTATTACACTTATTAGTGTAAGTGTTACGATTATCTTCTTAATTGTTTTCATGATTATTTGCATTTGGATTTGTTAGCTAGTTCGCTACATGGTGTCTTCATTTTTTCGAATGTTTCTTTCATGCTCTGGAAATGAAGGTTCATTGTAGTTATTTCACGTAGAAGGTTTGAATAATGACGATTCTGTTTTTCTGCAGTTTCCTGTTGTTTTGCGAGGTCTGCATCTTTATCTGCCTGATCTTTTTGGCTTTTCACAATATTTTGAGTGCGCTGCTGAACATCATCGAGTGTTGCACCAGGTCCTGCAGTGGTTATACCTTTTCTTGCAGCTCGATCTTCTTGCGACGGATCTTCCTTTTTAAGGTCTTCTGCAGCGGCTTTATCTGTTTTCTGATACCACAATGGATTTGTTCTTTCATTAAACTTCTTCCATTCTTCACCAATACTTGAAGGTGCAAACAAGTTGGTAGACTGAGGAACTGCTACTGCAACCGTTGTGATCTTCATATTTGCTGGAAGTACAGTGAGGCTCTTTTTACATTTAGCTACTTCAAGTACGTTTCCGGTAACTTTATTTGCTGAAAGCGGTTTTGCGAGTGTGTCGTCAAATGCTTTGTTGATCTTTTGTACTGTGCATTCAACACAATCACTCTTGGATCCTTTAAACGGCCCAATTGAAGCTTTCTTCATGATGAATTCAATGTCTATGCAGAATGGAGCGCCATCTGGACACAAGTCATCTAAAGACCATTCGTCTTCAGGTGCTTTAGGGAATTCTTCCTCTTCTGTTGTTTCGTCACCAAAAGGATCTTCCTCGCCTTCGCCGGCTCCTGCTTCTGCTTGCGTAGCCTGTTCGTCTTCAAAGTCTTGTAGGGAATTTGTAAGAGCATCGTCTCCTTCAAAACATTCTAATGGCTCAAGGCCTTCATCATCTTCCTTTGGAGCTTCGTCATCACCTTCTTCATCTGGGAGAAGGCTTGGATCATCAAATAGGTCGGCAAGTTCTTCTTGTTCGCCCGAATCTGTCGTGTCGACAGATGGCGAGTTGAAGGTTCCACCGAAGTCGCTTTTTGATTTTTCATTAAACAAAATCTCTTCTATGATAGACAGGTCATGGATTAAGTCGAAGTCTGAGTTTGACGTGTCGCCATCGGCAAAGATTTCACTTGGTTTAACTGCTTGTTCGAGTTCTGTACGTAGGCTTTCTGTTGCCAACGCTTTATTATATGAGTCTAGGACTTTAATGTATTGTTGATGTGTTTTGTCTAGTGTCTTTGAACTTTCGTATAAAGAAGATAGATCTCCTTGTTTAGCGACACTACTTACTTGATCTTCACTCATTCCGAGTTTGCTTGCAGCAGCTTTTGTAGCTTTCTTTTCCGGCTTGTCGTTTACTTCAACATAAATATTCAAGTACATGTCGTGAGCGAGGAACTTGTTCTTTTTCGCTTTTGCTTCCTCAATTACCTCATCGATTGCTCTTTTATCTGAATCTGCTGCATGAGTAACATTGATTGTTCCAGCAAACAATCCAGTCCATAGAAGGGCTAATGCAAGAGAGATTACCGATATGTTGAGGAGTGTTTTTTTCATATTATAAGCATGAGAGTGAAGTTGCATCGACAAACTTGTTTGGATAAGTTCCAACTTGTTCGTAGTATTCGGAAAGTTTGTTTTTATATTTGGTTAAGCTTTTGATTACTTCTTCGTATTGTAAGTGCATGGTGTATGCAACACTTAGCTCGTTGTATGTTTTGACAGATGTGTCGAGCGCTCTTTTCGCTGCCACAAGCTCGTTATTGATTTCGGCTGCCTGACTTATTGCTGTTGTAGTCGCTTTTTCGAGCGTTACTGAAATGTTTTCACCCGTGAATTCTATTTTGCTTTTGCGGCTTTCAAGTGCAATCTCGTAATTTTGGTATTCTTTCGCTGCAGTAGTCGCTAAACAGAAAGTGCTGTAGTTTTTCTCTTCACATTCGTCACCTTGCGGGATTACACCTGTTCCAGGCCCTTTCTCACCCTTCTCAAGTAACTTTGTCTTCGCATTAAATAAATCATTTATCCGAGTATGATATAGCTTTTGAAGTTCGTAGAACGTCAATTTATTGTTGTTGTATGGGTTACTTGTCGCTTCCGCATAGAGGCTTTCTATAGATATCGTGTTAAAGACGATAAAGAAGACGATAGTAAGAGCCAGCCAGATTTTCGATTTTTTTACATATATCATAAGAAGTTGTTAACCTGAGATACATTTACCAGTGAAACATGGTATGCGGTCTTTAAGTGTTTCCCACTTGCCGAGCATTTGTATTACTTGTCTGTTAAGACCATCCAATTTTTTGTTTATCTTTTCGAGTTTTGTCATAAGTATCGATGTTGTTTTGATATCAGATGTTTCTAAGAAATATTGTTTGAGTAGCTCTTCTGATATGTTGATGTCATTTTTTACCAGTTTTATGCACTGGAGTGCATCTGTGGATTCGGAAAGAACCGGAAGTCCTGATTGTGGATAGTAATTTTGAGCCTTGTTCCAAAGTGTCTGTTTGTAGATCTCAAAACGCTTTAAAGCTAGATCAAGAAGGCTTGAGTTCTTACTCTTGTTCTTAAAGTGTGCCTGTAAGTATGTTCTAAATTTATCACCTTCAGTTTTGATGAAAGGTTTCATTTCGAGAGTACACTTAACATCCTTTTCGTTTGGCTCTGGATCCGCTGCATGCAGTGACGTCGCGAATACAAGCCACGAAGCCATAATAGATGCTATTAGGACTGCACCTATTCCGAGTTTCATTATCGATTTTTTGTGTGTGAGTATATTCATGGTTTATTAATTTAGTCCTTTAAATATGAGCTGATTGCTCTTGGCGAATATAGTAGAAAGGTCGGTTGTACTAATGATTGAGAAGAAGAGGTCGCCTGGTATTAGGTCCGCTTTGTGATCAATTGCGGATACACATGGACATGAATTACATGCTTCTTCAACGATGTAGATGCCTTCTTCAAGTCCACTTCTAGGATCTCTTGCGATTGAGAGTAGGTCATCAGAAGGATCCAGTGGATCTGTTCCACGAGAAACTTCGAGTCCGTCCATAACGCTTCCGCCGTCTGTATCTGGGTTATATGGGTCTGTTCCGTATATGTTTATTTCATCTCGAGTTGTTAGTCCGTCATTATCGTCATCAAAAGGATCGTCGGCAGGGAAGTTTACAGGGTTTGTTCCATGGTCTACTTCGTCTTTATCGTTTGTTCCACCTGCATCTGTATCAGGATTAAATGGATTTGTGCCAAATCTATATTCGTCCAGGTTGATGAGACCTTCTTTGTCTGGATCTTCATTTGCGTCTGAAGGATCAAACGGATCAAGGCCGTACTGAAGTTCCCATACGCTTGGCATTCCGTCTTTGTCGTCGTCTATTTCATAACAGTCGAATGCTTGAAGCACGCGATCTGCAAGGGCAACGAATTCCGCACGAGTTATTGATGCGTTCGGATCTGCAGCTTCTTCTGGTGTTAGGATATATGTTTGTTTCACTGCGCTTTCTTCAAGTAGTGTTGGTGTTATGTCTGTAGCGAGCCTCATGTAAGGTTCGTACCACGCTTCGTCTTCTGCCTGTTGTACGTCTCTAAGAGTTATGATTTTTTGGTGTTCAAGTGCTTCTAGCACGATCTTTGCGGCTTCTGCACGTGAGATTGTGTTTAGTGGTTTGAATGGAGCGAGGCCAAGTTCTTCGTCTACTTCGCCGATGTAACCTGTGATGAAGCCTTGGAGGACTGCTTCTTTTACTACTGGGTAGTAGTAGTCTTGGCCGAGCTCTGTTGCCTGCGTGAATGGCATATCCGAGAATAAGGGAGGCTCTTTGTAGCTTTCTGATCTTGGAACAATACAAAGCATTTTTAGGATGATATCTGTAAAGTCTTGCCTTGCAATAAATGAATCCGGGTTGAAGTACAGGTCTCCGTCTTGCAATGTTCCTCTTAGGATATTTCTTTGCGATAGGTTCACTATGCTGTCGTAATATGGATGCTCCGCAGATACATCAACAAACGGTGATGAAGCTTTTTCTGTTGGATCTTTGCCGTAAGCGACTTCTTCGCTATCGGTAAAGCCGTCGCCGTCACTGTCTGGATCAAGTGGATTAGTTCCAAGCCTCGATTCTTCAAGGTTAGATAGTCCATCTCCATCTGCATCTCCAGAGGCATCTCCAGGGTTTTGTGCATCAAATCCATATTTGAATTCGAACCAGTCAGGCATACCATCTTTATCCTGGTCAGAAACAATGTCGCTTTCTGGAGGCATGTTTAGTGCTTTTCTGTTTGTGATTTCCGCAAGTCGACCGTTATTAACGGCTATATAAATTTCCGAAATAACATTAGTGTCGTAGAGCATTTCTATTAGGATTGGCTCGTCAGGAGTTGCTGCTTGTTTAAGTCTTAAGTCAAGATGTTCGTTAAAAAAGTAGATATTTCCACCTGAGTCGACAATTGAGATTCTTGAGTCAGTTGTTGTCTCACGGATTTCTGCTGCACCTGTGAAGTTTGGATCGGATGCAGGTAGAGGCGTGATTTCAAAAGTGTCGATATTGTTTGTATCTTTTAGATGGACACCTTCGTAGTCTGTGATTGTCTCAGTTGTGTAGACAGTGTCTGTCTGGTCAATGCTTACATCTGTGTTTAAATCGGGGATCATTAGGAGTGTCAACATTATGATGTCTGTTGCTTTTTCTTTGACTACTACTCGTGTCGGTAGGTTTGGTGGTGTTGCCTCGAGGACGTCTACATAGTACCTGTTGTCGACAATTACGATGCGTCCAGTTGTGTCGTCAATTTCTGCAATTATGTTGCCATCTGAGTTTCGTAATAGGATTGTGTCTTCATATTCAAGATCTGCAATTATAAACTCTCCATTTTCATCAGTGAAGTATTGTCCGAACTCATCCGCGGATTCAGATATAATTTGTTTGATTACTCCATCCCTGTTTCTTACAAGGTGAATTGGGATGCCTTCTGCCGCAGGATCAATGTATCCAGTGACTTCTTCTTCATGATCAGATGATTTGTTTAATGTAATTTGAGGAACAATAATTTCAATGTCTATGATTTGCTTACCAATGTTTTCTGATTCATCAACAACATTTAGCACAACCTGCTTAGTTCCTGTTTCTTCAAAAGGTCCAAGTTTAAACACTGGATCAAGAGGATCCTGGTTTGCTATATCAACATCATTTTCAGGATCATCATCACCATCCGAATCTTCGGAAGGATCTGTATCCAGATAGTATCCGACTATTTCGCCTGATGTATCGAACGATTTTGAAGCATCTATTTCAAGTTCCTGGAATATAATTACCTGCTTTGATGATGGACCTGCTTCTGCGAATGGCACATCTTTGTCTGAGCAAAGTTGTGGAGCGAATAATTCAACTTCGGAAGGGTTGCTTCTGTATCCACTATTATTGAATGTATATGTTTGTGAGTAATAGTTCTCGACACCAGTGTCTAATGTGAAGAACGGATTGTCTGGATCTATTAATTCTTTAAGAGTTAATGTGTCTCCTGTATTTAAATATGTCTGAGGACCGAACGAATATTTAACAATAACCTGTCCGCTAGATACTGAGATTTTGTCTTCGAATTGTACGAACATGCCTTTCTCAAGTGGAATATTCTCGATACGGTCAGTGTTTGGTGTCATTATTTCTACCTTTCCTGTCATGACATTTAGTTCAAGACTTGATGCATAACTTTGAGGAATTGGCAGTATTGTGTTTGCACTTAACTCAAGGATTTGCCTGCTTTCTTCTTCAGGTCTGATGACAAGAGTTGAATCTTCCATTGTGTGAATAACTTGTCCTGTCTGGACAATCTGTGTTGATGAGAATTGGTCGACAATTGTTCTTGGGATTGCTGTGATTACTGCATCTCCATCTGCTTGTTCAATGTATGCGTATCCTTCTTCGGTGAATGAACCGAAGAATACGGTGTCTGGTTGTACTGTCACTTTGTCGCCATTTTTATATTCAAGAGTAGCCTCTCCATCTTCTGTTACAACGCCAGATCCTTCTTGCAGGAATAGGTTTGTGAAGAAGTTACTTCTGAATACAGGGTTTCCTTTGTGAACTGTTACTGTTAAGTTGCCAGGAACATATTCCGGCAAAGTTATTGAAGTGTTGGCTCCAAGAACTATCTGACTACTATCAGAGAATGTAATAATAACTTGAGTATTTGATTCGCCGCCGGTTTCTATTGTGTCGCCAAATGTGTATAACGAAGTAGTTTCGTCGTTTACTGTAAATGTTCCTTCGATTACTGTTATTTCAATGTCTTCGCGTACTCGTCCGATTGTTGTGAATGTTTCAGGTTTCTCGAAGATATTAATTTTATGCGATGGTGTTGCATATGGCTTATCAAAATCTTGTAAGCTATCTTTGTAGACAATTTCGTAGCCGGCAGTTTGAGACGAGTAGTCTGCTGTCCAGTCAAAGTCTGTTTCTGTGCCAGATTCATAATTAGTTTCATATCCGTTAACAGACGGACTGAATGGTGCAAATTCTGATAAGTTATAAACGTCAGGACTCTTGGCGCTGTATTTTGAGTATTTACTCGATTTCGGGTTTGTGTAGTTTTCTTTTAGATAGACATTGCCACCATACGAGTAAATGATGTCTTCGTCGTTGTCTTCGTCTATGTCCATAAATGCTCCATTGTGCTCAAGATCTTGCTCGCCTTTGTACATTAGTATTTTTTCGTTTATTGAAGTGTCTGCATTGTAGACAAATAGCCCCTCCACAAATTGTCCAATAGATGGATTCATTGCTTCATCAGGATCAACAAGATTAGATGATACGGCATCAGTATTGATTGCAATTAGTCTCGCCATTTCTTCTACTTCACTAAATCCTTGTACTTCTTCGCTTTCAACAGAAGGAAGAGGAGTTGGATCTGTGCTTGCTACAAGAACGTCCTTGTTAACGTAGTCACTTAGAGAAGGATAATTGTTTGCTAAGTAGACAATGTTATCGTAGCTTTCGCTTTGTTCAACAATGCTTGCTTTGCTGTTTTCATCGTCAACAAATGCAACCATTGCATTTCGAAGTGCTGTTAAATTATTTTGTTGAACTGACTCTGGTAAGTCCTCGCTTGCAATACGCGCTTTGATTTCATCGATGTCTTGATGAAGACTCGAATGATCTGGGCTTACATAAGTTTGCTCTGCGACTAGATGATATGAATCAGGAAGTGAATCAATATACTCTTGCTGTTTCTCGGATTGTTCAATAAGAAGAGCGTACGTACTGTCGACCTCTTCTTGAAGATATGTTGATAAGTCTAAGTTGATGCTTCCTTGCGGTATCTCTGGATTTGCTAGCGAACCAGCTGCATCCTCAACAATGTCTATTCCTTTATTTGTTGCCTCAACAAGATCTGTGGCTAAACTGTTCCATACCTTCGCTACATCATTTGCAGCATTGTAGATTTGTTCAGTCTCGAGGCTGAAGTCAACTTTTGTAGTTACTTTAATCTTTTCAACAAACGGTATACTTATGTTTGGTGTTTGGAACTTGAATATGAAGTCCAAAGGCAAAGTCGCTTTAAGAGGACGTGCAGTTAACGATTCAATATGAGTTTTTAGATATGACTCATTCACAGGGATTAGTCCTTTTTTAAGTAAACAAAGTATTTTAACAATCTTTGACATCGCGCCAAGTGTTATTTTGAGCGGTGAAAGGATATTTGGAATCTTTGGTGGTTTTGGTATATCCGGTAATGTTGGCAGAGGTAACGGAGGTAAATCCGGCAGTTCTGGCAATTGAGGAAGTGCTGGTAATTCTGGTATTTCTAGATCTAACTTAACCGTTAAAGTTGGCACATCCGGAATTGTAAGCGTTGGAATGCTTGGAAAGATTACTTGCTCTGCTTTAAACTTCACATCTGGCCAAATGATTTTTAACCCGAGCTTAATCTGTGAGAAGTCAAAATAGAAGTCAGGCCATTTTGGCATCGGTATGACAGGCAGCTCTGGAATAACCACCATAAAGTTCATTAGAAGCGATATGAGTGAGTTTCTTTCCGTCTTACACGAATCACACTTCATGTAGTCGACCATAAGATTGGCGGCCATACTCCACGACTTAAGCGTCTCCCTAATTTGCTTAACCAGATCAATCCATTCTTTTATTCGAACTTCCTGCTTCTTGATGTATCCACCCATGTATTGAATTATCGTATCAAGATAACAGATTACTTGGTAAATGTACTTCATGTGTACATTCCTCCATTCAAGAATCTTTCGTGGGAGTTTTTTGTATTCTTCAAGTCTTTTGATATTTTTCTCAACTTTTTGAATTAGTCCGCCAACATCCACAACAAGTTTGTCGCAGATCGTTTTCTGTCCTGATTTCTTATCACATTCCCATACTGCTTTAGCGCGTTTAAGTTCAGCCTTTGCTGCAACTACCCAATTCTTTAATTCATTTTGCATCTTTTTAATTTCACTTTGACTGATTGCCGGAATTTTAATGACTACTGAACGAGATTCAAGATCTACAAGTGGTAATTTGTTTACGTATGTAAGAACATCGGTGAAGTTTTTGAATTTTGGTTCTGGCGGTATAGGATTAACAATAGACTCTGGATTTGGATATAGAACATACAAATCAGGAAGGTCTGAAAGCTTTGTAACAACTTCTTCCTGCTGTTTTGCAAACCATGCTGTGATTACATTTACGAATCCAGGTATCTTAACATTAGTTTTCGCTGATATGTTCACGCTGTAGCTTCCGAGAGATGAGCTTCCAGTGAGTCCACCGTTCTCAGGTCTTAAAGAATGACCTATATCACTATCTTGAGGAATGTTCGATGACGTAAGACCTTGTCCATTGATCAATACACTGCCTGAACTTGGTGAGCTTACAAAGTTAGCTGCTTTTATCATTGAGCTCGCAGAGGACTCTGTAATGACTTCACAGTAGCTTTCTGTATCGGCAACGCCGCCGCCAGATGAAGGTGGGAAGCCTGGGATGTCTGGAATTACAAATGCCCAGCAAGATCCGCCCATGTATGGGCCGAGACACACTGCTGTCGCAAGTTTGCCAGTTAATGTAGGAACTATGTAAAGTCTTCCTCCGGTTGTAGATTGGTACGGTGTCGGCGGCCATATAGGAATTGTTGAAGGCGCCCCCCATCCAAATACAGGAAGTCCAGGATCGGTTCCAACTGGTATTCCCATTGCGTTTATTGGTCCAGGTGCGAAAAATGCAAAGTTTATTGGGATAGGAAGGCCACCGCTTCCACCACCACATGACATTTCTCCAAGCACATCAATTACTTTGTCGCTAACTGCATCGATTGCTCCGCTCACTTCATCCCAGCTATTTGGAATGCCGTCACCATCTTCATCTTCTTTCGTAAGGTTGTCATGCACGTCTTTAAGATCGTCAGGCGCATCGTCAGGGAAACCGTCATCGTCGTCGTCTGGTGGGATCTCGATATCGGGACCTTGTATAGGTTCTCCAGCTTCAGCTTCTGCAACATGTGTTGCATAAGACATTCTTCCTGTTTCTGTGTCTTGGCTTACTGAATAGAAGAATACGAGTTTGCCTGAATTGTTACCTTCAGGATTAGCACTTATATCAAAATATGAATCTTGAATAAACGGTTGGTCATAATTTTTATTTAATTCAATCGAAACGTTTGGAACGGAAATAGTTTCAATCTCATATGTGATAATTCTTGATTCGCCGGCAGGGATATTAATCCCACTAACCACGAATGGTCTTAGGCTTAATCCAGATTCTATTACTTCTATTTCATCATCTCCGCAGTTTAGACAGCTTATGCTTTCAGGATCAAAATCAAACATGTCCGGCATGATGTCGTTAATCATGACATCCTCAATATCGGCTGCAGTTGTGTTGGATAGAGTGATTGTGTAAACGACCTTATCTTCCATTGTTAATGTTGAACCGTTTACATCCACTGCCTTCTTGCTTGAATCTGCAGTTCCAAATACAGGATCAGAATCCATGTATATGAACATAAGAGTTTCTGCAGTTGCGAAATCTTCTTCGTTTGCACCAAGCTCTTCAAGTGCTGCTTGGTCGGATGCGCTAATATGTGGATTAGCTTCTGGGGCTCCTGTTCGAAGCTCAAGCGCTTTGTAATTAAAGTCGTCTTCGTAAGAATCAGGGTCTTCCTGAATCATTCCAAAATATCTAATTAGTACTTCATGTTTGAGGTCTGCGTTCTTGTCTACGCTGATTCCTAGATTGTCTAAAATTTGTCCTTCAGGATCTATCTCACCAAAATTGTTGTAGTAAACTTTTATGTTTCCTGAGAAGTCTGCAATCACAATGTCTGCAAAGTCGTCATTGTTCATGTCGCCAACCTCCAGGTCTGATATTTTATCTTCTAGATCAAGGTCGAGATTTATTCGATCGAACTGTCCACCGTTATTAACATATAGATCTATACAAACCTCCTTGCCAACACAACTTTCTTTTGTAGCTACGACGATGTCGTCATAACCATCGTTGTTAAAGTCGCCACTTCCGGCACTGTAAATTCCATTCGCAATGTTTAGAAGTAGCCCTTTATTGTTGAATTGATCTGCTGAAAGCTGGTTTTGTAAAAGTCTTATTTCGCCACTTTCATATGCTAATAAGATGTCTTCAAGGGTGTCGTTATTGTAGTCTGCAAGCATGATTTCTTGTACTGGCTCGTCACCGTAGAAAAGCGGTTGTCCAATGTCTTTAGTGTATCCAGAAACGCCTGCAAGATCTTCGTTTTGAATTCGAACTGTTGGGTCTCCAAGGTTAATTCCAATTTCAGATGAGTATGGTTCGTTAGAAACTCCAACGTTATTTCCTCCTGCGAAGAATAGTCCGTGCTTATTATCACCATCAAATCCTACTCCCTGTTCATCAAGTGCTTTTGCAAATGAAGAGTAAGAGAAACCAGGAGCCTGCTCCTGAGGTATCTCAAGATCAGTATTAACAATCTGGGCTCCCTTCGGAAGATGAGTCGAATAACCTGAGTACGCCGGCTCCACTTCATACTGCGGAAGCCTTGTTAGAGGTTTAATATAAATTCCAGGCTGATAAGGGTATCCAACTTGGAATTCGAAATCAGCATCAACTATCTGCACATCTGCATTAAGGTTTTGAGCAAACACAACATCTGCAATCGTTTCGTCCCCACGCTTAATTGATAAAGCAAGGAAAGGGGAGTCCGCATCATTGATAGAAATGTCTATCAGGTTGTCATGTAGTTGTAGGTTTCCAGTGTTATTAATAGTAACCGCCTCGATTCCATTGTGAGTTATGCTAATCGAATCCAGTTTCAAAGCAACATCGTATTCTTCACTATCAGTTATTTGTTTAACAAAAATTCCTTCTTGAAGTATCTCGTTGTACGAATTCTTTTGATGAACCATGGACATATCCGATGGATAGACAAAGTACACTTCCGCAAGGTTCTCCTGGAAGTCAGGGTCCTGAATAAGTACTCTGTTAGGCGTGAAGTTTCCATTAGCTGCAATAAACTCTGTGGACACTTGAGCCTCATCTAAGATGTCTATGCCTCCACTTGTTTGCACATGTATCAGCGGCTTAGGTGGTTTTGGATGTGTTGTTGTCGATGTCACTGCCTGTGTTTTTCCTGCAAACAATAACTCTCCACCGATATGGTTTTTATTCTGAGTGTCTCCGAATGGTCCTCCAAGCATTGTTGCATAAAGTACTTCTGGATAATCTCCAACAAGATCCTCGCCAGTAACTTTGCTGACTGTTTCAAGTTTTAAGGTTCCAGAAATTAATCCATCTGCTGAGGCAACTAAATTCACTGGTCCGGAAATTTTCTTTCCAGACAGGAATACCTCTGCAGTTCCATTATCTGTCACAACAATCTCGTCACTTACAACTTCGGCATACTTTTCTGTAGCCTGAGTAACTCTGAAGCTAATCTGGATAGTATCCTCATAGTCGACAAAATTTCCATACTTGTCGTAAACGCTCGCTTCAACTCTTACATTGTTAAGAGGTGATGCATCAAAAGTTGCTTCGTCTGGAATTAGACGAACTTCATATGCGTCACCTGCCAACATTGGAATTACAGCAGAACCAGGATCAACCCCAGAAGCTGTTGCTGATATCTCTAGTGGTCCAACTTTCGTTGACGACATAAATCTAATTTGCGAGTCTCCATCAATAAGATTTTGAACTGTCTCGTCAATAAACCCACCAGCAGAATCATTAGAAGTTTTAAATACGATTTGTTGATTGAATCCTTCAATAGGATCTCCGCTACTATCAACTGCCTGTGCTCGAAGAGTTATAATGTCTTCTCCATTTGCCACAACAAAATCTTTATCAGCCTCAAACACAATAGCGATATCTTCCCTTGTCGAGACAGTTGCATTAGCTGTTAACGATAAAGACGTAACAGTGATCTCCTCTGTTTCATAGTTTTCAACATCTTTCGCGAGACTAGCAGTTACATCAACCTCTCCTTCAACATCGGTTGAATAAAGGTCGACATTAAACACGCCTTCATATGATTGCAACTGGATTCCTTCTTGATCTGGGTTTGTGTCCACAGACTTATCAAGTTCACCAGGCCCCTCTGTCTTTACTGTAACTTCAAAGAAGTCATTGTTAGTTATGTTTCCATGTTCGTCATATAGACTAATTGCAAGAGGTGTCTTAGAAAGTCCACCTGTCTTGATTACAGGTGAAGCCGCAACAACCTCCATCTCAACTGGCTCAAGAGGTTCAATATAGACATTGTGGATTTCAACGGGATGCTCATTGTTGAGAATTCTTGCATCAATGTCCACAAGTCCTGCTTTAATGTTTGAAGTAACTTGCGTAATAGCAACACCTTCATTTACTCGAACCTTTGTCTGTTCAATTTCTGAATTAGTTGTCGACGTAGATCGAATAATAAATTCAACTACGCTACTGTTGTCACTTGTAATAATGTCGCCATTGCCATCAACAATCTCTGCCGTAAGAAATAAAGTTGACTCTCCGTCTGCCGGCATATTGTCGATATAGACAGGAACTTCTTCTTCCTCGCCTGCGACTATAGTCTCAAAAACAACATCCCTTTCTATGTTTGCTCCTACTGCATAGACACCTGCTTCAAGTAAGAAATCTCCAATGTCGTCAGATCCATCTAAAGGATCAGTAGACTGTAGCCACACTTCGTCGCCATCGGAAATGCCTCCATCGTCAGTATCTGGATCAAGTGGATTTGTGTCACGTTCGTATTCATGCAGATTAATTAAGCCATCCAAGTCGTCATCAAAATATGCATCTGCAGGATCAAAAGGATCAAGTTCGTAAGTTTCTTCCCACTCATCTGTCATGCCGTCCTTGTCGCTATCGTAAATTAAATCGTCATCAGGATTAAAAGGATCTTTTCCTTCAAGAACTTCGGATAAGTCATCAAGACCACCGCCGTCAGTATCCGGATTGTCTGCTGCAGTATTGTATTGATACAACTCAAGATTATCTGGAAGGCCATCGCCATCTTTGTCTTCGTTGTAGCAATCGAATGTTTCAACTACATTTCGAACCATTAATGCAAATTCAGATCTCGTTACAGACGCCATCATCCATTGTTCGAAGAAATTGTTTGTCGTTAATAGTTGATTGTCCACCCACACTTTAAAGTCATCCGTTGAAGCATAAGTGACTGCAAGTAGTTGCTCGCTTGTTTGTTCAGGGAAAATATTTTCTTCCTGAGCCTTTAATGCGTAATGGTAGTACCACGGTTTGCTAGCATCGTAATATGTCGAGCTGTCTAGTTCAGCCGCTTCAAGAATAACCTTAATTGCTTCCGCACGGCTTATCTCATATGTAGGCTTAAAGTACCCAGCATCTGCACCTTCTGCATATCCGCTAACAATTCCCTGATTCTTTGACTCTTCAACACAGTATAAATATGTTTCTGAAATATCTGTATCCGGGAATGGACTCGAATTATAAGTATTTTGAACATTCTGTTTTGTTTGATCCGAGAACGACCAGCAATTAACACAAGTAATTCCAAGTACCATTTGAACGTACTCTTCACGTGTAATTAAATCATCTGGTCTAATCTTCCCGTCATCAGTTCGTGAAATAGTTCCTCTAAGCAGTAGCTGCATAAATGCATCGTGCGCTGGATGATCTTTTGGAAGATCAGTAAATAGCTCTGCATCTTTCCTTATTGGGTCGTAACCTGCCTGGATTTCCTCACCATCATCAAATCCATCAGCGTCACTATCAGAAATAATACGGTCAGTTCCGATAAAGAGTTCTTCGATATCAGTTAGGCCATCATTGTCTGTATCATCTGTAAGGCTGCTTTGGGCAAACGCTTTCGGAAATAAGTATTTAATTGCCGAACTAATCAGATTGAACTCTTCGAGCTGATCTGTTTCCTCAAGGATTTCAAGGCTGCCCTGGCCATATCCGATATAAAACTCAATAAGCTTTGCGCCATTAGAATCTACTATCTCAAAAATATAAGGCGCTTTAGTATCGTTTCCGTTTTTTATTTGAATGAAATATTCATCTGCAACAAATACTTTTCCTTCCGGAGTTAGCTTCGCAATTCGTTTAGAAAAGATTCCACTGTTTTCAAGAATATAAACCGGAGCAGGGGAATCGCCAGTACTCTCCTGTGCATATGCTTGAATATAAGGGCTGTTGCTTACATCTTTTACATGAAGTCCTTCAAGCTGCAGTGCATTGTCTTCAAAACTATACGAACTTTCATGGATCTCAGGTGTTGCGATCTCATTTGAAATAATCACAACGCTGGCAATAATGTTTCCTGATTGAATCTCAATAATCCCTATTCTCATTGGCCTCGAAGGTAGAGACTCGAATACTTCTGTCTCGTACGCACTATCTTTAATCATAATCTTTCCTGTGTCCGAATCAATTTCAGCAATATCGTTTCCATTCTCATCTTTAACAATATAATTTTGTAGAACCTCTTGAGTATATGTAGGCGGCTCAACTACTTCCATTTTGTAAGTTAATATACGAACGCTCTTTTCGTCGCTTGTTATCACCAGTGTATTCGAAACTATAGTTGTTGGTCTGTTTGTAGTATGTCCTATAAGCGAGAAGTCTCCAGGAGTGCCCGTAGGCCTTATTGAGAAGACTGCTTGTCCTGCGACAAGGTTTAAAGTGTCTGCGCCTGCTAACTCTGCACGTTGTCCAATTTCTGGCTGAACAATATCAAATGCTACCTGAGTAAATGAATCTGTTAGAACTCTATCTCCAAATGCATCAAGTGCAGTTGCCGTAACTGTGTAACTATCTGTTGAATCAAAAGGAACAGTGCTTGCTCCATCTTGGAATGTTAATTGAATTACAGATGTTGCCTCGGCTCCATCCGGTACACCATC
Organism: Patescibacteria group bacterium; assembly: GCA_042568575.1. GTDB lineage: Bacteria > Patescibacteriota > Gracilibacteria > UBA1369 > PNNO01 > JAJRYP01. Next base: position 40,444 of record JBHPIO010000006.1, on the reverse strand, counting down.
TCCATCAGCATCAATACTGTTTGGATTCGCATCTTCGCTATCAAGGATTCCGTCACCATCGCTATCAAGTCCAAGTAAGAAGTCTCCTAGGTTACTTCCACCACCGAATTCTCCACAAGAAGCAGTAAAGCCGCTTGCACTTGTTAGGCTCGCAAGTTCATCGAGGTATTCAACTAAGTAAGGCAGCCATACAAGGAAGTTAATAGCTTCACCTCCACCCGACTCTTCCTCTTCTTCTGCAGCTTCTGGGTCAAGTTGTGCTTCGGGATCTAACCATTCAGAATCTCTGTCCACTACTTGAGCATCTTTATTTACCGCAAACTCTATCTCGTCGGCCTTTCCGTCAGAAACAAAGTATAAGTATTCATAATCAACATCTTCGTCTCCAATAAATGCATCGGTGTCGCGATCCATATATGCGCTGATCGCGTATGCATGTTTTTTATCAATTGAAAGATTAATCCAATCAACCGCTTCAGTCACCATTCCTTGTGAAGTGTATAGCAGCACGTTCTCTTCAATATCTTCATACAAGTTTTCTTCTTCCTCGATAACTTCTGCTAGTTTTCCTTCAATATCAGTTGGGTCTGCACCAGGGAGATTTACTAGGTACTCCTCAAGATCTACTAGAGACTGCACGAAGTCTTCGCCTGAAGTGCTTTTAAAAGTATTTGGATAAATTATCTTTTGCAATTTGCCGTCCTGATCCTGGAACGCAACATACCTTGGATTGTCCGCAGGGAGTGCATCTATAAAACCAGCTTCAAGCTGCTGTTGTATTGTTTCAAGTGTAGGTTCTTTGTGATATGTGATACTTGGAACCTCAGAAACTCCGATATACGGAAAAGCATGAGTTGCGTCAGCTGGTTTAAGTTCCACACCTTTTATTTGATTGATTGTGATATCAATCTGTTTAATTCCAAGAAATGGAGGATCATCAATAATAAAATGAGTTTTTCTATTCCCAAGAATATCGCGACCAATTGAATACCAGTCATCATCGTCAATTCGATAACTTAATGAGTATTCATCAGCTTCATCGATTTCGCCGTCACCATCATTGTCTTTAACATCATAACCTCCGTAAAGATCCAGAAGGTCTTTTAATGTGATATTTGGATTTGTATATAAAACTATGTCTTCTGCCGGCAAATGCTTATCACCAGGAAGAGCAATTAAATCTTTCTCTTCTTCCGTAAGCGCGGTAGCCAAGGCAAGAAGATATCCATTAACTTCTAGCATGTACTGATTAAATCTTGCTTCCTCTCTAAAGTCGTAACAGCCTGCATATGTTAATGCGCTGTCTGGAACATCTTCGCGAATGTGAGTCCCCATTAAATCAAACAAATCTTTTTCGGCTTTTTCTGGGAAACAACGCTCGGGTGTATCTGTGTTTTCTCCAAAACAAGTGGAGTATCCTGTATTGTCTACACTGGAGTCAGCGGTTTCTCGATGATAGACACGATTTGCCTCAATAACCTGTCCAACCAAGTCATCTGTAGCATTGCTACCTCTGAAAAGCGTACATTCCTGTGCGGTTTCAAGTTCAAGTGCTGATTTTCCGTTAAAGTAGACAACATCACGAACTCCTAAATCAGGATCGTTATATAGCTTCTTTGAATAATTAGTAAAATTATATGTTGATAGGCTCGCTGTATTATTATTCTCGAATGTAATTTCTCCAGTAATCTCTGCTTCTTCAATTATAGGAATTGGATCTTGCAGCTCATCAACTATTTCATCTACTCTTTTTTCAAGAGCATCATTGACCTTTCGTAAATACTCCTGCGCATGCAAATCTTTAATTGCGATCAAAGCAACAGGGGAGTCGTATTCATTGTATCGACTAATTCCCTCAACAAGATCGTTTGAAGTTTGAATGTAGTTTCTAAGTAGTTCAGGATACTTCATTGCGTATGAAAGAATAATGTTCCTAGAAAGAACATCTGGCAGAGTATCAAAAAGTGCTGCCGTTTCTTCATCAAGATTCTCAGGATTAGTTCCGGCATCTTCATCAATCAGTCCATCGCCATCATCGTCGATGCCATTTTCAAGATCTTCGTCTATAAATCCATCAAGATCATCATCAAGGCCGTCGCCTTCTCCTTCGCCACCAACACCTGCAAGTTCTCGCAAGAAAGTCTTGGTGAATCTCATATATGAAATATCTTCCAGGTACTTTGTGTAGTTCTCGTATCTTGGCAATGAATCTTTATCTATCAATTCCTGTTCCCAGTAAATATCGGCAAATAAAAGTTTGCGGTTATATTTGTAACAATCTAGTCCAGCAGTTGGGCATTGCAATAGGTCAGGCGCATCATCGTTAATGAAATCTTCGTGGCCGATGTGGAACAAGTGATTCTTATCAAAGTAGCCAGCAAGTGCACTGGCTGTGTCTACTTCAAGTTCTGGTGGATTGATTACTCCATGCCAGCTTTCAACTCTTGGGAAGAGTATATCTTCATTTCTTTCGAATTCATTTGAACGTGCATTGTAGATATATGCCTTTTCTTCAAAATCTGTATATGGAAATAAGCTCACAAATCGATATCCATTTTTATTTACGACAGGAAGAGGAACATCTCCAACAACAATTACTCCATCGAGCTGACTTGGAAGCTCATCTTTTCCGTCGCCTTTAAAATATAGAGTTTCAAGTGCCTGTGAAATTTCCACAGGACTTTGATTTTCTGAAACGCGTAAGATAACAGAACGAGTAAATGGTTGAGACAGTTGTGCGTCTCTTGCATATCTGTAAATACGATCGCGAAGAGTTAATTCATCCAGGTATCCAGCGTAGTCGGATGTTAGCCCTGGGTATTGTTGGTTGTCTTCAAGAAGGCTGTCTTGAACTAGAACAGCTATTAGTGAAGTTACTTCTGTTGGTTCGCTTGGTTGATTGTTTCCAAATTGCGCGCTTGCAATAGGGACGTTTAAGAGTTGAACGCCAAGTATTACCGGAATTAATAGTCCCGCGATTAGCTTCGAAATTTTGTTTTTGTATTTTTTTGCCATTTTTGTCTCTTTACACGTTCTTAAATATCTATATATTTTAGCATAAAAAAGCCAAAAAAGACAGCTCTGATGAGCTGCAAAACAATGGAAATGTTGTGTTATTTAGGAATCATTATCAAAAAAGCCGGATTAAGGCTGCTTGCAGCGATAAACCGGCTAATTAAATGTGTGATTTCTCTACTGAACTTGTATGAATACAATACATCCACTTGCAGCACATGCTGTAATAGGGTCTCCAGTTGCCGCAGGAGCTGCTCCAGAATTATTGTTTTGGGCTAATTCCATAGCTGCTGAAATTGCATACTGTCCATAAGTGCTTGCTACAGGAGTATAATAATAATTTCCTGCTTTAGCACATACTGACACAGCATCTGTACCTGCAAGTGCTGTTCTTGCCCCAGAAGGATCTAGAGGGATACCAGATATACCACCAGAGAAGTAATCTGCTGCTACATCTTTAAACGCGTTTGATCCGTCCAAACAACCTGCTGTTGCAGGATAACCACCTTGGTCAGCGTTATATGATTCAATTGCTGTTGCAAGAGAGCTGATATTAAGAATCCTAGCGCTGTCTCTTGCTTTTGCGGGTGCGTTCAAGATTGTTGGAAGCAACGCTGCGGAGAGGATACCGATAATCGCAATTACAATAAGTAATTCGATCAGGGTGAAACCTTTTTTCAGTTTCATAGAAGCTTGGTTATTTATATTATTAGTTTTTTCATTGATCAATTATACAACAATGAAAACTCCGTGTAAATTAAATTCCTCCAGCAACAGTAGCAAGAGACATAATTGGAAGCATAATAGCTGCAACTAGCCCACCGACAGTCGCACCTACAAATATCATAATAATTGGCTCGATGACTTTTGTAAGGCTTTTTACAGCCAAATCAACCTGCTCATCATAAAAATCAGAAAGTCTTTTACAAACATTCTCAAGTTGGGCTGTTTGTTCCCCAACTTCAATCATATTTACGAACATTATTGGGAAATATTTAGGATTCTGAAGTGTTTCTGCGAGAGGAATACCTCCTCTAAGGTCATCTCCAGCGAATTTTATCTTACGTTTATATACTTCATTATTCATTGCATTGGAAATAATACTCATTGATTGAATGATTGAGACACCACTTCCAAGCAAATTTCCCAAAGTTCGAGCAAATTGCGCAAGTGTAGATTTCCTTACCAGTACGCCAATAATCGGCATATGCAAAAGGAATACATGCCAATAATATTTACCTATTTTTGTTCTAATCCAAAAAGAGAATGCTATTCCAAACGCAACGACACCTCCAATAAGAAGAAGAACGTTATTACGAAGGAAATCACTAATATTAATAACAATTTGTGTGATTAGTGGTAATGCGTTTCCTGTTTGAGTAAATAATTTAGTTATTTGAGGGATAACCATCACCATCATCAAAAATAAAACTATAAATAGGATAACAAGAACCACTACTGGATATGTAAGTGCTCCTTTTACCTTGGATACTGTCTTCGAGTTTTTCTCTGTATCATGCGCTAAATTGCGTAGGATATCATTTAAATGACCAGAAACTTCACCACTTCTAATCATTCCTATTTCAGCTTCGGAAAATACATCCTGATATTGATCCATAGCACCTGAAAGACTTTCTCCTTCTTCAATTTTATATGCCATTTCAGTGATTATCCTTTGAAATTTAGGTATTTTTTTGTTTTGTTCTGCAAGTGTATGAAGCGATCTTATGATAGGAATTCCGGCATCAACCATAACAGCTAAAAGCCTGAAAAAGGTTGCTTTAGTCGGCAACTTAACCTTATTTAAGTTGATCATCGCATCATTAATCTTTTTGTATGTATCCAAGAGAAAATTTCCTGATTTTTCTGTACCTTCTTTTTTGCGAAGGCCGATTTTCTTTTTACTTCTGCCAATATTCAAAACGATCTTTTCCTGTTCTGATATTGCAAGATCTTCAGCAGTATCTAATGAGAAAACTTCTCCAGCCGTTTTTTGTGCAAATTCTTTAGCTTTCTTCATAATGAATTAAGTTGTTGGTTGTTCGGGATTTGCAGGTTCACCTGGAACGCCTGCTTGAGGTTTTGGCTTAGCAGGTTCACCTGGAACACCAGCTTCAGCAATTAATTGATTAACTGGATTTTGTTCTGGTTCTGGTTCTGGCTGTGGCTCTGGCTCTGCGGGAGCTTGCTCCGCAGGTGGTTCACTGGCTGTTCTAACATCTGCATCTTCCATTTTTCTTGCTACTCTATAAACCTCATTCAAACTGGTTTCTCCTTTTAATGCTTTAATAATTCCGGATTGTTCAAGAGTTATCATGCCGGTTCTAATAGCTATATCTTCAATTTCAAGAGCACTAGTTCGTTTTAGAACAGCTCTTCGAAGTTCATTATTCATTTTCATTACTTCGTAAAGTCCAACTCGGCCTGAATATCCGACATTGTCACATTTTTCGCATCCCTGACCTCTATAAAATTTCAATCCTTGTAGTAAAGCGGGATCAACTCCTTCACTTTTATGAATTTTGCCGGAAACAAGTTTTACGTGTTCAAGCAAGTGTGGATCAACTTCTTCTTCAACTCTACAGTGTTCACAAATTTTTCGTACAAGTCGTTGTGCAATAATACATTCAATAGAAGAAGCCATTAAAAACGGCTGAACTCCCATGTTATCAATACGAGTTAGCGTTTCAACGGCACTATTCGTATGAATTGTAGAAAATACTAGATGACCTGTTAAAGACGCCTCAATGGCGGTATCAACAGTTTCTTTATCACGTATTTCACCTACCATTATGATGTCTGGGTCTTGACGTAGCCCAGTACGCATACCAAATGCGAATGTGTAATTGATATCTGGATGTACCTGACTCTGGTTAAGTCCATCCATTTGGATTTCAACCGGATCTTCAATTGTTAAAATGTTAACTTCCGGCTTATTTAAGTCACTTAAGATCGAGTATAGAGTTGTTGTTTTACCTGAACCAGTAGGTCCAGTATTCAAAATAATTCCATTTGGCTGCTTAATACTATCGGCGATAAATTTTAAGCTATTTCCTTCAAGTCCAAGTTTATCCAAATTCGGAATTTTTCGTGATTTATCCTGAATACGCATTACAATCTTTTCACCATTTACAGTTGGAAGTGTTGAAATACGGAGATCCATTTCGCGACCATCTCTTGTAGAAACAGAACTTCTTCCATCTTGCGGAATTCTTTGTTCGTCGATCTTTAGATTCGACATGATTTTTACACGAGAAGCTACAGCCGGATGGATATTTGTTGGATATTCCACAATCTGTCTAAGTACACCATCAATTCTGTATCTAACACGAACAGTATGCTCAAGAGGCTCAATGTGAATATCACTTGAACGGGAATCTAAAGCGTAACTAATAGTATTTAATACCAGTTGAGGTATATTTCCTGCAAGAATTGCGTCCTGTAATTGTTGTAGTTTTTCTGAAGGCATACAACTTCTTTAATGATTAAGATCGGAAATATGCCTGCATAGACACATTAAAATTTATTTCGTCTTGTCCGCTTATGTTGCCCTGCGTCCCTTGAGGACTAACAAAATTGATAATGATTTGTTGAATATCAATAAGCCTGGTCTTGTCGCTCAAGGTTCCACTATTCCCTACATATTCAAGATACTTAAAGAAATTCTCATATGAACAGTGAATAGTAAGTTTAAAAGGCAGAATCATATATTCGCCACTTTCGGATTTTTTAGGAGTCTGATACTGCAGATTACTAATCATGAATGGATTTTTTGATCTGTGAGTATCGTTAGCAAATTGTTCTAGAGTTCTTGTTAAAGCAGTATGGTTTTCCCCCTTTGGAAAAACAACATCTCTTTCTTCTTGAATAGTTTGATTTAGATCAATGTTTTCTTCTTTGACAGTTGAAAGCTCCTCATCAATTCTGTTCTCAGTATTAGCAAGAGCACTATGAAGTTGATTATGAGTATCAATTTCAGCCTGCATTCCAAGCATTTTCATTACGTTTGAATATGAATAGAACCCAATAACTAGTAGAAGGACGATTGAAAGCCCACCGTAAAGTCGTGTCTGGAATTGTCTTGATTTGTAGAATGATTTAGCCATTTCGGTAAGTTATAGTTTATTCAATTGTAAGTTCGATGCGGAAAGGTGATACGTATCCTTCATCTTCAGATCCAGTTTTTGGGAAGGATCTGTTATCAACACTTTTAAACATTTCTGACTTCTCTAAAGCGTCCATCAGGTTTGCGATTAGGCTAAACGTAGTTCCGTCATCCCGTTTTGCTTTTCCTGAAAGGATGATCTCGTTTGAGCCTGCGTCAAAATCGTAAGATGCATATTGAACTCCACCTAGTTCTTCAAAGAATCCAGTGTTATATAGAGTATCAACGCTTTTTGTAACTTTTTCGATTTCATTAACTATCTCAGCCCATTCGATACGGTTTTGTTTGAGTGTGCTAATTGTGCTGAAGTCATTATTTAGAATGTCTAGAATTTCTTCTGTTAACGCATAAAGCTTTGTGTCATCACGAGGAAGATCGCCTCTTATGTCGTCCGTATCTTTTGAAAAGAAAGTTGCCAGTCGTTGATTTCCAATTAATTGATGTGTTGATCTGTAATTATCTATCTCTGCAAGTATGGTTTGTGATTTTGTCTCCTTACTTAGTTGCTTCAATTCATCTTGAAGTGCAATTTTAAGTTCATCTTCAAAAGTTGCAACAGGGATGTTTGCTACGGCAATTGGCTCTTTCCATTTTGTAAGAGCATTCTCGTATGTAATAAGAAATTGATCCTGAAGAGTTATTAATTCCTGAGGAGTGATTTGTCCGCTTCGAGCTTTGCCGTAACTGTCGGCAATATAGCTTAATTCTTGTAAGTAATAGTTTAAGAGTAGATAGTTTTTTTGATTGATTGATGTTTGTTGCGTAACAATTTGTGCATTGGAATTATTAAGCTGCTGAGTTGTATTTGGTCCTCTTACGCTGCTTAATAGATCAAAATCAGGATTTAGCTCTGTGTAGAAGAATCCTATTCCCAAAAGCGAAACTACGATTAATCCAATGAATAAACTTCGAATTACTTTAAGATTTCGTTTCGATGGATCATAAGCTCCAACAATTTTCTGTTCTAGCTCTGGAAGGGGTCCAAGAACATTCTCTTTTTCTTGAGTTTTTTCTTCCTCTTTTGCATAAACACCTGAGATTACTGCGCTTTCTTCACCTGTTTCTTTAGGTTTCTCTTCTTTTTTCTCAAAAATATTTGTGTAAGTGTTTTCCTGTTCCTCTGGCTTGGCTTCAGGTTTCTTTGATGCTTTTTTGGATTTATTTATTTTGAATAACGGCATGTATAGGTTTTTTATTTTTGTTTAGTATTTCTTAAATATTCCCTATATTTTACCAAATTTCAGTGGAAAAGTCAAAGATGATCGAGTACCAGGTACAACAGTAAGAATGGCTTATAAAAGCGAGATGGTTTCGAGTACCCGGTACTCACAAATAAACCACCTCCTCATGCAAGAAGGCGATTTATTGATTTTTTGCTTTGTAGATTATTTGAATTCTACAGTACAACCAGCTTCTTCTAGTTTTTTCTTAAGTTCTTCACCTTCTTCTTTAGGTACATTTTCTTTTATTGGTTTTGGTGCTCCGTCTACAAGGTCTTTTGATTCTTTAAGACCAAGACCTGTGATTTCACGTACCGCTTTGATAGCAGCAACTTTTTGTCCACCTGCAGCAGCAAGAACAACAGTAACGTTTCCACCAGCATCGTCTCCACCAGCATCGTCTCCGCCTCCAGCAGCAGGAGCTCCGCCAGCCATCATAACTGGAGCAGCAGCGCTAACACCGAATTTGTCTTCCATTGCTTTTACAAGGTTTGCAAGGTCGAGTACAGAAAGTTTCTCAACTAAGTCGAGGATTTTTTCTGCATCCTTGCTGATTTTAACTTCTTCTTTGGTTTCTTCAGCCATTGTGTAAATGAGTTAAAGGTTGATAAAAATATAATTAAATTTAGATTATTGTTTGTCTTCTTCTGCAGGAGCATCATCTTCTGGTGCAGCTTCAGCTTCAGGTTCTGCAGCTGGCTCAGATTTGTCGTCTCCTTCTGGCTTAGCGTCATCCGCTTTTGGTTCGTCTGCTTTAGCTTCCTCAGTAGCCGGCGCAGCTTCTTCCGCAGGGACATCAGCTTCTGGCGCAGCTGGAGCATCTTCAGCTTTTGGTTCGTCTGCTTTAGCTTCTTCAGTTGCAGGCTTGTCTTCAGCCGGAGCTGCTTCTTCTGCAGCAGGCGCCTCAGCTTTAGGAGCTTCTTCCGCAGGTGATTCTTTTTCAACTTTCTCTTGATATGCAGAAACAACACCAACAAAGTTTCGTAGAAGTGAAGAAAGTACTCCGTGGAATCCACTGATTGGAGAGTTCATTGATCCAACCAATCTTGCAAGAAGTTCTTCTTTTCCAGGAATCTTCGCAAGTTCCAGTGTTTCCTCTTGTGTTAGAGTGCGGCCTTCCATTAAAGCCCCAAGAAGTTTCACATTTTTATGATCTTTTGAGAATTCGAAAAGTGTTTTTGCAGCTGCAACTTCGTCGTTTTGAGCAAATGCAACTCCAACCTGACCTTCTAGTACTCCTTCAGGTAGATCCTTAAAACCTGCTTGCTCAGCAGCAAGTTTAATCAGTGTTTTTTTAGCAACTTTATAAGCTACTTCTTTTTCACGAAGTTTGCTTCTAAGGTCGCCAAAGTCTTTAACGCTCACACCTTTGTAGTCCGAAAATACAACTGATTTTGCGTTTTCAAACAAACCTGTGAGTTCTTTGAGGATTTCTTGTTTTTTCTCTTTTGTAACAGCCATATTTCTGATAGTTAAAAAAAAAGCGGCTTTCAGACGAGCCGCAATATCAAGAATTGTTTGATTTATGCGTCTCGGCAGGATTTACGCGAGCATTTAGAATGCCTGCAACCGGCTGTCTCTGACGATGACCATTCTACTTATCTATAAAGGAAAGTCAAATAAAAATTAATCAATTGATTCAAGATAGCATTTTTCACAATAAACAGTTTCTTCACGATCAGAAGAATAACTACTATCAATATCTTCATTACATCTATCGCATTTACGTTCAAATAGCGCTAAGGGGTTCTTTCTGCTGAAACGCGAAGTATGTCTACATTCAGGGCACTTTATTGGTATAGGTAAGTTCATTAATCGGTAGAATTGTAGTTCTTTTGGAACAATTTTATAGTTTTTTCCACATTCAGAACACGCTAAAACTTCTTTAGTAAAATCATCTTTAATATCAGAAATATTGTCAGGAATTTCACTTATACTTGTTGCTTGATAGTCCTTTGCGTCTTTTTCTTTCCATTTCCATCCAAGTTCTAAAATTTCCCCTTTTTCTAACGGGAAGAAATCTTGGGCAGCAGTTTCATTATAAGCAAAAACAGACATATTAGGTGGGAAAAACATTCCCCATTCATTGTTTTTTTTCATATGTTCAATAATTCGCGGTACTAATTTTTCATATTCTTCTTTAGAATACTGTTTATTCAGAATGCAGTATTTTTTATGTTTAAGTCCGATACAACCAAAACAGTTTTCGCACGAATTGCAGCTGTCACAATATCGAAGTGAACTTGAAGACCATGTGTAACTACAAAAGGCAATGTCAGTTGAGCCTCTTGTTACAGCTGAATAATGTATCTTGTCACAACCTGGCCATCCTGCAGAATATGAGTTGTGGGCATCTCTTGATCCAGACAAAGATATTGAATTAAAGCCATCCTCAGCGTCAAAACTTTCAAAACAATTTACGCAATTCTTCGAATTGTAAACATGATCACCAGTAACATTTTCGCAGTTTAAATTATGCACATATCTTTGTACCGCTTTTTTCTTAACTTCGTTTAAGAAATAATCATAAGCTTCTTGCCATGACTTTCTTGAACCATTTAAAACTTTCTTTTTTTCACTTTCAAACTCTTCTTTTGAACATTTCTTATTAAACACGTAATACTCCTTATTTGTTAGATTGCTACAAAATAAGCAGTTTTTACAACCGCGCAATTGATATGAGAAATAACAGTCATTACAATTTGTTGATTCCTCCAAAGCAACACAATTATATCCACCATTTACATCACTGCAGAAGTAACAACGGGTACTGTCATTTGTGTACATTGAATCAAAAACATCTTTATCATTTACCATCCAGTATGAATAGAAGAGATCTTCACATTTATATACAAGTGAATTTAAATATGAATTGCGTGATTCACGAATGTGGCTGTTGTAATCACAATTTTCACAATTAAAAACAGTAGTACCTTCTCGAGGCACCACGTTTTGTAACTCTTTAAATTGTTCAAAAAATGGCCTGGAGAAATCAAAATCCCTGCCATACTCAATTGGATCCCATTCATCACCCCACCAAATTTCATTTTTATATACAGGAAAAACAGTATCCTTGTTATAGGCGCTTATTATTTCGTCTCCAGTGAAATCGCATTTTCTTCTATATAATTTCCACTCATTTCTTGTTGCCATCACATCTCGTAACCTTTCTTGAGGAGACAACTTAGGCAAAAGAACATCCATTTTTTTACAAAGATCTATTTCCTTGTCGGCAAATACGAATTCCTGTTTTGTTCTAAGGCAATTTTGAGTTCTCATATCCACATCCTACTACGCACCTATTTCACTGTAAAGGGGGACCTTTTTTCTCCAATCCGTATTAGTACCATGCATTATTCCTTCTAAATAGCGCTCTATTACACGCATGTCGTATTCATCAACATCCCGAAGTTGCAATACAACTTGTTCATTTTCAGTAGAAATTTCAGGATCATCAAGCTCTCTATCTAGTTTTGCAACTCTATCCTTCATATGTTCTATATACTCTCTTGCCCCGTGCTCACAAAGCACAGCATAATCAGCAGGAGTTAGGTTTGAAATAATTTCATGAGCTTCAATTGAAGAAAGCGGAATATTTACATTATCTTCTCCATTATAACTTTCTAAAAATAATTTGAGGGTTGGCTGCTTTTCTAATGATACGGCTCTAAACAACATAAATTTAAATTTACTTGGATCACTATAGAGCTGCTGATCGTTTTAATCGTTGCAACCCATCAAATAGTTCGCTTGCTGCTTCGTTTTCTAAAAAATATTTAAGTTGTTTAAAGAAAGCTTCTTTTACAGCGTCAAGTTGTTCTTGCAGTTGTGCTTCTTGTTCAGATTCAGATGACATATTTCAAATTAAGGAGATGATTTTAAACCCTTTTCTTGCTTTTCGTCAACTAATTTGGTATAAATAAGTCCGAATTAAAGAAATATTATGCACTCAGAAGACGTGGATGTTTATAAGAAAACCGAAAAATTCCTAGAAGAATCAAAAAAAGTTGGGCTTCCACCTTTGCTGGTCATTCTCGGCGCGACCGCTTCTGGTAAAACAGATTTAAGTATTAAAATTGCAAAAAAATATGATGGAGAAGTGATCTCAACTGATTCCAGGCAGATTTATAAGTATATGGATATTGGCACAGCGAAAGTTATGCCGGAAGAAATGGAAGGCGTGCCGCATTATATGTTAGATTTTGTTGAACCTGATCAAGAATTTTCATTGGCTAATTTTGTTGATAAAGCAAAAGAGCATATTAAAGATATTCACCAAAGAGGAAAACTTCCTATACTCATTGGAGGAACTGGTTTGTATATTCGTGCAATTTGCGAAAATTACGCAATTCCAAGAATTCCACCAAATGAGAAATTTCGCGAAAAACTTAGAAAAGAAATTGAGAAAAAAGGCGGGGATTATGTTTATGAAAAGCTGAAAAAGCTAGATCCGGAAGCAGCAAAAAAAATCCATCCAAATAATCATAGATATGTAATTCGTGCTATTGAGATTGCGAAATTTGGAGGGGATATCCAGAAGAAAGGTGATCCTGAATATCATATCTTAAGATTTGGAATAGACTGGCCGCGTGAAAAACTTTATGAACGAATTGATAAGAGAGCTGGGATACAAGTGGAAAAAGGGCTTATTGAAGAAACTCAGGGACTTTTGGATAAGGGATTTGATCTTTCACTATCTTCAATGTCCTCACTTGGCTATCCAGAAATGATTTCATACATCAATGGGGAAAGAACCCTTGAAGAAGCCTTAGGCTGGCTTCAGAAAAACACTAGGAATTATGCCAAAAGACAGATAACATGGTTTAAGAAGGAACCTGAAGTAACTTGGCTTCCAGGAGAGAAATATGCAGGATAATCTAATATAATGTCTGTTCTAGGGAAAAAATGGGAAATTAAAAATGCTGACGGCAATAAAAGTGTTATTGATAAGATACTTGCGAATCGTGGGCTAAGCGATCCCGATGATCTTGCTTTATTTTTAAAGCCGGATTTTAATAAAGATTTTCACGATCCCTATTTAATGGGAGGGATGGATAGAGCAGTTGAGAGGATTGAAAAAGCAATTAAAAATAAGGAAAGAATAATTGTCTATGGTGACTACGATGTTGATGGAATAAGTGGTTGTGCAATTCTTGTACTAACTCTGCAGCACCTTGGTGCGGAAGTTTCATATCGTCTGCCACATCGTTTAAATGATGGGTACGGACTGAACGAAAAATTTATTGATGAATTTAAGGAGGCAGGAGTAACTTTGTTGATTACCGTTGACTGCGGAATTTCGAATGCAAAAGAAGTGGCAATAGCAAAAGAAAAAGGCGTAGAAACAATAATCACAGACCACCACCAAATTCCGCAAAACTACCCCGAAGCAGCATACGAAGTGCTGCACCCAGCGCGTCCAGATAGCAACTATCCATTTAAAGATTTAACAGGTGCAGGAGTTGCGTTTAAACTTGCTCATGCGCTTCTAAGGCACGATGGCCATGGTGAAGATGACAACTCTCTTATCTTTGCACTTCTTGATTTGGCAAGTCTTGGAACGGTTGCAGATTGTGGGCCGATTGTTGGAGAGAATAGATTGATAGTTAAAAAAGGGCTAGAAATGCTTCCCCAAACCAAATGGGAAGGTCTTAAGTTTTTGCAGGAAATTGCAGGAATTGATGGTACCAAAAAACTGAGCACGTATAATATTGGATATCAAATTGCACCGCGAATAAATGCGGCGGGCAGAATCGATTCTCCTTATTATGCTTTACAATTACTTATTCAGGGAGGAGAAACAGAAAATGCTAAGAAACTGGCAAATAAATTGGAAACTCTCAACAAAAAACGGCAAATCATGCTTGCGGATGCATTTGAAGAAGCTGAAAGACGTTATAAGGAAGAGGAAAGAAGTAGTCCGGATGAGAAAATGATCATTCATTATGATAAAGATTGGCATGTTGGAATAATTGGATTGGTTGCAGGAAGATTGTCAGAGAAATATTCAAAACCATCAATTATTCTTCAGGATTTCGGTGATTATCTCGTTGCTTCAGCAAGAAGTCCTCAATTTTTCAATATTGTTGAGGCGATTACGGAGTGTTCTTCGTATCTGGATCATTTTGGAGGGCATGCACAAGCGGCAGGATTTAGTTTGAAAAAGGAGAATCTGAAGGCATTTATGACTGATATCAAAAAATATACAAAAAATAAGCTTAAAAAATGTGATCTACAACAGCCTTTATCTATTGATTGTGAAATAAAATCAGATGAACTTAGTTGGGAAACTGTTGAACTGATAGAATCTCTTGAGCCTTTCGGAATCGCTAATGAAAGGCCTAAATTCGTTTTGAAAGATGCAGAAATTAATGAGGCGAAAAGTGTAGGCAAAGAGCATAATCATTTGAGTATTGATGTCTCCAAAGACGGCACAAGACTAAAAGGAATCGCCTTTAATATGGGAGGATTTACCGATTTTGTTCGAACTCATAGGTCACTCGATATAGTGTTTCAATTAGAACGAAACGAGTGGAAAGGCAGAAAGTCTCTTCAGATGAAGATTGTGGATTTCTCAGACTCTTCTCAGTAAGTCATTTTTAGTTGCTTTTAGGGCAAGGTTTTGATATTTTTACGCCTTCCTGTTATTAGTGCGCGATGGTTGACATTGGGCGAAAAAACTTTTATAATACTATAATCATTTTAATTTTCTAGATGGCCGAAACGCAAATACAAAGTCAGATTATCCAGTTACTTCAGAAGAGTGAAAAAATTCTGATTATGCCGTCGTCTCCGCCGGATGGTGATTCGATAGGTTCGGCTTTGGCTTTATTTCTTGCGCTTAAAAAGCTTAAAAAAGAGGTTACTGTGGTTTGCGCGGATCCAATTCCTGATGTTTATCAGTTTCTCCCAACTACAAATGTTATTGATGACCATTTGGTAACATCGAATGACTTTATTGTGACTTTGGACTGCACAAAAGCCAAAATCGACACTATTAAAACGAACCTTGAAGACAATAAGATAAATATTATTATTTCGCCGAAAAATGGATCTCTAAGCGAAAGAGAGGTCTCGTATCACTATGGTCCTTCAAAGTATGACCTTATTATGGTGGTTGATGCTGGTGATCTTTCCCAACTTGGGAAACTTTATGAAGATAATGCTGGGCTATTCACTCAGATCCCAGTTATTAATATTGATCATCATGTGAGCAATAATCATTTCGGGAAGATAAACCTGATTGATATTATGGCTTCTTCTGCAACTGAACTTATTATTCCAATTATTGAGGGTCTTGCAAAAGCTGAAGATAAAGAGATTATCAACGAGGATATAGCAACTCTTTTGCTAGCTGGAATCATCACCGATACCGGAAGTTTTCAAAATGCGAATACTTCGCCAAAAGCTTTTGCTTCTGCGGCGCACCTTCTTGGATATGGTGCGAGGCAGCAGGAAATCATTCAACATATTTATAAAACGAAAAACCTCACAATGCTAAAACTGTGGGGGCGAGTTCTTACAAAAATTCAGTACGATAGACTTTATAGAGTTGTTTGGTCAACAATTAGTAAGCAGGATTTTGTTGAAACAAGTAGTCAGGCTGAAGAAACAGGGGATATTATCGATGAATTAATGACAAACGCACCAGGTGCAGATGTGGTACTCCTTATTAAGGAGCGCGAAGACGGCGTGATTTCGTGTAGTGTAAGGACAACAAGCGAATCTGTCAATGCAAGTGTAATCGCGGAAATGTTTGATGGGGGAGGGCATATCCAGGCTGCAGGATTCAAGATGAAAAATGGTGACCTTCAAGATACAGAACAAAAAATCATTCAAAAAGTTCGTGAATATCAGGCAAAAAGGCTGAACATTCACCCAGATGAACATCCGGATGTGATTTCAGGATCGGACGTAAAAAATGCCAAGGCTCTTAAAGAGAGTATTTGGCAAAAAGAAGATGTGAAAGTTGAGGCTGATCCGAAGCCGAAGAAAGCAGATGCAAAGTCTTCAAAAGCTCCAGCTAAGAAAGTTAAGAAAGAAGACGTTGTCGAAAATATTCCTGAAAAACAGGACGAGATCGATATGGAACCGGGAGTTACTTACAAGTTTGAAGAGTAATGCCAAAACTATGGGACTTGAATTTGGTAATGAAGGAGGACCTGAATTAAAAGATTACATTTATAATCATGAAAGGTTATCGGAATTATCTCCTACAGACATAGAAGTGCTTATTGAGGAAGCACAATGTATGGCAGTGGAAATACCCACAGGAGATGGGAAACAAAAGTATCTTCAGTTTATTCAGGCTGCCCAAGGAATGCTTTTGGGAGAGCCATCTGCTTCACAAATAAATGTTGAATCAGAATATACAATTGAAGTTGATGGGCAAAAGGAATCACTGAAAACAAGAGCAGATAGAATATTTGCTTTTAGCGATTTGGCGAATGTAAACATAAGAACATTAGCTATTGATCATCCAAAATCAGATGCTTATATAATTTGTATTACAGCAGAAAAACAGCGATATTGGATAAATCTTAAACTGTTTAGAGTTACTCAAAAAGATGGGACATCACAAAATGTTCTGTATATTGCGGATAGATATGTCATACCTACATTAAGAGGCGGGGGAATAGGAGAAAAACTATTGCAATTAGCTGATCGCATTGCTAATGAAAACGATTGTAATTTGATTTTTGCGAGATTAATTTCTGAAGAACCTGATGATACTGAGCTATTAAAAGCAGGTCATCAAAAGGCTGGATATGAAATCCAAGAAGATAGACCTATAGCCGTGAAAAATCTACCCCAACTTCTCCAATAGTTCCTCTGGAATATCAAAGTTACTGAAAACGTTAGTAACGTCTTCGTCATCTTCCAAAGCTTCCATTAATTTGAGAACCTTTTTTGCTTTATCTTCTTCTTCGATTTTCACTTCGTTTTCCGGAATGAATGCGATTTCTGCAGATTCAATTTCAAATCCACCTTCTTCCATTTTCTTTTTAACGTTATGAAGATCTTTCGAATTTGTATAAACTTCCGCAGTGTCTCCTTCGATTTTTATATCTTCTGCACCTGAATCGATTGCTGTTAATTCGAGGTCCTCATGTTTTGCAGCTTCAGCTTTAATTAGAATCAATCCTTTTTGATGAAAAAGATAAGCAACACTACCTGCGCCGCCCATATTCCCACCGTTTTTACTCAAAATACTTTTAACGCTCGCAACTGTTCTATTCTTATTGTCTGTAACTGCCTGAATGTATAAAGCAGTTCCTGCAGGCCCATATCCTTCGTACATTACTTCGCTAATTTCAATACCGTCTTTATCTGCGCCAGTTCCGCGTTTAACAGCCCGCTCAATATTTGCGTTTGGAACGTTTGCTGTTTTTGCGTTATCAATCGCAGTTCGCAGTGATGGGTTCATATCAGGATCACCACCACCTTCGCGAGCAGCAATAGTTATAAGTTTCGCATGTACTGTAAAAATCTTTCCTCGTTTAGCGTCAGCAGCACCTTTTTTATGTTTAATCGAATGCCATTTTGAATGTCCAGACATATTAAAGTGAGTTAATTTGCGCCGTAATTATAAGTAAACTTAGCTGAAAATTCAAGAAAAAGCCCTCTGTTGTCGGAAGTATTCTAACCAGGAGGATATTTTTCATCATATTCATTTCCACATTGAAATATAGAAAGGTAGTCCATGGAAGATGGGTAACGAGAAAGTGGCGAAATGTGAGAATATTCTTCCTGTTCTATTGTAATGCAGTATAAATGCCTAATTATTGAATAGTTATAAGGACTAAATTTTCTAAACAAACCTAAGTCAATAGCAACTAAGAGTGTTACTATTACAGATATTGTTATTCCCGTAATGATTTTTTTTGATAATTTCATCTTGATGAGATTATGCAACTATTCACCCGGCGGCGGCCCACTTGGTCCGACCGAATATGGAGGAGTTGTCGGTCCTTGAATTTCTGGAGCTGGAAGTTCTTCTTCTTCCAATACGGGCTGAGGATTGCAATCACAACCTGGAAATACTATTAAAATGCTTAATAAAAGAGCGAGTAGTGTTTTTTTCATACATCAAAAAGTTAAAATGCCGAAGTCTCTCCATCCTGAATATCTAAAATCGTATCAGAATTTCGTTCATATTTAATGGTGACGTCATACTGAGCGCTGTAAAAATAATCTACAGGACCAGTTCCAACACCTATTGTATCTGTTTCAATATTCACAAGATCACTAAACATATTTAGAGTTTCCTGCCCAAGTCCTTCTACAAGAATTCGATCTCTAGCATCGGAAAGTACATTTCCCGAAGATGTAGACCCACTTCCTGGAGTAATGTACTCAAGGCTTTCCAAAATCTTATCCATTTCTGCTTGGAGTTGCTCTGTCAAATCAGACCAACCGTACGAAGTGTAAATATGAAGAACCCTGTTTTCAGGAAGGAATACAAAATAGTCATCATGATCGACACTTACATTGAATTCAATTGCCTGGTTTCCGGCTATAGTTAAACTGTTTTTTTGATATGAACCAAAATCCGATTTATAAACCATGTCGAGATTTGCTTCATAATTTGCTGGACTTAAGCCATCTTCATTGTTATCTAAATGGAAAGTCATGCTTGCTGAATAGGGGAACGACACCTCGTATGAACTTTGATGGTTTATCTCGTCACGTCTCCAGAAAACAACCTCGTCTGCGTTTTCAACAACTTCCCATGTGAAAGGAAGCTTTGATTTAAATGCATGCTGTGGATAAGAAACTGTTGGCCAGTTTGTTGAAATATCAAATGGATCCCCGCCGTTTTGTAGAACAATTTCCATTCTGTACATCATCTCAACAAGTTCACCTCTAGTGATACCACGTTCTGCATGTAGTTTTGCATCGTCACCTGGCTCTATAATGTTCTTTTCTTTTGAATATGCTGCATAAGGAGCAAACCAAACTTCGCCGGTTACATCCGGATATATCGTTTCGTTAACATCTACTTCTATACCGTCAATATCATTTGTTAGCAAAATGAGTTTTAAGGTCTCTGCAATATTTTGAACTTTTTCTGGTTTAAAATCTCCATCGGGATAACCTTCTACATAATCCAGTTCTTTTGCTGTTTTTATATAAGGATAATGCCAGTCTTCCGGTGAAACATCAGGGAAAACATTAAGTCCCAGAAAAACATCTTCAACGCTAACTGAAGATGCTAGTAAGACTATTTTAAGTGCCTCTGCACGATTTGCTTCTTGATCCGGCCTGAAAGTACCGTCTGTATATCCTTCAATTACTCCACTTTCTTTAAAATATTCGATTGCTGTGTAATATGGAGAGTCGCTTGTTACATCAGGAAACGAGTTAGCAGCATATACCGCCGGCATGCTAACCGGGATTAGAAATACGCAAACTATACAGGTAAGAAAAAATTTCCTCATAATTACTTTTTAGCTTTAGCGCGTGCTATTTTATGTATTAAAAGAGGAAGAAAAATAACAAACAGAGCTAACGAAAGCCATTGAGAGATTGTTAAATTGAAATATCTTGGATCTGAAAGACCCTCGATATCCATTGCTCTTGTGAAATCGAGTAGGAATCTGCTTGCTGAATACCAAACAATAAATATGTATGCCATTACTCCTTGAGTCCTAATAAAAGGCCTTAGCAAGAACAACAATAGGAATAGAATGAACCCGTTTATAGAAAGATATAAAGAAGGTTCGTGTCTAAGATCACCATTGTAATAAGAACCAAGAAAGAGGTTAGTTCGTGAGCCAATATGGTCGCCAATCAAATAACATCCAATTCGTCCAATACCAATACCTAGCGCAAATCCAGGAGAAATCGCATCTGCAACTTTCCAGAATTTTAATTTTTTAAATCTTGTGTAGAGAATGATTGTGAGTACAACCAAAAGAACTCCTCCAAGGAAAACAAGTCCTCCTTCGTTGATTTGAACAATTTTCCAAAGATTATCTTTGTAGTTATCCCAAAAGATAGCCACATAAAGTAATCGGCTACCAATAATAGAAGCAATAAATGAAAGGATGAAAATATCAATAAATGGTTCACTTCTCATCTTTTTTCTTTTTGCTTCACGTAGTGTGAAGAGTAAAGCGACAAGCATTCCAAGCGCAACAAGCAGTCCCCAAACTTGAATTTGGATCGGACCTATAGGAATGACAGAAAATTTTTCGAACGTCATATCTTGTTTGTATTAAGGAGTAAAGGAATCAATAATTGTTTTTAGATTTGCATAATCGATAGCGCCACCAATAAATTTATCGTTTACAAAAATTCCAGGAGTTCCGGTGATTGCAAAAGTGTATCCCTCCTGAGTCTGACCGGTGATTTTTTGAGTGTATCTGGTTTCATCCATACAGCTCTGGAACAATTGAGCATCAAGACCAACTTGAGTCGCAAAAAGATTCATTACAGTATCAGCGTCACTATTCTGTGTCTCGGCAATATTATCGAAAATATGGTCGTGCATTTCCCAGAATTTCCCTTGTTCATCCGCACATTCAGACATGTGCGCAAGGAATTGATCAATGCCTCCTCTATCAAAATGTTTGTAAACAAATTGGATTTTGTCTGGGTATTCTGTGAGTGCCTGAGCGAATACGTCTTTCATTCTTGCGCAATATGTACATGAGAAACTGCTGTATTCAACAATTCTTATAGGCGCGTCGTCTGTTAGTATTCCTTTTACGTGTCCATCGCCAACTTCTGGGAATTGTAAGTATCCATATGGTTGAAGCCTTAACACAAAGTAATCATCTTCTTCCACAAAGAATCCTATGAGTCCTTTATAAAGCTCTGTCTCACTAAATTCTTTGTCGAAAAGGAATAGAGGATAAGTTTTAAGGTCTAATTTTTCAACGATCTCTTTGCCCTTGTCGTCATTTATATCTAACATTTCAATTTTAAGTTCAGCCTCAGTTCCCAGCTCTTCTTCAATAGCCGCGACTTTTTCATCAAGATCGTACGCAGGGTTTTCAAATGATGGATCTGTAAGGACTGTAAGTTTAACTTTGTGGATTTCAGGGAAGATGTCGTCTTCAATCCCAAACACAAAATTGACGTTGTTGTGGAAAGTTGGACTTTTATCGTAAAAAATGAATCCTGCAAAAGCAATAACTGCAATTACTGATACCAGAATCCATGGATTAAACTTGAAAGCGCTCTTCTTCTTTTTTGGTGACATAGGTAAAAATGACTAAAGAATATTCTTCAACAATAATATAGGAATAGCTCTATAAGATCAAACGGGAAAGTTCTAGTAACTAATTTCTCCTGGAGTGTATTTGTCGAGATTCTTTTCTCCGATTTTACTGATCAGTTCATCTATGACTTGGTCGAATTTTACTATTTCCTGACTTCCTTTTTCCATGTTTCTAATTATTGCTGTACCTTCACGTACTTCAGTAATGCCCATGATGAGTGTGTATGGAACATCAAACTTATCTGCGAGCTTTAGTTGTTGTTTCATTGAACCTTTACCAAGAGCTCCGATTGTTTTAAGTCCTGCTTCACGCAATTCATCAATAAGTTTTAGGCATTTCTTTTTTGCTTCTTTTCCAAGTTGAGCAACAAATACATGGATGTTGTCTTTAGAAGGAACTCGAATTTTCTCACGTTTCATGTGGGCAATGATTCGTTCGATTCCAGCAGCATAACCTACAGCCGGAGTTGGTTGTCCACCCATTATTTCAACAAGTCCGTCATATCGACCACCACCACCAATTGCATTTTGAGCACCATTTTTAGCATCCCAGAATTCAAATACAGTGTTTGTGTAGTAATCAAGTCCTCGAACAAGTTTTGGATTTTCAACGTAATCAATCTCAAGCTCAGCTAAGTATTCTTTTACATCTTCATAATATTCCCTACTTTCCTTTGAAAGATAATCAGTCATCTTAGGAGCAAGCTCTGCCAAAATCATGCAGTCTTCGTTTTTACAGTCCAAAAGTCGTAGCGGATTTTTCTCCAGACGATCTTTACAGTGTTCGCAAAGCGACCTCTCTTTTCCATAATAATAATCTTTCAATGCTTGAAGGTAGTTTTTTCTATCTTCAAGTGAACCGATTGTATTGAGCTGAATCTTAAATAACTTTTCTATTCCAAGATCTTCGTTGATTTTGTTAGCCATAAAAATTGCTTGTGCATCAAGTGCTGGATCAAGTTCACCAATCATCTCAAATCCAAACTGCCAAAACTGCCTGTAACGACCTTTTTGAGGACGATCATATCTGAAAAATGGCTCAATATAATAGAGCTCAACAGGTTGTGGTAATTGCTGCATTCCATGTTGAATGTACGAGCGAACAACGCCAGCAGTATTTTCAGGTCTTAAAGTTAAACTTCGACCTTTCTTATCAAGGAATGTATACATTTCTTTTTCTACGATATCAGTGGCATCACCAATACTTCGAGCAAATACGTCTGTATACTCAAATATCGGAGTCGAGATACGTTTAAAACCAGCTTGTCTTAATCTGTGTCTTACAACCTTCTTAATATAAGTATGATATTCGTGATCCTGTGGCAGAATGTCGTGGACACCTTTAGCGGTTCTATAAGGCGGGGAGAGTTTTAGATTAGGGGCTTGCGCTTGAGTATTATCTATCATTGTAGTTGAGCGCGTTAAGAATAATTCATGAGAGTACATGAACGTAGCTTTCATAGTACCCTCTTTTTTGAATAAATCAAGCCTTCCCGTTCTTCATGCCTTTAATAATCATGCCGATTCCATGCCCAGAAGCATGCGCGAGTCCTATCAATATGAATATTAGGTCGCGTAGACGCATTATTAGAACGAAAACGAACACATTGATGCTAACACCTAGAAGTACAAAAATTCCAGCATGACTTGTCTCGAGTGCTCCGAGAGCACCAGGAATTGGAAGCATATAAGAAATCCCGGGAATTGTTGCAGAAAGGAACGATTGAAGGAAAGTTAGTTTAACGCCCATAAAATATGCAATGATAAAATGTTCAAAAACCATGAAGAATACCATTACAAACGAAAGGAACATCATGAATATGAAGCTCGGAATGTGCTTTGTATAAAAGTACGCCATCTTTTTCTCGATCTTAACAATACCTTCTTCGAATCCTTTTAATCTTTTAATCTTGTTTAGACGGAAAAATCTGAATACAGAACTGAAGAAGCCAATATGTTTCATCGTTGAGTAATAAAACCAAAAAATAAGAGTCCCAAAAAGAATTATTCCACCGCCCAGCATGATTTCTACTTTTCCAGAAAAGATTGATCCTTCAATAATTGCGACTAGTAAACCTGAGAAAATAAACAAAATAAGTGCCGTATATTCAAAAACTTTATCTATAACTATTGTTGATACGGCAGTTTTGGTGTCGATCTTGTCTTCCTGAAGGAAGAATACACGAACAGGCTCACCTCCACTTGTAGCTGTTGGAGTTAGGTAACTAACGGCATATGCAGACATCCTATGTAGGAAGAGTCTTACAAACGATGGGCTTTTTTGCCCGGTCTTCTTTAAATGAAGTTTGATAATCATTGACCATCTCCATGTAAAAAGTCCAAAATTAACTAAGGAAACAAGTAAAAGAAAAAGGAAATTAACTAAAGAAAATTTTATTAATGAATCGGCGATTGCATCAAAACCGGTTTCCAAAAGAATAGAAACAAAAAGGGCAATTCCAATTGCAAGAAATCCCAGAAATACGAACGTTTTTTTGATCATAGAAAATGCCTTAGCTCTACGTGGTGTAAATTCTACTGAAAAAACCGAGGAAGTCAAAATTTCATTTGCCAAGTACTCTTTTAACGGCTGCGGCAATTACTGCGATATCTGTGGGGTTTTTGTATGCGAGTTCGTCAAACCCTGCAGTTTCAAATTCTTGTCGCTCTTCAGGTTTAAAAGCTGATGTATGTGCAATTATAGGTGTTGTTACTCCGTTTTCTCTTAAGTACCTCGTGGCTTTAAATCCACTCATGACTGGCATAATAATATCCATCAAAATAAAATCGAATTCCTTATCACCAGAAAGAGCAATATCAACTGCTTCTTGTCCGTTGTTGGCAATTACAACTGTGCAATCTAATTTTTCCAACATCCTGACTGCTACCAGTTGATTTACAGAATCGTCTTCAACAAGAAGTACGGTTCTACCACGCAGTATTTCGAGATCCGGATTTTCGCTCTCTTTTAATGAGTCAACCATAAGATTGCCGCATATGACTAAATAGGAAAATATTGTATAATAATCCTCCTAGAAAAGCAATTAAACTTTATTAAAAGTTGAAATTAGAGTTTGGCTGAATATTTTCCCATTTCGAATATTTTTCCGGATTCTTTTGGTACATAAAGTATCCGCACGATGCAACCATCGCAGCATTATCTGTACAGTAAGCGATATTTTTCGGATATTTTAATGGGAGGCCAAATTTTTCAAGCTCACTTTCCGCATGTTCGCGCAAATATGAGTTCGCAGAAACACCTCCTGCAATATGAATCTCTTTTGGCTGATATTTTTGCACTGCTTTAATAACTTTTTGAACCAATGTTCTCGCGACCGTTTTTTGGAAAGAAGCAGCAACGTTAGCAACAAAGGTTGGATCGAGACTTGAAGGAGTAAACTCTCGTCCATATTCTTTTTGAATCTCGTATAAAACCGCTGTTTTAAGTCCAGAAAAACTAAAGTCCAAACTGTCTTTCTCAAGCTTTGCTATAGGGAAATCAAGCGCATCAGAATTTCCTTTTTCGGCAGTTTTTTGAATGGCAGGACCTCCCGGATATCCAAGCCCAAGCAATTTAGCAACTTTATCGAAAGCCTCGCCTGCAGCATCATCTCGTGTGGCACCAAGAAGTTCAAAGTCCCCATGATCTTTCATCAAAACAAGATCGTTATGACCTCCAGAAACAGTTAAAACGAGTACGGGGAATTCAGTCGAATTATCTCTTTCGAGCCAGTTTCCATAAATGTGGGCCAGAATATGATGGACAGGAATAAGTGGTTTGTCTTTTACCAAAGCCAATGTTGAGGCCGTGAGAGTTCCTGTAATTAAAGCGCTAATCAAGCCAGGGCCAGGAACGGCGGCGATCGCATTAATTTCGTCCCATGTTAAGTTTGCTTCTTTCAATGATTTCTCAATAACAGGAATAATTTTTAAAATATGTTCACGCGCGGCAACTTCCGGGACAACGCCACCGGTTTCTTTGTGTAAATCTATCTGTGATGCAATAACATTCGAGAGGACTGTTGTTCCGTTTTGAACAACAGCAGCTGCAGTCTCATCACACGAAGTTTCTATTCCAAGTATGTTCATATTTCTCGATAAAAGAACCGATTTGTAGTATAATTTAAAGTAACGTAAAAACAAAATAATGAAGCCGACATCGATTCGTATAATTGAGAAATTAAAGAAGGCGGGCTACGACGCTTATTGGGCCGGTGGTTGTGTGCGAGATATCCTTTTAGGGCATAAACCAAAGGATTACGATATCGTCACAAGTGCCAAACCCGATGAAGTTGAAAAACTGCTCGATAATACCAAGCCTGTCGGAAAAGAATTTGGTGTCATCTTAGTAATTGAAGATAAACACGCTTTTGAGGTGGCAACTTTTAGGGCAGATCAAAGTTATACCGATGGTCGTCGTCCTGATAAAATTTGTTTTACTGATGCCGGCGAAGATGCAAAACGCCGTGATTTTACAATTAATGGAATGTTTTATGATCCACTTAACGATGAAATAATTGATTGTGTCGGTGGGCAAAAAGATCTTGATGCGGAGCTAATTCGTTTTATTGGTGATCCTCACAAACGGATTCAGGAAGATCATTTAAGGATTTTAAGAGCTGTTCGTTTTAAGAATCAGTTTAACTTTCAGTATCATCCGGATACTTATGAAGCTTTGGAAAAACACGCTCATCTTGCTAATAAAGTGAGCGCGGAACGAGTAGGTGATGAATTAAATAAAATGATAGAAGGCTCAAATCCGGCTCAAGCAATTGAAGATTTAAGTGAAATTGGAATTTTGGAGCATATTATTCCTGAGTTGGAAGCTCTTAGAGGCGTTCCTCAGCCAAGAGAGTTCCATCAAGAAGGAGATGTTTGGGATCATAGCTTGAGAGCTTTGGAAAAATGTGACGCACATGCTGCACGCGATGTTAAGTGGGCTTCCCTTTTACACGACATTGGTAAGCCAGATACTTTTCAACTTGCAGAACGAATTCGATATAACGGTCATGTAGAGCGTGGGCGGGAAATTGCTCATGATATTTGTACACGACTAAAATTTCCAAAAAGGGACAGGGAAGAGATTAAGTGGCTTATCGAACACCACATGATGGTTGTTCCTCTAATTGAAATGACTGACGGTCAGGCTAGAAAATGGTTTTTAAAAGAGAATTTTTTGAATTTGATGCAGGTGTTTGAAGCTGATTCAAAAGGCATTATTCCAACAGATTTATCTGCATACGATCAGATAATGGAACGCTATAGAAAGCTTATGAAAGAAATGCCACACAAACCAAAACCTCTTCTGGATGGGAAAGAAATCATGAAGATTCTTGATTTACAGTCCGGAGAAGAGGTTGGTAAAATTGTTGATGAACTAGAGGGAAAGCAGCTTTCTGGAGAGTTCAAAACAAAGAAAGATGCTTTAACCTGGATTAAGAGTCTTAAGTCTTAAACCTTCTGTAATCCCAACTTATCATAAAGCTCTTTTTTGTGTGTCCAAAGTGCGCCGAACGCAATAAACAGAACAACTACAGAAGCGAGCCATCCGATGAATGGAACTATATCAATCACTAAAAGAATAAATATTCCGAGTGCTGTTATTCCAAATAGTTTCCATTTGGTCATCTTTTTAGGCTTGATAAGAAGTCTTCCAATAAATGTTCCAGCGAAAACTTTTGCCACATACATTGTGATGGCAAGAATAACTACAACTATTCCAGCGATTGGCACTCCAATCACACTAATCAAAAGAATGATAGTTGCTGCAACTGCGCAAATCGCTATTACAAAGCCAAGTCCGAGACTTCTCCATGGATGCTCCATTGCGATTTTAGATCCTTGCATAAGACATGCGGGAAAAAGTGAAACAATAATTACAGTAAGAAGAAGAATAGACAAATACTTTAATACAAGGAAAATAAGGTGCCACTTAGTAAAAAAGTCACCAACCTGTTTTCCAACACTTTTATCTTCAACAACTTGTTTATCAAATTCGATATAACCAGCAACCTGATCGTTTTCAAGTTCAGCTTCTCGAAGACTAGTATAAACAAGATTTCCGTTAATTTTAGCTGTATCAGTTAGCATCAGTGTCTCCTGTACTTCAAGAATAACATCTCTGTAAACAACTCCTCCGAGTGTAATTCTGCCTCCACCACCCAATACATCTTCATTAATCGTTCCCATAATATTTGCATAACCATTTCCCACAATTAGGCTCCCTCCAATAAGGGTGCTAGATCCAACGTCCAATCTTCCACTTGTTGCAATTACATCGTCACCAACATTTCCAGTAATAGAAATTGTACCTCCGGCAACACGTAAATCATCGCCTACATCTCCGTTAACAGTAATGTCTCCACCTGCAATAACAAGGTCTCCTTCAACATTTCCATTTACTGTGATTGTTCCACCGGCAATATAAAGATCACCTACTGCATCTTCATCAACAGTGATTATTCCACCCGCAATATATCCGTCATCCAAAATAGGTTCTGAAATGAAAACTTCTTCGTCAGCCTGGAATTCAACTGCTAAAGCTGATGGAACCAGCAGGCTTGCAAAAATGGTGCATGTTATCAATGCGACAAGAAATGATACTCCCTTCTTCATGTTGAAAAGGTTAAAATATAAACCTTAGTGATTATAGACGAGCTTACACACGGTTTCAATATGATAAGTATGAGGGAACATATCTACCGGTTGCACAGTCTCCAATGTGTATGCTTCTTCGCATAGCTGTTTTAGGTCTCGCGCAAGTGTAGTTGGATTACATGAAACATAAATTATTTGCGGAGCTTTAATTTCAAGCAAATGTTCACAAAGCTTTTCTCCAAGTCCGTTGCGTGGAGGATCGACAATAACGATATCTGGTTTTTCTGTTCTTTCCGAGACTATTTTAAGCGCATCTCCAACTGCAAATTCGACATTTTTTATATTGTTAGTTTTGGCATTATTTTGTGCGTTTTCGATAGCATTTTTATTAAGGTCTACTCCAAAAACCTGCTTTGCTTTATGTGCGCAAAAAAGTCCAATCGTCCCTGTCCCGCAAAAGAGATCAAACACTATATCTTTTTTTGAAACATCTCCGAGCCTGAGAGCTGTGTCATACAAAATTTCTGCCTGAAGAGTATTTGGTTGAAAAAATGCCATTGGCAGGATTTCAAAATCCAGTTTAGATCCATCTTCAAGAATCATAGTTTCCAGGAGCGGTTTTTCACCGTGCAGCAATATTTCTTTAAATTCAGTTCGTCTGCCTTTTTGAATCACTTGTTGAGTTAAGTAAACGGAAGTTGCCTCTTTATAACCATTTTTTTTAGCATCTTCTGTTAGTATTTTCAAAAATTCATCAGTTTGCTCAAACGGTTCGCCTGAAGTCAAAAGATTCACCAAGCGTTTACCAGTCCGCTTTCCTTCACGAACAGTTATTGACCTAAGCAACCCAGTATTTGATTTGAAATGATACGGAGTGAGTTTATGTTTCCGCACAAATTTTTGAACAGTAGTCATCAAATTCCCAATATCATTAGTTTCAAGAAAACAGGTCTTAACTTGGAAAACATCATACCGTCTATGCTTTGGATGAAGTCCAACAGTAACTTCGTCATCATCAATATCTCTAGTCCCAAAACTAAATTCCATTTTGTTCCTGTAAAACCATGGATCTTTGCATCCAATGATTTTCTTCATAGGCGGTTCAACAAATCCTCCAATATGCTCAAGTGACTCCTTAACTTGAAGCTCTTTTGAGAGCAATTGTTCCTCGTATGAAAGAGTTTGCAAAGAGCAGCCGCCACAAACATCAAAATGAGGGCAGCGCGGTTTTACCCTTAAAGGAGACTCTTTTGTAACTTCATCAAGTTCAGCTTCAATATAATTCGGCTTAATTTTCTTGAGCTTGGCCGTGACTTCATCTTGCGGAAGCGTGCCCTCAACAAAAACAACAAGTTTCTTGTCATCAATTTGAAGATATCCAATACCTGCTCCTCCGTACGCCAGTTTCTCTATAGAAAGCGAAATTTCTTCTCCCTTTTTAAGCTGCATAAATTTAAGCTACAATGCGTGTGGAATATACTACATTAAATTAAAACAATGCTCCACATAAACATCATCCAGGTTGGGAAAACAAAAGATTCTTATTTTAAAGAAGCAGAAAACGAGTATTTAAAGCGCTTATCTCGTTATGCGAAGATAAGTGTAGAAACAATAGAGGAAGATAAAAAAGGGGACGATAAAATTAAGGCAATAGAGAAGGAAGGCGAATCAATAATAAAAAAAATACGAGATGATGCGTTTGTTGTTGCTCTTGAAATAGGCGGGAAATCTTACAGCTCCGAGGAGTTTGCTTCATTTTTAAAAGAATCTGGGAAAATAACTTTTGTGATTGGCGGGCCATACGGATTGAGCGACAAAGTGCTTAGTCGAGCCGATGCCAGGCTTTCTTTTTCCAAGATGACGTTTACACATCAGATGATAAGAGTGATTTTGCTTGAGCAGGTTTATAGAGGATGCACGATTTTAGAAGGGAAGAAGTATCACTACTAGATGAGTAAAGTAGCTTGCAGATGAGCTCTTTTTGTTTTATTAAACAACACTGCCCCTTCCCAAATTCAGCTTTTTTGGTAAAATTATCGTACTGGAAATAACACCTACTAATATGAATACTTATAGATTATTGGGATCTGTGATGATCTTTTTTGCGTTTACAGCGTCTGCATACGCAGCTTCAAACCTTACAATGTCTGCTTCAACAGATCAAATTGTGTATGAATATGGAGATTCGATTCAGATAGTTTTGGCAGCTGAAAATACAACGGGTTTTGATGTCCCGCTCTCTTTTGATACAGGATGCCAGATGAGTTTTACGATACATGCATTCAATATAGATACATCGAACTATTCGGTACCTATTTATAATTATCTTTTGAATCCGAGGAATTGCGATCCTTCATCAACTGAAATATCAATTCCAGATTCAAGAAAAGCAATTTGGACAAGGACTTTAGATCCAAACGAAGACCAATACCCAATCCTTCCTCCGGGAACTTATCTGCTGCACGGATACATTAACGGTTATGAAGATGAATCGTGGTCGTATCAACCAACTTCATATGTTTACTTCTCTGTAGAACCTCCTTCTGACAAAAGAGAAATTCCAAAATACGAGGCTGATTATTGGAACGAGAAACTTTGCACTGGGACGGGCGGAATTTTGAATGAGAATTGTTCGTGCCCAGGTGGAAGCGAATGGAGTAGTGTGGTTGGTTGTACGGAAAGCAAAATTCTTGATGAACTTTGTATGGATACAAGTGGAGCGCTTACTGACGCGGATAATCCAAGTTGTTATTGCGGAGAGGCATTTTATTGGAATGAAACAGTTGGGTGTAATGATGATCCTGATTTAGCTCCAAAGGATGAACCGGATGTAATCTTTAATGATATCGCAGGACATTGGGCGGAAACTTTTATTATTGATCTATTTAAAGTTGGAGTTGTAAAAGGATATGACGATGGTGGATTCCATCCAAATGATAATATTAATCGAGCTGAGTTAACCAAAATGTCGTTATCGGCAGCGGGAATTGCTTCTTTAACACCAGATGATCAAAACTTTCTATTCAACGATTTGGATGGATGGCAGATTGACTGGGTGTATGCGGCATGGAAGCAGGGGATTGTTCAAGGATATGATGAAACGACTTTTGCCCCAGCGCAAAATGTAACAAGAGCAGAAGCGCTAAAAATCACAATGCTTGCGTTTGGAGTTGAAGTTCCGGATACCAGTGACGAGTGGGCATTCGAAGATTCAGTCGGACACTGGGCAATTTCTTATATAAATCAGGCATATCTGGACTTTATAGTTTCAGGTCGTGAAGATGGAAATTTCTATCCGAACGATCCGATAACCAGAGCCGAGGCATCTAAAATCATACAATTGTTACGGGAATGATTTCGCAACCCTCACAATGCAAGCGGGTTGCTCATTCACACCAGCAACAGATTAGGAAAAAACATTTATGAAAAGGTTTGATTTACAATTTGGGATTTACGCACTCGGCATATTTTTACTGATCATTCTTTTTGGATTTGGTTCGTATGTGAAGGATGTGAAGGTGGATGTTTTGCTTGCGCCGCAAGTAGTCGAGATTCACCAGGATGTTTTTGGCGGGATTATTCCTTATGATCCAAATAGTCCAAATGAAATTAATGAATATTTTGCAGAAATTAAGGAGCTTGAAAACCCAAAAACGTTTGTGATTATTGATGAGACGGACTTTATAACTGCTCCGATTACAGTAGAACCAATAATTACGCACAAGAATGGATATAAAACCATTTTTGGAGAAGTTGAGTGTGATAGTGAGTTTGTGGATAAGCTTTTAGAGACTGATTATATAACTCTGGCGAGTGAAGACTTTTATAGCTTCTCGGCTTCAACGCCTCTGGTAACTTCAATCAAATATAGTTTTAAAAATGCACGAATTGTGCCGATTGTTTTAACAAGTGAAACAGCATCACTCGATGCTTATAAATTATCAAGATTGCTTAAAAAAATAGTTGGAGAATCAAATAAATCTGTTTTTGTTATCGCGATAAATAAGGAGTCTCCATCCAGCGATCCAAATATGAAGGAATTGCAGATGTCGACTCAGGAGCGTGCATTCCACAACTTTGATATCTCTACGATTAAAAATTTGAAGACAGATAGTGTGCTTGCAATAAAAACTGCGCTCTATTATTTCCATTTCAATCAGGCGAAAAATCCGGTTTTCAAAAATAATTTTGTTTACTATACAAAGGAAGACGCACCCGAAAAAATGGAGCGAGTAACTCTACTTGGCTTTGGCGATGTAATGCTGGATCGTGCGGTTCGTTCACTAATGGATAAGCATGGCCTCAACTATCCTTTTCAAAAAATTGCGGGTGATATTGGAGGAACCGATCATGTGTTTGCCAATTTCGAAGGTCCAATTAAAGAGTTTCCAGTTGCGACAAGTAAGTCGATTTCGTTCAGATTTAAGCCAGATGTTGTTCAGGTAGTAAAGGATGCCGGGATTACAATCGTGAGCATTGCGAATAATCACGCGCTAGATCAAGGTTGGGGAGGTCGTGATGATACAAAGCGATTTCTTGAAGCAGGCGGCGTTACGTATTTTGGTCATCCAAAAAACACTCACGAAGAGAATGTTCATGTTTCGGAAATCTCAGGGTCTAAGGTGGCTTTTCTCGGTTATGATGACACGATTTTCAAAGTAAATGTAGAAGACTCCGCAGCAAACATTCGGCAGTTAAAAGAGGAAAACGATTACGTTATTATTTCGATTCACTGGGGAGCAGAATATAAGCATACTCCGACAAATCGAAAAATAGAGCTGGCTCACGGGTTTGTTGATGCTGGCGCGGATTTGGTAATTGGTCATCATCCACATGTGGTTCAGACAATGGAAATTTACAACGGTGTTCCTGTTTTTTATAGTTTAGGGAATTTCGTATTCGATCAATATTTCTCACAAGATACGCAGGAAGGTCTTGCGATCGGTACGATTTTTGAAAAAGATCGAACAGTGATTTATTTGTATCCGTATGCGATTCCAAACAGCCAGCCGGAATTTATGAGTGAGGGCAATAAGGCATCATTCTTGGAGAAGTTTCTTTCGTGGGGAGCCTATGATGAAAGCCTTGCGGCGCAGATTAGAGAAGGGAAGATTGAAATTACGCGTTAGCTTTACGCTTCTTTGGAGTAGTCTTTTTAGAAATTTGTCGTACTTCAGTTGGCTTGGAGCTAATACTTTTTACACTTCCATTTGATTTGCCTGGTATGTATAGACAAGGGTTTGATTGACCTTTTAACTCATTTCGCATAACTGTTCCGAATGTTGTGGTTTGTCCTTTTTTGTTTAATTCAAGGATGTTTTCAAAGAACATGTCTCCATATTGAGATTTACTATGAGAATATCCATATAGATTGTGTTCAGATCCTGTCAAAATAATTGGTGGTTTAAAATCTTTATATCGGGATTTTGCATATCTAAGGAAATTCTTTGCAAAACTACTTGATTTACAAGAAGTCAAAATCATTATTGGAACAGATTTTTCATTAGGGAATTTCTTTTGCCTTTTAATGAACGCAAGCGCTAAAGCATAATAACCAATAGATACATCTTTGCCATTTACTTTACCTAAAACAAGCTCGTTTGTTTCACCGTGACCATCGTGTAAAAATGTTAATTTACGTGTGTTTGCGATTTTATCTAAGATATCTTGTTTTTTTTGCTTTAATGATGCTATTGATGGTTTGGGTTTTATGAAATCCACTTTGCCCCCTTGTCCTCTAATTGCATCTAAAGTGGCTTTCTTCCCAAAACGATTGGTCCCATTTTTGTATTTTTCAAAATCAGCTACAAAGAGTATGTCTCTTCCTTGAAAAAGAGGGACTTTGGCATATCTTCTTCTATATTCAAGTATTCTTTTATATTCTAATTGGACATTCTTTTTCGTAAGTTTTTTTCCTTCTACATAAAGATTTCTTGAGATCATTACGATATATTGAAAAAGAATATATTTTGACGAAGGTTTTGGAATAATCCAGTTTGGATGAATATCTAGAACATACTTAAGGCCTTTATCACTTGAGAACCAATCTTTGATTTTATCTTTCCCTAAACGTTTTTTGCTTGGTCGTCTTTGATCTGATTGATATTGTTTTTGTAGTAGCACATCTGCAATTTCTCCTGCCTTTTTAAATCGTGGTAGCAATTCGTCACGAACAATCTGATTTTTTACATATTTACGAACATATTTTCCGTATTTTGTCGAAAAATATATGTTTGATGATTTTGGCAAAAGATTTCCTGCAATCGAGAGGATGTCTCCACTCCAAGGGAAAAGCTTCATATATTTCTCGAAGTTTTTAAATGCTAATTCAGGTTTAGCTTGAGCAGCGATTATTAGTATATCTTCTGCTAAAGATACATTTCCTTTTAAATTTTTAACGTATTCTAAAGCATATTCAGGTTTGCTTTTTGCTGCGGCAATACAAACATCTCTAAGCCATTCTTTTGGCATATCTTTTGATATCTTTTTGAACTCTTGAAATAAATGTTCAGATGCTACTTGTGCAGCCATGATCATGTATTTCTTTCCTTTTCTAAGTTTGAATTTTTTAAACTTCTTTCCCATATATAGCATTCCGAATACGAAACTAGTGCCAGCTTTAATATTCTTACTGGCAATTTCGAGAATTTCCTCCGCATACCACATATCTTTGAAGTATCTTAACATGTAAAAACAAGTAGAAG
Source organism: Patescibacteria group bacterium (assembly GCA_042568575.1). GTDB lineage: Bacteria > Patescibacteriota > Gracilibacteria > UBA1369 > PNNO01 > JAJRYP01. The sequence continues at coordinate 5,515 of JBHPIO010000006.1, read as the reverse complement.
ATTTGTTGTGTTTTGCAAACGTTCTTATAACGGGAACTACCCAGGCTTCTTTTTTGTACTTTCTTAAAATGATACTAAGAGTGTTGCCCATTTTTTCTGTTTTTGCTGTAATCGGAAGAATTATTTTTGTAAGACGTTTTGGAAATTTATCGTTAAAGAACATAACACGAATTATGTCATTCGGGCTTGTCTTGGCTATATAAGTGAGTATTTTCTCATCCAAATATACCCCGTTATACTTCAAGCCAACGTATTCTTTATAATATTTACATGGAAAGACTGTATTAATTCTTGCAGCTGCCATAAGAACCTTTCCAGCCCACGGCATATCTTTATAATCTTTAAAATACTTAAAAGCGAATTCAGCGTTTTTACCAAATAGATCTTTAGCACCATTAAGTTTCAATAAGTCGAGGTAAAACTTGGCAGCCCATGGCTCTTTTTTGTAATGCCTGATGTCCTTAAACATCTTCTGAACTTCGTTTGGCATTAATTCTACTTTTCTACCTATAGGGAATTGTTTGTTGAACTCAGCACGCATTTGTTTAGATGCGTCTTTAACTTTAGCCTTTTTGTTATCACGACGTTCTTTAGCTATTTCCGCCGCAGAACGCTTCGGATGAAAAATTTCTGTTCCTCCAGGCATATCGAGCGTTAATAATTCCCTTAATTATAGCATAAAACACCTCTTTGTTAAAGAGTGATATAGCACTGTGCCCCTTTGAGTTTTCCCCGAAAATATGGTAAAATATATAAAAACATAAACACTTTTTAATATGAAACTTGAATTTGTCGGTGCTGCTCAGGAAGTAACCGGATCAAAACATCTTCTTCACGTTAACGGAAAGAAGATCCTTTTAGACTGCGGAATGTTCCAGGGTCGACGTAAAATTTCGAAAGAGAAAAATATGAATTTCCCTTTTAATCCTGCGGAAATTGATGCAGTTATTCTTTCTCATGCACATATCGATCATAGTGGACTTTTGCCTCTTCTTGTAAAGAAAGGCTTTAGAGGTCCAATTTATTCTACTCATGCGACTCGTGATTTATGTAATCACATGCTTGCAGATAGTGCGTACATTCAGGAGAGGGAAGCGGAATATTACAATGCGAAGAAACTTAAAAAAGGTGAGGATCCAATTGAGCCTCTTTATACTTTGGAAGATGCGCAACAGGCGTTAAATCAGTTTCATGGAGTTGGATACGATCGGACTTTTGTAGTTGAGAATGCTCTTGCTGCATGTTTCTACGATGCAGGTCATATCTTGGGTTCTGCTTTAGTTCATCTAGTAATTCACGATAAAGAAACTGACAAAAGAACTACAATCGGATTTACAGGAGATCTTGGACGGAAGAATATTCCACTTTTAAGAGATCCTCGAGTTATTCCAGAAACAGAATACTTTATTACAGAATGTACATATGGAGATAGGCTTCATGAATCAGTTACTGATGCGGATAATCAGCTTATTGAATTCACTAATGACACATATAAAAGGGGCGGAAAGTTAATAATTCCGGCTTTTTCGGTTGGAAGAACACAGGAAATTGTTTACAGATTAAACGTTGCAATAAAGCACGAACGGATTCCGAATTTACCGATTTTTGTTGATAGTCCGCTTTCGGGAAACGTAACTGAAGTGTTTGCAAATCATCCTGAATGTTTTGATAAAGAAACTTATAGGGAGTTTATCGATAATCGTTTAAATCCGTTTGGTTTTGGACAATTAAAGTATATAAGTGATGTTAAAGATTCAAAGGCGCTTAACCATTATCAGGGGCCATGTATAATCATTTCGGCTTCTGGGATGTGTGAGTTCGGACGAATTTTGCATCATCTAAAGAATAATATTGAAGATCCAAAAAATAGCGTTTTGATAGTTGGATATCAGGCGGAACACACTCTTGGTCGTAAACTTGTTGATAAACACAAGATAGTTAAAATCTTTGGAGAAGAATACAGACTCCGAGCAGAAGTAAATTGTATTAATGCATTTTCAGCTCACGCAGACAGAAGCGACTTACTTGATTACGTCGGACGCATTGATGGTCTGAAAAAGATATTCCTAGTCCACGGAGAAAAAGATCAAGGATTCAAATTCAAAAACGTCCTCGCGGAAAATGGCTACAAAAATGTTGAAATGCCAGCCCCAGGAGACATCTTCGAATTACCGGAGTAAAAATTGATTTGAAATTTTTCAGGGATTCGTTATAATTCTCTTTGCCTTTCAAGTATGAATTTTCATTACTGAATGCGCGGGCATGGTATAATGGCTATTACCTCAGCCTTCCAAGCTGATGATACGGGTTCGATCCCCGTTGCCCGCTCCATTGAAAAAAGATAGGCCTTGGGCCTAGCTTTTTTTGATTGTGGATGGGACGACGGCCGAGCGCAGCCGTAGGGTTTGCTAGATCAAGCTGTGAAGAAGGAGCTTGCGACTGATTGAACAGGTTGAGCGAGTACGACGGAGCGAAGCGTAGTGCGACGGAGCGAAGCGTAGTGCGAATCCCCGTTGCTGAATCCAAGATCCAAATTTTAAATCAATAGTTTAGCGCGAAATCCTAATACTGGCCAACACGTTGCTCTCTCCATCGTATTTACTGACATGTACCCATAGTCCTCTTTCTCATTATTTTCCCCTTCTGCCCATGGTCGTTTCCAAAAACTATGAAGTGGCTTGCCTTTACGATCAGGATCTGGGGCATCTATTATATTGGGACTATGAATATAGGAGTATGTATTGTTGAAATCATATCGTCCACCGAAATACCTATAGCGAATAACGTCTTCTTCGGTAATCAGTTCAACCCCCATTTTTTCTGCTAGACAAACAGCATTTCCATTAGGGGATTTCCCGCTTTCTCTTGCAAGGTTTTCTCCATATTCATCGTAACATACATTTGTTCGACCCGATGGTGTTTCACACGAGCAATCCATAAATTCTAGCTGTTGCGTTTCATCATCATAGGATGCAATATCAGGTTCACCACCGGTTTCTTTCATAAGGAATAGTGACCATAGTTTTTTTGGAGCATTTTCTTTTGCCCAGGTTAACCTATCAGTAATTTTATCTAAACTAATACCAGGATAAGGATAACGGCCTCTAGGGAATTTCTTTGCTTCTCCAGGATAATGAAATATTATTCCATAATACGCCTTTGCAAGGGTAGGATTTAATAAATATATCTCTTTATTATAATATTTTTTTGAATTTACTATGAATTTTTTTACTACACTGTCAATAAGTTCATCTGCAATTTCGGGAGGAAGTGTCTCTTCAAAATGTGAGTGATCTGCTATTACTTTATCAACTCCAAGTGTAGGTACAAACTTTTCACTAAGAATTTTATCAACTGCTATTCTTAATTGTTGAGGATCGTCATCTTTTCTTTGCAAGACTAACATAACTTGGTCAGTAGTGACTTCTACATTACCTACAATTCTTTTAGTAATCTCGATTAACCCCTTTGCATCATAATTCAATTGATCTTCGTCCGAATCAAAATGAGGTCGCATATCTACCCCATTATAATCACCAGGAGATACTAAATTAGTATTTTTACTTTCTTCATTCCTACGTTCTTCACGTTTTTCACGTTCCCTTCGTACTTCACTTAAACGTTGTTCATATCTCGATTGCTTTATTCTTCTGCGTTCGGCTGGATCCATATATGTTTCATCCAATTCCCACGTCTCATTGCTCTCTCTCAAGGGCTCCAGAATTTTTTTAATCCTACGTTCTTCATCTCTGAGATCACTTATTTCACTTCTTTTACTCATAATAAATTGTGTTAAAAATAATTAAGACAAAATCATAATAACTATATGTAGGTACGTCAAATAACTAGACGCCGACTTATGCCAGAGTATAATTATATTATCAAAAAAACTCGCACAGTAAGCTCAAATTGCACATAAAAACGTTTTGTGTTATTGTCTATAATATAGACAAATGACCAATTGGAACACATATGAGAACTGCAAAATTAATTAAAATTCTTCAACATTTGGGTTTAACCGAAAAAGAGTCAAAGGTCTACTTGGCTTGTCTTGAACTTGGTAGTGCTACTATCCAAGAAGTTGCAGATAAGGCTAAGATAAAAAGGACCAGTATTTATAATTTTCTTGAAGATCTTAAGTCAAAAGGATTTATTACTGTAATTCAAAAGAACAAAATACAACTTTTAATAGCAGAAGACCCTAACTCTTTACTTGCTAAAGTTGATGCTCAAAAGAAGAAATTAGAAGATATACTTCCTGAGTTTTTGAGTATTTATAATTTACCTGCAGAAAAATCTAAAGTTCTTTTTTACGATGGCATTCAAGGCTTAAAAAAAGTATATGAAGATACATTAAAAGAAAAGAAGACTATTTATTTAATTTCAGATTATGAAAAAATGTTTGAAACAATGGACGAAAAGTGGATGTGGGATTATGCGAGAAAAAGAGCTTCAAGTAATATTGAGGTTTTTTCAATTGCAAAAGAAGGTCCTAATGCAAAAAAAGCAGAATTGGTTGGGAAAGAACAGTTACGCGAGGTTCGATACGTTAAAAAAGTTGAATTTGAAACAGAGATTAATATTTTTGGTGACAAAGTTGCCTTATTAAGTTTTAAACGTCCCTATGCTGGTGTAATAATTGAAGATAGGGGAATCTCGCAAACATTGCTTTCAATGTGGAAAATAATTTGGGAACAGGCAGAATAAGCCAATCTAACAGGTTCGATTAGTGTCCAGGAGGGAGCTCCAAAGAGCTTTTAAAAAATGTAATTAATCATTCCACTCTTCATCCTTATCTTCGGAAAGAGGTGAAAGTTCACTTGCGACTAGTTTAACAAGACCTCTGTTTTCAAGGAAAGCAAAAACTTCTTCTTCATATATTCTAATGCCTGTGTTTTTTTCAAGTAATCTATATATATCTTTATATTGCGGCGGAATAACATATACGGTGTCTTCCGCCAATGCAGGATGCTTTATTGATCCTATATTAACCCTATGAGCCAATTCATCCTTTTTTTGCAGTAGTAAATGTAGTTGGTCCATGGCACTTGTTATCTCTCTTTCATTTGCTAATTCTGAATCTGAACCAAGAAAATGTCCGAAGACTCTCTTTTGGTGAGGAGTTAATGTTTCCCGGCTTTTGTATAACTCTTTATCTTCTCTATCAAAAGGATTTTTAAACTCAGTACATGCAGTAAATACATCTCTTTGAGAGTAGAACGCATTTTTTTGAATCTCACCTGAATATGTTATTCCCGGAATTGCTGCATATTTAGTGCCAACAAGCTTTTCGGTTAGTACTTTTTTTATTACAGCAACATCTGTCTTCGAACTTGTGTGAATTTTTTCAGCCCAGGCATCTACTGTCCCGTAAATATCTCCTTCAACTCTGAATAATCCGACATTTACTTCATCTAACTTAAAGAAACCTTCATCATCAGCTTGAAATAGATATTCTGCTATTATATCTATCATTTCATCCTCGGAATAGAATTCAACAGGCTCCTCCTGATTT
>JBHPIO010000005.1:0-81262 GCA_042568575.1 Patescibacteria group bacterium | reverse complement strand
TATTACAGTGTAAACTACAACAATTACACATAAAGTGCTGTATAAAAGAGGTCGTGAAACATTAGAACTTAACGAAGAGAGAATTGTTAAAATGATTGTATAAATTGAAAAGATCGCGATTCCAATTCCGGGAAGTAAATTTTTCGAGATACTATTATTTATAAAGTAACTCAGGTTGGTGACAGCACCACCCTATCGCAAATACTTTCATTAATTGAAGAAACTAAAAAATTCAAAGGGAATACTCAAAACATCGGAAGTACTTTTAAAAAGATCGTAACAATTCTTACTTTAATTATTGCTTTTGGAACAGGAATAGCGTGGGCAGTGACCGGTGGTGGAATTTTTGTAAGTGTTTTAACTACTGTTTCAATACTCTTAATTGCAAATCCAGAAGGCTTCGCTTTTGGCGCACTTGCGCCATATTCATACGGAATCGAAAAAGCTGCTTCACGTGGGATGTTGTTTAGAGGAGGAAAGATTATCGACAAAGCATCAAGAATTAAAAGAATAATTTTTGATAAAACAGGAACAATAACTTATGGCATCCCTGAAATTACAAACATAATTCCAAAAGAAGGATTCAATGATAAAAGATTTTTGATTTTACTTGGTTCTTTAGAGAATTCTTCGGCTCATCCTTTTGCCGCTACGATCGTCGAGTATTGTAAAACAAAAAGAATCACCCTTAAAAAAGCATATGATTTTAAATCAATAGAAGGACTTGGTATTAAAGGGATTGTCGATGGTCAAGAAATTATCGCAGGGAATATGAAGCTGATGGATAAATCAAATGTCCAAATGAATAAGGAACTTTTGCATAAAGCAGAAATACTTTCGAAAAATGTTCGTACACCTGTTTATGTTGCTAGAAACAGGGAGTTAATCGGAGTAGTTGGTATTGCCGACTCAATAAAAGAAGATGCAAAAGAAGCTATTAACGATCTAAATAAAAAACGATATTTATTAACGCTTATCACTGGTGATAACGAAAAAATTGCTGAGCATATTGCAAATGAACTGAGGATAAAAGATTCACTCGCAGACATGCTTCAAAAAGAAAAAATTGAAGCTATACAAAATTTTCAGGATAAAAAAGAAGTAGTTGCTTTTGTTGGTGATGGGATAAATGATGCTACCGCTTTGGCTCAGGCTGATGTTGGAATTTCAACAGGAACCGGAACCGATTGCGCACTTGAAGTTTCAGACATTACTTTTATCAGCGATGACCTACGCCTAATTGAATCGGCTTTAAAATCTTCACAAATAATAAAACAAATTGCGAGACAAAACATCATATCTACATTCATTTATCATTTAGTTGCAATACCAGCTGCTGCCGGCGTTTCATATCTTGTAACAGGATTCATTCTACATCCTGCAATAGCACCACTCATAATGGGGCTTTCATTTTTTGCGCTCACAAAAAGCAGTCTTCGTTTAAAGAAGCTTATTTAAATTTGTAGCGGATATTTAGTTCTTAAGAACCTTTACATATTCCATTTCGTAAATATGCAAAAGAGCAATAAGAAGATTTAAGATAACTGGTCCGTATATAACACCTTTCAGTCCAAACGCCATAAACCCTCCAAATACAGCAAGGAAAGTTAAAAGTGGATGAACAGGCGCTTTTCCTTCAATAAGGTAAGGACGGATAAAATTATCAACCGTAGCAACGAAAAGGAAGCACCACAAGAACAGTCCTATTCCACCTGCATAATTCCCCATCACAACAAGAATGATTGATGCGGGAAACCAGATAATCCCGGTGCCGACTAGTGGTACCAAAGAGAATACAGCCGTGGCAGTAGCCCAAAATATAGGATTATTAATTCCAACTATCGCATATCCAATCCCTGCAAGAGTCCCCTGAATTACTGCAGTAAAGAAAATTCCAAAAAGCATGGCATTACTCACTTCTTTAAATTTTCTAAAAATAGCTTTTTCATATTTTTCAGGAAGTGGACTCAAATCCATTAGTTTCTTCATAATCATATCTCCATCTTTGAAAAAGTAATAAAGTGAAAAGAAGAAGATGATAAGAGAAAGGACAACCCAGAAGAAATTAGCCATAAAGTTTGTAAAATTGTCATACAAAAATTTCCCAAGAAATTGAGCTGTTTCACTAACCTGTTTAATCAAATCAACATTAAGAATGTCAAAATTAAATCCTCCGTCAAAATTAAAATTCTCATTCAAGTAAACAATTCCTGCCTGAACCTGATCGTATATAAAATTACCTTCCTCCCAATTAAAATATTGCTGGAAAAATCCACCTTGTACTTTTGTGTAAATATCAACAAATGCATTAATACCTTCAGCAATTAAAAGTGTTGCAAAAAGGCTTACCGGGACAGCAATAACAAGAAGAACAAGTATACAACTAATAAAAGCTGCTACTCTCCCATGCCCGCCAAAAAGTAACTTTACTCTTTTAAAAAGTGTAAAGAAAATCGTCGCAAAAAACGCAGCAAAAATAAGACTCGTTAAAAACGGACTATATAGTTGATACAAAAAATAGAAAAGAACAATAATTCCCGCTAGCAGAAAATAACCTGCGAAATTTGGGATGGTAAGAGAAAGTCTAGGTTTCAATTTAAAGGAGGTTAGTAACTCCTTTATTTATAACAAAAATTAATCTAAAAAGGAAGGTGCTTAAAAATTTTCTAACTCCTCAGAAGCAAGTCCCCTTCTTGGGCGAATAAGATTATATAAAGTCGGGATAAGGAATACCGCGATCCCGGCTGAAAGTCCAAGTCCGAAAATAATACTCCATGCAAGCCCGGCCCATGTCGGATCAAAGGCAATTGCAAGTGTCCCAAATATGGTTGTAAGTGAAGTTAACATAATTGGACGCAAACGTGTACGTCCTGCAAGTATTAAGGCATCTTTCATTTTCATCCCTTTTTCTCTCAAAATATCAAACATCTCAATAAACATAATTGAGTTGTTTACTACGATTCCAATTAGCGCAATAAATCCAATTAGCGCCGTTGATGACATATATGTTCCATTTATTACCCACAAAAGTGCAAATCCAGGAAAAACACCAATAAATCCTAATGGGATTGTACTCATAATAATTAGAGGAATTGTAAACGAACTAAATTGGAAAACAAGAAGCGCATACACTATAAGAAATGCAATCACCATTGCTTCAAATAGTTCTGCGTTAACATTTAAACTTTGCTCCCATTCCCCTCCCCATTCAATCCTGTATTCATCTCCATTCGAAAGTTCATAATCAAATCCATATTTATCCATTCCAACTAACTCACCACCATTTGGAAACTCATATTCATTCTCTAAAATGTTTTCCAAATCTCTCATTGCATACGGGATACTTCTGTCATGCATATGAGCTGTAACTTTTGCAACAGGTTGCCTTCCATCACGATACCTAACCGGTTCATTCCTTGTTTCAACCTTCTCAACAACAGAATCAATTGGCACCATTTCTCCATAAAAATTCTTAACATAAATCTGAGACAAATCTTCAAGATCCGAGCGATCATCTTTATCATATTGAACTTCAATTAAAGCGAATTCAGCCCTGTCCTCAAGATGATATTGATCTACCACAAGCGGCCCAAGAGCTGCCTGCATACTTTGAGCAATTGCATAAGCAGTCACCCCGCTCGCAAGTGCCTTTTCATGATCAATCTTATATAAAATCTTGCGATATGCATTTTCTACAGTCGTTTCGATATCAACCGCACCCTCAATTCCTGTCGCGATTTCTTCAAGATCTAATGCAACTTGTTGTCTAATTTCACGATCCGGACCTTTAATCTTTGCTACCATCGCTGCTTCTGTTGGTGGCCCCGGAGGATCCTCCAAAACTCGTACATTTGTTCCAGAATTCACATAACTTTGTATCACACGATCACTTGCAAAAAGATCACGCAACGAACGAACAATTTCACTACTATTCCTATCGCGATCCGCCTGATCAACCAAATTAACTTTAATTGTTGCCTGATGTGTTTTATTTCTAAACGCAGCCGAGCGCACAGTTCCACCAACATCCAAAACCGGAGGAGTTCCTGTATAAATTTGCATTGAATTAATATCTGCATCATTTCCTGCAAGTTCAACAACATCCTCAACTATTTCATATGTTTTATTAACATCAGTTCCATAAGGTGCATCCAAATAAACATAAAGCTGTTTTAAATTTGCATCAGGAAGACTTCGCTGTTTAACAAAATCAAACTGACGCATAGCAATTGAACCACCAAGCGCCAAAATAAGCACAATTATAAAAAGGATTTGCCTGGATTTCTTTGCAAGTAATCCAACAAGCAATTTCTCATATAAATTCGTTAGTTTATCGATTATCTTTTCAAAAAATGATTTATAAGGCCTTCCTTCATCGCCATTGTATTCAAGAATTTGACTAGCCAAAAATGGGGTAACAGTTAAAGCAAGTACAAAAGAAGCAATCAATGCAACTGGCACAAAGAATGCCATCGGCTCAACATATTCCCCAATCGTTCCTTTAACATTATTAATCGGAAGGAAAACAATTACGGAAGTAAGCGTAGACATAAACAGACCAATTCCGACTTCATGTACTGCCTTAATTATCGCCTTTAGTTTTGGCTCCCCGAGTTGAATATGCCTATACGAATTCTCTACAACAACTGTCGCCGCATCAACTAAAAGACCAAGCGAAAGAATAAACGCAAACATAGATACTTTATTGATCGTCTCGCCCGATAAATATCCAACAAAAAATGTAATTGCCAGCGACAAAGGGATAGCAATCGCAACATTAAGCGCAGGTCTAAATTGCAAGAATATAATAAGAACAAGGAATACTATCCCAATACTCATCATAAGATTCCTAAGTAGCTTGAATGTTGAATTATTCGCAATTTCACCTTCGTCTCGCAAAATCTGATAATTTAGTTCGTCATACTTTTCTTTTTCAAGTTCTTTTTCTAATGCTCGAATAACATTCTGAACAACCACAACTATATTCGAACCCTCAATTTTACCAACCGTAAGAAAAATAGCATCTTCAAATTCTCCATTCTGGTAAACCTTAACTGACGAAACAGGCTCCGAGAAACTGTCATCAATTTCAGCAACATCCTCAAGTGTTATATAAGGTGCCACAATTATCTGTTTTGCTTCTTCAGCTGACATAAGCGTTCCAACCACTTCAATATCAGTGACTGTCTCACCATTTCTCACACTTCCAACTGGAAATTTTATATTACTCGCTTCCACCGCATTCATCACGTCAACGGCTGAAACATTTCTAAGTTTTAATTTTTGTGGATCCAGTAAAATACGTATAGCCCTCGATTGCCCACCAAAAATTTCTTGATTCGCTGTATTAGGAACCTCTCGCATTCTTTCACGAATATCTACAACAAGTTCGCGAATCTGATTTTGCGAAAGTGTATCTGAAGTAAAACCAAAAGTAGCAACTGCCAAATTATCGTAAGAATTGCTCTTAATAACCGGTTGTGGAAGTTTATACTTACTAAAAAGATCCGCTTTTGAATTAATTTTTGAAAGTACATTTGTTTTGGCCTCCGTCACATCAACCCCCACTTCAAAAACAAGATTTATCATCGCAGCACCTCCATCAACAGAAACAGATGAAATTTTGTCGATACCATCAAGATCCGCAAGGACTTGCTCTAATTCCTTTGTTAAAAACTGCTCAACTTCTTCCGCGGTAGCTCCTGGATATTGTGAAATTATCGTAAAACTCGCTATATCAACTTCTGGATTAAAAGTCTTCGGAGTCGCAAGATATCCAAACACCCCACCAACAACCGCAACAAAAAACAAAAGCCACGATAACGCAGGGTTTAAAACAAATCTCCTTGTAATACGAGCTGGTTTATTTAAGTTTCTGCCCATGTTTTTGCGTTACCGTTTAATAACCATATTCTCTTCAATTTCAGGCCACCAAATTCTAACCAATCCATCTTTTTCAGAACCAGTTGTAACTACCTGTTGTTCATTGTTATCCAAAACAACATAAGGTCCTTCAAAATCACGATAAATAAAATGTGTTGGAACAAAGTATGCTGTTTCTTCAGGTAGTTTTAATACAATTCTTGCAAACTGACCTATCTTTGCATTGGATGGAACTTCCTTTAGTGTAAGCTCAATTCCAAGCTTATGATTAACCGGATTTACGTTTGGATCAATGCGTGTAAGTGTTGCCTCAAATGTTCCGCCAACACCATCTATGCTTACCTCTGCCAAAAGACCTGTTTCAAGTTTTGAAATGTAAGTATCAGGCAAATCTGTTTCAATTTTGAAGCCTGATATATTGGAAAGTTCATAAATTGGCTGACCAGCAGCAACCACTCGTCCTTCTTCAACATATTTTGAAGTCAAAATTCCATCAAAAGGCGCTATAACTTGTGTGTTTCCTAGAACAACCTCAGAAAGCTGCATTGTTCCTTTTACTACACTAAGTTCACGTTCAAGTTGACGTAATACATTCTCTTTTTGCGCTTCTGTAGCAAGCAAAGCAATCCTCGCCTGTTCAACATCTTTCTCTATAATGCTCACCTGACTTTCCGCGGACGAAACATATTGATATCCACCTGCATCAGCTTGATTTAATTGCTGTTTTGCAGTTAAAAGCTGGCTTTGTGCAGCGTTAATTTCCGAATTATTTTGAGTAATTATTTCATCATAAGTTGAAAGCCATCCTTTTGTTCCAACTTTCATATCGCCCGATGCAGAAAGAATTGCACTTTCCACAGTTTGCGAATGCAAAAGTGCTTCCTGACGCAGTGCCTGCAAAGAAGATTCAGGCAAATCAATAGCCGAAATCGAATTATTCAGCATTATATACGCCTTATTAAGCATATCTTGAGTCACTTCAAGCATTTCTAGCGCATCTTCAAGGTATTTTATCTTTTCTTCGTTATCCATTGATCCAGTTTCATCCATTAAACCTTCTATTTCTTTGTATAACCCATAAGATACTTTAAGCACACTTTGCGCATCTCTTTTTGTTTGAGAATCAAGAACTCCAAAATATTTTTCATATTTATCGTAATAACTATTTGCTCGTGTTTCGTTTACTTCTAGAAGATTCTCGCCATATGAATGAGCATTTGCAGCTGCAATCACGGCACTTCTAATAGTTGAATCTGTCGTATCATAAAGGGAAGAAAGACGTTGCGCTGCTGCATTTTCTGCAATTTCGAGAGCTGTCTCAGCCTGCTCAACACTTTTTTGCGCAAGATCTGACTGTTCACTCGTTGTTGATTTTGTATCCAGTGTAGACTTTTTTGCTGCATCAAGAGAAGTTTCTGCACGTTCAAGAGTCTTTTTCGCACTTTCAATCTGTTCTTCCATAAGTTTTTTCTGCGAATTATAAACAAGCTCCGCATTAGTTTCATCCAACCGCGCAGTATCAAGATTAATCAAAGATTCATCACCCGAAAGCGCACCCAGTAAATCACCAGCTTTCACTTCGTCACCCACATCAAAGTAAAGACTCGCAACACGACCAGACGATTTTGTTGATACAAGAGTCTTTTTATCCGCCTGAAGAGTCCCTGTAAGTGAAACCGTAACTTCAACAGATTCACTTTTTAAAGTATGAGTTAACGCCTGCTTCGGAGCATTATGCTGAACTGAAGATTTTTCTTCAGTTTTACAACCTGCTTGAGGAAGTATCAGTGTAAATGCAATTATTGTTGTTAATACAGCTCTTTTCATAGGAATACGTATCGAAATTCAAATATTCCTACTATTATACCAGAAAAATGGCTTTTTTAAAAGGCTAAGCGTCCGTTTCTAAAAGTACTTCCAAATCCACATTTTTATCTCTGGAAATTTCGTAATTTGCTTTGATTATTTTCTGGATATGCCCATCCTCATAAGTAACTACGACGGTTTGATTATCCACAAATTCTACATCAACAACATACCAAGTTCCACCAAGCACAGGATCTGACTCACTTATACTTGAGATATTCTCTTCTATATACTGTTTAACAAGCATCTGATCATCATTAAAAAACAATACCGGGTCAATCCACTGCGAAAGTTCAGATTCGGACTGAACATAACCCTTTATATTAAGATTTTCTCCACTTAACAAAGAAAAATGGAGATGTTTGCGTTCTCCATCAGTCTCATCAGAGTAACCTTCACCTAAAATCGCCAATGTTTGGCCGGATATAACTTCATCTCCAACTGAAACCTTTAATGAATCTAAATCAATATGACCATAAACTGCAGTATAAGTTTCGTCTATAAACTCATGATAAATAACTAAAACTCCGCCATAACCAGAGGCTTCTCTAGCTTCAACCACTTTTCCAGGCATAATCGAATGCACCCAAATTTCATTATCTCCTTCTCCTTCAAAGATTTCAGCATCAGCACCTGTGTGATATCCAGAGAATCTTTCAGGTTGAACAGGTGAATTTTCTGGCGTTATGTAGATGCCGAAGGGTTTAACTGTTACCCTTTCAGGAAATTTATCAATTGGATATTGAAACACACCCATCTCCCTCGCAATAGATTCAAGATCTCCAGATTTCTGTTCACCAAAGTCTGTAATAGTTTGTGATACACACGAGCTTGCCATCAACATAAAGCTGATGACAAGTAGTGCCGTAAATTTAATTTTCATAATTATTTCTTCCAAATATACTTACCAAAACGCCAACCATATTTAGCTAACACAAGCAGAATTAGCAAGTATAAGCCATATTGGAACGCTAACAGAAGAAGAAGCGCTAAGTTGATTGTAATATCCTGAGCAAGAGAATTTACATCTCGAACGAATTTCTTAACTGCGTTCTTCCAGGAATCTTTAAGCTCTTCCCCGTCCACAAATTTGTTCTCAAATACATTTACATAGAAATATGTGTACTCAAGACGATCTAACTGATCGGATTTTGATCTCGTAAGTCTATCAAGCCGTTCGTTAATATTTATCTTTTCTTGTGTAAGACGTTCAATAATTTGGAGTTTACTATTAATGATTTTAGTTAGACTCTCGACATCTTGAGTTTTAGTTGCAAGCTCTGTTATCTCATCATACGCAGATATAGCTTCTTCAAGAGTTGCCTCAATCGACGCCTTCTTATTCTCAAGAATTTCAACTTCATTAGTTAAATTATCAATCCGTTTTTTAATTGTATAAGTATTTTCTGAAAAATCTTTTGGTTCAAGCGCCTCTATCTTCGCAAGAATTTCATCAGCGTTAGCGTGCTTAACTTTAAACGTATAATTACATCCTTGATCGTATTCACTAGCATTTTCAAAAACTACATAATCCAAGGCCTTAAGTTGCGAAATTTCTGCACACGTTTCTTCAAGATGACGAGTTTCAATCGTTGCATTATATTCAGTTACTTCAAACTCCTCAGCATCATCACCTGAAATAATGTCATCACGCGGTGGAATTGGTGCAATTGACGGTGCACCAACAGCAAAACCTGGTTCAGCAAAACCTCCGTCATAATAAGAAGAAGAAATAGCTTTTTCAAAATACGCCTCATCTTCCATATCGTAATCCATTCCATAAGATTGCGACGAAATCATTGGCTTCACTTTCCTAGCCAGTTGGTCTACAACAGGTTCTACAAAACGATAAACAACTGCCAGCAAAATAATTGCTGCCAATACAATACCAGCTACCTTAACGTAAGTAGGTAGTTTTGCGCCGAGCTTTTTGAAGAATTCTTTCATGTGGGTTTGTTTAAAGAATTATTGATTCACGCCTATTATATTTTGAATTCACAAAAACTCTTACAACCTGGGGTTGCGATAGCAAGCAAGTGTTATATAAAATTTTACATTCCAACCGAAAACATTAATAAGATTGTTAAATTATACCAATCCTGCTAGTATCACCGGGCTTTATTTCTAAAATATGTGATGGATATATATAATGTTGCGATTGTAGCGCACGTAGACCATGGAAAGACCACTTTAGTAGACGCACTTTTGAAGTCCAGTGATAATTTTGATACTCACAAAGGCCTGGCTGAAAGGGCAATGGACAGTAATGATCAGGAAAAAGAACGTGGTATTACAATTTATGCCAAAAATGCTGCAATTACATACAAAGGAAAAAAACTAAATATCGTTGATACTCCCGGGCATGCGGACTTTGGTTCGGAAGTGGAACGTGTTTTACGTACTGTAGATGCAGTTATATTGGTAGTTGATGCCTATGAAGGACCAATGCCTCAAACAAAGTTCGTTCTAAAAAAATCTTTGGAGCTTGGGCACAAGGTTTTGGTTGTAATTAACAAAATTGACAAACCAATGGCAAGACCGGATGAAGTTGTGGATTTAACTTTCGATCTATTTTCTACTTTAGGGGCAACCGAGGAGCAATTGGATTTCCCATATATTTACGCGAATGCAAAAAGCGGCGTTGCAATTAAAACGCTTGATGATGAACAAAAAGACATCACGCCTTTAATTGATTTTATTTTTGAAAATGTAAAACCGGCACAGAGTAACACGCAGGCACCTTTTAGAATGCAGCCAGCAACTCTAAAATATGATAACTTCCTTGGAAGACTTGCAATAGGAAGAGTTTACGAAGGTGTGCTCAAGGCCAATCAACCAGTTACTGTAATCAAATCTGATGGTAATAATTACTGTGGAAAAGTGACGAAACTTTTCACATTTGAAGGAATGGAGAAATATGAAGTTAATGAAGCCCAAGCTGGAGATATGGTTGCAATAGCAGGTTTGCCTGAAATTTATGTAGGCGAAACAATTACAAGCGAAGCTGACGTTGAACCTCTACCAGCAATTAAGGTTGATCCTCCTGCTTTAGCAATTGAATTTATTGTAAATGACTCCCCTTTTGCTGGACGTGAAGGAAAATTTGTAACAGGTAGGCATATAAAAGATCGTTTAGAGAAAGAACTAGAAACAAATGTTGGGCTTAAAATTGAACCAGTTGAAGGAAGCGACTCATATAAAGTTTATGGTCGTGGTGAAATGCATATTGCAGTGCTAATTGAGACAATGAGACGTGAAGGATTTGAATTGCAGATCTCACAGCCTGAAGTAATTATGCAAGAAATTGATGGTGAAAAACATGAACCTATCGAAAACGCTGTAGTTAATGTTCCTGATGAAATGTCAGGTTCAGTAATAGAAGCATTAGGTAAGCGAAAAGGAATTATGAATAACATGAAGTCTGAAAATGGAAATACTATGATGGAATTTGAAATCCCTACACGCGGACTCCTGGGATTCCGTTCCATTTTCCTACTTTTAACTCGAGGTGAAGGAACTCTTTATCATTCATTTGATCATTTTGCTCCTTATGTTGGAGAAATTGAAAAACGTAAAGTTGGCTCTATGATTTCCGGCGAAAAAGGCTCAACAATGGCTTATTCATTATGGAAATTACAAGAAAGAGGTCCGCTTTTTGTCGGTCCAGCCACCGAAGTATATGAAGGGATGATTATAGGTGAACACAATCAAGGAACCGACTTGGTTGTAAATCCAATAAAAAATAAACAACTAACAAACGTCCGCTCTTCCGGTGCCGACGAAGCTCTTAATTTAACTCCGGTCGTGCCAATATCTCTTGAAATCGCAATCGAATACATCAAAGAGGACGAATACGCAGAAATCACACCAACTCAAGTGCGTCTGCGAAAAAAATATCTAAGTGAAAATGAGAGAAAGAGGGCGAAGTAGAGATTTATTTAGAATAAACCATTGTCTCAGGCGTAACAGTATCAGGACTAATTGACATACTTAAATCTACATCTTTGCCATCTAAAATTGTTATGTTCGAAAGTTCAACAAAAGCTTGTGCGTATACTTCATCATAATTACCAAAATTCAGGTAATCAGAAGTATCACCATATACTGCAAAATATGTGTCAGCATTTCCGGTAATTTCTAATAGGCTATGATTCATTGATGCATCTTCTTCAAAAAACCCATTACCTGTACTTCCATATGTATATGGATCATACCCCAAATAACCTATAGGTTGAGCATTCACATAATATCCACTGCTATCATAGTTAACTCTTACAAGCCTTCCATCTGTAGTGGCAAGACGACAAGGACTATCTCCATCACATCCATATTCTACTGTACCAAATGATTTTAAATATGCAGGCATTGAACCTGTATTTCGGAACCTAAGTATCAGAACAACTTGACTTGTATCTGGTGAAACATTCTTATAAATATCTGGAGACATTGGATCAAGAGGGTCAATACGATTACGATACGCCATTTGCACAACCGGAGGAGTTGCCACTGTAAGAGGTTTCATTTCCAAAACAAGCTCTAAAGGTTCTTCTGCTTCCTCAGATTTTTCAACAGGTTCAAGCATAATAAGTTCTTCTTTTAACTCAGGTGCCAATTTAGATGTAATTAAATCTTCCTCTACTTTAATTGTCGTTTCCTCAATTTTTGCAGGTTCGATTTTTACAGGTTCAACAGTTTTAGAAACAGTGCTAACTTGTGGACTTAAGAATCCTTTAAAAAATGGAGGATCAACCAAAGTACTAGCTACTACAAGAACAGCTACTACAGCAATTATAGCTGAGAGAGCTATAATAATTTTCCTCTTCGGATTAAGAGTTTTCATTTTTTATTTTTGTTAATGATTAAATTACTCAACCACCTATAACTATACCACATTTTACTCAAAATGTAAACTGTAGTTCGCTTAAAAAAGCCGTGCTCAGCTAAACTCTCACTACTCCTTAAAACATGTCATCCAAGTCCATAATCACCCATTGATCCTCCATCTCCGGCTTACGCTTCAATTTAATCTCAATAATAGGCCTTGAGAGCTGTTCAAGATTTTTTTGATTTCCATCTGTCACAATTCTAACCGTTTTTGCATCGCGTGTAATCTCGAAATCCATTCTGTTCAGATTGAACTCAACTACTCGTTGCTCACCAATCTCGACTTCTTCTCTTCCAAGAGAGACATAGAGAGGACCGCTTTCATCTCTTATAATTTCGGCACCAGCTGCTTTTACTTTTTCAATAATCTCTTCAAAACGATCATCCGCAGCAGAACCCGCGGTGTCATCGATCTCTCTTAGGGGTTTATCATCGTATTGCATGTTGGAAAGGTTAATTACACAAAATATACAAATAAAAGGATACTCGTGTCAACAGTGCATTTGTGAGATTAAACAGTATACGACTTTTTAACATAAGGAGAGGTCATAATCCTTAACAAAGTAGAGTAATTTGGAATAAATTTTATTTTATCTCCTATCTTAAGAATTGAATCACTCTTTATAATCAAATGATCACTGCTAGCGCCTAATACTTTTATATCTTTCCTTAAAGGAGTAAGGCCCTGAGAATCAATGTCCTGTCTTCCAATATCAAGAATTGCACGATACATTAAACCTTCATCTTTAATTATTGGAATTTCACCAAATGCATTTTGTGCAATTTCTCCATCAGGAATTGAATTTTTTTCCTCAAATTCAATAACCTCAGATGTTAATACAAAAGCATCAAGATTTAATTTTGATATTGGTTTTCGTTGCAAAGTTTCGAGGCCAAGCATTATAGATTCACCTAATCGTAAATGATTTATTTTGTACGTATTTTTTGCGTTTCTTACCCAACTGATGCTTGAAGAATTCCCTCCTGAAATCCAATCAATATTAGGAAAGCTTTTTGAGAGATGGCTTAAAGTTCGCATTTTTTGATCTGAAGGGATTACTCCTCCATAACAAGAAAAATTAGAACCAATGCCCTTTAAATACACATTATTCATTTTGGATATTTTCTTTGAAATCTTTATTGCTTTTTTTGGATTAACTCCTTCTCTTAAGTCCCCCATTTCAATCATTAATATTATCCCATGTTGTTTTTTTCGTTTTTTTGCTTCTTTATCGATCATTGAAATAATTTCGATACTACTATTAAGACTATAATCAGAGAACTCAACCACTTCATCAATTTCACTTTTAGAAGGAATTCTTAAAAGAACAAATTTTGATTTTATCCCCGCCTCTTTAAACTTTTTTATGTTTCCTATTCTTGAGTCCCCGATAGTCTCAGCATCATTCTCTTCAAAAATTTTCACAATCCTTGAGTCACCTGCAACAACTTTTACGACAGGTGTAACACTAATTTTCTTAGCTTTTAAATATGTTTTTAGCGTAAGGTAATTTTCCGAAATTTTCTTAAGATTTATTCTTATTTCACTCATTGCAAGTTCTTTTAAATCCAAGTTTTACAATTTCTAGAATCATCGCTTCATAAGTCATCACATTATTTATTTTGCATGATCGTGGGAGGTCCCCATAGTTTTTATCCAAACCTGGCACTAAATTTGCTTCAAGGAAATAAGGTACTTCTTTTCCATCCATCCTTATATCAATTCGACCGTAGCCGTTAGCGCCTAATGCTTTATAAGCATTTTTCGCTAGCATAGAAACATTTTTAAGGATCACCTTATTTTTAATATAAAGAGGTTTTTCAGTGTCTTCTTCTTTTACTCTTGAGCCACGCACTTTTTCTTTCGCAGCATTTGGAACAGAAATTATCTCTATTGGCATTACTATAAGATTTTTATAGTCGTTCCCAATTATCCCTACTGTAAACTCCCGCCCACTTAAATATTTTTCCACTAATGCAGGAGTGCCAGTTTGTCGAAAAATATCTTTTATTTTTTTCCGATAACTTTCAAAGTCACGTACTATAGAATCAAAATTAATTCCTTCCCCACCACCTTGGCATAAAGGTTTGATAAAAAGTGGAAATGGAATTGGCAAATCTTCGCTTTTGGAAAATTGATTAGGCACAGCAATAAAAAATATAGAAGTATCAATGTTGGCTTTTTGAAGTTTTTTCTTAGCCTTACTTTTATCAAAATCTAATTCTAAAGCTTCCTTTTTAGAGCCGGTGTATTTAATGCCAACCTCATCCAAATATTCTGATAGCCAAACCATATTGGTAAAATTGCCATCATCATCTTCAAATCGTATACATTTAATACTTGAGAATACTAAATCAGGGGATCTTTTAACTAACTTTTCTAAATCAATTTCTTTTTCTATGGTTGTTATCCGAACCTTTTCATAATTTTTTATTAGAACTTCATAAATCATATTACAAGTCCTTTTTGACATAAGGTTCAATCCATCAATACCCGTGACAACAATTTCAATGTGCTTGTCGATTTTCTTCATGGTACGCATAAAATCATATTAAAAAATTCAAGCTATTGCTCAAAAGTGAAAACAAATACACCATATACCGGAAGATGGACGTGCGAACCTCACAAGCATGTAGGACAATACACCAAAAACTCATTCTTGGCAAATCAGGGGGATTTGCAGCGCGCCGCTCGCATTTTTAAGCGCTTCTCGCTCTACGAGCTCGAGCACACTCCGCTTCGCTACGTCGTACTTGACCATCCGATTCGCTTCGCTCATCGCATGTTCAAGCATGGCTGGGGTGGAGGGATTCGAACCCCCGATCACGGGACCAGAACCCGCTGCCTTACCACTTGGCCACACCCCATTAATTAATCGACTTTGATTCTTCTAAGATGATTTTTTCGACCTCTGCTACACACTCAGGAATCTTTCCATTTAAACTCGGAACCTGATATTCGCATATTTCTCCACCCTTTGCAAACTCTCTTTCTGCGCTTTCCATACGCCTTTTTATCTCTTCTTCAGGAAGCTTTCCACGCTTAATAATTCTATCTATTAAATCCTGTCTATCAGTAACCGTTAGAAATATCGAAATTAGATTTTCTTCAGGGATCACTTCTTGAATTGATTCGCATCCTTGCATATCAACTTCACGAATTACAATTTTGCCGTCCTCAAGTGCCTTAGTGATTGGTCCGCGTAAAGTTCCGTAATATTCTTTATTATGAACAATCGCATGTTCTAAAAGCTCTCCTTCTTCAAGCATTTTCTCAAACTCATCATGATCAACAAAGTGATAAACCACTCCGTCCTCTTCTCCTGGTCTAGGATCGCGTGTTGTAGCGGAAATTGGATATTCCCATTCAGGATGAATCTCTTTTAGATGCGCAATCACAGTCCCCTTTCCAACTCCGGACGGGCCAACGATTAAAAATAGTTTTCCTTTTAATTCTGCCATATATTAAGGCTAATTTAAATTAATGCTTCCTTATTATAAGGATTTTATAGAAAAAGTCACACTTTAAGGGATTGAATTCCGCCAGTATTACTGCTATAATGTAAAGATTTCACAAATTAGAAATAGAAATCAAACGTCCTTTGAAAGAAACAGAAACAAATACACGCAGTGCGTAACTCATACGCATGCTCAAGCAAAAGCCGGGAGGATCCGGGATTATGAAGGTGTATCTTCATGATCTTCTCCTCCTTACTTTTCGATGGCAGCCGACTACTGCCACCTAAAAGTAGCCTCCTTTTCTCATTTATTTAAGAAAATGGTAGGACCTACCCAAAAAACACAAAAACAAACGAAACAAAAATTTTTCCCAATTAATTTTGGACAAAAAAAAGAAACAAAAAAAAAGACGATGGTGGTTACGTCATAAAATAAACCATCCAAAGAACGGTAGGGAGATAGCCCTAAATTTTACTTCAGGGCTATGTAGTAACAGGAACTCTTAGTCGAACCTGTTGCAAATACCGCTCCTTGATCCCTTGAGATCTCAGAGATTCTAACCAATCACTGATACGACCTTGAGAGAGATTAAAGAGCATTACGTTGAGGCGTATGTCTCACCTCTGCTTTCACCATTTTCATATGGCAAGTATGTGAAACTAGATGTACGCCTCTTACCTTTTCCCCGAGAACCTAGGCTTTACCCAAAGTTTTCTCTCCTTGATTCCATCCCACAGGACATAGATCGCCTGTTTGGAATGCTTTTATTAAACGTACTAGTTCGTCAACATTTCGACCGATAGTTAGATCGTTTACTGTGTAACTTTTCAGTATTCCATCTGGATCAATGATGAATGCTCCACGCAAACTGATTCCTTCTTCTGGTAGAAGAACGTTGTAATCATGACTAACGTGTTTTGTCATGTCGCTAAGAAGTGGATATTCAAGATCACCGATCTCTTTTAGCCATGCTTCATGAGAATAAACACTGTCTACGCTTACTCCAAGAACCTGCGCATTAACTTTTTCGAATTCAGAATGTTTTTTGCTGAGCTCAATTAACTCTGTTGGACAAACAAACGTGAAATCTAGTGGATAAAAGAAAAGTACCACCCATTTCCCTTTGAAATCTTCGAGATGATAATGCTTCTTGTCTCCCTTGTAGTACCCTTCCATTTTAAATGTTGGGGCTTTTTTGCCGACTTGAAGACCGCAGCAACCTGAGTCGCAACAACAATCTTCTTCGTTTTCGTGGTGTGTCATAACGCTATTTTTAAGAATAAATTATGAATTAATAGGAATGATTCCTATTTGCAATTATATATTTTTCACACGTATTTGCAAATTCTTTTTATATAAATTTGACCTTACAATTTTAAACTATATAATTAAAGGAAGATAAACAAACTTTTTATGGCATCGGTCCTAATAATTTTCGGTAGTACAGGTGGTAACACAGAAATTGTTACAGATGAAGTAGCGGAAGTATTAAGCAACAGCGGCCATAAAGTGACTGTTCAACGCGCAGAGGAAAGCGATGTTAAAGATCTCAAAGGTTATAGTCTTTATATTTTCGCAAGTTCGACATACGGACAGGGACTACTTCAAGATCATATGCTGAAATTTTTCTATAAAGTTAAACAAACAAGTTTAAAAGGAAAAAAATGCGCAGTTATTGGACTTGGAGACAACAAATACAACACCGAATATGTTATTGAATCAGCAAAAATCCTTGAAAAAGGAATTAAAGAAATCGGCGGAAAGTTGATCGTTCCTGCGCTTCGTATAAATAAAACTCCAGTTCCTTACCTTGATACTTCTGTTAAGGACTGGGCAAAAAAATTATCTAAAGCAATTAAATAATATATGGAAAGAACAGTAATAAGAATTGCGGGTGAAAGTGGAATGGGACTGCTGAGTAGTGGTCACATTGTTAGCCGTGCTCTTAAAGATCTTGGTTTCTATATTGCTTCAGAAAGAGAATTTCCATCGCTAATTAAGGGTGGAAGTTCAAATGTTCAAATAGATTTTAGTACAAAAGATATTAGATCACGTTCGAATAAGATTGATATCGTTGTGGCGCTTGATCGTGCTGGACTTCTTTATCATATAGACTTGATGAAACGTGGTGGAATTTTAATTCACGGATACGAAAGGCATCATTTGATTCCAGCATTAAAAGAAAAAGCGAAAAAGAAAGGGATTAAAGTTCTATATTTACCTGCAAGACAGATCGCGAGATCACTTGGAGGCAGTTCTGTGATGGTAAACATGGTTTTGCTCGGACTTTTATGGAAAGTTCTTGGATTCGATGCAAATAATTTGAAAAAGGAAGTTAAACATCAGTTCGCTTCAAAACCAAAACTTTTGAAAATCGATTTAAAATGTGTTGATGCAGGATTTAAAGGTGGCGACATTAAAAAAATTCCACAGTTTAAAATTAAACTTAATAAAAAAGCACCAAAGAAGATATTAATTGATGGAACAACTTCTATCGCACTTGGAGCGATTCAAGCTGGAATGAGAGCATATTACGCCTATCCAATGAGTCCTTCGAGCGGAATCTTAACTTACATCGCTGCAACCGCTCACGAAACTGGAGTTCTTGTGAAACAAGCTGAAGATGAAATCACAGCTGCTCAAATGATGATCGGTTCTATGCTTGTTGGATGCAGATCAATGATTGCAACTTCAGGCGGCGGATACGACCTTATGACAGAGAGTGTTTCTTTATGTGGAATGAATGAAACACCAGCAGTATTTATTATCGGACAACGACCTGGACCAGCAACAGGACTTCCTACATGGACATGTCAGGGAGATTACAATCTTGCAATTCACTCAGCGCATGGAGAATTCCCGCGAGCAGTTATTGGCTGCGGTGACCCACATTCATCATATGAATTAATTCAACATGCATTTAATATCGCAGAAGAATATCAAATCCCAGTAACAGTTCTATCAGAAAAAACAGTTTACGATACACATTTAACAGTTGATCACTTTAAGCATAAAAAAGTTCCTTTAAAACGAGGGCTTGTAACAAGTCCAAAAGAACTTGAGAAATTACAGTCGAGTGATAGATACAAAATTACACCTTCGGGAATTTCAAAAAGATGGATTCCGGGAAGTTCTCCGGCTTATTATTATGCAAATGGTGATGAACATTGGGAAAGTGGAGAATTAAACGAGGAAGCAAAAGAAGCGAAAATTATGATTGATAAAAGAATGAGAAAAGAAGAGACCCTTTTAAAAAATCTTCCTGCACCAAAAGTTTATGGAGCAAAGAAAGGTGCCAAAATTTCATTTATTGGTTGGGGAAGTAGCATGAATGTGATGCAAGATGTAATCCAGGCATATAAAGCAAAAGGAGTAGAAGTTAATTATCTGCATTTTGATTATGTGTGGCCAGTAAAGGCAAATGCGGCTAAGAAATTTTTCGAAAATAATAAAAATGTTCATTTAATTGAAGGAAATTTCCTTGGTCAGTTTGGCCAACAAGTTGAAGCACAAACTAAAAAAGAATTTAAAGGTAAACTACTAAAATATGACGGACGTCCATTCTTCTTTGATGAAGTTATGTCGTACGTTGCTAAACATTAATTATGCCAAAGAAGCAAAACGACACATCACAGGTTTTAAAAACACTTTCAAAACGTAAAGATACATACGTTAAGTATGAAGGTGAAGAAGTGATTACATGGTGTCACGGTTGCGGCGACTACAACATCCAAAATGCACTTAAGAGAGCTTTAACTTTAGAGGGATTTCATTATCAGGATGTACTCCACAGTTATGATATTGGTTGTAACGGGAACGGTTCTGATAAAATCGGGGGATATACTGTTCATGGACTTCACGGACGATCAATTAGTCTTGGCGCAGGTGCCTCCCTTGGGAATTCTAAACTAAAAATTATTGCCTCCGGTGGTGATGGAGGGACAATGAGTGAAGGTATTAGCCATTTAGTGCATTCTGTTAGAAGTGACTACCCGATGCTCTTTATTCTGCATAACAATCATAACTACGGGCTCACTACAGGGCAAGCTTCTGCTACAACCCCAAAGGGATTTGCGATGAACGGGTCGCCTGATGGTGTTGTTGTTGAACCGATGAATCCTTCCGAATTTGTTCTTGGATTGCACCCTACATTTGTTGCCCGCAGTTTCTCAGGCGACATCAAACACATGACAAAAACACTTCGAGCAGCTTTAAAACATAAGGGTTTTGCATTTGTTGAAATGCTTCAGGTTTGTCCTACATATAACAGAGCAACTCCACAAGAATGGTACTGGGATCGCATTAAATATATCGAAGATTTAAAGAAATATGACTCAACAAATCTAGATGCCGCAAAGAAAATCGTGCAAGATTTCGAAAAAGAAATTTATCTTGGAGTTTTATATCAAAAGAAAGACTATCCTCCATTCCAAGAACGTCTTCCAAGCAGAGAAGGAATAAAAACTTCACCTCACGAAGAAGTGAAAAACTTCGATATCTCAAAATTCCTTAAAGATTTTGAGTAAACTTTTCGCACATCTTTAAAAAATACTGATGAACTCCTGAATCATCGGTAAGTTCAGGATGAAATGTTGTAACAAGCATGTTTTTTTCACGAGCCATAACAATTTCACTCATTGAATTTTTCGCTAATACATCAATATTTTCGCCAACACCTGTGATTTTTGGTGCACGAATAAAAATTGCATAAAAATGTCTTTCCTCACCATCCAAATTCAATACCAAATCCTCTTCAAAACTATCGAGCTGACTCCCATATGCATTTCTTTCAATTTCAATATCCATCACTGAAAGTCTTTCGCTTAATTTTTTGCCTTCAACTTTTTTTGAAAGTAAAATCGCACCTGCACATGTCCCATAAACAGGTAATCCACCTTCGATAGCTTTAATTAATTCATCACGTAACGACTGGTTTTTCATTAAAAGTGATATTGTTGTACTCTCCCCTCCAGGAATTATCAATCCTGAAAGTCCGTCTAAATCTTTTTTTTGCCTAACCTCACGCGCCTCTACATTGAGCCGTTTTAACATTTCAACATGTTCAAAAAAAGCACCCTGTAAAGCTAAAACTCCAATTGTAATTTTGTTATCTACCATCCTCTTTCCGCATAACGGGTATCAAGATCTTTAATTTCTTTACTTTCCATAGCATCTCCAAGATTTTCAGAAACTTTCGCTATAATTTCAGGCTCATGGAAGTGAGTCACAGCCTTAACAATCGCTTTTCCCATTTTAACTGGGTCACTTGCTTTAAAGATGCCTGAACCAACAAACACACCATCAAGACCTAACTGCATCATTAAAGCTGCATCAGCAGGCGTAGCGATGCCTCCTGCCGCAAAATTAACTACTGGTAACTTTCCACTCTCCGCAATTTCTTTTACTAACTCATAAGGAACTCTTTGTTGTTTCGCATATTCTTTTAAAGTTTTTTCAGTTCCAGATTTTAATTCTTCAATTTCACTAAGAAGTGTACGTGCATGCCTAACTGCCTCAACAACATTTCCAGTTCCCGCTTCACCTTTTGTTCTAATCATCGCTGCTCCTTCAGAAATTCGCCTTAATCCTTCACCTAAATAAGTAGCACCACACACAAAAGGAATTTTAAATTTTGTCTTATCTATGTGATATTTCTCATCTGCAGGAGTTAATACTTCGCTTTCATCAATATAATCAATTCCAAGTGACTCAATAACCTGCGCTTCAACAAAATGACCTATTCTAACTTTTGCCATAACAGGAATCGAAACGGCTTTTTTAATCTTTTTAATTAATTGAGGATCACTCATTCGCGCTACCCCTCCATCTTTTCTAATATCAGACGGAACCCTCTCAAGCGCCATAACAGCGCAAGCTCCCGCTTCTTCAGCGATTTTTGCATGCTCCTCGGTAACTACATCCATGATCACTCCGCCTTTAAGCATCTGAGCAAGACCACGTTTTAAAGTTTGAGTATTCTTTTTCATAATTTGAAGTACGTCATAAAGTAGGCAGACATATTATACTTAACAAAGCCCCCACATCAATCTAAAAAAGCAAAATCCACTCTATACAAAAACCAATAACATTGCCGCGCAACATTTTAAAACCAAAACACCCTTAAAGGCGTGTATTTTTCGACCTCAAAAACATCTGATTATAAATATATTATCGAAAACTAAAATCTATCTAAATTTTTCGTTCAAAAGCTGGAAATTTTAGTTCTATAAAAATAAGATAGTGAACAATTATCAATAGTTGTCATGCAATTAATGGAGCACTTAAAATCTGAGCAAGACATAACCTGTAGTGAATGGAGTATCCAACAGGCAGGTTTTTTGATTGGAAGAATTCAAAGCGAAAATATTGGGTTAGACTTACTAGGATTAAGGGATAAAATTCAAGAAGATAACGGCCCTAGAGAAATATCTCATACTGCTTTAACGATTTTACAAGCAGCAGAAGAATTAACGATACTTGGATACCCTCCTAAAAATATAAGTTTAGGTCACATTGTTAAAAGCGCAGAAAAATTAGTTGAAAACCAACCAAGTTTTCGTATATCCGGAATTCTTAAAGTAGTTAAAGAACGATATGCAAAAGTTATTTATAGACAGAGAGGCCCTACAACGGGAGAGTTGAGAAAAGTCGTAAGAAGAACTCCAGTGATGATGCTTAACATTAACCCAGATGGAAGTTTTACTAGTATGAATCCACAAATATTAAATATACTTGGGTACAGCGAAAAAGAAACCCCAAGCTCGATTCTTGAGCTCGTTAAACCTGAAAGTCGTGAAAGGTTACAAGATACAATTGATAGATTAATGAACGGAAGAGGACCTGGTGAAGCTGCTCATGAATACAAGGCATTAACGAAATCAGGAGACGAAGTACCCGTATGGATTGTTTTTGGAAAAATGGAAAGTGAAAATGGTGATAAAAGTGTGGTAGCTACTGTTATTGATATTACAGAAAGGAAAAGGATGGAAGAGCAAAGCATTAAATCAGAAGCTCTAAAATCATTAGGAGAAATGGCTGCAGGTATAGCGCATGATTTTAACAATCTTTTATGTCCGATATCTGGATATGCTGAATTACTTGTTTCAGAAAAACACGTTGGAACGCCTGAAAGAATTGGACTTGGCTTTGAAATTCAGCAAGCAGCATCAAGAGCAAAAAAACTTGTATCTAGCATTTTGCGTGCCTCAAGGAAGGAAGATAGTAGATCACAAGCATATGATATCAATAAACTCGTAGAAGAGGTATCCTCTCTTCTTGAAGCTTTAGTTAAGCCCCCGCACAAACTGACGTATGATTTGTGGACTCATAGCTCTATGTGTTCCGAAGTCCAAGTCCAAAAAGTTGAAAGAGTAATCATTAATCTAATCACAAATGCATTAGCAGCTTTACCAAATAGAGGTGGGGAAATTAAAGTTCGCACTTATGAAGTGTGCATTCCGGAAGAATCTAACAAGCGCAAATGTGAAATTTCTGGACGATTAATAAATGGTCCATTAAATGTGCTTGAAATAACCGACACAGGTGAAGGCATACCACAATATGTAAGAGACCGAATGTTTGATGCATTTTATACAACTAAATCAGAAGGTGCAGGTACCGGATTGGGATTATCTATGTGTAAAGCCATTTTGCTCGAGAACAATGCATATTTAGAAATTAGAACCGAATTGGATCATGGAACAACCCTTAGAATTTATTTTCCATCATACCAAAAAAAGATAGCAGACCAACCTGAATGTTTACGATAACCCCTTCTCCCCTTTTTTAGCTTTAATGCCTTTTAGAGGTAAAGTAAATGTGAAAGTAGTTCCGGAATTTTCTTTAGATTTAAATTTAATTTTTCCTCCCAATATTTCAACTAAATTTTTTGTAATCGATAATGCTAAACCTGTCCCCTCAGTATCAATTCTTTCAGCATTATCTGCTCTAAAGAATCGTTGAAAAACTTTATTTGTTGCCTTCTCTGGAATCCCAATCCCGTTATCTTTTACATTAAATTCTACATATGTTTTCTGAACCTCAAGGTTAATTTCAATAACACCCTTTTTTGGTGTATACCTTAATGCATTTGATATAACAGTCGACAAAACTTCACTCAAGATTCTTGGATCTGTTTTAGCGACCATTACTTTCTTTGGAAAACTAGTTTTAACTTTATGTTCTCTATCTTTAATTAACGACTGGAACTTGTGTAATGCTTCTTTTGTAAATTGAACTAAATCTATCGACTCCGGAAATATTGTTAACTTTCCAGAATCAATACGACTAATGTTCAAAATCGAATTTGTTAACCTAACCATTCTGTTAGTAGCTTTGTAAGAATTCTCCAAATAATCTTTTTGTACCAATTTGGTCTTCCTTGACCCTTCACTTAAAAGTTCTTCCAAAGACCATTTTATACTAGTTAATGGAGTCCTTAATTGATGTGAAGCCAACGCAATAAAATCATCCTTCATTTTCTCTACTTCACGTTCGTATGACACATCTCTGAAAGTTACAATTGATCCAACTATTTTATCTTTTCTATCACCATGTATCGGAGCAGCACTGGACAGAACAGGAACCCTTTTTTTCTTTTTAGTAATCAGAACCGTGTGATTATGCAAGGGAGTAATTTTATTCTTCTTAATAGCAAATTCAATAAAACCAGTAATCTCTTTTTCATCTTTCTCTCTAACCAAATTTATTATTTCTTTGTAGTACTTTCCAACAGCTTCTTTACTTTTATATTGAGTAATACTCTCAGCAACATTATTAAAGAATGTAATAATCCCCTTCTTGTCTATTACAAAAGCCCCGTCACCAATACTTTCAAGAGTGGTCCTCAATTTATTTCTTTCCTGAGCAAGTTCTTTTGTACGCTGCCTTACTTTCCCTTCAAGCGTTTTATTATATTTATTAAGCTTTTCCTGAGCTTCACATAAGTTCTTAGTCATAGTATTGAAAGAAACAGCCAAGTCCCCTATTTCATCTTTTGACTTTATCTTAATTCTTTTCTTCAAGTCTCCTTTACTTATTTCTATCGCAGCATTTCTAAGATTATTGAGTCGACTGGTAATTCTTCCGCCAAAAATAAAAATAAAAATAAGTATTATTGTAATTGCTCCAAGGCTACTTATAACGATCGTGTTTCTCATTTTGTTTATGGATATATGAGCCTCATCTTCATTTATTTCAGCTAAAATACATACTTCCATATTTGGGAGCCATTTATACATTCCTATTACATCGGCATCTCTATAGTCTAAATAATGTCCGTGCCCAATATCTCCATGTGCCTGCAAACAATCACCTACTCCTTCTGTATATACCGTTTTTTTCAAGCTAACGTTTTCCTCAAATCTAGACTCAGTAATCATAAAATTAAATTTATTCACCAAATATGTTTCTCCTGTTTCACCAAGCCCAGATCTTTCCGTCATTATTTCCGAAATTTCATTCATATCTATTCTTCCAGCCAAAATATAGATATCTGTCTTAGTTTGAATTGGCACTACTATAGTACTTGCAGGTTGTTGCAAAGCGACATCATAGTAAAAACTTTGGATATATACCCCCTTTTGGCCTTCGATAAAATACTCCTCATTAAATTTTAGCTTCTCTTCTTGTATCTTGTCTGTAGATACGATCACTCTACCTTCCAAATCCATAATAAATAATTCAAAAAAATCTTCTTCTTTTTCCAATATCGATTCTAACGATTCAGATAAATTTTCATAATTATAGAAATTTTCATAATCGCTCAACTCTAATAAAAAATCTGCTATATTGTTAAAATCTTCTTTTTCTTCCTCCGTGAATCGATTTAATTGATTTATCTTTAACATTAAAACACTTTCCATCTGAGCCTCGATTCTCTCCTCAATAGCATAGTTAGTGTATTTTAACAAAAAAGTAAGAAGCAGCATAGTGACAATTATGCCTATCAGACTAAAAGCAATCGCAAGTTTAGTACCAATTCGTAGTTTCATTCAGTATGACTATGAAATTTTTCAACAAACTCTAATGTATATGCATTGTTAATATTGATTTCATTCTTCAAAACACCTTGCTCAATTAAAATTCTTTGAACCTCGTCCCATCCACTTTTTTCCATACATCCAGTTATCTTTCCATCCATATGAATTAAAGGAATCGCATTTTCTAGCATATTTCTCTGGTGTTCCTTTGTACTATTAATCGCGTAATTTAAAGTAATATCTGTAGCTTCGTCTTTATTATCTATTGCATAATTCCATCCTTCTATGGTCGCTTTTAAGAAACTCTCAACTAGCTCAGGATTATTATTTATAGTATCTTCGGTAGCAAATAGAACATCTCCATACATACTTGCACCATAATCCGCCATTAGGATTGTATTCACTTCATACCCTAATTCCTCAAGCAGTAACGGTTCATTTATGATATAACAAACTGTAGCATCTACTTCTCCATTTACTAATTCAGTATTATCATATCCAACTTCAACTTCTTCAATCTGGGTTCTATCAATATCAAGTTCCGACATCATAACATTATATAAGATATTTGCTTCAGGTCCACGACGCAAACCAACTCTTTTACCTACAAAATCCTGTGGTTTTTTAATCCCACTTTCTTTTAACGCATAAAAACAATCAGGAGTGGTTTGATAAATTACAGCAAAAGCAACTAAAGGTACTCCTTTTGATCTTGCTAATACTAATTCCTCCGCACTAGTAATACCCAAATCTGCATCACCATCAACTACTGCATCAATTGTAGGCTCCTCATCAGAATACTGGACTAACTCTACATTTAATCCTTCGTCTGCGTAAAAACCTTTATCTTTAGCGACATAATTTCCTGCAAATTGAGCCTGATGCTTCCATTTAAGTTTCACTACTGTATCTTCTAATTCGTTACTTTTTACATTATTTCCACATCCAGAAAAAAGCAGTATTAGAACTATTGAAATAGTAAATGTTAAACGTTTCATATTTTTAGATTTTAATTATTTAAAAACTCATTAGTATACGCTGTATCAACATCCACTTCTTTCTCCAAAATATTTTGTTCTACTAGTACCTTTTCTACTTCATTCCAGTGAGTTTCGGTCATCCATCCAATAGGCTTATCGCCAGTGTGAATTAAAGGAACAGATTGCTTCAACATATATGCTTGATGGCTTTTTGTACTGTCAGTTGCATAATTCATAGTAATCTCTACAGCTTCATCTTCATTTTCAATTGCATATTTCCAACCATCTAATGTTGCACTTAGAAATCTTTCAACAAGCTCAGGCTTGTTTTCAATCGTATCTTCAGTAGCAAATAAAACATCCGCATACATATTTGCGCCATAATCAGCCATCAAAATTATATTAACTTCGTGACCTGCTTCTACTGCCTGATTTGGTTCATTGATTATATATCCTGTCGACACATCAGTATCACCATTTAAAAGCTCAGTTGCATCATAACCAATTGTAACTTCGTCAATTTGACTCCTATCAATACCGAGTCGCGACATCATAACGTAATATAGGGTATCCACATTTGTTCCTCTCTCCAAACCTACAGTTTTACCTATTAGATCTTGGGGCTTCGTAATCCCGCTTTCTTTTAGACTGTACGCACAAACAGGATTCGTTCGAAAAATAACCGCAAAGGCTTTTATTGGCATGCCGTTTGACCTCGCCACCAACAACTCATCTGCACCTGTAATTCCAAAATCTGCATCACCATTAACTACTGCATCGATTGTTGGTTCTTCAAAAGAAAAAGGCTGTAAATCTACAATCAAGCCTTCATCTTCATAGAGACCCATATCTTTTGCAACATAATTTCCTGCAAATTGTGCCTGATGAATCCACTTTAGCTTAACAGTTACTTCTTGGAGTTCTGCCGATTCATCAATTTGTTGTTTTCCACAACCGGATACCCCCAGCACAAATAACGATAACGTTATTATTAGTAAACGTTTCATATTGTTTAGTTATAAATACTAGATGAATTTTATATTACTTATTTAAACTTTTCCTTAAGTTTCCTTCAATTTTTTGTGAATCTTTTAAGGTTTCCAATGGTTTGTGAACATGCATATTTTCCATATCCGGACCACAGATTTTTTCGAGTTTTAACTCAATTTCATGAGAATGCTCATTTAAATGCTCGAGATGCTCCTGAATGTTATATTCAAATTTCAGCATCAGTTGCTCATTTTTCTCAATATGTTTATCTAGAGCTTTAAGATGTTTTACAAGCAAGAAAATAATAACTGTTTCGACAATTATAACGACAACTCCTGTTACAAGTGCAACAATTTCTATATAGTTGAGCATAGTAGATAAGATAAAAATGATAGTGAACGGAAAGCATAGTACATTCGTAAGTAAGATTTCAAGAGACGCTTATGTATTTATATACTTTAATACTTGACAAATTTATAAAATACTTTAAAATTTACACCTTATTGATTTTTAACTTAATAAAAGATGAACAATGATCATGAAAATGATCCAAAGGAGCATGAACCGCACATAGAAGTATTACAAACACCAACCCCTTCAGAACCACTTCCACTCTCTGATGCCGTAAGTGAACCCCAAGCTGATCCTGCCCTCAGTCCTACAGCTATGCAGGTTGTTACTGCAGAAACAGCGGTAGAAAAACCGCTTGAAGGAATTACTGTTTATATTGTTGATGATGACACACCGGTGGCAAGAGTTGCCGCAAGATCCATAAAAACTGCAGGTGGAGTTGGAATTATAACTGAAAGTGGACATGAATGCTTAAATCTACTGCGATCAGCAGGAAAAAATATCGCTATCCTAACTGATTATTTAATGCCAAAAATGACAGGATTAGAATTTGCAAAAGCCGTTAGGGAACTACCAAATGGAAAAAATATTCCAATTGTAATGATAAGTGGTGGTGGCTTTGATGACCTTGAACTCGAGGCAGCTTTAGCTTTCAAAATCATTGATGTTTTTCAACACAAGCCTATTTCACCTGAACAAATACGTACTCTCATTAAGGAAGCTTGCGACAAAAAAAAGGCAGAACAATCTGCCTAAACTTCTTGACTTATTGCACTTAAATTCTTATATTACTCCCCTGTCTTTTATTAGTTAGTATACTTTAGGTATGAATGGAGTTAAAAGACCTGAACTGGGAGATACAATTGCACTTTCGCTTGGAGGAAATGCGCTTAAAGGAGAAACACTTGAGCAGCAAGCAGATACAGCAAAAAAGGCATGCCGAATTATTGCCGATATTTTTCATAGAGGTGTACAAATGGTTTTGACTCACGGAAATGGTCCTCAAGTTGGCAATCTTGCTCTACGCAACGCTTGCAACGACCCACTCTACCACTTGGTTGCTTACACACAAGGTGGAATTGGATCAATGTTACAAATGTTAATCGAAAATGAACTAAGAGAAATTGGAAGCGAACAAGTTGGAGAAATTTCAACAATAGTTAGTCATGTTCAAATAGATCCAAATGACCCTGGTTTTGAAAATCCTTCAAAACCTATTGGGCCTTGGTTAACTGCAGAAGAAACCAGCAGAACTAAACAAAGTTATCCAGCTTGGACTATCAAAGAGTTACCAGATGGGCTTATTCCAGAACGCCCATTCAGGCGAGTTGTTCCTTCTCCAAGACCGATGAGATTTCTAAATGAGAGAGTAATTGCAAATTCGGTTGATAACGGAATTTTAACAATAACAGGTGGCGGCGGTGGAATACCTGTAATAGAGAAAGATGGAATAATCACAGGTATTGATGCGGTTATTGATAAAGATCGTGCAACTGCAATAATTGCAAAATTTGTTAATGCACAATTAATGGCAATACTCACAGTCGTACCAGGAGTTATTCATCCAGAAGAATTTGCAAAAAAGAATAGTAAAGGAAAAGTCATTCCAATATTAACAACTAATGAAGCAAAATCGTTGCTTAGTGAATTTCCAAATGGAAGTATGAGCCCAAAAGTTGAGTCGTGTATAGAATTTACCGAAGAAACCGGTGAACCTTCCTTAATTGCCGGAGTAGAAAACGGCGAAGAAGCAATAAATGGTGAATCTGGAACGCAAATTGTTTATTCAAAAGGGGCTGCATAATCTAAATTTTCATATTCCTCACGGGTGACTTGCATTAATATACATTCAACCTCTTTTTTTTCGCGTTCATTTGTTTTTGTAATCTTTTTTATTTCTTTCATCCCGCATTTTTCATAAACACGTTGCGCAGATTTATTACCGACAAATACATCCAAAGAAACCATATTGGCATCTTTTTCTTCAAACATATAACGGATAACTGTTTTAAAAGCGTCTGTTCCATAACCCTCTCCCCAATATTCTTTTTCTCCAATAATAATTCCCAAAACAAAATTATTATCGGGATTATCCAGATTATGGCACCCAACGTTTCCAATTATTGTATCGTCTTTTTTTAAGAAAATGCTAAAGACTTCTTCCACGCCACTTGTTTCTCTTTCTTTTATCCACTTTATTTGCTCTTCACGTGTTGGAGGGTTAATAGTTGTATAACGAATTACATCCTTATCGTGTACCCACTTCCTATAAACATCAACATATTTAAGCGATACCGGTTGCAGATAAATTTTGTTCCCATTAAGTTTCATATATAATGTGCGCTACAGGTCTAATAACTGTTTAACATAAATTAATGAAGAATAAAACAAGTTTAAAAGTACTTTTTGCGCTCAGTGTGATGCTTTTCATTTTGCTAATAATAAGAGTACTTGTTACGGAAAGAACAGGATATTTATTTTTATTGTGGAATCTTTTCCTTGCGTGGGTTCCTTTACTGCTTTCACTAGTAATAATTGATATCTATTCAAAAAAATATCGTTTCAAGAATTTTCTTTTAATTATCGTTGGACTTTTTTGGTTATTTTTCTATCCAAATGCACCATATTTAATTACTGACTTTATTCACCTAGACAAGTACACTTTCATGACGCTGAAAGAGCAAGGTAATTATTTTAGCACATATGTTTTTCATACTGATTTATTGATGTGGTTCGATTTCACACTTTTATCTATAGCAATCGGAATTGGAATTTTACTCGGATTTATTTCACTTTTCATACTCCATAAAATTGTAAAAAAGCATTTCAACTCTATGATTGGATGGCTATTTGTGACGATTGTTACATTTTTAACCAGCATTGCGATTTATATTGGAAGATTTATTAGATTTAACAGTTGGGATATTTTTTCAGATCCATTTGAAGTCCTGCGTGTATTTATTGAGAATATCAATTATGAATTTTTGATCTTTGTAGGATTATTTTTCATACTTTTGAAAGGAAGTTATATCGCTCTTTATAGTCTTCTCTCGCTATCAAAAAAATAATTTGACTTTAATTATTCGAATGTATAGTTTTTCTTTAGTTATTAATAAAATTCAATTATGACAAAACTTGATTTTGGCGGCGTTGAAGAAAATGTCGTGACACGTGAAGAGTTTCCATTGGAAAAGGCACAAGAAATTTTAAAAGATGAAACTGTTGCAGTACTTGGATATGGAGTTCAAGGACCTGGACAAGCATTAAATTTAAAAGACAACGGCATAAATGTAATTATCGGACAAAGAGAAGGTTCAAAAAGTTGGGATAAGGCAATTAAAGACGGATGGGTTCCTGGCGAGACTTTATTCCCAATTGAGCAGGCTGCAGAAAAAGGGACTGTTCTAATGTACTTGCTTTCAGATGCAGGTCAAAAAGCTGTTTGGCCAACAATAAAGCCATATTTAACAAGTGGCAAAACTTTATATTTCTCGCACGGATTTGCTGTAACTTACAGTAATCAAACAGGAGTTGTTCCACCGAAAGATATCGACGTTGTTCTTGTTGGACCAAAAGGACCTGGTGGACTTGTTAGAAAACACTATCTTGAAGGAAAGGGTGTCAATTCAAGTTATGCAATTTATCAAGATGCAACTGGAAGAGCAGAAGAAAAATGTTTGGCTCTTGGGATTGCTGTTGGTTCAGGATATTTATTTGAAACAACTTTCAAAAATGAAGTTTATAGCGATTTAACTGGTGAACGAGGAGTTTTGATGGGAGCAATGGCAGGAATAATGGAAGCTCAATATAACGAACTTCGTAAACGCGGACATTCTCCAAGTGAAGCATTTAATGAAACTGTTGAAGAAGCTACTCAAAGTTTAATTCCACTAATTGGAGAAAATGGAATGGATTGGATGTTTGCAAATTGTTCAACAACTGCACAACGTGGAGCACTCGACTGGAAAGACAAATTCCGGGATGCTGTCGCACCAGTATTCACTGACCTTTATAAAAGTGTTAAGAATGGAACTGAAACAGAAATTGTTTTGGATAAAAACAGCAGACCAGATTATCGTGAAGAGTTAGATAAAGAACTTGCTGAGATGGGCAATAGTGAAATGTGGCAGGCTGGAAAGCAAGTTAGGAAATTGAGACCGGAAAGCTAGGAAAATTTACATTTACAAAAGGCCCCACAAATTAATGCGAGGCCTTTTTTTGTATAATAATTATTTTTTTGGCTTATAAATAGCACCTACAAGTGCACCTAAAATAAGCTTCAAAATAAACATTTGAATAATCCAGTAAATTACAACTGTCCAAGCAATTGTCATATAAACCGGCATCACTAATGTCCCAACAAGTGGGCCTACAAGCCATAGTAAAATACCGTAAATCATACCTTTTTTCACACCTTTCCCAGGAATACCTTTGTAAAAAATCGCATAGACAAGTGTAAACAAGAATGCAGTTAGCAGTCCTGATGCAATAGACAAACCAAGGTTCATGTCTTCAGGACTTACCCAAATTAGTGGTGGGATTTCATAGACCCATGTAAAAAGCCATCCGCAAGTCAGCATAATAAATGCAAAACTAACAACCCAAATCACAATTGATGCGAGGATCAATCTTTTGACGTTCATTTAGGGAGGGTTAAAAAAATAATTCATAACTATTTTAACTTTGAAGTAACTCTCATTGCAATAGTTAGGTTAGTTATTTATTATGAAGCAGATATTCTTTAATTTATTCACATGGATCCAATTGGCCCTTTAATGACGGAGCATCGTCTTATTGAACGAATGATCGTTCTAATAAAAAAAGAACTAGAGAACATAAAGGAGAACATGGAAATTAATCCTGTTTTTATTGATACGGCAGTTGATTTCTTTAGAACATATGCAGACAAAACCCATCATGGAAAAGAAGAAGATATTTTATTTAGAGAACTTGGAAGAAAACCACTTTCTGATGAAGACACTAAGGTAATGGGAGATTTAACAGAAGAACATGCTAGAGCTCGTCAAATGGTGACAAGTTTAAGTGAAGAAAATAAAAAATATGTTGATGGAGATAAAGAAGCATTACAAAATATTTTGATGTTAATAGATGAGCTTTGTCTTTTTTATCCTGCTCACATTAAAAAAGAAGATGAACATTTTTTCATTTCCGCAATGACATATCTTAATGATCAAGAAAAAGAATTAATTGTTCAGGAATTTGCAACTTTCGACAAAACAATGATTCACGAAAAGTATAAAAATATTGTTGAAGATTTAGAAAGCAAATAGTTTCTTAAAATGAAATGTTATGAATGAAGTATGGTTTTACACGCTCGTAAGTGTATTTATAGTAAGTATTCTCTCTCTTATTGGAGCGATAGTAATGATTATTAATCAAAAATCTATTAAAAAGTTTTTGATTTTTATGGTTTCTTTTGCGGCAGGTGCGATGCTCGGAGATGTATTTATTCACATGCTTCCCGAACTTGCAGAAGAGGGTGGATTCACAATGATGACGTCATTATATATATTGATTGGAATTCTTATATTTTTTGTTCTGGAAAAAATCATTCACTGGAGGCATTGCCATTTATCTGCAACAAAAAATCATACTCATCCACTTGCATTCATGAACTTAGTTGGAGATGCAATACATAATTTTATTGATGGAATTTTAATTGCTGGTAGTTTCTTACTAAGTGTTCCCGTTGGGATTGCAACAACAGTTGCTGTAATTCTTCATGAAATCCCTCAAGAAATGGGAGACTTCGGAGTTTTACTTCACTCAGGCATGAAGCCAAAAAAAGCACTTCTTTTTAATTTCTTTTCTGCCTTAACAGCCGTTGCCGGAGCATTGATTGTTTTATTAATTGGAATAAACAACGAAAGTATAATCCAAATAATAATTCCAATAACAATTGGTGGATTCATTTATATTGCGAACGCAGATTTAATTCCTGAACTTCACAAAGAAACAAAAGTAAAACATTCGATATTTCAACTTGTTAGCTTTCTTATAGGTGTAGCAATTATGTTTAGCTTGTTGTACTTGCCAGTTCATTAAAAAGATGAAATTTAGCCTGATTTATGCTAGTTTCCTTTTAGTGGCTAATAATCTAAAATTATGGAAAACAAGCAGTGCAAAAATTGCTCTCATGATTTTACTATCTATCCAAAAGACAAAGAGTACTACAAAAAGCTAAATATCCCAGAGCCAACATTTTGTCCTCAGTGTCGCCAACAAAGACGTTATGCAATAAGAAATGAAAGGAACCTATATAAAAGAGTTTGTGATTTATGTAATAAAAATATTATCTCAATGTATTCGGAAGATAAACCGTTTCCAATATATTGTCCTGATTGTTGGTGGAGCGATAAATGGGATGGAGCGAAGTATGCTCAGGAATTCGATTTCAACCGTCCATTTTTTGACCAGTTTAAAGAACTCCAAGATAAAATACCAAGAATTTCTTTATATTTGGTAAGATCTGAAAATTGTGAGTATTGCAACTTTGTAGGTGACGTAAAAAATTCGTACTTAATTTTTGGATCTGTTTATTCTGAAGATTGCATGTACGGATCTCCATATTATTCGAAAGATTGCGTGGATACACTTGTACTTAGAGACTGTGAACTTTGTTATGAATGCACTGATTGCAGAAAATTA
Organism: Patescibacteria group bacterium; assembly: GCA_042568575.1. GTDB lineage: Bacteria > Patescibacteriota > Gracilibacteria > UBA1369 > PNNO01 > JAJRYP01. The sequence goes on along the minus strand of JBHPIO010000005.1, from coordinate 46,200 downwards.
TATGGATGTAAGTACTGCCAGGACTGCTACAACTCAAATGATTTATCGTTTTGTTATGACTGCCAAGGATGCAGTGATTGTATATCTTGTGCCGGTCTTCGAAATAAAAAATATCACATCGAAAATAAACCTGTTTCAAAAGAAGAGTTTGAAAAATTTAAAGCTTCTATAGATTTTTGTGACAAAGAAAAAGTAAAAGAACTACAACAAAAATTAAATAAAATCAAATCTGAAGTTCCTCATCATTATATGCCTAATAGCAATGTTGAGAACGTTTCAGGAAGTCATATTTATAATTCAAAAAACGTATTTGATTCATTTTTTACTGACAAAAGTGAAGATTGTGCATACTGTGCCCAAGTTGTGGATTTAAAGGACTGTTACGACAACAACTATACTGAAGAGAATGAACTTTGTTGCGATTATCTTGGAATGTATGGAACAAAATATATGGCTTATTCTACTTTTTCCAGAAACGCACACTTTGGTTATTACTCTGAATATTGCATTAATACGCAAAATACTTTTGGATGCAGCAATATTAGAAATAAAGAAAATTGCATTTTAAATAAATCGTATTCAAAAGCAGAATATCAAGAGATGGTAGAAAAAATTATTGAACATATGAAAAAAACAGGTGAATGGGGAGAATTTTTCCCAATATCACACTCCCCTTTTGGTTATAACGAAACCGTTGCACATGAATATTTCCCTATAACCAAAGAGGAAGCAATTCAAAAAGGATATTTATGGGAAGATCCCGATCCACGAGAATACCAACCTCAAACATTTGACGTGCCTGCTCACATAAAAGATGCTCCTGATTCAATAGTAAATGAAGTACTTGCGTGCAATGAATGCAAAAAAAATTACAAAATTATTGCGCAGGAATTACATTTTTATAAAAGAATGAAACTGCCAATTCCAACAAAATGTCCAAATTGCAGGCATCAAGATCGTTTGGCATTAAGAAATCCATATAGACTCGTTGAAAGAGAGTGTGATAAATGCGGAACTAGTATTAAAACCGCATACGGTAAAAACAGACCCGGAAAAGTCTACTGTGAAAAATGCTACTTAGAGGAAGTTTATTAATTCTCTTCTATGATGAGATGTAATAAATGCAATAAAGACTTTAAAATTCTTGAAAAAGATAAAGATTTTTACAAAAAAATCGATATTCCAGAACCTAAGCTATGCCCTTCATGCAGATACGAAAGGAGACTTACTTTTAGAAATGAACGCAACTTATATCATCGAAAATGTGATTTATGTGATAAAAAAATCATATCGATTTATCAAAAAAACACATCTTTCCCAGTTTATTGTCAAAAATGTTGGTGGAATGATGATTGGAATGCGCTGGATTATGGTCAAGAACTAGATCTACACAAATCGTTTCTAGAACAGATGAAAGAATTACTAAATAAGGTTCCTAAAGTGGCTCTTTATAATATTCAAGCTGAAAACTCTGAGTATTGTAATTTCTGCATGGGAAACAAGGACTGTTATCTTGTTTTTGGAAGCGATAGAAATCAATCTTGCTATTATTGTGACTGGATTTATGAGTGCAAAGACACAATAGATTCTTCATACTGTTATAACTCTGAACTTCTATATAACTGTACCGATTGCGTCAATTGTTACAATTGTTTTTACTGTCAGGATTGTGAGCAATGTAATGATTGCTTTTTAAGTATTGATTTAAAGGGATGCAAAAATTGTTTTGGATGCATAGGGCTTCGTCATAAAGAATACTATTTATTTAACAAACCAGTAAAAAGAAAGGAATATGAGGAGTTTATTAAAAACCTAAAAAATATTGAAGACTATACTGAAAAAATTAAGAAACTATCAAAACTTGTTCCAAAAAAATATGTGCATGCAGTAAATTCAGAAAATTTTATTGGTAACTTTATTGTGAACAGCAAAAATATTCACATGTCGTTTGATGTTAGAAACGGTCAGGACATAAGATACTGCGATCATATTTTTGATAAAGCAAAAGATTGCATGGATTGTTCTTTTTCAGGAGAAATTGAACTTTGTTATGACAGTTATGAGGTGCACGGATTTAATCTCAAATTCTGCAACCGTTGCTGGCCCTCATCTAATTCCACTTATTTGGATAATTGTGATTTTTGCGATAACTGCTTTGGTTGTGCAGGTTTACGTCATAATGAATATTGCATTCTAAATAAAAAATATTCGAAAGATGAATATGAAAAAACTGTAAGCAAAATTATTAACAAAATGACCGTTGATGGAGAGTGGGGTGAATTTTTTCCAACATCAATGTCCCCTTTTTAGAAAGAATGGTAATTTTCCAAACCAAATTTGACTTTCTTCTACTTTTGTTTTAGAATAAGCGCTCGTTAGATATGAGAAACATCTAATTTGTTTTGTCGTTTCTTATACTGATGCCATAAATAGAATTATGCAACTCAACACAAGGAGAACATTCAAGTTTTACTGGAAACACGTAAAAAAATTTAGATTTCTTACGGTTCTTTTGGTAATTGTACTTCTAGGTGCAACCGCAGCTAGTTTAATTGCTCCTTATTTCTACAAAGTCTTGTTTGATTTAATCGTAGATGAAGGGGCAAAAAGCGAAATTGTAAATACATTAGTTGGTGTAATTGCTGTAATTTTTGGATTCCACTTTTTGGAGTGGCTATTTTGGAGAATTGCCGTAATTGGCAGTATTAAACTTCAATCAAAAGTGATGGGAAACATAGCAAACGAATGTTTTGAACAATTGCATAACCACTCCTACAAATTTTTTACTAATAATTTTTCGGGATCTTTAGTTAAAAAAATTAACAGGATAGTACGCGCTTTCGAAAACATTGCTGACAACGTATATTACGAACTTGTACCTCTTGCACTTAAAGTAATCGTAATCTTTATAGTCCTATTTCTAATTAAACCTCTTTTAGGAATCGTAATGATTGTGTGGACATTTTTATTCTTGTTTTTCAACTTATTATTCAGTCGATATAAGTGGAAATATGATATTGCAAAAGCCAAAGCAGATACAAAGACAACTGCTCAACTTGCAGATACAATCACAAATTCAATTACAATCAAACTCTTTGCTGGTCTTAAATATGAAGTTAAAAAGTTCGCAGGAATTATTGACAACTGGGTTAAGAAAACCCGCAAATCATGGAATTTAGATGAACTCGCAAGGGCAATTCAGCATTTTGCAATCATCGCTTTGGAATTTGTTGTATTTTTTATTGCGATCAAATATTGGGCAGAAGGGACACTTACTGCAGGTGATTTCATTTGGATCCAAGCATATTTAATATCACTTTTTGAAAAGATATGGGGATTTGGAAGAATTATGAGAAATGTATTCCGCGACCTTGCAGATGCAGAAGAAATGACTGAAATCCTCAACACAAAATTCGAAATTGAAGATAAAAAAGACGCTAAAACCCTTAGCGTAGTTAGAGGAAAAATTGAATTTGAAAAAGTTAGATTTGCCTACGACAATACTACAAAAGTTATTAACAATTTATCTCTTAAAATTAAACCCGGTGAAAAAATAGCATTAGTTGGACCATCTGGAGGTGGGAAATCAACAGTCACAAAATTGATTTTAAGATTCTTTGATATTCAAAGGGGTAAAATTTTAATTGACGATCAAAATATTAAAAGCGTTACTCAAGACAGTCTTAGATCTCAAATTAGTCTGGTTCCTCAAGATCCAATATTATTTCATAGAACATTGTTTGAAAATATAAGATACGGACGAAGGGATGCAACTGACAAAGAAGTAATGGCTGCTGCTAAGCTCGCTAAATGTCATGAATTCATAATGGGTTTTCCTAAAAGATATGATACGTTTGTTGGAGAAAGAGGTATAAAACTCTCGGGCGGAGAACGTCAAAGAGTAGCTATTGCACGAGCAATTTTAGCAAACAGTCCAATTTTAATTTTGGATGAAGCAACAAGCAGTCTGGATTCTCATTCTGAAAGTCAAATTCAGGAAGCTCTTGGGAATTTGATGAAAAATAAAACTACTTTAGTAATTGCGCATCGTTTATCAACAATTATGAAAATGGATAGAATTATTGTTTTCCAAGATGGGAAAATTGCTGAACAAGGTACACATTCTGATTTAATATCAAACGACACCGGGTTATATAAAAAGCTTTGGGACCTTCAAAGTGGAGGTTATGTTACCTAAAACAACTCCTGCTGCTGATTAACTTTCGCATGTCGTCTCTTGTGAACATGGAAAAGTTTATAAATCATTACAAAAACCACCAGAATTAATAACGCTAATCCGTATATTTTTGTTAAAAACAAAATGCTAACCGTAACTCCAGCTAATATAAATGCAAGAAGCGCTGTAAAAAACCATCCTCCAACTACAGTTATAATTCCTGAGAGCCTGTAAGGTGCACAAGCGCCGTCCCACGCTCCATCTGCAAGGGCAGTACCCATAGCAACCATAAAAGTGACGTATGTGGTTGATAATGGCAGTTTCATTGATGTTGCAAAAGAAATCACCACAGCTGCAATTATTAAATTAACCGCTGCTCGCAATGAATCAAAAGCAGAACCTTTATGCATATGACCGTTTTTAGTTTCCCATCTTTTCGCAAACCATTTTTTTAGTCCCTTCGGAGTTATATAAAGAAGTAATTTGTATAAAAACATAACAAGCTCTGTAAATTTCTTCACAAAGATACTCGGATTCCATTTCTCCATCACCTGCTTGTCGTGACTTGTTAAATCAACAGATGTGGATACAACAGTCTGTGCCTTCCGCGATAGAAACATCGATGCAGCCATAACTAATCCAGCCAAAAGCAAAACCCAACTCGGTGTTGGAAGACTTCCAGAAAGGTCAGATCCAAGAAATGCGTGCACACCCGCAATTGAAACTCCAATGAAGTTTGCTAAATCGTTTCCCGCAAATGCCATTGCAAGTGAACCTGTTCCAACAAGCACAATAACTTTCAAAATATTTACCTTTAACTTAATTAGTATCAAAGACAACAATGAAAAAAAGATAAACGCCCCATAAAGAACATTCATATAATTCAGATTTATCCATTCTTTCACATCACCTGTCATAAAAGTCGCATGTTTTCCACCTTTTAAAATGATGAAAAATAAAAGACATGTTAAAGCGACTCCACTCCATAAAAATCCCCATCGATTTAAACGCTTTTTATAATCAAAGGTAAAAATCATCCTTGTAAGAACCTGACCGACAAATCCAATCGCAAACGCCACTGCCACGGAGAGTAATATCCCAACTATAATTTTAATTGCCGATGCATTGTTAATTACTGTCCAGGCTTCATTAAAATCCCCCATCTTCCACCATGCCAAAACAAAAGCTGCACCTAAAAGTTCGAATACAATCGATACTGTTGTGGATGTTGGAAGTCCAAATGTCGAATATAAGTCTAATAAAACAATATCTGTAATTGCTACGGCAGTAAAAATAATAATCGCCTCATTCAAAGAGAACATTTCCGGGAAAAAAATCCCCTTTCTTGCAACTTCGATAATTCCATCAGAAAAAGTTGCACCAATAATAATCCCAATCGCAGCAATTATCATTATCGTACTCATTTTTGCTACTTTTGCACCAATAGCAGAGTTTAGAAAATTCACAGCGTCATTTACGACACCAACAATAAGATCGCCAAACGCCAGTAGTACAAGGGCAATTACAGCAATCAGTTCAAACGTAACCATATCTTATCTTTAAAAAATTATTTTTCCATAGCACCATAACAGAGTTCATAAAAAGTTTAAATACTAGTTTTAAAATGAAAGTGTTTTTAAACTTGCAATACATTTTCCAACTTGATACAATATACCTACACCCTAGGTATAGGTATCAACATTTAACAAAAAATATATGGCACACAACACTCCAAAAGTAACCATCGCAATGAAAAAAGCAAAAAGTTTGACCGAGAAAGTCCTTCAAATGCTTGAAAATGACAAATATTGCATTGATGTAATCCAGCAAAATCTAGCTATCATTGGATTATTAAAGTCAGCGAATCTTACTTTGCTCGAAGGGCATATTGGTCATTGCGTAAAAAATGCTGCAAAAGAAAAAAATCCAAAACGATTAAATGAAATGATGCAGGAATTACTTCTTGTAATGAATACAGCTCAAAAAAAATAACTCTCTAATTATGAATCCAACAATACATATAAAAGGAATGTACTGTGCAAGCTGCGAACTCATTCTCGAAAAAGAACTAATGAAAGTAGAAAGCATCTCAAAATGCGAAATATCTCATCGCAAAGGCACCCTTAATGTCGAATGTGAGGGCAAAGTGCCATATAAAGACATAAAAAAAATCGTACAAAAATGCGGCTATCATATAGTCAAAAAAGATGAAGAAAAATACGAGAAAAAGAAAAATAATTTAGATGACTATGCTCAAATCTTTGTAATTTTCTTTGGAGTTGCAGCAATTGCTTATCTTCTTCAAAGACTTGAAATTACACGCTTTTTCCCAGAATTTGGTAGTAACGCTGGAATATTTGTTGCCTTGCTATTGGGCGTGGTTGCCTCTCTATCCACATGTTTAATTCTCGTAGGTGGAATTGTTCTAAGTTTTGGAAACATGTATCAGGTTAAAGAAGATGCAAAGCATCCTTGGGTTTCAAGATCATTACCTCATATCTATTTTCATATTGGTAGAATCGTCGGATTCGCAATTTTGGGTGGAATTTTAGGCTTGATCGGCAGCAAAATAAATTACTCACTTTCGTTTACAGGTTACCTTACGATTGTTGTCGCAATAATAATGTTATATATAGGACTTCAAATAATCGACATTGTACCCAGCATTACTAAGCTCGGATTTCATTTGCCGAAAGGTTTATCAAAAAAAATCAATTCACTAGAAGAAAAGAATCATCCATTAACACCAATGTTAATAGGTGTCCTAACTTTTCTTTTACCATGTGGTTTCACGCAATCAATGCAGGTAACTGCAATTGCATCAGGAAGTTTCTTTACGGGGGCATTAATTATGGGAGCTTTTGCTATTGGAACATTTCCTGCTCTATTTTCATTAGGCCTTGGATCTTCATACGCAAAAAAGAGTAAATTCAAATTTGTTAACAGATTAATTGGTGTAATAGTTATTATTTTTGCAGTTTATTCACTTAATTCAGGATTAGTTTTATCAGGATCAAATTTTACTTTAGATTTTTGGAATAAAGGAGGAGATGGGGTCGAATCATTCGTTGAAGACGGTGTTCAAGTTATTAAAATGGATGTTGATTGGGGGTTTGAACCCAATGAATTTGTTGTTAAAAAAGGTGTACCAGTTAGATGGGAGATTGAAGGTATAAATATTTCCGGTTGTTCAAACGAAATTGCTATACCAAGATTAGATATGAGTAAAAAAATCGAAAAAGGAATAAATATTGTTGAATTTACACCTGAAGAAACAGGCGTTATTCCATTTACATGTTGGATGGGAATGCTTGGTGGCAAATTTATAGTCGTTGAATAAATAACCTAAATATATGAAAACAATACATTTAAAAATAACAGGCATGACATGTGGAAGTTGTGCCAAACTAAACGAAAGCGCTGTTTTGGAAGTTAAAGGTGTTAAAAACGCACAAGTAAACATAGCAAACAATAAAGCTCAAGTAGAATTTGATGAAAAAACAACAAATATTGAAGAAATAATTAAAGCAGTTGAGCATGCTGGTTATGGAGCTTACGAAATTACCGGAAAAACAATTGATATGGGTAAAGAAACTATGGAAGAAACAAAAACTGCACGGAATAGATTCATTGGTGCCGCAATTTTTACTGTACCTGTTTTCAGCATGATGATTTGGCCAGAATTGTTACCAATGTGGGTCTATGCCCTACTCACCGCAATTGTCGTATTCGTATTTGGTTTTCATTTTCATAGAAATGCAGCCAAAAAACTGATCCATTTTACATCAAATATGGATAGTTTAGTTTCGTTAGGTACGCTATCTTCATTATTTTATAGTGTTTGGGCAATGTTTACAGGGCACCACGTATATTTTGAAGCTGCTGCTGCGATTATCACTTTGATTAATCTCGGTAAATGGCTTGAAGCAATTAGTAAAGGAAAAGCCAGTAATGCTCTAAAAAAACTGCTAGAACTTGGAGCCAAGAATGCGCGTGTAATAAGAGATGGCAAAGAAATCGAAATCCCTCTGGAAGAAGTTAAAGTTGGCGATGTTTTGCACGTAAAGGCCGGCGAAAAAATTCCTTTAGATGGCAAAATTATTTCAGGAGAAGCTTCACTTGATGAAAGCATGTTAACGGGTGAAAGCATTCCTGCTGATAAAAAAGAAGGTGACGATGTTTTCGGAGCTACACTAAACGAAAATGGGAATTTGAAAATCGAAGTAACCAAAATTAAAGGAGATACCGTTCTTTCTCGAATCATTCAAATGGTAGAAGAAGCTCAAATGTCTAAAGCTCCAATCCAAAAGCTGAGTGACAAAGTGGCTAGTATTTTTGTTCCTACAGTAATTATTATTGCAGTAATTACATTTACTGTATGGATGCTCTTTACCGGTGATATCGACTCCAGCATTTTGCCTGCAGTTGCTGTTCTTGTTATTGCTTGTCCATGTGCGCTTGGACTTGCAACTCCAACTGCAATTATGGTTGGAACCGGCGTTGGAGCAAAGAAAGGTATTCTTATTAAAAATGGTGAAACATTAGAAAAGTCTAATAAAATTGATGTAGTTATTTTTGACAAAACAGGAACCCTAACTGAAGGAAAACCAAAAGTCACAGATCTTGTCCCCTTTGATTTTCCTGAAGAAAAACTTCTAAAAATTTCATATAGTCTTTCAAAGATGTCTAGCCATCCCCTTTCGCAAGCAATTGCGAAATTTGGAGAAAAGAAGAATTCACCAAAAGCAGACCTTGTTGATTTCAAAGAAATTAGAGGAAAAGGAGTTGTTGCAAGTTGCAAAGAACATAAAACTAAACTAAGTCTGGGAAATGAAAAAATTATTGCTGAAAATAATATCGAAATTAGTGATAATCATAGAAAGGCTGTAAATAAACTTTCTGAAGAAGGGAAAACTCCAATCTTTGTTTCTCATGGTGATAAATTAATTGGAATTCTTGGCTTAATGGACACTATTAAGGAAGATTCAAAAAAAGCTGTCGAATCGCTAAAAACAATGAATATAGAAATAATAATGATTACAGGAGACAACAAAATAGCAGCACAAGCTATTGCAAAAGAGTTAAACATAGAAAATGTTATTGCCGAGGTTTTACCCGAACATAAAGCAAAGGAAATCAAAAGATTACAAGACGAAGGTAAGAAAATCGCCTTTGTTGGAGACGGTATTAACGATGCACCTGCTCTCGCACAATCAGATTTAGGAGTTGCACTCGGAACAGGTACAGACGTAGCAATAGAGACCGGAAACATTGTAATTATGCAAGGATCACCAGCAAAAGTTTATACAGCAATAAAGCTTTCTCAACGAACATTTTCTGCAATTAAACAAAACTTATTCTGGGCCTTTATCTATAATATTATAGGTATACCAATTGCAGGTTTCGGCCTATTAAGCCCGGTCTTCGCAAGTTTTGCCATGTCGATGAGCTCTGTATCTGTTATAACAAACAGCTTAAGAGTTAAACGTTTTAAGGAGTAATTTACATCGCCTTAGTAAAAAATTCAAATGCCATGTGAACCAAAAATGCTGGCCAAACAATAGCTTTTAGGAAACCTAAAACTCCCACCCAAAAAGATGTTGCACTACCAATGTAAAAAACTGCTGCACCAATAAATCCTAGACCATAAGCACCGCAAGCAGAACTACATTTAGGAATACACTTTTTCATAACTTTTAGATTAAATAATTGCATCAATTATAGCATATTGAAAAAAACGGCTTAAACGAGCCGTAAATCTTAGTTTGACTACCACCTTCGGTGGATGCCAAGATCTTAGGCTTCGCTGTGTCGTTACACTCCTTGCTCAGCTCTAATTCAATTGGCTCCCGGGGGCGGGCTCGAACCGCCAACAACCTGGTTAACAGCCAGGTGCTCTACCATTGAGCTACCCGGGAACGATAATTTAAAAGAACTGAATTTTTCAAAGCTACAACAATATAAACGAAACGATTAATCTTTTCAACTTATTTTAAAACGAAATATCTCTCTACCAACAACTTGATCTTTCCTATCATACAAAAGTGAACCTCTTTTGCTGCCATTTGGTAGGTTATCAACAACAATTCCAAGCTCACCAGCTTTCTCAACTAAATTATCCAAAAAATGTTTTCCCCCTCTATAACGATAAAAAGGTACTGCCAGAACAATCGACCCACCTTTTGCAGCAATATTCTTGAACTGCTTTAGCGAACCAAGAACAATCCCTTCAATTTCGCTAAAATTCTTCTTTATTTCATCTGGAGATGGCAATTTGAACAAAGGAGGCCCCAAATACGTCTCGCCAACAATAAAATCAGGCCGCTCAGGCAAATCTTCAAGAACAACCTTAGTCGCATCCTTCACAAAAATATTACGCACAAGTCCCAAATCAACTTTAAATTGCTCAGAAAGCCACTTTAAATTCTTCTGACTATCCAAAATCGCCTTATTACTTATATCACTGCCAATAACTTTATGTCCCATTAAGGCTCCTTCCATCAAAACCGTTCCACTTCCACAAAAAGGATCGTAAATCACAGCATCATCCCTACCCTTGCACGCCAAATTAATCATTATTTGAGCAAGTTTAGGCGGTAACATTCCACTCTTTGCATCTTTTGCAGGGCGATCATAGTCACGAATCGAATATTTTTTGAAATTTTGAACCGCAACCGTGCGAGCAATGTAATGCCTTCCACTATCACGCATAACAGAAATATCAGTCCCCTTTTGTGCCAAATTTTCCTCATGAATAACTACACTTTTTATGTTTTGATCAGGTTTGTTGTAAAAACGCACCTTTCCTGAACCACTTTCGCGCAACCCGTCTTTCACATTTCTTAATAATTTTTTTAGAGTATTTTTATATCCATCTGTCATATTATAGAGAGAAATGGCAAATTGGATCTTTCCATCACGTACACTGCTCAAATAATCAATAATCGCAGAATCAAGATGCTTCACACCAGGAACTTCATCAACAATTTCACCAATTTTTATAGTTCCACCAAGTTTATCCAGAACAATCTGAGGATCCTTTAAAGGCTTATCAAACTCACAAATCGCAAATTCATTGAATGCGGTAACGAAAGCATCCCCAAACACTGCCTTAATCTCAGCTGCTGCAAGCATCCACTTCCTTCCTAATATAAATACGTACTTATGCATATAAAACCGATTGAAATTACGCGCGAAAAATTAATAAAAATCACTATCGCGGGTCTTAGTATACTCATTTCCCTCATTTTTGGATACTTTTTTGGTTATTTACACCATATGTACCTTACGCGAGAACCGATAGAATTTATTGGAGAAATCAATCCCGGAGGCTGCTAAAAAATCTATTCCACTAAAGCTATTCATATAGTAAACTTCTCGTACGAAAGTTAATTTAAATGCATGAAAAATCATCAGCATATATTAGTTGCGATTGTAGAGAACGAACCGGGTGTTTTGAACCGGATTAGCTCACTATTCCGCAGGAGACGATTCAATATTGAAAGTATTTCCGCAGGTTATACCGAAAAAAAGGGTATTACCCGCATTACTATTGTTGTGAATACAGGCGATACAGATGTTGAACAGGTTATGAAGCAACTTTATAAGATTGTTCCTGTTATTAAAGTGCGTGATGTAACTCACGACAATATTCTTGCCGCGGAAGTTGTAATGGTTAAAGTTAAGGCGGACATGAAAAAGCGCGGAGACATACAACAAATCGCTGATTTATTTAAGGCAAAAATCGTTCACGTAGAAAAAAAACAAATTATGATGCTTGCATCGGGAGAACGTGATAAGATAAACTCCTTTCTTGATCTAATTAAACCATTCGGAATCATTGAAATGGTACGCACAGGTGTAACCGCAATGAATAAAGATATCAATTTATAAATAATTAATCCCATATACATGGCAATGTCACTAAACAGAGCGCAAATCATCGGAAACGTTACGCGCGACCCGGAAATGAAACAAATTCCAGGAGGACAAGTTGTTACCAGTTTTGGTATCGCAACAAACTTAACATGGACTGATCAAAGTGGTCAGAAACAAGAGAAAGTTGAATTCCACAATATTGTTGCATGGAGAAAACTTGCAGAAATTTGCGGACAATATCTAAAAAAAGGAAGTAAAGTTTTTATTGAAGGAAAACTTCAAACACGAAGCTGGGAAGCTGAAGATGGAAGTAAACGTTATCGAACTGAAATCGTTGCTGACAACATGATAATGTTAGATAGAAAAGGCGATGCTCCTGCTGCAATGGCTGCACCAATGGCTGCTGCTGCTGCACAAGCCCCTCACGCTGGAATTGATCAAGCACCTGCTCCTACAGCTGAAACAGAAGCAACACCTGCTGTTGCACAAGCTGCGCCAGCTAAAGAAGAAGATGTTAGTATCGATGATCTTCCGTTCTAAATCTACATCCTGGTTGACATATTCACAAATATGCGCTTTAATTCAATTAAACAACCATAACGGGTCTATTTTGTGGACTCCGTTGTGGAGTTCATTGAAATGCGACCGGATGAAAACGGAGGGACCAATGATCTGGAGAATTTTTGTTGTTTCGTTCATGGCGATTCTTCTCGGTGCAGGGTGCAAGTCCAAGAAAGTCGATGAGCAGAGGTATAAGCTCATGCGCAAAGGCTTGGATAACTTCTCTTCGCTTGAAGAGGAAGCCACGGGCTACAGCGCTCGTATGGGCAAGCTCCAGTCGAAGCTGAAAGCCATCAAGGAGTTCAATCCCAAACCGATGGAGCATGCCAATCTCGACATGCTGAATATCAAGCTTGATAGTTTGGAACGAGAGTTGGCCATATTGAAAGATGGCCGAGCTGCAATTAAAAGAGGAGCGAATCGGAAAAAAGTCGGGAAAGAAGTATTTGCTTTGCTCGTGCAAAACAAATATAGAGAATTCCATGCGAGTAAAGCAGCAATGGAAAGTGCAATAAAGTTCAACAAGAGACTCCTCAGAGTACATGGCAGGCTAGATAAGCTCCAGCGAAAATTCATTGTAGTAGCAAAGCTAGCCATCGACTGGTACAAGCACGTCCAGAATGAACTTCCATACCAAGCCAGTTGGAAAGGCTGGACAATTTACGTACTCTAGCCAGAACCAACGTAGTTCCACCCCTTCATGCGACCCTCATCCGGTTGCAATCCCCTCTCAAAAACAAAACCTCCTTGCCATAAAAGGCAAAAAATTATAAGGTAATAGATGGCATTAACAATAATGACATGCGTTTACCGAAAATAATCCTTACACTCGTAATTTGCAGTTTAATTTTTATAAATTTTTCGGGGTGTCAAAATGCAGAAACTGCTCAAACAGAAGACTTAACAACCGCCAACGTGATCGATGAAGAAATTTCAGCAATTCAAACATACGAAAGAGTGGAAAACAAAGAGATTGTTGTACTTTTGGACGTCCGAACTCCAGAAGAGTATGAAGAGTATCACCTTAGTGATGCAATTTTAATGCCTTTGCAAACTCTCGAAGACGATTTGGCTGCCAATACACAATTTGATAAAGACGACGAAATAATTGTTTATTGCAGATCTGGCAGAAGAAGTATGGAAGCATTTAATATATTAACAAAACTCGGCTACTCAAATGTTAAGAGTATGGCTGGAGGAATCAAGCAATGGAGCGCACACGGATATAACACATGTAGTGGGGAGCATATGACCTGCTAACTTATGAACAAAGCGCACATCACATTAAAAAATACCTTTTACGCTGTAATTGTCATTCTAATTGCAGTGATGGTTTGGCTATTTTCTGCACTTGTCAGCGAACAAAACATTCAATGGGCACGTAATCTAAATAAACCAATATGCCAACCACCAGGCTGGGTGTTTTACCCAATATGGTCAATTCTTTTTATAATGATAGCTGCATCTGCAATTATTGTATTAAACCAACAGCGCAAAAAGAAAAAGAGATGCAATCTTGCTATTGGACTTTTTGTAGTAAATGCAGCACTCAATATGCTTTACTCGCTCCTATACTTCGGAATGAAAAATATTTTACTAGCATTCTTGGAACTTCCAATTCTTATCGCATCAATTATTCTTCTAATTTGGTGCACGCACAAAATATCCAAAGTCGCCTCATACTTGCTCATTCCATACCTTGCCTGGGTATGTTTCGCGGCAGTACTAACAGGAATAACTCTGTTTATAAACTAATTATTTCTTCTTCTTTTTAAGCATTTCATCCTGATGCTTGAATTCTTTAATTGTCTGAAGAAGACTGTCTTGATCGCTACTTGATAGCTCAGAACGCTTAATCAATGTCTGCATAGCTTCAAACTCTTTTTCCGTAATTTCTCCGTCTTCCATCATTTTAAACATCTCATCTTTCATGCTCGCTGGAAGTCCTCCAAACTTTTCATTAACAATCTGCTTCTGAATATCCACCATGTAATTTTCAATTCTCTGCATCAAAAGTCCATAAGCACTATCATCTAATTTTCCATTTTTTAGTTCATCATCAACAATATCTCGCAAACGATATAATTCAGCTTCACAACGCTTTGCCTTCATCTTGTATTCTGAATAAGTATCGTCAATTTGATTAATATATTTTGATATTGAACGTTGCTTTCTTTTTGCTGCAAAAGTAAATCCTGAAGCTGCAACAACAAGAGCAAGAAGTGTTATAACTAATCCCGCATTATCAGTAATCAATTTGAATAATTTCTTTAAAAGACCAGGTGACTCATTTTTATTATTAGCTTTTTCAATCTCAGCACGTGCTTCTCTTTCCGCACGCAATTCTTCTTCCAATAATTCTTCTCGTGTTGGCCTATCTTCTTCAGGTTCAAAATCACGTTCCGGTTCAAATGGTTCTTCTTCAAACGCCATTTCTTCTTGATAAAAATACAAAGTATTTCCACAACCTCTTCTATCATCAGTAGTAATCACACAAATCCTAATATAGTTATCCCCTACAGGAAGCGCTTCTGGACTAACCATCCCAGTTTTATTCTGATTTTCAAAATAATCTACAAATCCATGTTCAGGATAGTAAGGTTCCGAATCAAACTGATCATGAACAACTTTATAGTGAAGGAAATCAGGTCCATCATATCGTTCCCAGTTCAACGCAACTCTTCCATCTTCCAAGTGTTCTCCATTCAAAAATACCTCAAGAGCAGGATCGTCAGTATAAGGATCATCGGGATCTATCGGAACAAGTGGTTCTATAGGTTCTATTGGAATAATCGATTCAATCGGCTGAATCGGTTCAAATAAAACTGGTTCCAATTGAAAATTCGGGTCTCCAGCAAATGCAACTGATGACATTCCAAAAAATGTTCCAAAAAGTACTAAAGCTGCAAGAAATTTTTTCATGTTGTTCATATTGTGATATTTAGATATTTTCGCGCGTTCTTATTGTATGCGTTTTGAGGAAAGTGTAAAGTGATAAATGCGCTCAAATAAGTAAAACTCATTATGTTTAAGAAAGTTACGAAGAAAAATCCACTCATCCTTCCAACAAGCGTAAAAGCGATATATGGTTTCATATACAGTCTGTTTTGGGTGTTTGTTCCGATTTTCTTAGTGAAACAGGGTTTTAGTGGATATCATATTGGACTTTTTATAGGTATCGCCAATTTTATGGCAATTATCACTGCTCTACCTGCAGGTATTGCAAACGATCGCTTAAGGTCAAAAAAGATGATTTTGTACGCATTAATTTTTAGTGCCCTCTATTATGTTGGACTTCTTACGACAACTAATGCGATAATTCTGGCTTTTGCTTTCATTTGCGGAGGACTTGGAAGAAACTTATTTAACGTATCAATTGATTCTCTTGCATATCGAACTTTAAATAGGAAAAAAATGCCAACCCAACTTGGAAAATATGTTGGTTATGCTGTTTTTGCAGAAATTGTCGGCTTTATGATTGGTGGGAATGTAATTAATTCATACGGATTTGAAAACACTTTGAAAGTAATTATTATAATGCTTATTATTACCGGATTCGCAGCATTATTTCTCCCAATTACTCATACTTTTAAATTTAAACTTTTTGAATATAAGAAAGATATTTTTCGAAAAGAAGTATTAATGTTTATTGTAGTTGTGTTTCTTTTCAGCCTACATTATGGAGCAGAAGCAACTTCATACTCGCTTTTCTTAAAAACAAATTTTGCCCTAGATATAGGACAAATTGGGATATTCGTCGGAGGAGCAATTATCTTTTTAGCATTAAGTGTACTTTATTATAGTAGAAAAATCGCAAAAGGTTTTGATCCAAAATATGTTTTTTATATTGGACTTATTGTTTCCGGAATTGGACACATAATTTTTGCACTTCAACAAGATGTAATATTAGCATTCATCGCTAGAAGTTTTCATGAATGGGGTGACGGCGCGATGATTTTTAGTATTTTCTATGGAATCGTTCGAATTTTCAAGATCGAGCGCATTGGAGGAAATGCTAGCTTCATAACTTTTACTTCAATTTTAGGAACTTCGGTTTCCGCGTTTATTTTTGGACCTATTGGGGAACACTTCGGCTATCACGTCCCGCTTTTTGTAACAGGAATTACGACTCTCTGCTCGTTCCTGCTTCTTTATTACTTGCAAAAACGAACATTGCAGAAAGCTTAATATCGTACTAAACTAAGTCTGCTTTTCTAACTTGTATGACTATGCATATCGGACTGACTGGTTTTATGGCAACCGGAAAAGGAGTGCTTGCGGATATCTTAAAAAAGAAAGGGTTTAAGTATTGTTCCCTCTCAGATGTCGTTCGTGAAGAAGCAACTTCCAGAAAACTTGAACATACACGCGAGAATTTACAAAAGATTGGAAACGAACTCCGAAAAAAACATGGGGGGCCATATTTTTCAAAGAAAGTTGTAGAGAAAATTCAAAAAGATCCGAAAAAAAACTGGGTAATTGATGGAATCAGAAATCCGCTTGAGACAGCAGAACTTAGAAAGCTTGAAGGCTTTTATTTAGCTGGAATTACTTCAAATCCTGAAACTATTGTGAAAAGGATTTTATCTCGCAAAAGAAAAGGTGACACCCTTGCAAAAAAAGATGTTCTTGCAAAGCTTGATATTGAAAAAGGTAAAGGTCAGCCTGCGGACGGGCAACAAGTTGCTAAAACAATTGATGATGCAAACTTTTTAATACTAAATGAAGGTTCAAAAAAAGATCTCGAGAAAAAAATCAGCCATTTTATTGGATTAATTAAGGGAGAAGAAAGACCAAACTTCGATGAAGTATTTATGGGAATTTCATATCAATGGGCTGAGCGTTCAACTTGCCTACGAAGAAAAGTTGGTTCAGTTATTGCAAAAGACAGTCAACAATTAACTGCCGGATACAACGGCGCCCCTAAAGGATTAAAACATTGCAAACAACTTGGTGGATGTTTACGTGAAAAATTAGGAATTCCTTCAGGACAACGTCATGAAATCTGTCGTGGAACGCATGCAGAGCAGAATGCGATTACTCAAGCTGCTAAATTTGGGATAAACATCGAAGGAAGTACACTTTATTGCAATACACATCCATGCACAATCTGCACAAAAATGATCATTAATTCAGGAATTACAAAAGTTGTTTACGACAGTGATTACAATGATCCACTTGCAAAAGAAATTCTTGGCGAACAAAAAAGCCTAGAAATAGTTAGATTCGAAGGATTAAAAAAGATTTAACTGAGATTTATCATCTTCATCAGTTTTTTTAACATGCTTTTTAAGTACATGCTCTTTATTTCTGATAATTTCGTTTGGAATATCTTCAATAAACCTCGATTTTTGAGGTATAAGCTCTTCTCCAAAAAAATCCCGCTCTTTTGTATGTAATAAATGAAGTTCTTTCATTGCACGTGTCATTCCAACATAAAAAAGTCGTCTTTCTTCTGGAAGATTTACCTGCTTCTGAGCGTATTTATATGGGATAAGATTTTCTTCAACTCCTGGAACAAAAACAATCGGAAACTCAAGTCCTTTTGATGCATGCAACGTAAGGAGTGTAACCACATCTTTGCTATCATCGTACATATCTTTATCACTCATAAAAGTAACTTCCCGAATAAACTCTTTTAATCTTTCATGCTGAGGTAAATCATCGAAAGCGCCTGCATATCCAATTATTTCATGGATATGATCCTGACGTTTTTTATCTTTATATAATTCAAAAAGTTGAATTTTTGCGACAATACTTCGAAGCAAATCGGAAAGTGCCACATGTGTACTTTCATACCGAAGCGATTCTATTAAAGTAACAAATCTTGCTATGGCATTTTTTTGATCATCCTTTAATTGCAAGACATCAACTTCCTGGCAGGCCTGATAAAATGGTAAGCCCTCATTTTTCGCATGCTTTGCAATCGCTTCAACACAAGCTTTTCCAATTCCACGAACAGGTTTATTAATTATACGAAGAAGCGACGCTTTATCATTTGGATCTTTAATAACACGAACGTAAGCGATTAAATCTTTCACTTCCACACGATCATATAAAGGCACTACACCAATAATTTGATAAGGAATTCCAGATTTCAAAAAAGCTTCCTCAATAACTTTGCTTTGTAAATGAGTTCTGTACAAAATGGCAAAATCAGAATATTTTTGTTTAGTCTGATTAGGCGACATGCCACCCATATAAAGTTCAATTGTCCTAATTATATAATCAACTTCAGCACGTTCGTCGCAGGCCTCACAAATGGTTATTGGATTCCCCTCTCCCTGTGCAGTCCAAGTAGTTTGCTGCATCCGATCTTCATTTTGTTTAATCACTTCCTGTGCACCATGAATAATTTCTGGCGTACTGCGATAATTCTGCTCTAGCCTAATCACTTTTACATCAAGAAAATCATTTCCAAAATTTAAAAAGTTGTGAACATTTGCACCGTTAAATGCATAAATAGCTTGATCAGCATCACCAATCACACAAATATTCTTATCGCGCTTTGCAAGAAGTTTAATTAATTCATACTGCGCATGATTTGTATCTTGATATTCATCAACTGAAATATATTTCCACGGAAGTGCATTTAAAACTTCCGGATGTTTTCGTAAAAGATGAACTGTTTTTACAATTAGGTCGTCAAAATCCAAAGCGTTTTCTTCCCTAAGTAAAGCCTGATACTGCCTATATGGCTCCTGCAACTCAAGTGGTGCCTCAGAAGGAAGAATTAAATTGTTCTTACAATGTGAAATCCTACTCAATAAATCCTGAAGCGACTTCGGTTTTGCATCTTTTAAAATTGTTTGAACTATTTGAAGCTGATCCGCAGGATCATAAACAGTAAAATTTTTCGAAATCGAGATCTTGAATGCATACTGCCTTAAAATGTGTAGGCAAAGTGAATGAAAAGTACTAACAAAAGGACCTTCTACATGCTTCTTCATTTCCTGTACATCTCTCTTTGTAAATGTAATAAGAAGAATTTCCGATGGATCAACATCCCTTTCTTCAATCATATGTACCGCACGGCATGAAATCATCCTAGTTTTTCCACTTCCAGGACCTGCGGCAATCAAAAGTGGACCATTAACATGCGAAACTACCTCCTGTTGGTGTCCGTTCAGTGAAACTGTTTGTATTTTTTCTTCAACCTTCATGAATATCTATTAATTCATAATTCTGCGGTCTTATTTGCTGCGAATCATATTTCACATCAACCTTATATAAAGCAAGATTCGGCATTTCAATCGCCCTCAATTCTTTTTCAGACGAATTTGTGAACCATTCACCAAGAAGTATTCTCATAACCATCCCATGACACACAATCATCACCGGATCATCACTCGTTTCATTACAAATATTGATAACTTCATTCTCCACTCTTTCATAAACTTGACGTTTTGACTCACCTCCCGGAGGAGCCATCCCATGTTGATAAAAATCAGTTCTAAATTGTGCCCAATTTTCAAATTTCATCTGACAATCCCACTTTCCAAAATCCATTTCCTCTAAACCTGGCCAAGTTGAAGTGGGAATATTAAGCGTCTCTCCAATTGTTTCTGCAGTAGTTTTTGCGCGCAACAAAGGCGAATGTGCAATATGCTTCAATTCAAGCACCTCATACAAAGGTGCATGCTCTTTAACATCCTTCCTCCCCTTTTCAGAAAGCGCCGGATCCAAATCCCCTTGAATCAAACCCATCTCATTATAAACAGACTGCGCGTGACGAATAAAATAGAGAGTTTTGTTTTCCATTTATACGAAAAAATTACGTACTACAACGGAAACGATTGTAGCATAAAATTTATCTCTATGCTGCACTCATGTAAGCCCATTCAGGGTCTCCTTCATCCCTGCAAGAAAATCTTCCTGAACGACATGAAATAACTTTTGGATTAACAACATCTGTATCAAAACTATCTCCAGGAATAATTACTTTTAGTTTCTTTGAACCTCGCATCAAATCAAACTCAAAACACCCATCGTCTAATAAAGAAAATGACTTAACAGCATAGTCTCCACCAACCAAGTCTCTACGATGAATCGAACTTAATCCATATTCTTTCGCTTGATTCTTTAAAGCCTGAACCCTTTCTGCTTGCATAATTTCCACACATTCATAATTTATAATAAATAATTTACCATTTTGAGCTCGCAGTATCCTTTTTGGCTTATCTCCTGCTAAGATTTCTTTATGCACCTTAATTGAAACCCATTTTGTAACTGGCTGTGGCAATTCAGATAACGGGATATCAGCTTTATAAAATGCACCTCTATAGTTTATATCTATCTGCCCATGATCTAAATCCTCACCCGAATCATTATATCTAAATTCATAATCACCATTTGGAATATCTGCAGCAGAATGAAATGTAATTTCTTCAACATTTTTAGATCGGAAAACTTCTTCTTGCTTTCGTTCCATCTCTTCTAATTCCTCCGTTGTAATTGTACTAACAATCTCATGAGGATCAAATAATCCTTTTAATAAAGTACAAGTAGGGACTCCTCTTTGAATATTTTCAACATCATTTTCATTCCACTCTCCTTTATTTTTAAGAAGCTCTATATGTTTACGAAGATATTCGAAATCCTTAAGTCGTATTAGTGTCTCGCCATCTTCAGCTACACTTTCTAAACGAGCAGCAATATGTACTGCATCCCCAATAACAGTATATTCCATTCGTTTTGCTTCTCCTTTTCCACCTTTTCTTCCTAACATTCGGACTTCAACTTTATCTTCATAAGCAATTCCTGCATTAAGACTTCCCCCTTTACCACCCCCACGCTGCTTTTTTGTTCGATTTAAATTTCTAAATATATTTAATAAAAATTCTCCTTTTTTATTATGCGAATCACCAGAAAAACTGGACCCATCCGCCCTACATGGAACTCCAGCCGTCATCATTATTCCATCGCCAATATATTTATCAACATGACCAGGCCTATCTCTCTTTGCTTCAATTTCAGATGTTCCGCTATACCATACATTCAAACCATCTGCATATTCAGGTGCACCTATTTCTGTACATAACTCCGTAGATCCAACAACATCAACAAAACAAATTGCAGCAGGAAAAGTACCTTTAAGAGCTAATTCCCCCTCTAAAGCATATTCTGCAACATACCTACCCATTCCCATAGTTAACTTGTCATGCTCTCCTCTTCTTTCTAAAACATCCTGATGCAAAGCTCTAATAATAATATCTATTCGTTCTCTATCTCCTTCAGTTATGGGTTTTGTTCCTTCAATAATAACTGTCCCAGCACAGAATGGTTCAAAATCAGGTACAGATTCACCCTGCTTTCTGGCAATCTCTGTAATCAAATCACCCCTTTTATCAAATAAACTTACAAAATAACCATTATCACCCCATTCACCATTATCACCTTGGTCATCTATAAATAAAGATTGTGCTTCTTCATTTCCAATAGGAATAATACCATTTTGAGTTACTCTGAATCCTTGTCTGCCATTATCATTAAACTTCTCATTATAAACAAACGTAATTTCTACTCCTAAAACTTTTTGTAATAAACTCAGATATTTTTCATAGGCGTTTGGCAAATTACTAATATTGGTAGAAGTAGATATTCCATGAGCTATGACAGCCAACCTTTGTTTACACATATTATTCATAGCCTCATCTACAACTGAATCGACATGTGACTCAACATATCGTAGTAACTCAATAAAATCATCGTCAATTGCATCTGCATTCCCCTCTGTTACCAAAACAAGGCTCCCAAGTTTCTGCCTCAATTCTCGTATTTCAATAGGCATAACCCAATATGTATTTACTCCTTCACCAACCTCAATTTCTTGGCTAGCATGCTCCGCACCTTCATCTAATTCATCCTTCGTCAAACTTAGAGCTTTTCTTACGTTCCCTTGAGAAATTTCTGCAGTTGAAAGAATTTTTCGAGCTCCAATATTTGCCTCAGGCATATTGTCATCATCGAATACAATGCTTGCTTTCAATGGCTCATTATAAAAAATTGCCGCCCCCCTAATTTCAAGTTCGTCCCGCAATAAATCCAGCATATCACCCATAATCTCTTCAAAAAGTTTCTTTTCACGAAGTTCATCATCCAACTCATCAAAAGCTTCATTCATATCTACTTTTTTTTCTGCCAAAGCTAATTCTTTCCTATCTGCAACCATTGATCTCAATATTTTAAGAACTGTAGCCTTAATTTGAGCTATTTCAATTTCTGCCTGCAGCACATCTTCATCAGTTTCTGATAATTCATCCATTTCATCTAATCTTGTTGTCACTGCTCTATGTAATTCCATAAATCCAGGACCGGATCCTCCTTTACTATCTATAATTTGCTGTATTGATAATTCCAATTGATTATAAAAATCCATCCCAAGATCCAATTTAATTTTACTTCTAGAACCTTTCATTAATGCTTTTATTGCATATGCCAAAGTAACCTTCTGCTCAGGAGACAAAAGTTCATCAGCTTCTGCAGTAATCTCAAGAGCACGCTGAACACGCTCGGAAACATCATCAGTTGGCTGTTCCCACAATTCCAAAAGTTGCTTACTTATAAACACTTCATAATCCCTAATTTGCTCCTCATTTACCTCAGGCATAAATATTTAGTTTCAGAGGATAGTATTATAGTTTTATTCTGCGATATGTCAAAGTTTTTCTTTCTATCATTGCCTTATTTAAAACAAACCCCCTACCCAAAAGCCCTAAAATCTGGTAGAATTGTGTGATAAACATAAATAAAAAACAAAATGCTTACTCTTTTCTACGAATACGTAATCCTCATTCTTGAAGTAATTGGCGTTAGTATAATCATCATAGGTATCGCAAAAATGGTGGTTATGTTCGCTACATGCCTAGTGAGACACCTTCAAATCAGTCATCTTATTACTGAAATTCGAATTGAACTGAGTAATTACCTTATTTTATGTTTGGAAGTATTTATCGGACGCGACATTATCGAAACGCTGCTTGATCCGGGATTAAACGATATTATTATCCTGGTTGTGCTCGTATTCTTACGTACACTTCTTGCTTTCTTCCTTAATTACGAAATGACTCACGCCCAGAAGAAGGAACTTCATAAAGTTTTCCAAAAGAAAGGTAATTAGAACTTTCCTTTTAAACTACAAGTACCTATAATGAGAAAAGGAGCTTTTTAGTCCTTAAACTCTTAAAAATGGGTACACAAAAACGACTATTTTCTTTACTCGCAGTCATCACTCTCACAATTCCTATTTTTGCAAATACTGCTTTTGGAGCATTTTCTGATGTTCCTGAATCACACGAATATTACACAGCGGTTTCATATTTAGAAGGCAAAGGTGTTATTGAAGGTTATGAAGATGGGACATATAGACCTGATAATACAGTTAATCGTGCAGAAGCTGTTAAAATTGTTGTTGCACCTCTTTACGAAACTTTTGAAGACCCAACAGAGAATCCTTTTCCAGATGTAACTACCGATTTATGGTATGCAAAATATGTTAAAAAAGCCAAAGATCTTGAAGTTGTTAGTGGAGACGGACAAACTGGAAACTTTATCGGCGACAGAACAGTTAATCTTGTTGAATTTCTAAAAATCCTACTCCTGTCATATAACGTAAATTTAAGCGCTTACGAAAATCCAACAGAAGTTGTTTATTACGATGTTCAGGATCTTAATGAATGGTTTATTCCTTACCTTTATTATGCAGGAGCAACTAATTTAATAAATGCAGATGGACTAAATAATATTTATCCGGGAAAAGAATTAACTAGGGGTGAAGTAGCACAGATAGCTTATAGATTGATGCTTAATATGGAAGGTGGAGAAGTTCAGCTTTACTTAAGCATGACGGAAGCAGAAATAATTAAAATTTTGCAGGCACTTGGAAATAATGATACAGCAAAAGCAGAATCGGCTGCAGCAAATGCATTAAATTATGCAAATTATGCTCTTGAACTTTCTCCTGAGGAGCCAGTTGTACAGGCTGCACAAAAAATCACAGTTGCTTTTGATCATCTTGTGAAAGGAAAAGTAGCAGGAATTAACGGGCAGTATAGCGAAGCTGAAACACACGCGTCAGAGGCTTGGGCAGTTGCAGAAGAAGCAAAAAATATTGATAGTTCTGTGAATGCTCTTTCGGATAGCGTTAAAGAGATTGCAAACGATATGGGAGATGATGCACGCGCAAACATGTAAAAACACTACAAAAAAGAGGCGCCAATTATATGGTGCCTCTTTTTATATATGAAACCTGTTTATTCAAACTAGATATTGTAGTTTAAAACTAATGAACCTGCTTCAGCACCTCCGGCACTTGTTGCAGTAGTTTTAATATTGATAGTTACCCAACTACCAGCTGTCCACGTTCCACCTGTAATTCCCATATTTGTTGAAGTTTCCCAAGTTCCAGCACCCGAACTAGCAAGATTTGTGTTATTTGATAATGTAACGCTTGCGTCAGCGGTATCAAACATTGTTAAATCAAGTTTATTCTGTGCAGTAGAAGTTGTGTCAGTTCGATATTTAAATTCGATAGGTGTTGTTGAATCCCATGAACTAAAGTTATCAGGAAGCTGAATTCGAACTACTGTATCGTAATCCTGTGCAGCTGCCTTACTTGTTGTCCATCTGTATGCATTTTCAACATTAGTATTATCGTAATAATAAGTTAACCGACCTGTATTGCTACCGCCATCCGCATAATATGTAGTATGAGGATACAAAGGTGCTAAAAAGATCACATCTGCTCCAGCCGCGTCAGCCATAGCCACCCAGCTAGATCCATCATAAATGTAAAATGAATTAAGATCACTTCGATAGAAAGTTTGACCCTCTACAGGAGTGCTAGGAAATGCTGTTCCACTATGAAAAACCATATCGATTGCTTCATTCTGGTTGAAATAAACATCTCCATTTACTTCAAGTGTTCCATCAACATAAGTATTATCAGAAATATTGAATCTACTATTTCCAGAATCCCACTGGATTACTTCTGCAAGTGTAGTTCCAAATTGGATAGTCACATCGCCAGCAGTATCATCTGCATCAAGTAATAAGTTCCCTTCCAAAGATGCATCACCCTCAACATAAACATTGTCGTCAAAATTGAAACGACTGTTTGTTATATCGTATGAAAGTACCTTTGCAAGTGTATCTCCAAATTGTAGTTGAAGATCAGTTGTCCCATCTCCATCATCAATAATGAAGAATGATTCAGTATTAACCAAATCTCCAGGAGTCGCGGCCAAAGCTGGTGTAGCAAGTGCTACTGACCCTAAAACAAGTCCGGTTAAAAATGAAAAAAGAAGAGTTTTTTTGTATTTGTGCTCCATAATACAAGTTGTTAAATTTTAAGTTTGAGCATAATCTAGAACGATTTCGCCAATATTCATCTCTTCGTTTGATTTGGCGTGCATTCTAATTACGATTAAGAAAGTTTCACCAGCCGTAAAGGTAGGTGTTCCGCTATTGCCTAGTGATGTAGTAGCCCAAGTGGTACTAACAAGATTTGTACTCGACCCTGTTAAAGTTACCAGTGCTCCAGCTGTATCATATATATAGATATCGGCTTTATTTTCTGTTGAAGCCGCGTTTGATGAACGATAATTAAATGTCCAAGGACTTGCACCATTCCATGAATCAAAGTCGTTAGGAAGTGGTACTTGAACAATCACATCATAATCTTGAAGTGAAGAACGAGTGCTTGTCCAAGCATAATAATTCCTGTCGTTTGTACCATCATGATCAAAATAAAGTCGTCCAATATTACTCGAACCGTCTGCTTTGTAGCTAACACCTTCGTAAATTGAAGGTAAAATAATTTTTTGAGTAGTAGTAGAACTAGATAAACTGAACAGTTGTTCATCGATATCGTCGATTGCACTCTCCAAATCACCAGCAAAATAGTAATGACCATCGCTTGCTTCCACATCCACTTCCGAAGCGTCATGTTTTGAAGCTCCTCCGTCTAAATGTGAAGTTACTGTTGTATCTAAAGTTGCAACATCAACGCCATCTACAGTTCCACTTATTGTTAAGTCTCCATCGATATTAACATCGTCATTAAAATTGAAGTATGCAGATCCGATGTCCCAAGAAAGTACTTTGCTCAGAGTAGTTCCAAATTGTAGTCCAATCGAAGTAGCCGCATCATCATCTGAATCCAGCACAAAATCATCTTCGTTTGTTCCACCAGGAATAGTAGAAACAGGCCATGCATCCGAAGGTCCTAAAACAACGACATCTCCAGTTGTTGTTCCAACATCAGCGTTATCGAGAGTATCCGCATTTAATGCATAAGGAACGCTTCCGATTGGTGCTCTATCAACAAGAGCGTCAGAAGGAGCACGATCCAAAATTTCATAAGATGAAACAGGATCACCCGATTCTTTTACTTCAACTTGAAGATATAAATGAGTTGTTGAATCAATTGTTGGAAGAGATACTACAGATCCTAATTCCAGGCTAAAAAATCCATCTGAATTTGGTGTTGTTGTATGTTCTTCTTCCCAACTCCCATAGTTAGGTGCCGCCACGTTAATTACTCCGGCAGTAACATCTCCAGCTGCAACAGCAGTCGCTGACCACAAACTAAATCTAAATGTGTGTGCAGTTGTAAGAGCCGTTGTTCCTGTACTATCAAGAAGTCTTCCTTCGTAAATAAATTTTTCTGGCACTGATGTTGCAGCATATGCAACGCTACTCATAAGTACCACGAGAACAATTAAGTTTACGATTTTTAAGATTATTTTTTTCTGCATAATGTAAAAAAGGTTGCTAATGAAAATAAAAGGAAAATACTAAAAGACAGTAAGTACATGTAATTAGTATTCTCAGTAGACCGTTCCAAATGCATTTGATCAATTGAGCCTACATCCGCTTTTAAATATTTTAATTTTGGTTGTATTTTTAATTCATTTTGTTTTTCCGCTTCTTCCAAAACATAAGCGCCTTCACTTTCAAGCTTAAAGTTTACTTCTTGATAATTTGTTTGAACCAACAAGTCATCCTGTTTTAATAAAGCATATAAAGTGACTTTGTATTCATCATCTTCTAAACTTTGCGGCGAATATATCTCGAAATTTCCATCCCAATCTGACACAACTGCCGAAACATCTACAAAACTCTCATGTTCCCAAACAGCAACTATGCCGTAATAAGCCCCAGTAGTTCCATTAATTTGAATAATGTTATTTTTAGAATCCAATCGACCTTCTTTCGGAAGCGACAATTCAAGAGTTTCATATTCAAGAGAACTATCAATAGTTATAATTTCTGTTTCTGGCTGAGAGTTATCTTCATAAAGCAAGTGTGCTTCATACGTTCCATCTTCAAACTCAACCTCACTAATTTCTGCAAAATTATCATCTCCCTGAACTGCTAAAAAGAATAATCCAAAGGAAACAAATGGATCAGTTTTAGTTATTTCTATTTGAAATATAGGATTTTTTGCATGCCCCACGAATAGTGGTGCCTTCTCTGTATAAACTAATCCTTCAATATTTGAAATTCCTAAATAACCTTCAATTTCATCATTGACTAATGGATTCAAACCATAAATCAGCGCTTCATCGCAATCTTCAATTTCATCTTTATCTGTATCTGGCATGTATGGATTTGAACCTAAGAATCTATTTTCGAATGAAAAACTACACGCATCGCTGTCTTCTCCACCAACATCAACTTGCGGATAAACAACTTTTGCCACAAGTTTTGGCTGAATTTCTTCAACGAAATCTCCAAAGTCTTCCCCGGTAGCTCTTCTGTAAAGATCTTCAAAAAGATCCTCAAAAGGCTCATCTGGAGAAGAATGTAAGTTTAAATCCTCCCCTTCTTCCTCTTCAACCACTTCTTCAAGTGCAATTAATGTTGCACTGTCAGATTCACCGCTATCCGGTTTTTCTCTTGTTCCTCCAGCAACAGATCCACTTACTCCAGTACCAGGAGTGGTTGGAGTAACACTAGATCCAGTATCAGCTACACTGTTACTATCTATAACACTATATGAACTTGATTCCGCAGTCCTATCAGTCCAATAAAGATTACTCATATCCATCGAGTACGATGAACTTTCCAAAGTATCTGAATTATTAGAATAACTTAAAGATTCATCATTCAACGAATAGTTTGAACTAAAAGAAGATGCATAACCTGTATGCACAAAAACACTAGTAACTAAAAGTATTGTCACTAAAAGAGAATAGATTTGTTTTTTTGTTTTTGTTTTATTCAAAATCATAAAGTGCTCCTAGTTTTTAAGGTTTATTTTGATTTTTTCCTGTTATTATAGCACAAAAAACCCCATTTCTCAAGACTCAGTAAGCATGTGTAGCCAAACTTAGATTTTCCACTTCTCCAGGTGCTCCAGCGCCTCTTCTAAAGTTGGCATTCCAAGACGACCACCAATTTTCTTACATTTCAGTCCTGCACAAACGTTAGAAAACAGCATGTTCTTCCTAAAATCCCATCCCTGAACCAAGCCGTAAAGAAATGCTCCATGAAACACATCACCAGCACCAGTTGTATCAACAATTTCTCCTACATCATACTCTGGAACCGTTGTGCACTGAGTATCCCCTTTTTGCATTCCAATCGCCCCATATTTCCCTAAAGTGATAATCGCAATTTCCGCACCAAATCCAATGAAATCCTTAAGCGCCTTCTCATAATCTTGACCAAATTTTTCTTCAACAAAACGTCGCGAAACAATCAAAATATCTGCATGATGAACAAATTCCTCCGAATTAGGAGTATGAGGCTCGGCATCAACACATGTTTTTACACCATTTTCACGAGCAAATTTAACCAATTTCAAATTTTCTTCAGGAAAATGTGCGTCCGAATGAATAAATTTAGCATTTTTTATAGTTTCATACATTTCATCACAAAGTTTCATCTCCTCCAAATCTCCTCGATCAGCAATAATTGTACGACTACCATTTTCAATAATAATGCTTGATAATGCCGGCGCTTTATCTTCCTGAACAACAACACATCCAGTATCAACACCTTCTTCCTTTAATGTTTCAATTGAACATTGACCAAGAGCACCCTTTCCAACGGTACCAATAAAACTCGTTTTTGCGCCAAGTCTAGCCAAACAAGCGATTGCGTTTGCTGCCTGCCCCCCACCTTGTATAGAAGAAAAAGTCGGCACAATTTTTTCATCCTTTTCTGGGAAATGATCTACTATATTTAAATGATCAAGTGTTGTGCCCCCAATTCCAACTACGTCATATTGCTTCATATTAAAGTTAATTATTGTTTTCTTTTTTAGATCTTACATCACTTTGCAATCGTTTATCAATAATGATATATTCCGCTTAAGCCTTTTTTATTCTCTTACAAAATTTTTCGAATGAGCAACGAAGTTATTTTCATAATCCAAATCCTAATTGGACTCAGTTTTACTCTGATCGCCTTTCGTTTTGGATTTCATTGGTTACTCGCTTTAATAGCTGTACAAGCGGTTTTAATGAATATCTTTGTTTTAAAGATGATGAATATTTTCACCCTTGAAGTTACAGGTGGAAATGTTTTATATGCTTCAATTTTTCTTGGAACCGACATTATCTGTGAACATTTTGGCAAAGAAAAAGCCCGCCAAGCAGTTTGGATCGGATTTTTCGCATCTATTTTCTTAATTGTAATGTCTCAATTGATTATTTTGTATACTCCAAGTGTACTTGATGAAGGCAACTTCCTACATGGCACACTTTCAACAATTTTCGAAACAACTCCACGAATTGTAGGTACTTCTATGGTTTCTTATTTAATCTCGCAACACTTAGATATTTCGATATTTAACTTCATTAAAAAAGCCACAAAAGGAAGATTCTTATGGCTTCGAAATAACGTATCAACTTTGGTTTCTCAATTAATCGATACAATCTTTTTTACTTTCGTAGGTTTATACGGAATTGTGGCAAATGCAGAGAATGTATGGCAAATAATCCTATTCACATACTTGTTAAAGGTTATTATCGCCCTACTGGATACTCCGTTTATTTATCTATCAAAAACGAGGCTATTTAAGCCCCGCAAAGAAAACTCAGTATAAATACTTTATTTCATCTTTTTATTCAGGATACGAAGACCATGAGCTGAAATCTTCATCTTTTCCCATACTCCAGTTTGCGAATTGAAAACCCTTTTTGTAACCATATTAGGAAGAAATCGTCGTTTGGTCTTACGATTTGAATGACTTACATTATGCCCTGTTGTAGGACGTTTTCCTGTGATTTGACATACTTTTGACATGCTTTGGTTCTTTAAGTGCTCTTGTATTTTACTCAAAAAACTTGAAAAAGCAAGAGAGATACACGAAATGCTTGATTATTTCACACAAATATGGTATTATATATTCCAAGATAATAATCCAATTATTATGGCTAATAAATCAGGAGAAGAAGCTCGTCGTGCAGACGAACAAGCAGCATGGGCAAGCCCTGATATGGAAGGTGTAACTCCTGCTATGGCAGATGTTGATCAACAAACTGCCCCAGAAGATGGTGCGCCGGTTTCAGCAATTGAGGATGTTACAAAAGGAAAAGTAAGTAGCACAGTTGAAGGAGCTGAAGCTTCAGACATGGTAGCAAAGGTTATTCAATTTGAAAATGAAGTACTTGATGAAGCTACACGAGAAGCAGAGCCAGATCCAAAAAAACTTGGAAAAGTATTAGAAGCAAGAGCTAAAGCTATGGTTCAACTTATCGGAAAAAACGCAGAAAAAAAGCAAAGAGTGGAAGACTTTTGGAACAGGGCCGGCGTAAGACTTAAAGAAGCTGGAAAAGGGGTAGGTAGTTTTCTTGCTGGAATTGGAGGACCAATTCTTAATAAAACATGGAAAGGGGTTTGTGCTGCAATTCCTACAGGGATTCAGGCATGGAGACGTGCTTGGAGAGGTGGTAATAAAAAATTAGATAAACATGATTAATAATGGATAAACTACTCTTCATACATATCGAAATTAAACACGTACTTGATATACTTCATTTCATTGAACCTGACATGAAAATTAAACTCATGGCAGCCATCGATAACCTTCCATATGAAAAATTGCTTGAAGTTCTGAAGAATTTATATAGAATTGAACGGGAATATTTCCAACTTCTTGTAGAAGGACCACAGGAAATAAAAGAATCATAATAATTAAACACACCTTATGACTAATAAAAGTTCTTCAAAACAACACGGACTATCAACAGCAAACGTAACTCGTCCAAAGAGTAAACTTAGAAAACGTCGTAATAAAGCAAAAGCTAGAGCACGAAGAGAAGCTAAGGACGCAAAATAATCATTTGATTTAGCTCACAACCAGCTGTAAGATTTAAAAGCCATTTTTAACTACAGATCATGGCTTTTTTCAAAAAGAAAAAACGGAGGAGAGGTAAAGCGAAGACGCAGAGTCGAATTCAAGAGATTCGTTCTCCATATTCTCATAGGAAACTTGCCAACAAAAAACTTCCAAAAAAGTCTAGGAATAAACGATATTCAGGCGAGTTAAAGCTTTCGCACAAGCATCCGTTACCTCTAAAAAAGTGGCTGATACTTGGAGTAACAATTATTGCTGTTGTTTTTGCTTTATACATGGTTATTTTTACAAATTTTTTCCAACTAAGGCAGTGGAAAATCTATGGTGACGACATTATTCAGGAAGAATCGAAATTTGAAGAGTTTTTGGCTGTGCATAAAGATAAAAATCTAGCGTTTTTAGACACCGGAAAGATAGAATCAAACATAAAATCTCAATATCCAGAAATCAAAAACTTAAAACTTAAAAAAGTCTTTCCAGATACGCTCATAATGGAATATGAAAACTTTTCAGAGGTGGCAAATGTCTTTAACCTTGTTGAAGACACACAGAAGAAGTTTGTTATTAATGAAATTGGATTACTTGTTCAGCAAGATTTTGAAAATCCAAATCTTCCTTATATAAAGATAAGGACAGAGAAAGTTATGGAATTAAATGAATTCGCACTTCCAAGAGAGAAGCTCGAATATGTTCTTGATTCAATTTACGATTTTGAAGATCTTTTTGGAATGAAAGTCCTTGACGCCGAATATAAACTAACAGAGCGTGAGGTACATATTAAAACTGATAGAGAATTTATTATTTGGCTTGATACAGCCCTGACAACCTTAGAACAATACGATAAATTAAAGAAAGCGCTTCCAAAATTGAACATTTATAATGATTCGCTTGAATATATTGATCTAAGAATCTCTAGCGTAAACGGCCAACGTGTGATATTTAAAAGAAGGTGATATAACCATTTTTATATGATTTGGGCATTACTCGGTGTACTAGTTGGAATAATAGTCGGTTTCGCAATCGACATCCCTATTCCTATCGAATATACAAGATATACAGCTGTAGTTAGTATTGGTATTTTAGATGCGCTTTTCGGAGCAATCCGTGCCGAAGTTACAAAGGATCATTACAATGCCATAATTTTCATTTCTGGACTGTTTTTTAATGTAATTCTAGCGATAGCAATTACTTATCTCGGTGATAAATTAGGATTAGATCTGTATCTGGCAGCCACCGTTGTATTCACATTCAGGATTTTCTCAAATGTTGGAATCGCACGCCGATCGATATTACAAAACTTTTTGAAAAAACGTAAACAGAAAAAGGCCTTTTAGCCCATAATCAAGCCATCTTTATTGACTTGGTGTTCCTATTTTGATATACTTTTTACATACATATAGAATCTAACAAAAATAAAATGGCTAAAGCTTCTAAAATTGCGCTCGTTCAAGAAATGCTAGAAAGTGCTGAATCAAGTATTCGTTCTGCAAAACAATTGCTTCTCGATCTAGGTATTACTAAATCTGATCTAAAGGAAAAATATTCAAAATCAGCAGAAGAACTATCAACATCATCATCACCTGAAGGAAAAATTGTTGAAGGTGTATTTGATGGACAAAATATGATTGGTCCTGATAAACGAACTTTTCCGGTTCCAGCTAACTACGCAAGTAAATCAAAACTTATTCCAGGAGATGTTCTTAAACTCACAATTCAGGATGATGGAGGGTTTATTTACAAACAAATTGGACCAGCAGAAAGAAGGAATATCGTTGGAACACTTACTTATGAAGACGGACAATACAAAGTTATTGCAGGAGGAAAGGCATATAAAGTGCTACTAGCTTCAGTTACATACTTTAGAGCTGAAGTTGGCGACAAAGTTACACTAATTGTTCCTGACCTTGAAGATAGCGAATGGGGTGCAATTGAAAATGTTCTCCCGAAAGTAGATGAAGACGGAAATGAAGTCGATCTCAATACATTTTAAATATTAAAATAACCTATTATGGATCCACAAAATCAACAATCTGGTGAAGTAGTAACCATTAAAGAAGCGGTTGGAAAAGTTAAAAAATGGTTAGAAGAGAAAGATTACGAAAAAGCAAAGCAAGGATGCAATGAAATTCTCGAAGCTGAACCAGATAATACTGAAGTTAAAAAACTACTAGAACAAATCAACACCGAAGAAGGTGGAGGCGAGGCAGCCGCTGCGCCTGCAGTTGAAGCTGCGCCTGCAGTTGAAGCTGCGCCTGCAGTTGAAGCTGCGCCTGCAGCCCCTGAGGTTGCTGAAACTCCAGAACCTGTAGCAGCACCCGAAGAGCCACCATCAGTTCCTTTGGTTGAGCCTGAAGAGGCACCTGCGGCTCCTGAGCCACAACCTGTAGCTGAAGAACCTGCGCCTGCAACTCCTGAAGTTCCTGCAGAGCCTGTTGCTGAAGAAGCAGCACAATCACCTGCGGACATCTTCAAAAAACCTGAAACATCGGAAGAAAAAGCACCTGAAGAACCAGCTGCTGAAGCTTCTGAACCTGTTGTTGCTGAAGAAAAACCTAAGAAAAAAGGAATAGTTGGTAAAATTATACTTGTAGTAGTTTTACTTGCAATTATTGTCGGAGGGGTTTATTCATACCTACAGGGATGGCTTAACCCGATTTTTGAACAGATTTTAAGCTTATTAGGTTTATAAAAGCAGTACATGGCTAGTAAATTTTCATGGGATTCAGAGAAAAAGCCCATTTTAGCACTTGCCCCAATGGAGGGCTATACAGACAGCGCTTTCAGGCAACTTGTTAAGAAATACACACCTGGAGTGATTTGTTTTACTGAATTCACAAGTGCGGATGCACTTAAATATAATAGTAAGGTTTCTTTCAAGAAAATTACTTTTGCGAAGACGGAAAAACCTTTAATCGTTCAGCTTTTTGGGAAAAAGCCCGAACATTTCATTGAAGCAGCAAAGTTAGTGGAAGAATCCGGAGCTGCAGGGATTGATATCAATATGGGGTGTCCAGCAAAGAAAGTTATTGGCTCGCTTCATGGCTCTGCTTTGCTTAAAGACCCTGAACTCGCAGCTGAAATAGTACATACGGTAGTCAAAAATACCAATCTACCTGTTTCTGTAAAAACACGAATCGGGTTTAATTCATATGATGAAGAAAAACTTCAATCATTTTGCTTAAAAATTCAAGATGCTGGCGCTAAACTAATGACAATCCACGGAAGGACAAAAAAACAAGGATATGGAGGAAAGGCAGACTGGGATCCTATATATAAAATAAAGGAAAAACTCAACATTCATGTGATTGGAAACGGAGACGTCGATTCACCTGAAGCTGCTGTCAAAAAACTCAAAAACCTTGATGGAGTAATGGTTGGAAGGGCTACTTTCGGCAATCCACTCATTATGTACCATATATATAACGAACTACATCCAGGAAATGAAAGTGATAAAAAGCTTCCAGATTGGCATGAATTAGCGAAAAATCACATTGAACTTGCCGTAGAATCTAAAGGAGAAAGACATGCAATGCTTGAAATGAGAAAACACCTTGCTGTATACGTTAAAGGCTTTCCTGGAGCGGCAAATTACAGAAGTAGGTTAGTTCGCGTTGAAACAAAAAATGAGGCCTTTGAACTGCTAGATGAGATAAAAGAAAATTCCCCTCTTTAAGCGCTTTTTCCGAACCATTATGGTTGATTTGGCAGTCTTTTCGTGCTATAATTATAGGAAAATAAAATAAAAACTAAAGATGACGCTAAAAATAGATAAAATCTTACGAACAGCCCTCCAGTATAAAGCTTCAGATATTTATATTACTACTGGAACAAAACCTGTACTCCGAATAAATGGAGAACTTGTTTATATTGAGGGACACGAAATTCTAACAAAGAAAATGGCGGAGGACTATCTTCTTGAAATAATGAACGAAGATCAGAAAAAGAGATTTCAAAAATCACTGGATCTCGATTTTTCTATAGATATCGAAACTATTGCGAGATTTAGGGTGAATATGTTTGTTCAAAGAAAAGGAATCGGAGCAATATTTAGGGTAATTCCAGCGAAAGTAAACACGATGGATGAACTAAATATGCCTCAACAACTAAAGAAAATTACGAAAATGCACAACGGACTCGTGATAGTAACAGGTCCTACAAGTTCAGGTAAATCTACTACGCTCGCTTCGTTAGTACACGAAATTAATCTGAACCAAGCAAAGCATATCCTTACAATTGAAGATCCAATTGAGTTCATTCATGAAAATGTTAAATCCGTTATTGATCAAAGAGAGGTTGGAACACATACATTAAGCTTTCAACGAGCTCTTAAGGCATCTCTTCGTGAAGATCCAAACGTAATCCTTATTGGGGAAATGCGTGATTTTGAAACAATTTCGCTTGCTATTACAGCTGCTGAAACCGGGCATTTGGTGCTAGCAACTCTTCATACAAGTGGAGCTGCAAAGTCTATCGATCGTATGATTGATGCATTCCCATCTGAACAGCAAAACCAGATTAGAGCCCAGCTCGCGGAAAGTCTTCAGGCAATTGTTTGGCAATCGCTTCTTAAAACCAAAGATAATAAGGGACGTATTGCTGCAATGGAAATTCTTTTCAACAACCATGCTATTGGAAATATGATTCGAAAAGGAAATACGCATCAGGTTGATTCGGTTATTGAAACAAGCACTCAAGAAGGTATGCAAACTATGAAACGTGCATTAACAGATCTTGTTGATGCGGATTTAATTGATGAAGATGAAGCAATGGCAAATATGCCGCCAGAGTTAGACGTTTAACAAGAGTGAATATGAATACACAAGCTATAAGTTACGTTTCAAAGTTAATAGTGCTCATTATGGCTATGTGTCTTTTTATTGGTGCATTAAATATTCCAAATGTTTATGCAGCAGACGATAAAGAACCCTTTGAAGGAACATCTTCAAGCTTTGAAGTTTCAAAGTATCTAAAGATAGATGGCGGACAAACGTATCTTGAAGATGAATCAAAGAAACAAGGTGCACTTGAAGATTTCATTATTAAACTAATTAAGTTATTAACTTACGTTATTGGCTCATTTGCGCTTCTTTTCATAATTGCGGGAGGGATTGTACTAATGGTCTCCCATGGAAGCAGTAATATGCAACAAAAAGGTAAACAAATCATTTTATGGGCCGCAATCGGACTCATTGTTGCGTTCCTATCGCTAATTATAGTTACTTTTGTTCAATCACTCTTTTACACGGCATAAATACTCATGAAAAAAATCATTTCTTTAATAATTAGTTCGTGTTTCATTTTTAGCTTCTTTACAGTTCCGGTTTTTGCGAAAGCATTTACATGTGAAGAGGTTTCAACTTCAGAATCGGGTTTTTTCGTTATTCTTGAAGAAGTAGTTTCGATGGAAGTAACAGATAATTCAAGGCCATGCTTTAGAGTTTGTGAGAAAAAAGTTCAAGCTAACAGAGTTTGTAAAATCCAAACCAAATGCGAAGCAATTTCAGCATCAGATTTTGATTGTCAGCGAATTCAAGTGCTACGAGCAGACTCCGGAGCAGAATTAGTATACTCATATGTTGGTATGATTTATAAATGGGCAGCAGGAACAATTGGTATTATTTCTGTTTTTACAATTGTTTATAGTGGAATCGGAATTATGGCCAGCGGTGAAGGAGGCAGTATGGATAAACACAAAACACGTATTATGCAGTCTCTTCTAGGACTGGTTATTCTATTTTTATCAGGAATTATTCTATATACGATTAACCCGACTTTCTTTGTCTAAGAAAATTCAACAATTAGGTTTCTGGTTATTCAACACTGGAGTAATGATGCTTTTAACAACTAGTACCGTGTTTGCTCAAGGAAGCAAACCAGCAGAAACAAAAGCACCATCAATACCTGATATTTCAACATTACCTGGGCCACAAGGCGGAAAAGATGTTGATGTAAGCCAGGTTGGCGGATATCTGCAAGAACAGTTTTTACCAAGAGTAGCAGTGACAGTTGTCACACTTGCTGTTGGATCATCAGTACTTTTCGTAATTATTGGAGCAATTATGATGCTAACCGCTTATGGAAACGAAGAAAAAGTTGGAAACGCTAAAAAGACAATCATGCTTGCACTACTTGGTCTTGTGATTAGTTTGCTTTCATATGTAATCGTCCAATTAGTATTCTTTACAGGTTATCAAATTACAGAAATAAGATAATGAACATAAAAAAACTATTACAAAAAGGCCTCGTACTATTAATCATCATTTGCTTTGCAGCAGTGTCTAATACTGCATTTGCACAAATTAAAGAACGTAAAGTAGACACTGGCGATCTCCTTTATAAATTCGATACAGTTGATGATAAGGGAAATCCTACAACGTCCGGGAATACAACAGATTACATAA
The DNA here is from genome assembly GCA_042568575.1 of Patescibacteria group bacterium. Taxonomy (GTDB): domain Bacteria; phylum Patescibacteriota; class Gracilibacteria; order UBA1369; family PNNO01; genus JAJRYP01. The sequence goes on along the minus strand of JBHPIO010000005.1, from coordinate 7,874 downwards.
GTGCACTTCCTTCAGGAAGTTCGGAAGAAGTAATAGCAAATATCATATATTTTGTATTAATTGTGGCAAACATATTAGCATTTGTTTCTTTTATTGCTGCAGCCGTATTTATGTTTATGTCTCAAGGTAGCGATGAAGATTTAAGTAATGCAAAACGAATATTTATGTATACTGTTTTTGCAATGCTTGTGTGCGCAAGCGTTCTCGCATTTGTTACCGGTATAACAAAACTTCAACTATTCTAAAATGATTAAAAAACTCATTGCATTTACAATTCTAATAGCAGCTCTGGCGCTTTCAACGTCAATTGTTCATGCACAACGAGGAATCGATCCGACTTTAAAACCCGGAAATGCACCAGGAGTTCCTGATGCAGGGATGACAAAAGATCAATGTATAAAAAAATATACGGGAATTCCAATTAAATATGATGCTGAAAAAGAAGAGTACGTTGTTTTAACAGGGGCAGATCTAGAAAAAGCAGTATGGGATGAAAACGGACAAATATGTGTGGGAGAAAGTGCATCTGAACCAATTAATGCATTCCTTCAAATACTTGGAGGTGCACTATTAATGCTTTCGGGTGGAATTGCGGTAATCGTAATCGCAGTTGGTGGATTTATGTATATAACTTCCAGAGGAAATCAGCAACAAATGGAATACGCCAAAAACACACTCGTTTATGGTGTACTTGGAATGCTGGTCGTAATATTCTCGTACTTTATCGTTAGCTACGTTATCAACCTTGTCGTTGGAACAAGTGGCTAATCTTCGAGTCTAGGAAAAAGTTGATCGCACTTGGTAATCGCATCACCTTCTTTTAGAACACCCCACTTTTCTACAGTTGAAGCATCTTCAACAAGAGGTTTGCATGATAAGGCGTCAAGGATTTTTTCTGATACATCAGGCATAAAAGGATAAAGCGCATACCCAATGTGACGAAGCATTTCCAAAAGATGATAAAGAACATCTGCAAGCTTTTTCTCATCTTCTTTAGCAAGTGCCCATGGCTTGTTTTCTTCAATATACTGATTCGCATCATCTGCGCGGAACATAATTTCTTCAACAGCTTTTTTCAAATTAAAATTGTTCATATGCGAGTGGTATGTTTCCCAAAACTTCCCAACTCTTGCAATTAATTCATCATCATTTTCGTTTACTTGTGGGACCTTTCCTTCAAAATACCTGTCAGTCATTGCGAGAACTCGATTAACCAAATTCCCAAGATTATTTGCAAGCTCACCATTATAAAGTTCTTCAAAACGTTCATAAGTAAAATCACCATCATCTACAGTTGGAATTTCACGAAGAAGATAGTAACGAAGAGCATCAATTCCATATTTATCAGCCACCTCAGACGGTGAAACAACATTTCCAATTGATTTACTCATCTTATGACCTCCCGATGTAATAAATCCATGGATATAAATGCTTTTTGGAATCTCAAGCCCTGCAGAAAGAAGCATTCCGATCCAAATTCCCGCATGGAAACGTGTAATGTCCTTTCCAATCACATGAACATCCGCCGGCCAGTATTTTTCAAAAAGCTCACCATTATTTTCGTAATCAAGCGCAGTTATATAGTTTGAAAGGGCATCGCACCAAACATACATAGTTTGCGAAGAATCATCCGGTACTGGAATCCCCCAAGTTAGAGCATCCTTTGGACGCGAAAAGCTAACATCAGTAAGTCCGTCTTTAACGATGTTTAAAAACTCACGCTTCCTAAACTCAGGAACAATTTTTAGCGTGTCAGATTCAATTAATTCTTTAACTTTGTCAGAATATTTTGAAAGTTTGAAGAAATAGTTTTCTTCCGAAAACTTAACAGCAGGTTTTTTGTGAGTCGGACAATTCCCATCCACAAGATCTTTTTCAGTAACATACGCTTCACATCCACTGCAATAAAATCCTTCATAAGTATCCTTATATATATCCCCTGCTTCCACTAATTTTTTCCAAAGAGCCTGTGCCCCAGATTTGTGACGATCAGATGTCGTACGAATAAAATCATCATAAGAAAGATTGAGAATCCCTTTAAGATCCTTATTTAAAGCAACCATTTCATCAACATGTTCTTGCGGAGTTTTCCCTTTTTCTTCTGCCGTATCTGCAATTTTCATACCATGCTCATCCGTTCCAGTAAGAAAATATGTATCATCTCCAATTAATCGATGATACCTCGCCAGACAATCAGTTTGAATTGCTTCCATTGCAAATCCAATATGAGGAACACTATTCGCATAAGGAATCGCTGTTGTTATATAGAATCGTGACATTTGAATCGTGCGTTAAAATACGCCTTACATTAAACACTGAGGAAGCGAAATGTGCAAGGGTGCTTTATGTTATTACAAATATCCGTCTGGAGTTTCTTTATCCTCGTCTCCACGAACATCAGTTCGATATAATGAGAAGTTGAACACAGGCATAAAGCGATCAGGAGCGATGTATGCTTCGATATGCTGACGTAAATTTCGAACAAGTCCCGTAGAAGTTATTTTGGCGAAATCACGGATTGTATATTCGCCTTCTTTCGGAATTATAATCCTGTAGTAAATCTGGGAATCGTTTGGATTTTCCAGAACCGAAGGATTGAAGATATTAGAAATTGTAAGATAATTATGCGAATGTTCATTTATAAATTGGTCGATTTTCATTGGAGGATTTTCCCCAGGATTAGTTGGATTCTCAATGTACGCTTTTGTCGCAACAACTGGATCTCCTGTGTCAGGATCAATGGTGATCTCTAAAACATAGGCGTTTCGTGCAATATCATAAATCTTCCCGTACTGACTTTCCTGACAATCTCCACTGTAAGAAATACCACCAACATCTTGCGCTTTAGGGTATGCAAGACTGTTTCCAAAACATGTTGGATTCTTTGGATCACTATTTGGAAGTACAGCAATATAATCACCAATAGATTCTGTTAAAAGCTTTGGAAGTTCACCGGCTTCTGCAGGAATTCCTTCAGTTTTAATACCAGTAATTTTCCATCTAAGAACATCAACATTATTAAGGCCATAATTTGCCTGCCACCTTGGAGCAATTGCAGCATCAATATAATATTCAACTCTAAACGCCGTTACGTCATTTGTACCAATTCCCTCTGCTTCTGAAGTAAATAAAGGAAGTACAACCTGTTCGTTAAGTTCAAGTTTGTTAAAAAGATATCTCTCAGGAGCACCTTCCGCCACATAAGGGCTAATAACCGAAGTATCAACGTGAGGAATTGTTTTTGTTCTATTATCTACCGAATAAGTGTAAAGAAGTTCTGGCTCAGGTTTGGTTAATCCAATTTCAGGTTCAAACCAATTTTCCTTATCTACAGTTTCGTAACCAGGAAGACGTTGATGAAGATCAAGCAAAGCGCTCTCCATACCAGCTTCTGCAGCATAGTAAGCCTTTCCTGAATTAATAACATCTTGAGTAATTCTGACTTCTCGGATAACAAGATCACTTAAACCAAGTGCAAGGGTCATTAGTACCCCCATGATAAGAAGAGCAATTATAAGCGCACTACCTTTTTGTGTTTTTGTAGTGTCTATCATGTATTCGTTTTAAGGTTATATACTCTAGAAGAAAGAGAAGTTTGAATATCAAGACGGAAATCATCCGTATCAGGAGTTACACCAGAAATAGCAGCATTCACAGTAACGGAAGGCTGGAACTGAACAGGTCCGCACGCAACGTTGTCAGGATCAAAAGGATCTGCCAGTGGTGCAATTTCGAACTCTAAACCTTCTAACTTAACAGTATCAAGCGCGATAGGTTGATATCCGGCTGTATAACCTTCATTAGCAACCCAAGTTTCAAGTCCATTATTATCAAAAGTTTTATGCTCTTTGAAAACTTTAAGATCTTTCACGTCTTCGTTATTTTCTTCAACAATAAAAATTGTACGATTCGATGACGCCCTATCTATCAAAGCAAGATAATCAACACTCCCGGCGCTCGCTCTCACATCATTACATTTTGTAGAAAAAGACCCAGCCAGCGCATTACTCGAATAACAAGCATAATCAACAGTCTTCGCTCGCGCCTCATCACTAAGAATAGTCATGACATACCGAAGATCACTGTACATAGCGCGAATAGAATTCGCCTCTCTCTGAGAACGTGCAATATGTAAGTAAGTAGTAGACATCGAAGTAACAAAAATCACAAAAATACTTAGTGCCACCAGCACTTCAATCAATGTAAAACCCTTCTGTGTTTTTGCGAATTTTTTCATAAACATTTTATAAAGGTCCCGATTTCCAATCAGTTAAAATAGTAGGAATACTAACGCGTTGTGTTCTACCAAGTTCTTCCCACTCAACAACCGCAGTTATTGCAATTTTCAATTCCCCCGGAACAGAATCCGCTCCTTCATAAGGAAGAGATTCAATTTCAACCCATCTCCTAAAACCACTTTCTTCCCCGCCAAGTGAACTATGTTCATACCTTTTCACTTCGCTATTAGTGTCAGTTGTTAAATATAATTTAGGAGCATCGCCCGTAAGCAAAATCGTTTCATTTGGTGAACCCAAATACCTTAATTCCCATGGTGCATACCTCTCAATAAAAGACGGAAACCTGTATTGCGCCGAATCGTCATAAGTACATGACTGTGGAGAATATAAGTTCCTATTAATATTAATTGTGTAAAAACCATCCGCCAAAAAGTTACTTCCAAAAAGTTTTTTGTCGCCTCGCCACGGCTGGTTATGAAGCCAGTACCCGTCGCGAATATTTCGTATACCTTCAACTGCTTCTTGAGCAAGATTGTAAGCAACAATGTCATTTATATTCCCTCGATTCGCTCTAGTAGAAGCTATTAATAAGTTTGTAGCAGTTACAATAACAAGAACGATCATTGAGATCGCAACGATCACTTCTGGAAGAGAAAACCCTTTTTTTAGTGTGTGTTTTTTCATGGTTTTCAATTAAAAAGTGACTCAACATCTTGCTCAGGATCATACCTCTTTGCCTTCACGCTTCCTGAAAGCACATCAAGAATAATCTCACGATGATCAAGCGGCTTTTCACTTAAAATAGAATCCGAACGCCCAACAATAATTCGAACTTCATGATTCTCAAGACCCAAAGATTGATCCTGCTCAAGCTCAATTTCCGCATAAGGCGGTAAAAAGAATGCCTCAAAATAATTCGATTGAACATCCTGACCAAACATCTGAATATTCTTCACAATAATATCTCCCTCGTTAGTTCCAACTTTAATAATCCTCGGCTCAGTGTCAGCAAAACACTTCTTATTCTCAGAAATTCTATTAAAAGGCGTTTGCATAAGTTTAATAAATCCATCAATTTCAACATTAAATCCAAAACAGTATGTCGCGCTTGTTGTATCGTCACCGCCCTCTTCAAAATAACCTGCACGTGCTTTCTCACGCGCTTCGGCAATCATTGACTGAACAGTGGTAGCAGCAATATCAAGCTGCATTTTCTTTCTAACAACACCGTAACTCGAAAGACCAACAAAAACGATAATGCCAATAATACCAAGCACCACTAAAATTTCAACTAAAGTAAAACCTTTTTTTTTTGCGATAAATTCCTTGTCCATTATACAAGTCTTGTTAAGTCAAATATCGGCATTAAGATTGCCAATGCAAGTAGTGCAACGACAATACCAACAAATAAAATCATTAACGGTTCAAAAAGAGAAGTAAGTCTTTTTAAACTATGATCAATTTCACGGTCAAAATGAATTCCGATCTTTTGAGAAATCGAACCCATCGATGCAGAACTTTCACCAATTGAAAGCATCTGTGTAACTGTTTCAGGAAAAAGGAAAGGAGCGTCCATCAAATTGTCCGAAATCTTTTCTCCGGCCTGAACCTTTTTAATAACATCCCAAGTTTTTGCCTGATAAAGTGAATTATCAATAGAACCTCCAATAATTTGAAGAGTTTTAAGAACAGGCAAACCTGCTTCAATCAAAATTCCAAGCATACTCACAAACCTAAGTACGATTACTTTCCTAACCAAACTTCCAATAATCGGAATTCTTAGTTTCATATAATCAGTCTGAAATTTCCCAACCTGTGTTCCTCTATAAACGTGATATAAGGATAAAGTAATAACCACTACAAGGATAATCAGCCACCAGTAAGAACTAATGAACGTACTTAGTGCAATAAGCACTTTAGTCGCAGTCGGGAACTGATCTTCAGGAAGTCCACCTTCTTTTAAAAGATTAATTAGAGTAGGTACAATCCAGATCATCATTCCAATCGCAATCGTAATCAATGTAAGAAAAATAACGAGCGGATAAGTTGCCGCAGTAATTAGTTTAACTTGCAATGAATGTGATTTTTCAATTTGCTCAGATAGTCGGAAAAGCATTTTATTAAGATTCCCAGCAGCTTCACCGGCACGGATTACACCAATTTCCGATTCATTAAATACTTCAGAAAAGCGCGCCATCGAATCAGATAGAGATTTACCTGAAGAAGTAGCATGCGCAAGAGTGTTTATAATCCTCTGAAAATGAGGATTCTCGGTTCTTCGTGCTAAAACCTGCAATGTCTGAAGCATTGGAATCCCAGCATCAATCATCACCGCCATTAAATGGAAAAAATAAGATTTCTCCTTTAACCCTATACGAGTGTGATCAACCATGAGGTCATTTACTTTTGTAAAAACTGATGCATTTGTATTGTCATAAATGCCATAAATAACTTTGTCGACTTTCTTGGCACCTTTTCTAGAGATATTCTCTAAAAGAGCCTGTACTTTATCGTCATCCTTCTTTTGTGTATGTCCCGGAGCTTGCTCTGGAAGCGGTTGATTATTCATAAGTCAGTTATTACGATTCTTAAAGTGAAAATGCCTCAATTGTAAGGCTTATGTTTTCGAGTCTGTTCTCAAGTGTTTGAACACTTAGGTTCTTGATATTAAATTTTCGTCCGTTTGTTTCAAGTCCTTCAATAAACTCAATTAAACTTTGATGTTTCCCTGAAATATTTGTTGTAACTGTAAGTGTATTAATATCGAGCTCTCTGTTTAATCCAAGTGAGAAGCTTAATGAATTTAAAGAAACTTCGTTGTCGTCAGCAAGTTTTGCCAAGGCTTTAATTACATTACCCTGCTCTATACTTTCAGGAACGTAGTTGAGTACATCTATTTGAGTAACTTCACTTCCTTTAAATGAACTCTCAACTGCCTGCAAACTTGAAAGTTTTGTTTTTAGACCATTAAGTTGAGTCTGCTTTTGTAACAGATTTGTTCCTCCTGCGTCGAAAGACCCTTTAACAGGCATTAAAAACAGAAAGATACCAACTACCGCAACCACAATCAGAACGAGTCCAATTAGAGTTGAGGTTTTAAATTTTGAGTTATTTTGCGCTGTAGCCATATTAGTTTAAGTTAATTTGATTATGAACGTGGAACTCCCCCGCCACCGTCTGCTGGTGCTGCTGGCTGCTCAGTAGCACTTGATGATTGAGGAATATAATTAGAATTGAAAATAATACTTAGTACTGTTTCTTCTTGTTCGTTCACACTCTTACTAATTGATGGTACGAAAGCATTGGAAAATTCCGAAACTTCATTAAATGCATCGATTGTATCTGCAATATCTTCAAGCTGTTTTCTAAGATTTGTTGAAGCGATTGTGTGTCCGTTAAAAGTCAGACGCCCACCTTCACTACCACTAAACGAAGTGAAAGTTACAAACTTCTGTTTTGCAGTTGCATCATTTGGCACAACTTTTACGATGACAGATAGCACGTCAGACCACAAAATTTCATTTGCATTGATCTTTTCGAGTGCATCCATTGCGCGTTGAGCAGAAACTGTCTCGCTTGAACCAAGGTTTTCCAATTGGTTCTTTGCCTCAGCAATCTCACGATCAACAGTGCCTA
>JBHPIO010000004.1:0-90521 GCA_042568575.1 Patescibacteria group bacterium | reverse complement strand
CCGCCTCCTCAGTTGCAAGTGCTACTATAAATGTGTCTAGTGGATAATTTGATTTCACGATTGCTTCAAAAGTTTTTTGAATTAGTTCGTATGGCTCGTTGAAAGTCGGCAAAATGATAAGGTGCCTGTATTCTTTGTAGACATCGCCGTACTTCTTTTCGACTTTTTTAAGCCAGTTTTTGCGGATTCTCTTTTTTATCTCCCGATAACTCGAAATAAGATGGATAGAGAAAAGCACACTTTTAGAAAACCAATAAACATCAAAAATGATAATGAAAATTGCTATAAAAACCGGAACGTAATACGAAAGTATGAGCATTCCAAAAATAGTTCCCCACGAAAGAATGCCCGGGAGCATTTCCATAGCTCTATAGAATCTGCGCGCGCGCGGGTTTTCTATTTCGAGTGCGTTGCCAATTTTAGCATACCATTTGTCGGCTGATGCCTCTTGCATATATCGTTTAATATTTATACCAATCCAGACTAACTTCTGGATATTGTTTAAGTTGTTCAACCATAATTGCCTGAATTTCTTTCAGCTTTTCTTCTGATTCTGCTTCGAACCGGAGTGTTAAATTTGGGCTCGTATTTGAGCACCTAACAGCTCCCCATGCTGATGGACTAAAGTTTATTCGCACTCCATCGATGGCTAGGCAATCGTAGTTTTCGGTAAAATGTTTGCTGAGTTTGTCTACGATTTCGAATTTTTTGTTATCAGGGCAATGTGCCTTGAATTCTGGAGTTGTGAATGTGTGCGGTACGTCATCGAAAAGTTTTGAGAAAGGTTTGTCTGATTTTGAAAGGATCTCAAGAAGCTTTGCAGCACCTAGGAATGCATCATCAAAGCCATAGTAATTTTCTGCGAAGAAGAGATGCCCACTCACTTCACCTGCGAGCGGAGCGCCGATTTCTTTCATTTTTGACTCGATGAATGAGTGACCGGTTTTGGACATTACTGGCTCGCCGCCGTGCTTTTTGATGTCTGCGATTAGGGTTTGTGTGACTTTTACGTCGAATACGATTTTTGATCCTGGCATGCGCGAGAGAAGGTCGCGAGCGAGCAGGAGTAATAAGTAATCAGCCGAATAATGGTGGCCAGTTTCATCCACAATTCCTACACGATCACTATCTCCATCAAAACCAATTCCAATATCCGCATTTGTTTCTTTAACTTTTTCAATTAAGTCGAGCATGTTTTCAAGCTCTTCTGGGTTTGCTTCGTGATTCGGGAAATTGCCATCAAGCTCACAATAAAGCTCAACAACTTCACACCCAAGTGTCCGTAAAAGGTCGGGCGCATACTCTCCAGCCGTCCCATTTCCCGCATCAACAACTACCTTTAAAGGTTTCGGCAAAGTTACAAGAGCTGCGATGTCATTTTTATAATCTTCAAAAACTTCTTTATCCTCATAGCTTCCTTCGCCTTCTTTAAACTCATTATTCTGAATAAGCTTTAGGATTTCTTGAAGTTCATCTCCACAAATGCTGTGAGCATTTTTTGCAACTATTTTAATTCCATTATATTCCTTTGGGTTGTGACTAGCCGTGATATTAATTCCACCATCGAATCCATACTTACAAACCGCGTAGTAAACCATCGGTGATGGCGAAATGCCAATATTAGTCACATTGCATCCTGTCTCAACAAGCCCTTCAATAAAAGCTTTTTGCAAGTCTGGAGAGTGAAGCCGGTTATCTCGCCCAACAACAACATTTGGGCCAGAGATTTTTTGAAGATAAGTCCCGGTTCCTTTTCCAATCAACTTTACAGTTTCAGGAGTAAGGTCAACGTTTGGGAACTTTTCAGTTGCCTGCGCGATTCCACGAATATCATACGCGCGAAAAATAAGAGGATTAACAGTCATACTATTTAATATTACAGATCAAAAATAACTTTGCTTTCCGAAAGTGGCACTATTGTAGCAGGAAGCGGTTGCGCCGACAATGGTTACCGAGTAACCCTACGAAACCATCTGCATGCGCTCCTCGCCTTTCCATTCTTTAATGAGCTTCACGACCTCTGGATGTACCCATTCTCCCCAGGAAGAATCGCTTTTGAGCATTTTTTCGCGGATACGAGAGCCAGAAATTCCGCTAACCATTTCGATGTCTTGGATTTCGTATTTTCCGTAACTTAAGTACAGCTCTTTGACGATTTGCGAGCCTGTATAGACTTTGTAAACTGGAGGAATATATTGGTCGACATGAGCAGTCCATAAGATAAAGTTTTCGACGTTTCGAATCGGAATAATTGTAAATTGATCGTGCTTGATGCCTTCAGCGAGAAGAGCAGTTTCTATCATTTGGAAGCGTTCACCTGCCGTGAAAGGATTTTCAGGTTTGTGGTTTTCTTCGGCGCTTCCGGTTACTATGATCACTCGATCTTCGCTTTGCAGTATGTTTTTTATCACCGACAAATGTCCAAGATGAAATGGTTGGAATCGTCCTACAAAAAGCGCTTGTTTCATTTGAAATTAAGTTACTTGAATAATTGGTGGTGTTTCTAATTTATGCTGGTTTGCCCGCATACGCTGGAAAAGGCTGCGCACAAGCATCGGATTCATACCTTTTTCAATTAAAGTTTCTTCGCCAACATCACGCTGCTTTAAAATCGTGTCGATATCTTTGTATGTACCACCGAGTTCTTGTTCATCTGTCTGACCCTCGAAAAGTTCGGCGCTCGGCTCTTTGTCGATAAGTTCTTGAGGAAGCCCAAGGTATTCCGCAAGTTCAAATATTTCACTTTTGTAAAGATCGCCAATCACCATTATGTCTGAAGCCAGGTCACCATACTTTGTCCCATAACCAAGAAGGAGTTCGCTCTTATTAGAAGTGCCCAGAACAAGTGCACTAAAAGTGTTTGCATAATTATATAGAGCAGTTGCGCGCACTCGCGGCTTGTTGTTTATGAAAGCAATTTCGTTCTGCTTCCATGGAAGTGAAGCATAGTTAAGTACGAAAGGATTTATAGGAAGGAGGTGATATTCTACTTTTAAAAATTCGCAAAGACCTTTTGCATGAGCCGTATTTTCAGCTTTGGTTAATCCAGTTTCCGGCATGATAATTGCCGCAACATTTTCAGCGCCAAGTGCATCCACGGCAACTTTTAAAGTCGTAGCAGAATCAAGTCCACCACTTAATCCCAAAACTCCTTTTTTAATTCCACACTGATTTGAGTATTCAGTTAATCCGTCCGTAAGTTTTTTGTAGATAGCTGCGTTACCCATTTAAGTAAGTTATTGCGCGACTTATTGTACGCGTTTTTTAAGCGCTCTTGCAACCTCAAGATTTTGCGATCTTTTCTTGAGCTCAGCACGTCTGTCATATTTCTTTTTCCCTTTTACAAGGCCTATTTTCATTTTGATAAGACCACCTTTCAAATATACCTCTAGCGGAACACACGTAACTCCCTGCTCATTAAGAACCTTCAAAATTTTGTCGATTTCTTTTTGACGAAGAAGCAGTTTGCGCTTTCGTGTTGGAGCTAGATTTTGATCACGGGCAAATTTGTAAGGAGAGATATGGATTTCATTTGCCCAAACTTCACCCTGGCTATCTATATCAACAAAGCTACCCTTAAGGTTTATGTTTCGGGCCCTAATTGATTTAACCTCGGGACCAAGAAGCTGAATTCCCGCCTCAAAAGTCTCAAGAATTTCATAGTCTGCGAAGGCCTTTTTGTTCTTTGTGAGAGAAGTGACTGCCATGTCTAATTAGCTTGATTAATGTCCTTTTCCATTAGACATAAGTTCTTCTTTTTCAGCAAGAGGATTTCGCGCAACGTTTCAATTTACAAAACAAGATATTTGGAGCATAATGCGCTTCCAATACCATTTGCTTGTTTTATTGTTTGCGGATAGTCGGATTGGTAGACAACAAAATGAGCGAATGGTCGCTCATTTACACGTAGGGCTTTAACTTCCCGAAGTCAAAAGGAGGAATTTTCGGGAATCACGGTTGAATGACATGTTCTATTTTTTGGAGGCAACACATGTCTGCATACGATCTGAAGCTGATAGCGAAACGTGAAAAAGCAGCTAAAAAAAGATTTCGAAAAAAGTACCGCAAGGTATCTTGCCATGGTTGTCGCGGACGGGGCGTTATACGCCACCATGTTAGCAGAGTCTCCGCGGCTCAGCAAAATTGCAGCCCCCCAGGCTGCGTGCAACCTGGCTGGAAATCTCACACCTGTGACACGTGCCGAGGAAAAGGTCATCTCTGGAAAGACCGTACCAGCGGCATGACATATTACTTCGCAGATGAGCCGTAAGCTACCTCTGCAAGACAGAAAAACTGAATAGATCCAAAGCTCAATTATCCGTCTTTGCTCAATCTACTCCTGTAGATCTTTAGGCGGAAAGTCCCGCAACGGGACAGGAGCACAACTCAACAGCTCAACCTTTCAGCTCTTCAATCTCTTGTCTGTGAACGCGCTATCTAAAGGCAATTCGCCGGCGCACCATTCACAGATGAATGCTATGGTCCTTCTGGCGCCAGTGTTCTTTCTCCCGCTCAGGGAGCGTGGTGACCATTGACCTTCCTTGTACGTTCAGGCTATATGTCTGACAAATAGTTACAAAACCCGGCAAACGCCTCCTTGCCGGGTTCTCTTTTTGATTCTAGTTTTTTCCTCAGATGTGGTTGCAAAACTGGGAAAATGATGCATAATAAGAAGCCCCAGACGATTTGCTTATTTTTTGTTTGCAATATAAGAATTTCAAGCAAAAAAATGAGTAAATGATAGCTCATTGATAAAGTGGAGCAAACATTCATTCGGTTTTAACGGAGGAAAACCCCGATTCAAGATATCCGAAACAGAGGAAACGCAAATTTTAATGTCTCGATGGCGAGACGGAGGAAAACGGAAGGAGCAAGACCGTGAGAAATTTCGCAACGATTGCAGTGGTGGCGCTGATCATGTCAGTGTCGACGCAGGCCAAGGGCGAAAACCCGCAGGACTGCCTAACCCAGGAGAACTGCTTCTGTATGCCCAATCAGAGCGGCGTTTACGTCGTTCGAAACGGGTACGAGAAGGGGTTCCTCGACAACATGGGTACCGGCCCCGGCTGGGCCAAGTGCTCGAACAGCATGGCGATCGCAACACGTGTCGGCGACAACAACGTGTACGTCACCGATTTCGCGAACGGCGGAGCGCAGTGCTCCCTCAACGTCGGAGAAGTGTGCCGACCCGGCATCTTCACCGACGTGTTCCCCCCGTATGACGAGATCGTTTACGTCATCTGTCCGGGAAGCGGGTATCTCATCGGCTTCGAAAGAGATTGTACAAATCCGGTTTCCGGTATCAGCGGAGGTATTGCATACTCTATGATAGTGGAAACATCTGACTCGATTATCGCGGGATTCGACGACATGTGGAATTTCGCGGTCTTCATGTCTTCCGGAGGTGCGATACAACATCCCGCCAGTCTTTCCACTCCCAAGAGTTTGGTTTGGAGCGAGACGCTGGGGATGCTGTTGATAAACGACGGCAACAGCCTGTATCAAACGCAGGCACCCTGGCTCTTTGCACCAACGCTCTTCCTGGCTCTCCCCAGTAGCACGGACTTCATGTCCAATTCGGAGAGCTACGTGGCCTTGTCTTCGACCGGAACCGACCTCTACGTGGTGGACACGGCGGCACAATCCGTCATCCAAACCATCAACGTAGGTGCCCCGCTCGAGAATGCGCTTTCCGAGAACCAGCTTTGTGTTGTCGATGACAGCGGAGCTGACCCGGAAGTCGTAGGCTACGATCCGGAAACAGGAGACTACCTGTTCTCGTACACCGCCGCCAACTTTGGGACCATCGAGGGCGTAAGCTACATGGCCCCGACCCAACAAGGATTCTGCGGAAACACCATCGTGGAAACGCAGGACGGTGAAACGTGTGACGGAACGAACCTGGATCACGCGGACTGCACGACGTACGACTTCGATCTCGGAACTCTCACCTGCGACGGTTCATGCAACGTGGACACGTCCAACTGCAGCTACTTCTGCGGGAACGGCATCGCCGCCCCAACAGAGCTCTGCGACGGCAACGACGTCAAAGGTCGCACGTGTCAGGACGAGGGCTTCGCCGGCGGAACACTCGCGTGTAACGCCTCCTGCGACGGCTTCGTCACCACGAGCTGCACCAACTGTGGCAACGGCCAGATCGATCCCGGCGAGACCTGTGACCCAGGAGACGGGAGCTCAATTCCCCAAAATCTCAACGGCGAGATCTGCCAAACCATCGGGAGCTACAACGGCGGCCAGCTTGCGTGTAACACGACCTGCGATGCGTTTATCGAGGACGAGTGCGCAACCTGCGGCGACGGCGTAGCGGACCTTCCGCACGAAGAGTGTGACGGCAGCGACATGGGCGGCTCGACTTGTACGAGTCTCGGACTCGGATCGGGCACGCTTTCGTGCTACCAGAACTGCATTATCAACACCCAGAGCTGTACCACGGTCGAGCCGCAATGCGGCGACAACAACGTGGACGCCGGAGAGGACTGTGACGACGGCAATCGAATCAACGGCGACGGTTGCGACGAGAACTGCTACACCGAAACCGCGGACTGTGGCAACGGACAAATCGACGTCGGCGAAGAGTGCGACCCCGGAGACGGAGGAAGCATTCCGGAAGACCTCAACGGTGCAACCTGCGAAAGCAGGGGGAACCTGGGAGGTGGGACGTTGCTATGCACTTCAAGCTGCCGGTTTGACGAGACATATTGTGATCCCGGCTACGCCCCAGAAGGCGCCAGCCTGGATCCCAACGCGGATCCGACCGCCGATGACCTAAACGACCCGCAAGCCGCAGATCTCTATGCCCTCAACACTGAAACCCTCACTGAAGATTGCAGCAATGCGCAGATCGTCGAAGGCGACCTCGTCGTCACCGTACCGGAAGGCTCGTACTGCAACTACGGCGCAAGTACGCTCCAGAAGACAAGGGACGGCGGCGCCTGGATTCACCTCTTCCCGACCGAAGAAGGAACCCTCCCGCGCATGCGAATCACGCAGGCAGGAGAGTTCGTCATCGAGCAGGGAGCCAGCCTGGTCAACAACCGTGGCATGCAAATTTTCCACGGCAACAGGCAGGTAACCGAAATCGAACAGGAGAACTTCATTCGCGCTACCGAGATTCTCAGCGAGTGGAAAGGCCAACAAGGAGACTGGCTCATCGTAGCCGGCCTCAAAGGCTTGGCAGATTTCTGCCTCACCGGAGAAGAGGACAACGAAGAGAAGTGCATGACCATCTCGGGCGACGGTTCCAGGCAGCCCATTCCTCTCCATGGCCTCGTCGAATTCGAATGGAAGCTCAAAACCTCCTCCGAAGGCTGCTCCACGTCGGGTAATTCAATGCCCGGCACAATCCCCATCGTGCTTTTAATCACCCTAGTGGGCCTCGGCATTCGCCGACGGCGCCGCTAGAAGCGCTTAGAAATCACGCCAAAAGGCTTTAAGGCAACCCCTTCAAGGGCTGCTCTTGAAAGCCTCCAACCTTCGGCTCTGTATACGCGCACCTGCCCAAAAACAGGAAACACGCAGTAGCAAGCCAAAAATCCCCCGATTACCCGACAAGCCGTCTCACGACTTGATCGGGTAATTTTTTTGCCCGATTTCCTTTGACCCTAGAAGAAAAAACTGGTATAATATTTACGTATAAAAAGACCAAAAATTTAAAATAAAAAAATCAATGGGGAACCTTAATGGCTGGCTTAAGGCTCGAGAAAGGCACAAAGCTCTCCTAGCTAAAATACAAAAAATCTTCGGTGGTGGTCTCATAGCTGCTCTTATTATTGGGCCTCTTGTTTATTTTAGTGTATGCGCGGAACCAAGTGCGCAACTAGTTTCAGAACGGTTTGGCGCGCAGGTTATTCAAACAACAACTCCAGCAACGCCAGAAGTTAAGATTAGCAAAAAGCCAATCGAGTTCCCAACCAAGAAAACAAAAGAAGACAAAATCAGAGAAGAATTTGAAAGCGGCGACGTAGATTTAAACATCGAACTACATGATGAAAACGTAAAAGCAGACCTCGCAGAACTGACGGAGGGACCCGAAGAAGTAACAGATGCAGTCGAGGAAGAAATAGAGTTGGGCAAAAAAAATCAGCTTGAAAAATCATTCAACAGACAAGACATTGAAATTAAATCGATCAAGAGAGAAGTCGAAGGATTTGAAGAAGAAATTTTAGTAATGGAAAACGTAGGCGTTGATTTTGGCCCAAGAGAAGTCAAGAAAGAAGAAGATGCAAACAGTGTCTCTCGAAACATGGTAAATAAATACATACAGGCCATTCCAAATAAAGATAAAATCGCGGTCTACAAAGACACAAGCAAGCTAAAACAATCGAAGAAAAAAATCCAAATAGTTTTATCGGAAATCAAACACCATGCAAATAAATGGTACGTTACTTTCCAGCAATACGAAAATGGACTTCCAGTATTCGATGGAACAATGAAGCTGGTCTTCACTGAAAAAAAGAAGCTACTAGTTCTTAGCGACAATCTAAAGTACGACATCCCTGATAACATAGAATTTACGCTGTCCGAAGCAACAGCTCAAACAAAAGCAAAAGAAGCGTTTGAGTGGAATGATGATATCGACAAAATTGAATTTATTGACAAGGGTTACTACAAGAAAAAACCAACATACAGAATCGACACAAACGTTCACAATCCTCTCGGAGATTGGGAAGTTCTTGTAAGTGGAATGGATGGCGGAATCGTAAATTTATACGGAGACATTCGCTTGCAGGATACTTTGCCAACAAATCCGCTGGAAGATTATCCAGAAGACTACGTTATTGAATACAACGAAGAAGGTATTCCTCAGCCATATAATCCTGGTGCAACACCGTTAATCTTGCCTGATACAGACGCGCCTCTTCCAGAATTTAATTTGGGGGAGACTCCTCCAGAGCCATCACCAAATGTGCCAATTCCGGAAGAAGTTTCACTAGAAGATGAAATTACGCTGGAAGAAGTATTGCTAGAAGAAGCCGTTGCAGAACCTACCGCCCTTGCGGTTGAAGAAGTTCCTGCCCCTGCTCCAGCACCTGTCCCAGCACCAATAGCACCAGAAGAAAGCAGCCCAGCTTCTCCAGAAGTTGTAACGGAACTGCTTGCCGACTTTGCTGCAACAGCAGACCTGTCAGCTACAGAAGAACCTGAGATCGTTGTTATAAATACTTTCTTCAGCCAAGTGCTTGGTAAGATTTTCCCAAAAACACCAAACGATACTCCGATTATAGAACCAATCCCGGATGAATATGTTTATATAGATACAACACAAGTTCTCACAGACGATCAAGGATATTTTGAAAATCCAAATAGAAAATGGTACAGCCTATTCCTGGACGGCCCTTACGTAACTGTCCACGATGATGACGCAACTTCAAATGTTGAAATTAAAGATAAAACCCCTGAAGATCCTTTCACGTGGGATGAAAACAGTGCAAGCCTAGAAGCTATCAACGCTTTCTATCACGCGAATAAAATCAGAAAATATTTTGCGGATGTTCATCAATTCGAAATGAACGACAACATCCCGATTACTGTTAACTCAGAACTTGTTGATCAATACCTTCACGGATGTGGAGCATGGTTTAACAACACAGAAAAAACAATTGAGATAGGACGTGGAACAACGTCTCTTTGTCCGGACGAATTAAATTACGCGCTTTCAAGCGACATTGTATATCATGAATATGCCCACTTTATCGTAGAAGATATTACTCACCTTCCAAATATTACGGGGGCGGAATCTGCGGCAATTAGTGAAGGGCTTGCGGACTACTTCGCAGCCTCAATAAACAATGATTCGGTTTGGGGAGATGTTGTAGCTCCAAACAGAACCAGAAATCTTGATAATACACTAAATTACCAAACTGACATGACCGGGAACGCGCACTCTGATGGTCGCATTTTCTCAGGTGCACTTTGGGATTTACGTGAAGAAATTGGAGCAGCGGAAACTGACCGTCTTGTACTCAACACGCTTTACCAAGACAGATTACATTTCGAAACATTCATGTATGGAATGATTATTGAAGATGACGACAATGAAGATTTTACAGATGGAACTCCTCACATAATTGAAATAATCCAGGCATTTGAAAACCATGGAATCGGACCCGGGGTTGCAAACTTTAATGGGCTCCCAATAGACCCTGAAGAATGGTCAAAATTACTTGAAGAAGCTTACCCTGAGGGAGAAGAAGACCCTCTTTATGGAGCGCTTTCCGGAGATTGTGACGGAGGAAGTGGCGCACTTAACATTTCGGCAGGAAACACTTGTACAATTACAGGAGGAACTTACACATATAGCAGTGGTGATATTTATGGAACTTTGACTCTTCAGAGTTCAGCAAGCGTCACATTTACAAGCGGGGTGAATGTTTACAACGGAGGGAGAGTTTATAATAGAGGCACCTCGTATATGAGAACACAAAGTACATACATTATATGGGATGGTGCGTATCATTACACTTATCAAGATGCATCATCAAGGCATGATTCATCAACTTATGTATATAATACCGGAGTATTCCAAGTAGGATCCGGCTCTGATGGTGGGACCGTAAACATATATGGAACACTCTATGCCTACGGAAGTGTACGAACTTGGTATTATGCCTCCGGCTACGCCAGAATCTACGGCGCAGCAATGAACGTATATTCAACAGGAACTCCATATTTTGATGGAAGAGGACAAAGTACTTTCTCCGGTATCGTAGATATCAGAAGTGGTGGAAGTCTTAACGTGCGTGATACAGGAAGTGTGGATGTTAACAACACAATGTATGTTGATAACGGGGCCACGCTGGATGTTGATGCAGGAGGGCTTCTTGACGTAACTACTTTGTATCAGGGAGATGCAGACGGATCTCCTCTGGGAGGATACGTTTTGGTTCAGGGAGACCTGGATGTTGTTGGAAGCGCATATTTATTTGATGGTGGAAACACTACAGTAAGTGCCACTAGCGGAAGTTTAACTATTTCCGGGAACTGGTACATAGGTGATACGGATGGCGCACCAACAGGTGGGCATGTGGAAAACAGTGATTACATTTATGTAGCAGGAACTACTTATCTTTATTACAACGCAAATGTGAGCGAAGGAGACTGGGATAATAATTCCGGCTCAGCCTTTTACACAAATAATTTATACATGGGAGACAGTGTAGACGAAGGTGGAAATTTCGAAAACGATGGATACATGAATGTTTACAACATTATCGATGTATACAATTTGGGATATCTAAACATCGATACCGCAGGACTTAACAGTTTGACAAATTATTTACGTGTTTATAATGGAGGTAATGTAAACATCGCAGCCGGAGCCGAACTTAATCAGGATTATGCTTCTGGTTACGTCAACTTAAATGACGATTGTGATTTAGATAATTATGGAACCTTGGATATAGACGGCTACTTCCATAGTCGATATGGAAGCAGTAGCTCTGTTAGACCCGAGCTCTACAACGGCTCTGCCGGAGTCATTCAAGTAGCAGGCCAGTTTCTGATGCAAAATTATTCAGATTTTATAAACTACAATAGTACAACTGTTACAGGACTTGTTACCGCCAGCGGTTCTTCAACATTAAGAAATGCTGATCTATTTGATGCAAATGGCACTGTGAATATATTTGATACCGCAGTTTTGACTAACTATGTCGGTGGCGATTTCCAAGTGTATGACGATTTATATTTAGGAGACTCAAGTGGGGATACTGCTTCGGTTGATAATTATGCAACCATAACGGTCAACGGAAGCACCAGTAACTTCCTCTTCGTTTATTTCAATACGACCTTTACTAATCAATCCACAGGAATAGTAAACGTACACAATACTTCCACGTCATCAACTGACGGGGTAATATTACTTCATTCAAATAGTGCGACTACTTCAAATACTCCTGTCTTTAATAATTCCGGAACTGTAAATACGGCCTCACTACAAGTAGGGTTCGCAAATTCGGGCTCTAGTTTTAATTCGGTCTTTGAAAATAATAACGCTGCAACTGTGAATGTTGATTACAGCGGAACAAGCTTTTACCCATTCCAAATATTTATTGAAGGAACATTTAATAACGATAGCGGAGCAAGACTGGACGTAGACGGACGAATGAATATCACAGGTGGTGTAACTTCAAGTGATGACGCCTTCTTAAATAATGATAGTACTTTATGTACCGTAGACGGATATGCGTACGTTGGAAATTATGGGCATATTGATAACAGCGGAACATGTGTCATGTACGACGATCTTCGGCTGAATACAACTGACGGATCCTTTGCAAACACGGTAAATAACACTAGTCAATTTACAGTACGCCACGATCTCGTAACAGATGGTTCTTCGCGTATTCATAATGATAGCGCTGGAAATTTCTATGTATATGACAGCATAGTCATGAGCGGAACTTCAAGGATCGACAACATGAGCGGATTGTTCACGGTTGATGACCTTGTTAGCTCAGATGCCTATATAACGATGAATGACAGTAGTAGAATTTATACTTCGGACGAATCCGGATCCGCAACAACTACAACTTTCAGAGTAGACGGGACCGTTAATGTCTATGACTCTGCTCTTGTGGCCGTTAATAGTGATCCTGTTACTGCAACTTACGATGAAAGTAATTTCGAAACAGACAAACTGCACGTCGGCTACTATAACAGTGCGGTAGACTACAACGACGGAGGAAGTTTTATTATGTCTACTGAAGCAGATGTTGATGTGATTGATACCGGAACCGATGCTTTTGAAGCATACGATGCCGGATTAGCTATATACACATATGCAAGTGACACCGTAAACGACTTCGATGTTGCGGGAACTGCAACATTTAGAGGCTCAGCAGACTGGACAACAAACACCTCTTGGTTTAATAATTACAGAACAGATGCAGGTGGAAACACTGTTAGTTTCGGAAACTTAATTCTTGAACAATATGCAAAATTTGACTCGTATTCTTCATCCCTGGCAACAACAACCGTTACAGGAAATGTACAGGTAAGCGGCGGTCAACTCTTGGCTCGTCAATACGCATTCTTTGACATTGGAGGAAATTTAGGCGTAAGTGGAACAACCGGAGACGATAACGGTAAACTATATATTTACAACACTCTTAGTGACGTAGACGTCGATGGATACGCAAATATAGGTTCTGAAGGACTAATGGATGTTCGCGGAGATTTGTGGGTAGCTGGAGACTTTATTGCTTCGGGTGACAATGCCCACCTCCTGGCTACATACCCGGTCAATAGAGATGATGGAGTACATACAACCTATGGGACTTTAAGCATTTATAGTGGTGGAGATGTTGATCTTAACTCGGGATCAAACGGTACACGATTTTTAAGTTTGGAAATGCAGGGATACACAGCTTCACCAGATTTGTATATTCATAGCAGTGTAACTTTAAACTTAACCGGTGCTCATTCTGCGTTAGCAACCACCCAATCTCCATACTGTGATGACGTTGGCGTAGATTACTGTTCAATCGAAGTAAATACGGGACATTCTATAACCTTTGATTCAAACATAAATATATATGGTGAAATTGATGTAGCCGATACTGCAAACAATGCAAATATAGTTCTTAGCTATACGGGTATAAGTTCCGGGGTCGCTACAATTAACATACTTACAGATGGTCTCCTCGACGTAAATGAAACTGCAGGAAGAATGTACATTGAGTATGAGGGGCTATTAAATGTGAATGCGGCTATAGCTCCTCAACCATTAGCAGATATTGAAATGGATGTTGAAGTTCAAGCCGGTGGGATAATGCAAATGGGTGGAATATTATCACAATCAGGAGCTACAGACATTAATGCCAATTTGTGGAATTCTGGAGATGTAAACCTAGATAGTGCCGGATCTACTCTTGATGTTAGCGGAACAATTTTTACAGAAAATGGAGGACTATTAGAAAACGAAGCGGGAATAGTGAACGGAACTTATACAACTGGTAATATGTTTAGTTATAACGGTGGTGTTGTGCGCGGAGATAATGCCGGAAGTCCATACGACTCGCAATTCTTCTTTGACAATTTTGATAATAGAGGAACGGCAAGCTTCATGTATCATGTTGACGGAATATCGGTAGAAACAAACGACACGGGAACAACAACCTTTGGAAGCGACAGTTACGCAGGATCTACGCCAACTCATTCTATTGGTAGAGTTGGAAGTCCAGGGCATATATGGTCTGACGATCCAGGGACAAACGTACATATATACAGTAGTATTGATTTTGAAACCTCAACAACAAATAACACCCTTATAGGTACTTACTCGGGAGTTATAACTATTTACGACACTACAACCGCTGGAGTTTATTCATTATTGGATCTTGAAGGCGGAGACATCTCTACTACGAGTTCATCAAGCATTATCGTCAATGGACGAATTATAAATGCAGGAGATGTCTATATGGACGACAAGAGTTCGATTTACTTCTACAATCCAGACAGTTCTGTTGGGTATTACAACACCCTGGGTACTATTGAGATGCAGCCCCCTCTAAGTGGGCTTATTGGGCAATATACTTTTATTGATGTAAATGCAAATGCAGATGTGCGTGTAACCTCAAGCCGAACATGCGGATCTTATACTTGTTCTCTTGAAATAGGAACTGACGATCCGAGCATAGCGCGTTCCGCAAAAATTGATGTAAACGCAGACGGACTATTTAGAACCGAAGATGCAACAGGCGATGTTGTTCTTGGAGAATGGGGAGGAATAGAAGTTGACGCCTCTGGATATGCAAGATTAGGGGAAGACGCTTCAACTTCTCGAGTAAGAGTAGACGGATACATCACCGCAAATGGTACCGCAGATATTTTTCAGCCACTTCTTATAGGTGATGGTGGAATGGTACTAGCTGGGTCTGGAGTCGGACAAGTCTTCGTAGATTATTGTACGGTGATTGGTGATAACGGACAGGTTTATGTACTTGATGGAGGCGTATTCCAAACAAATACGGAGAGCCTTGCATGTCCGCAAACTGTCGAAGGTGCTTCAGCTACGGATGGATTAACAATTCTATCCGGTGTTACAACTGATGGTAAACTTACCGCAGCCGACAGTGGCGCTTCAGATATAGACGTAATGGGAGACATGAGCGTATATGGAGATGTAGATTTAACAGCAACCATGTGGATAAATAACGGAGACATTCTTAATAAAAATGGTGGGTCAATTATTGTTAACGCAGACGCCCAGGCACACTTAAGAAGTACGGATAATTACGATCATGAAAATGGAGCATATCTAGAAGTCGGCAGTGACTTGTTAGGTAATGGTGTGGGAACAGTGACTCTATGGGGAACAGCAACTTTCGATGGCGAAGCAAAGATTGTTGGAAACTTTATCTGTGATACCCTACTAAGGATTTCCGCTAACGCAGTAGGTGCCGATGCAGTTCTTGTTGATGGAAATTGGACCGTTGATACAGGAACTATAACAGTACTTGGAAGCACAACTGATATATATGGAGAACTCATATTAGACGGAACTTTAAATGCAGGCGATTTAACAGTATACAGCGGTGGACGCATTCACTCCGGAGAAGGAAATACCCTTGCAGGTAATGACGGATCATACTTCTTAATTAATGCTGACAGTGTAACTGTAAATACAGGTGGTATGATCGGAAACGATACTACACAAGCAGAAAGTCAGTATCATTGTGCTACTTATGTTGGAGCCGGAAGTCACGGTGGAGAAGGTGCAAACAGAGGTGCAATAACGGGAGGATACACTTACGACAAAACGAAGCTTACAAGCGCAGATTATCCAAAATATGGAGAAGCTTCTAATAATGCAGATCCAAAATGTGATAGTTACGGTGGTGGTGGAGTTAGAATGGTAGTTGATGGAAATATTGATATCGACGGAGACATAAGAGCAGATGGAGCATGTGGAAGCTTAGATTATGCGTGTGGTGCCGGAGGAACAATTATTATTGATCACAATATTACTCATACAGATACAGGCGTAACCTTCACAGGAGATGGATACATCACTGCGAACGGAGGAACTACTACGACCGCGGGAGAATATCCTGGTGGCGGTGGAAGAATTTCGATTGATTCGATTCTTTTGGATTATCCTGATGACGGAGGAGTTACCGCTCCTTCATATTTATTCCCTGAATCGAGAATACAGGCATTCGGAGGAAGCAACACGACAAGCAGTTATTACGCTGCTGCCGGAACTATCATGTTCCTAGGTGACGATAATAATACCGAAGGGTCTCTATTAATTAAGCAAGGAGGAAACGTGCCAACTGGGGCTATCCTTCCTCAAACATTTATCCCCGACACTCTTACAAGTGACGATTATGAAGCTGATAGATTAGAAGCTTCCGGAAATGCTCGAGTTGAGTACGAAACTACTCCTACAGTTGAACCAACTTCATGTTATGAATTATCGAGTGCAACTGTTACTGGACTAACTTCTTGTGCTCCTTTTGCAGACAAACCGCACATTTTATTCATAAACAATTCATATACAGGTGCTGGATCTGGAACAGAGCCATATGTAGCTGGACCTGTAGACCCACAAGATATAACACCAAACTTTAGTATAATTTATGTAAATCCAGAGGATGCTTCTGCAATTGATAAGCTTCAAATCCAGGTCGATGATACTTCGGACTTTACTTCGACAATCTGGGACTACACAACCGCAGGTGGAATCGAACAATCAGACGGCTCTACTGTTGTGCCGGATGATCGCATAAGAGATATTGTTTATAACGAAGACAGTACTGGTTCGGCATTAACAACTGCAACTCCTTATTATGTAAGAGCTAGATTCGAAGATTCAAGTGGTAATTCTGGGCTATGGTCTCACAAAGATATGGGTAACCATTATAATTTCGAAATCACTGACTACATGTCTATTACAGATGGATGTAGTAGCTTAATGGATATCAACGATACAAACGCTGCAGGAAGAGCTGCAGGTAATAACTTAAAAGATACAGATGGAGACAGATATGGATTCGACGCTTGTACCATAACTGTTGATAGTACGCTGACCGCATCTCAAGTCTTGTATGGAATGGCTCCAAATGAAAATGCTTTCACAGATGGAACATACATATTTGACCCTGTTGCAGACTGTACTATTGACACTGATGGAACAAGCCCTCCAGCTTCAGATGAAGAATATGGATTTGTCCTAAACAATGTTAATGCCAGCTTTACGGTTCCTAATGATACCGAATGTAGCACTCAACCATTTGATTCGTGGGCAGTAATTTCAGATGGGGAATATCAATATCTTCACGATTTAGAGCTAAGTGGAAGTGAAGATCAAATTCTTACAGCAGCTACATCGCTTGTAAGCAAAACTTTCGATGTAGAAACTCATGCATCTGTTAATACTTATACACTTCCGGTTACTTACGATCTGGACACACGTCTTATAATCACAACCAACCCGTAAAATAAACATGAAAAAATTCTTATTTTACATATCGATTCCTATAATACTTCTGGCCGGATGGCTGGCAATTCCGCTAGTGCAGGCTCAGGATATTGTGGACATCGCCCTAACGGCAGA
The DNA here is from genome assembly GCA_042568575.1 of Patescibacteria group bacterium. Lineage (GTDB taxonomy): Bacteria > Patescibacteriota > Gracilibacteria > UBA1369 > PNNO01 > JAJRYP01. The sequence continues at coordinate 72,940 of JBHPIO010000004.1, read as the reverse complement.
TGTAGACACAGGTTGTCAGTGGTCAGGGACTCCGTGGGCTTCGAACCTTACCGTTCCAGATGGCGACATCTGCCATGTCTATGGACCTGGACGTACAGCGGTAAGTGTTAATGTAGCTGCCGATGCAGGTCTTGGTGGTGGAAGATTAATTGTAGGAACAGATGGCGACGACACAGACTTTACAGCTTCAGGAACAATTACAATTGGTGGAACTGCTGAAATTGGGTACCCGGGAAATCCAGTTAACTATGCTTACATGGCAACTCAAGCTGCAAGTGGGCAAGATTTAATTATTAACGGCGGTGGAAAAGTTACAATTACATCAAACACAAATGAAGATAACTATTTAGCAATTGACGATCATATCTTTGTTGGCCAAAGTGGTTCGGCTGGAACATTGGAAAATTATGATGATTCAGTGGCTGGGTCAAGTGACTTTATGACGATTTATGGAACATTCAACAACTATGACGGGAAAATGACTGTTGATACTACTCTTTGGATGTATGACACAGGTCATTTAAACAACGATGCTAGCTTCGAAGTTTCCGCTCAAATACAAATGAGAGACACTTCTACGATTGATACAAGCGGCGGGACTTTTACTGCAGGAATTGTATATATCGGTGTTGACAGTGGAGACACAGCTTCTATAACAAATAGTGGAACGTTCAATATTTTCGGTGGAACCGATTACTTAAATGTTGCAAGAGATACAACATTTAACAATACCGGAACGCTTGAAGTTTCAAACTATATAACCCTAAATGACACTGGAACATTAACAAACAGTTCTACCGGAAGCGTTATGGCAGACATTTTGTACATGTACGATGAATCAACTTTTAACAATAACGACACGGCTGATGTTGATGTTGCACAAACAACTTATGTATATTCCCAGGTAGGAACAGGGCCTAATTATACAGATAGAAGTACGCTAGATAATAACTCTATTTTCACTACCGATACGTTATATCTGGGTACACTTGGATCAGTTTACGGTGGAATTGTAAATAATTCGGGAACGCTTAATGTTAATAGCGTAAGCGCAAGTGCAACAAGAGCTTATGAAGGTGGAAAAATAACAAATGAAACCGGAGGTGTGTTTGATCCGGCAGGTGGAATATTAATTAATGGTAGCAATACAACCAGCGCATTAAGTTCTGTAAATAACGACAGCACTGCGGCAAACGCATTTATCGTAGAAGGAACAATTTCATTTGGTGCGTATTCTCTTTTAACAAATAGTGGAGATTTAACAGCTAACAATACAACCCCCATAAGTATCGGGGCCAACAATGCAGACATCGTTAACACTGGAGATTTCATTGCCTCGGGCACTGTAACTCTTGGATTTGATGTACTGCTTGATAATGGAAGCACGGCAACATTTACTATCGTCGGCTCTAGTTATGATTTATCAATGGGCGCTAGTGCGTCAATTGAGAACGCCGGAGCTTTTGTTGTTCCAGATGACATGTTAATGAGCAGCTCTTCAAGTGTTACCAACGACGACACTGGTGCTGCGGCAACATTCAACTTAACAGGTACTGGAAGTTATTTGTATGTATACGATACTGCATCAATCACAAACCAAACAGGAGCGACATTCGATGTAACAGGTTCCGTTAGTACGTATGTATATTTGTACGGAGCTGGTACACAAGTAGACAACTATGGAACTTTCAATGCAAATCGCATGTATCTTGGAGATGTTGGGACATACGCAGGTGGTACATTTAATAATCAAAGTGGTGGAGACTTAAATATAACCTATACAGGAACAAGCGCTCTTGTAATTTACGGTGGTGGATATTTATACAACGATGCAGCTGCAACCGACTTAGATGTAGCTGGAGGCTTTTACCTTGATAACAATTTGAATACAGATATATCAGAAATTGATAGCTCTGGACCGGCTCATATAGGAGGTAATTCATACATTTATGAGTATGGTTTCCTGGATCTTAATGGAGGAACATGGGACGCAGAGAATCGAACTACTTATATTTATGCTACCGCAACAGATAAAGGAGCAATAGATGTTGCTTCCGGGGCAATCCTTGCAGGAGCTGCAGGCCTTTATGCCGGATCTACCGGGACTTACGGTGGCGATATTATAATCCAAAGTGGTGGCTTGATTGCACGAGATGGCACAACGCCGTCAACCACATCTACTACTATGTATTTATATAATGGAGCCTCAATTACAAATGATGGAACTCTTGATTTATATGCCGGAACAATGTCGATGTACAACTACGACATTGGTGGAACTGGAATTACTATTTCTAATTCAACAACCGGAGATATAATAACTGGCTATTTAAATATATGGCATGCTAATCACGTTTTCAACAATTTAGGAGACGTAGACATCCGTACCACTTTCAACAACGGGAGCACTTCCAACGATGGAGGAACCTTTAATAATGGTAGCGCGGTCGTAGACACAGCAACCCTGGATCTTGTAACTGCGACCTCAGATATAGTCATGTATCGTGGAGCTGCTATTAACAACTATGGAACCCTTACAACTGGAGACGATATAGACATAAATAGAGATTCGACTTTCACAAACAAAGCAGATGGAATAGTTAATACCGGAGATAGTATTGCTGTCGGGGAAAATGGTAGTTATTCAGAAGGACAATATCTTCAAGAAGAAGGTTCGGACGGCCAAGCCGCAGTAACAAAAACAACTGTAGGCGGCGCGATGTCGGTTATGGATAATGGGCGAATTACCATTTATGATAAAACTTACATTACGTCCAACTTACAAACGAACAGTTCGGCTGTAGGTGGAATATTCGAAACAAACAATGGTACTTCGGCTGTGGTTCTTCCTACGATAGGAGTAGGAAACCAGACGCTGGTCTACACCGATGCAACAAAACTCATCGATAGTTCAATAACCCTTACATCGCAGGCAACCTTAACAGTAAATAGCGTATTTTCATTATATGGAACATTAACTAATGATGGATCATTAGTGATGGTTGATACGGGCAGTAATAATTTCCGTGTTACCGGTGGAACTGTAAATTCAAGCAGTACTTCAAGTTTCCACTTCCCAGGTAATATAGGGATGGTAATTATTGATAATGCCGGAGACGCTTTCCCAGGATGGGTGGAATTAGCTGGAACAGTAACAGGAAGAAATATTGAAAACGAATTTGGATATCTTTGTATCGGGGAATACACAGGAACTTATCCGTCAGGATCATGTGGCACCTCGGGAGGAAGCGTTGTTCTAGACGCAAATTTTGATGCCGATCCTAATAGCACAAACGATACATCTTACACAGATGTTGCTAACGACATGGAGGTTCAAGGACCTATGAACATCTCGTCAAACACAGGCTCACAAACAACGACATTTACACATACTGACGGACTTCTAGAAGTAACAAACAATAGCGACGTATTTATATACGATGCCGGGACAACGTTTAGTTCAAGCGACTTGATGAACATTCAGGATACTGGAGAAAACAACTCGGGAGAAATGAATGTCCAAGACGGTGCAACGGTAAGTCTTACTGGAACCACATACAACATTGGTAGTATCTTCATGGCTGACGCTTCGACTCTTGATTTGGGAACAACCACAACAGGCGCAACTCTTAACTTGGTTGATTATCATCCTTGTAATTATGGGGCTGAATCTTGCGCACTTGAGCTTGGAGGCGGAGCATTTAATGGGCCAACAACATTTAATGGTTATGGAGATATCGTAATAAGCGATCTCGCATCCGTAGATTCGGCAGTTAAAATTGGTGGAAATTTAGGTTACACAGGAGGAGTATTAAACCTTCTGGCAAACGCAAACGTTCACGGAACATTATTAAATAATTCTCCAGGTGTCTTCGATGTTGATGCAGGAGGAACTTTAGACATGGATTACTTCAACGGTACTCACTACGGACAAGTTGATGTTGATGGAAACCCATCAACCACTGGGGATGGTGGAGAAGCGCATATCGACGGTATAGCAAATATTGATGGAACCTTCAGGTGTGACACCTTATTCTGGGCTGAAGACGATGGAAACGTTGACGTAGGCATTACAGGTAAAGTTTATGTAACCGGCTCGTCAACAGTTGTAGACAGCGCAATGGAACTTGATGGACTGCTGGACAGTGGAACCGGAGAAGGCGACAGCGTAACAGTCTCGGCTACTGGAAGCATTTCTTCTGGGGCAGGATCATCAACAGCATTTGAAATTTTAACTCATGATTTAACTATAGCCAGTGGAGGTAGAATTGCTTCTGATGGAGTAAGTACAACCGCTGCAGGTACTGCAGGATCAGGAAGTTACGGTGGTGAAGGTGAAGGAAGATCAGGCGGAGGAATCACGTACGGAGACGCTAAATTAGATGAAAACGATGCTCCAGTTTATGGTGAAGGAGGATCGGACGGAGCATTGGATGCAAACGGTGGTGGTGGTGCACGAGTGTACGCAACTGGTTCTATTAGCCTAACTGGTGACGGAACAAACACTACAATCAGTGCGGACGGTGCGGATTCAGCAACTTCAGGCGGTGGTGCCGGAGCTGGAGGAACAGTAATAATCGTACAAGACCCATTAACAGATAATGAAACATTTACAAGTAATGCAACGGCAATAATCAGCGCCTCAGGTGGTGATGGAAGCGGTGGAGCTGACGCAGGTGGTGGAGGAAGAATCGTAATTACATCTCCATTGCTTGACGATCCAGATGACGACAATTCATCTGCTCCTCATTACCAATACACAGGATCAATAAAAGCAAGTGGAGGTACCGGTGCAAGTTATGGTGCGGCAGGTACAATCGTATATCTTGGTGACGCAAATAACGATGATTCAGGAAGCACTGTATACGGAACTTTAATTGTTGACCAGGAAGGAAACGCCACAACAGGAGGAGAAGAAACAGAAATCCCAAATTCCGGCAATATTGAATTTGCTCGTGTAGAAGCTAGAGATGCGGCTGATATTAGCTACGCGACAAATCCAACAACAGCTCCAATTTCATGTTATGACAATGACAACGGAAGTACTGTTTCAGGTCCAACATGTGCAGCAAATCCAGATAAGCCGGATACACTTTACGTAAACGATTCAATAGATGAAGCGCAGACAGGTGCAGAGCCATTCGTTGGAACTCCAATAAGTGGACTATACGATCTTACCCCTTCGTTCAGCGCAATTTACAGAAACCCGGAAGACACAGCAAGCTCGGTTGATCAAGTAATCATCCAGGTAGACAACGAACCAACGTTCTCAGTTCCGTTATTATGGGATACTTCAAGTACTCCAGTTACACTTGATACAGCAGTAACAGATGGACAAAGAACAGAAGGAATTGAGTATGCAGGAACCGCATTAAGCGCATCAACAACATATTATGTCCGAATGGCATTTGAAGATACAACAGACACAAATCAAGGTCTTTGGAGTCATGTGGATATTGGAAGTCACTATAACTTCGATATAGACGGAAGCATGACAATCACTGACGGATGTTCATCGACATTAAACATTTACGATGACTACCCAGATGGTGACGGAGGAAGCGTAAGAGACGTAGATGATGACAGATACGGAAACGGAGAATGTGCGATAACAGTAAACAGTACATATGGATACTGGAGTGTATTATTCGGAAAACAATCAGGCGAAACAGTATTTGATGACGCAACAACTGCATACAATATCGATCCAATAGATAACGCAGGTGCGGATTGCAGCATTCACACACATGGTACTGGAACAGAAGAGGAATATGGATTTAACTTCTCATCAGCTTCAACTGTAATTAACAACCATGTAGAAACAGATGCAGAATGTAGTGCAGCTTATAACAGTTGGTCTCAAACAGGTGCAGACGACAGTAATGTATTTGATGTAGAGGATAGTGGAAGTGAAGACGAAATTATTAGAGTAGATGACAACAATACCGCAACAGGAGAAGTCTTTACATTGAACATGCACTCTCATGTAAACTCTAGTACCGAGGTAACAGATTACGCACTTGGCGTAAGCGCAATCATAACAACAAACCCTTAATAATATGAAAAAACTACAAACTTACATTTCAATTTTTGCATTATTCATGCTCTTCACGATGTTAGCCCCAACGGCAGCAGCAATAGGTGCAGCACCTCTTCGTGCTAATCTTAAAGCAGCCCCAGGAGAAACAGTTGAAGGATATATTATAGTGCAAAACACTGCAGGCGAAGCTCAAGAAGCGGTCCTAACAAAAGGAGATTTCAGAGTTCGTGAAAATGAAGCAATGCAGTTTTTAATGGAAGTCGATGAAGAAAATGAGTGGAGTATGCAGGAATGGATTGAGATTCAGGATAACAACTTGCCTTTAGAGCCAGGGGGAAGAGTAGAAATGAAATACTCAGTAACAATCCCGGAAGACGCAGAGTCTCAAAGTTATTACGGAGTAATATTTGTAGGAGGAAAAGCAGTTGGAGAAGTAGGAGAAGAGAGTGGAATCGGAGTATCAACAAACATTGCACACTTAATTTTGCTAGAAGTAGAAGGAAGCCTGCATGCAAATGTAGAGCTTCAGGGTTTTGAAATGATGAAAAACGAAGCAGTCGAAGAAGGAGTAAAAGAAATCCGGTTCGAAACAAAGCTATTCAATAGCGGAAACACACACACCGCTCCGGAAGGACGCATGATTATCACCGATTCCGGACACGAAGTAGTCGACGAATTCCCGCTTAACGAAGACCTTTTTAACAACTTGCCTAGTCGACAAAAAACGCTAGTAAGTAGATGGGACTATTCAGAGCGAGCCGGCGGAAAATACTTCGCATATATCGACGGAAAGACAAAAGAAAACCAATCATTCAGCGCAGAAATGGCGTTTGAAATAACAGGAGACGGCGAGCCAGTAATGCTCGGAACCGAACTTCACAAAAGCTACGACGATGTAATTGGTCAGAAAAAAAATGGCGGATTAGTTCTGCCTTTAGCAATACTTGCGGTGCTATTAGGTGCAACAATCGTTGTAGTGAGCGTTTCGAAATGTGGTTGTTTGCCAGGTAGAAAAAAACATAAGAAACACGGGAAACACGGCAAAAAGAAAAAACGATTCTTAGGACTATTCACAATGATGCTTCTATGCGGAATGACTTTCATTCCTTCCGTTGCAGCGCAAGATTCAGACGATATTTCAGTTAATATGACTGTGGCGGAGCCGCAGGTGGAAGCCATTGATTTAAATGGTTGCTGGGAAGACGCAGGTGGAGACAGCTGGGGATATACAGATACAACCGCTCCACTACTCCAGCCTTCAGATAGAGAAGCGGGCGTGGGCGGAGATCCTTATACATTTTACGATACTGTTGGCGGAGACCCTTATGGAAATCTCTCCCCCACCACTAACAATGCCTTCGGATACAATGATTGTCAGCTGCAAGTTACTGCTTCAGGCTGGTCTGCATATGACATAACTTTACATGGTACAAATTTCTTGAGTGGAGCAAACACTGTTCCTGATATGGCTGGGTCTAGCGGTGCGGGGTTTGATTATAATTTAGAAAATGAAGATCCTGATCCAACAGGTAGCCCAAATGACGAATACCCTGCAACCGACGGAGAACACGGATTTTTCATCCTAAATACATCTACAGTTACATTAGATCCCGCAACGGATGATGGAACGGCGGGAGGGACAACTTATAGCACGCAACGAACATACGATGACACTACTTGTGGAGCAGACACCGATCGTCCTTGCTACCACTTAATTCCACCTAGCGGCACCCCACAAACAATATTCGACGTTCCCGCAGGAACAAATATTACCAATGAAACGTTTGAAGTGCGATTTGGAATGGGTGATGACTTCTCTGTAACTTCAGGAACTTATAGTATGACTGTTACTTTTACCTTAAACACAACGCCTTAACTTTGGGTAGATGAAAGTATTATTTAGTTACAAAAAGGCAATACTTCAGATTACGATACTAATAATTGCAACCGCCCATATGGCTGTAGGCGTTCTCGCTACTGGTACATCTCCAATGCAAGTTGAATATAGCGGTATTCCTGGAGATGTTTTGAAAGGACAAGTCTCTATATATAATTCCGCAGATGGGCCAAGGCTCATATATTTAAAGAAAAACGACTTTAACTATAATGACGATACTGAAGATATCGTGTACAGCAAATCGGAAGATTTAGGCAATAGTTTTACAGAGTGGATCAACCTTCCACAGGGACCAATTTATGTTGACGCTAAAGAAAGAAAGATTATTCCTTATGAAATCTCTATCCCTGAAGGAGTTGAATCTAGAGGGTATTATGGCGCACTCTTCATTGAATCGTTGCCAATTAGAAACACGTCTGGATCAGAAAGTTCAATTAGTGGAAGTTTGAGTTTAAAATTAGCTCATTTAGTACTTTTGGGGGTAGAAGGAAGTCTGTTTGAGAACATTTCCTTAAGAGATGTTGTAGTTCAAGAAAATGATAAATCATTGGAGCTTCAAGTGGTTATGTATAACGATGGGAATGTACATAGTACCCCTTCTGGATCTGTTGAATTATTTAGCGAGCAAGGCGAATTAATGCATATAATGACTCTCAACGAAGGAAATGATTCAGTGCTTCCACAACATCAAAAAACTTTTGTTGCAAAATGTCCTTTTGAAAACTTCCCTGCTGGAACTTATTATGTTGCATTATCTGGAAATACCGAACAAGGAAAAGCGTTTCAAACAAAAGCTGTTTTAGAAATCACCAAAGATAAAGAAGTAATTCTACATGAAGATGATATAGAAAATCTTGATATAGATGCTCTGCGAGGAGCTGCTATTAAAACAACACAAACATATCAAGCTGTTGCTAGTGTACTGGCAATTTTCCTTTTTGCCTTATTCTTTGCGTATTTTGTAAAATGCGGAATAATATGTGCAGGAAATAAAAGAGATTGTCATTTTTGGTGGTATAAGCCAAAAAGGGGCAGTAAAAAGGGCAAATCAAAGAAAATTTAATGTTTGACTTTGTCTGCCCGATGTTATATAATATTACATGAACACAAAATAAAAATACGACTAAATTTCTATAATGTTGCCGTACTGGTCGAGGCGGAACAAAAGGGACACGGGGGAAAGGGGATAATTGTAAAGCTTTATAATTAACCAAAACAAAAATGAAAAAGCTTATCGCTTTAGGTGCACTTGTTGCAATGGTTGCTATCTCATCTGTAGCTTTCGCTGCTACAGGAGACGTTCCTGTTTCAGTAACTGTAGATGCAGGTGTTATCCTTGACATGGATGCGTGTGATACTCCAGGTGGACTTATCGTTGCTTCTCTTGGAGCAAACGCAGAAACTAGTGCATCTTGTAACTTCATCGTAAGTGCTAATGGTACTCATGATGTTTACGTAACAGATACCAATGATGGTACTGAAGGTTGTACACAAACTGGTTGTATTGCCGGTCCAACTGACTTTGTTGAAGGTGTAGACGATTTCCCAGGATCAGTATTTACTGGACAAGATCCAGCTGCTGGAACTGCTGAAGTAGGATACTACATGAGTACTGCTGCTGGTGATACAGTTGCTACTTGTACTGGTACAACTTCTGTTTGTGCAGCACAAGCAACTGAAACTGGTCGTCCAATTGATGACGAAACTAATGTAAACGACTTAGACAATTTCACATTAGGTATGGCTGTATCAACTAATACTGATCAGGTTTCTGAAGCATATTCTGATACTTGGGTTCTTAACTTGATCGTTGGATCATAGTCTTTTGAATCTAAATTAAAAACAAGGGTAGCTCTATATGCCGCCCTTGTTTTTTTATGGATTTTTGTAATAGAGTTAGGTATAATATCAGTTGTGAATTACATAATTTAACCTGCCGAAAATGATGAAAGTTTTTCAAAAAATGTTAGTTGTAGCCCTCCCAATTATTTTGTGGGTAACTTTAGTAAATAGTGCTGCAGCTCTTGGTTTAATGCCAGGAAAAGTTGTGGTAGAGGGTAATCCAGGAGAAACTATAGAGAGAACTATCAACGTAATCAACCCGACTGAAAAGCCGGAAAAGTACGATTTTGTGCCAATGAGTTATATTCTTAGAGAAGATGGGAATCAAACTTTCCTAGCTCCTGAGGATCCTAAGCCTCCTTACAGTGCAGAATCTTGGGTAAAAATTGGAGCAACCTTGCCGCTTTCTGTTCCAGCCAATGATCAAATAGAGGTTACGATGGGCTTTGATATCCCTGCAGACGCATCACCCGGAACACACCTGGCCGCAGTGTCTTTGACAAAACATGTTCCAACGACAGATACAGGTGAACCCGTTGGTGTTGGCGTTTCGGGAAGAGTGTTTCTTCTTGTTGAAGTGAATGTTTTAGGAGATGTAAATGCTTCTCTTGAATTAGAAGAGTTTTTTGCAGATGAAGAGTTGTTGAAAAACGGGGTTTTGTCATTTGTAGCCAAATTTACAAATGAAGGAAATATAGCTATAGCCCCTATGGGGAATATTACAATTTATGATGAGAACGACGAACAAGTTGAAAACATCATAAGAATTACTGAGGAAGTAGGTGAAGAGACTATAACGAAAGGCTTTAAAGATGTTGTTCCTTTCAACCCGTCTCTGTCTTCTGCCTATCCAAATATATCGAAAGAGATAAAAACTAAAGTTGGTGGTCTTAATATTAAACCAGGCAAATATAAAGCTAAATTAGCAGCCTATTATGCTGTCAATGGCGAAACTACTAATTTCGAAGAAGAAGCAGAGTTTGAAATTACAGAAGAAGTAATAATTGAGAATTTTAGCACTTCGTCATTCCATTCCAGCTTACCGGTAGAATTTGAAGGAAACCTTATAAACAATAGTTCGAATTTGATTTCAGGAAGCGCAACAATCGAGATCAAAAATGCCTTCGGTATGCCGAAAGAAACAGTAAATCTTTATCCAGACGGATACAAGCTTTTGCCAGCAGGATCAATGAACCTTGGAGAAAGAGCAGTCTGGGATTCTGGACTTGCCCTAGGTTATTATTCTGCGGATTTAACTTTCACATTTAATGACGGTGCAAGTTCTACAACACAGAGTATTGCATTTTGGGTAATTAGTTGGTGGCAATTAATAATCATCGTTATTATCTTGGGTCTTGTGATTTTTGGTATTTACAAGGGAGCTTCGAAATACGCGAAAATGAAAAAGAAATTAGAAAAAATGGAGGAGTAAATTAGTACAAATTTAGAGATAAAAGCCAGAGATTAACTTCTGGCTTTTATTGAAATATAGGCCAAAGAGGGTTGATATTTCCCTCAAAATGTTGTAAAATATAAGAGATAGAGAATAAAAACAAAATAAAATATGTTTAAACGGGTTTTGTGCGAAATTGCCATTATAATAGTTTTGTCCTTCGTTTTGGGGCCTGCTTTGCAAGTTAAAGCAGACGTTGGCGATGTTCCAGTTTCAGTAACCGTACTCCCTGCAGATGCGACGGGTTTCGTCGCTACAGATATAGGAGGAGGGTCGGGGGAATGTGGTTTAAACTGGACAACTAGTGTTACCCCAAATATAGATAATCAAGCGCTAGTTATCGACGGTCCTCAAGGGCCTGGTGTAAGTTTGACGCTAAGAGATCTTAATCCTTTTCCAGGATCCACTACGCCTGATGATATTTCATTTTATCCTCCTAATACAAATATAACCGATCTTGTTATTGGTTGGACCTATATTTTCACCCTCACTTCAGAAGCAGGAGTTTTGCAGAGCTCAGGAGTAGTTACCACCTGCACCCCTTCCTCAAACCTTCCCGCACCAAACATTCAAGCAGAACCTGGTGTCACCGAAGGAACTAGTAATACGATCTTCTTTGACAACAACGGGGTAGTAGACGGAGTAGATGCAATAAACCTAACTTGTAACGTGCGAGCAAGCCTTGAAAACCTTGCATTAGATCCAGCAGCAGCAACAGTTGCAGAAAGCGGATGGAATGACTGCAGCAATCCTGCACAAACTTATTCACATACTTTTAATAGCCTAACTATAGGCGAAACATATTTTTATGACGTTCAAAGTCAGGATAACGATCCGGATCCATTAAATAACGAAGGATTAAGTCCGTATTCAGACGTTGTGTTCTCAACTCAGTTTGAAGATACCGGAGGTGGCGGCGACCCTGACCCTCCCCCAGCTGGAGGTGGCGGTGGCACAGATCCAGTATGCGGAAATAACTTGAGAGAGCCTGGAGAGGAATGTGATGACGGAAACACCATAAACGGCGACGGATGTAGTGCTGCTTGTGAAGAAGAGCTTCCTGAATGTGGAGACGGAATCCTTGATGCTGGCGAAGCATGTGACGACGGAAACTTAATTGACGGCGATGGTTGTAGCTCTTTATGTGAAGAAGAACTTCTTGTAGAGGTTATTTTCGATATTAAAGGAAAACCTGAATATCGTACAATTATCGATTCTACACCAAATTTAGGACTTAATTCTCAGTTAACTTTTTTTAAACATGGTGCCGGAACTCTAGAAACAGACCTTATCACGTTAGATTCATATGGTCTTAAGGAGCACCAAAGAGAATTGATGACGGGAACTTACGATATCGCCCTAAATGGTGAGGCTCATAATACAAAAATCGTTAGGGATGTGATAATTCTTGAAACAACAGAGCGTGTAGAACTCGACTTCACATTTGCTGACGTCTTCGAATTAACAGCAGGTGATATATATGATGACAACTACGTAAACGCCTTGGACATAGCAAGAATGCTTAATTCATACCGAGAAGAAGGTACAAATGTTAGCGATTTAACAAAAGAAGAAATCGTAAATGCTCTCGATATTGCAGTGCTACTTTGGAACTACCGAGAAGAAGGTGAATATTTTGCCTCTCAGGCCTTTTAAAAGCCGTCGTTTTATGATATAATATTTAGACAAATTAAAATAAAAATGAAATCAAATATATCCCTCACAAAACGTATTAGCGCGCACCTCCTGTTCTTAATCATGGGATTTACTATGATTATGCCAGAGGCTTTAGCAGCTACTTTGTACTTTAAGGACAACAGTGGTCTAATTGAAGGTTGCGACGGAACTGTTGAAATTATGATGGATACGGAAGGCAAAGGTGTTTTTGCTGCGGATACAACAATTAATTTTAATAGTAGCGAAATTACCTTCAATAGCATGTCTGTAGGATCTCCGCTTCCAATGGAAACTTTTAATAATATTATTGGAACGATGCTCCAGCTTAGCGGATCGCGTTTTGGAGGAACCGGAGGATTTACCGGCATTGGAACATTTGGAACAATCGATCTTGAGCCAAAAATGGGAGAAACAGGAATGACTTTAACTTTTGGAACTGCCCCAAATGACAATCTAATAGTGGATGCAGCTACTCTTACAGACATTCTTACTTCTACATCAAACAAAACTTTCTCAATTAATGAAAGATATAACAAAGAGGTTGATGGTGTTGGTTTCTGTAATCCAGATACAACTCCTCCAACAGTTAACTTTATTCTCCCTCCAAACGGATCAGGAGGAAATCCAGTAGATACAAACGTTGTTTTCTCTCTAACAGACGATCGTGCGGGAGTTGATATCAACAGTTTAACTTATACAATTAAAGGCGTTGGGTACACAAACACTTCATCTCAAACAACAGTAGATGAATCAAGCGGTGTTTATAGAGTAGAAACAGATCCTGTGGCAAATTTTGCAGAAGGAGAAAATGTTTCAGTTAGAGTAACTATTTGTGATGCTAACACAAACCCTGGACCAAATTGTACTACTCGAAATGGTAGCTTTAGAACTTATGAGCCACCGCCACCAGACCCTGTTTGTGGAGATGGAATCCCAACATATAGCGTTGGTGAACAATGTGATGACGGAAATACTACCGACGGCGATGGATGTAGTTCTTTATGTTTATGGGAAGCTCCACCATCTGAACCAACAGAGCCTACACCTCCGGCGGAACCACTTGAATGTCCTGAGCCAGAGCCATGTCCTGAATGTGTATACGAAGAAGAAGAAGAGGTTGTAGAACTTCACGAAGCAGCAGAAATTCCAGAAGAACCCATTCCAGGATGTACTCGTAAAGAAGTTGTTGCGTCAATAATTGATAAATTTGAATTAGAAGAAAGATTTGCAGCAAAAGACAAGGCTTGTCTAGAAAATTGGGACAACTGTATGCTTCCATTTAAGATTCACTCAAGTCACAATGCAAACTCAAGCAGTTATTATCCCGATGTGTTTACAACAACAAGCGGCCCTCTTTTAGAAGGTGAAGCTGCTGTTTCTCAAAATCATGAAGACGGAATTTTGTTCGCGACTCGTTCAAGAATGGTGCAAGGTTATTATGAAGAAGCAGGAAGTCCATTTAAACCAAATCAAAACACTCGTCGTAGAGAAGTAATTAAAATGTTGAACTGGTCTGTGCTTGGTCAAGAATGGGAATATTACGATGAATACGTGGCAAAAATTGGTGGAGAACAAAATCTTGATAATGTAGCTAAGAGTGCAGCAGATCTAAACGAATGGTGGGAACCTCCGTATTATAATTTAGCATGCGAAATTGGTGTGCTGGCTTGTGATCCGGCTGTTAAACAAAGGCCTGCTGAGGTTTGTAACCCTACGTGGTTAAACAATACTATGGCTGAATACTATGCGTATTACAAAAACCTTGGCGACACAGGATTTGAAGATACTGATAACGATACAATTATAGATAGAGATGAAAGCTTCATCTTCTTAACTAATCCAGAATCTGAAGATACCGACAACGATGATCTTAACGATGGTGATGAGCTGACCCTTTATAATTCTAATCCTTTATTAACTGATACTGATTACGATAATATTAGCGATGGTGATGAGGTAAATACATATGGTACAGATCCTACAAAATCTGATACTGATGGTGATAGCTTTACAGACGGAGTTGAAATTGCCCTTGGTAGCGACCCAACAGATGCTGCTGATTTCCCACAAGATGCAAATGGAAATGGAATTGACGATGCTTGGGAACTTCAATATGGAATAAGCACTCAAAATGGTTCTGATGACTTCGATGGCGATGGTCTTTCAAACCTACTTGAATACAGACACAACACAGACCCTACAAACCCTGACACCGATGGTGATGGATTATTGGATGGAGAAGAAGTGCTTGTATATAGAACCGATCCGAATGCAGATACAAACCTTAATGATGCAGGTGTTCGATTCACTAATATTAAAGACGGAACAATCCTTACTGAGCTTAAACCGTTCTTCCAAGGATTTGGTTCAATACCTGGTGCTGAAATTAAAATCTACTTAAGAAATGAATTTGGTCACGAAGTGCTTATTGGAACAACTGCTGTAGACGACAACAACGTCTTCACTCTACAGGTTGAAGAAGAGCTTCTGGATGGTGAATTCTACGTTCTTGCGAAGATGCTTGACCCTGACAATAGACAGGTTCTTGAATCACCGCTAATCTCTGTATCGCTTGATTCTTCACTAAGCGTTCAAGAGCCAAAGCCGGAAAGACTTTCTACAGAAACTATTACAGACGAAATCGTTCTTGAAGGACTTGAGGTTATAATTAAAGACGACCAGCCAATGCTTCTTGGTAAGACTGGTCCAAACTATGAAGTGTCTGGAATCTGGGAAAGTGTGATTGGTGCTTCTGGAATCGTATCTGATCTTACTACTGGTGAGTTCCGACTACAAGCTCCTAAGTCTCTAGGTAAAGGTGAACACAAAGTTTCAGTTTACGCGGTTCGTCCTTCCGACGGAGCGATGAGTAAACTAGTTGTCGTAAACTTCGTAGTTAAAGAACCACTTGCTCAAGTTCTACACGGAATCGCTCTTGGCGAAGAACTAATCTTCCCAGGATACGTATGGCTTCTAATCTTCATCGTTGGTATCGGACTAATCTTTACTGGAATCTACCTTAAGCGAAAAGCGAAAGGGAAGAAAAAGTAGTGCCCGGTACTCTTTTTAGCCACCTAAAAAGATCAACACGCTCACGGCGTCGAAGAGCGTGCCAAGCACTTTCCACAAAATCGAAAAACCAAGGTAACGCCTTAACAAGAAAAGATCTATTAAGATAAAGGCGAAAAAGTATGGTTGCGCTCTTTTGAGAAAGCGAAAATATCCTTCCTGGTGCTTTTTGGGAACAAAGACTGCGAAGATTTTTGAACCGTCTAGCGGAGGAAATGGAAGTAAGTTAAATACTCCAAGTAGGATGTTTAAATTGAGTGTTATCCACAGAAGGTTGAGCCCTTCTACTGGTATTACTTCCGGAAAATATTTAAGGGGGATTGAGCATATTAGCGCCACTGCAAAGTTAGACATCGGCCCTGCCAAAGAAACTATTGCCGAGTCGCGAACCGGATTTTTGAAGTTGTATGGATTTACAGGAACTGGTTTTCCCCAGCCAAATCTTGCAATGAAAATCATCAAAGTTCCAAGTGGATCTAGGTGCTTTAAAGGGTTTAAAGTAAGCCTTCCTTGATGCTTTGCCGTTGGATCACCGAGTTTATATGCGACAAAAGCATGTGCCGCCTCATGTACAGAAATCGCTACTATCAGCGCTACGAGAAAATATATTAAGTCACCAAATGAAGTCATTATATGTTGTGTTACTTGCGACTATGAGTATACCATACAAATACTTCGGGGAGAGGTGCCAGAGTGGTCGAACGGGCTCGCCTGGAACGCGAGTGTGCGAGAAATCGTACCAGGGGTTCGAATCCCCTCCTCTCCGCCAGCAGACACGAGCGCAAGTGAGCATTTCTTTAAGCCTCCCCTTGAAGGAAGGTTTGGAGGGGGACTTTTTATTCGCTATCAAAATATACAGCAAAAAGGCAGCAAATTTGATAGCGATGTTGAATTACTTTCTTTTTTGTCAGATCGACGCAACCAAAAATCTTTTCACTTATTTTGTCGAGTGAATTTGTCGCAACCGGTTGTGGTTTTCGTGATGCCGCACACAATATTTTGTGTTTTCGCATTATTGGAATTTGAAATTTAAAACGAATTTTGATAACCTTGTTACATCTCTGAATTGTTCGTGTAAGCAATTACATGTAAACCCATCTTTATGCTAAGGGTATCCTAATTTTTGTCGACCGTGGTTGATAAATGCGGGCACCCACCTGAGTGATCAGGTTTCTGCATGAAACTGTGGAACGGCAATTTGGAGTCTAAAAAGACCTTCCCTATAAAGGAAGGCCTTTTTACTTATACTTTTTAGTGATTTGGGCGATTACTCGTTAGTAAGAATAACCCCTGCAGGAAGCTCGAATCGCTCTTTCGCTATATCAACATTTACTTCTGCTGAAACTGCTGTCTTCGTACTACTATTCCCCAGTATACTTATCTCTTTCTTCAAAACTACTCCCTCCCAAATACATGCAACTCCGATATTCTCAATTTCGTATAGCTTACATTTTTGCCCCGCAACCATTGCAGTTGTGAGTGGTTCGGGAACCTCAACGCTATCTTTAAGTCCAAGCGCTTTTCGTACAAGATATTTTTCTTGCTCCTCTTTACTCATAGAAATAAGCTTTTCGTAATCGTTATTTTTTACTTTGGTTGCAGTCATTTTATTTAGATCCGCAACGTATCTGTCGTTTCCAAGATCCAACTGAAGAGTGTTTTCTTCCTGTGCTCCTGTTGTCACAAAACGATGTGAGGACTTTTGGTCTCCACGCATATATACTGTTTCGTCTCCTTGTGAAATTCCCCCGATTTCGTATTGTATTATTGCCGTGTCAAAAGAGTACACGCTCAGTTCTTGGGGATAGCTATCGCCGCATCCGCTCAAGGCGAAAAGGCTTAACAGAACAAAAACGCTTGCGAGTTTTTTCATGGTTGTTTGTTTAATAAGACTTGTTATGAAAGTACCATAAAATCAAACAGTTTTCAACTACTCGGAGGCTCTTTCTTGTTTGTCTTTCTTTCTCTCTTCAATCATTTTGAGAAGCTTGGGCATTTCTCTTTCCATTGCCTCTTCTCCATACCTAATAGCCTCTCCTATTCTCTCGAATTCAAGCATCCCGATGTCCATCGTGTACGGTTGCACAACGACGTCTGGATGCGCAGTTAAAAATGCAATTTTCGCATTAAGCTTTCGTGCAATTTCAATTGTTCGGAGTAATATGTGAACCATAAGGGTCATGTTTAGCTTTGCCTGTTCCAACATTCCGTGCTTTTGCTTTTTTAGTTTACCCGGCTTCTTATAAAATTTGTCCCATACCATTGCAGAAATAAATTGCTTTGATGTTATATTTGTCATATGAATCCCAATAATGATGTCCACATTCTTTTCGCGTAGATAGTCTACGGGCGTTGGATTAACCAGCCCGCCATCTACGAGGTATCTCCCGTTAAAAAATACGGGAGGGAAAATTCCAGGAATTGCAGATGCAGCCTCAATTGCATCTATAAGTTTTCCCGAAGTTATACGAACCTCTTCCCCCGACTCCAAGTCTAATCCAAGCGCCATAAATGGAATTTTGCAGTCTTTGAAGGTGTGGTCTCCCACAAACTCATAAAATCCTTTTCGGATATCGTCAGCGCGAATTAAGCTTTCGTGAAAAAAGTGAAAGTTTCTTACTTTAAAGATATGGCTAGATGAAAAAAACTTGTATGCTTTTTCTTCTAATTCTTTTAATGGCATTCCCAGTGCATATGCCGCACCAATAACAGCCCCCATACTTGATCCCGTTATCATGTCTGGTTTTATTCCATTTTTTTCAAGAACCTTTAAAACACCAAAATGGGCAAGTCCTTTCGCGCCACCAGAGCCAAGAGCAAGTCCAATTGAAACCTTGTTGTTTTTTTTGTTTTTGTCGTTGTTCATGCCGTTTCGTAGCGTTATTAACATACATTGTTCAAAACGTGATTTATAAACATTTTATAAACAGTCGCGTTCTGTTTGTATATTGTACCACGATTTAACCTCTTTGCATAGCCTTCTTTGCCGAAATAAGTAGGCCGGCAACAATGATTATTATGATTTGTTGCGCAACACAGAATGGGCAATAAACATGAATAACAAAGGCTTCAATGTAGGTTAGCGCAAGTGAGAATAAAACGCCGAAGTATACTAGAAACCGAAGCGCCATGTACACAAGTGATTTTGTGAATTTTTTGTGTATTTTGTTAAAAGGAAAGCCCGCAAGCAGCGCTACGGTTAGCGCAAAAAGGCCAACATAAAACAGCACGCCCAGTATTGCAATTGGTATGCCAAAAAGAACCGCATATCCTGATTTTGCAACGCTTATACAGTCAAATATGGCGTTTATGGAGCAAACCGAGCTTTCGTCTGGATAGTAAAATTCGTATGCCAAGTAAACAGAAAACCCTATGTTTACAAGAAAAAAGAATGTAACTATATATAAAATTTTCCTTACTTTTTTATTCATTTTGTCGGTGTTTATATGATGTTAATATTGCCAAACCAATATACATTTTTCGTTCATATATTGGTAGTTGTTTATAGTTTGTTGGTTAGTTTTGAACAATCGTTCAAAAGGGTCGTTTTAGTTGGTTTGTCTTTTTCTGGTGCGGTTTTTAATTTTAACCCTATTGATTGCTTTTTGTGTTCGCGGATGACAGCTTTTGTTATCAAAGGGTTAATCTTCTTAATTATAATTAGTTTTGTTGTTTTGCGTAGTTTTAGAAAACTTGCAACTGCGTCAACTACTAAATTATGTATATAATTAATCTATTGTTTAGAGAAGAGTTGAGCTTTAGTGTCAAAAACTTTTTAAGTCTATCTATTGTGATAAAAATTCTTTTTAGTATAATATTTTCGACATAGGGATATTAATTTAAACGTCTTATGAAACTTTTTTGCGATCAGAAGGATTTAGCAAACGCCTTAAATACAGTTAACAAGGCTATAAGTCCAAACAACACACTTCCCGTTTTAAATAACATCTTACTTAAAGCGGAAGGAAAAAAGCTGTTTTTATCAGCGACAAACCTAGAGTTGGCGATTAGCCTTTTTATAGATGCAGATGTTAGGAACGAAGGATCAATAACAATACCGGCACGGCTTATTACAAACTATGTTTCTTTGTTGAAAAACGAGAAGATTGAAATGCAGCTTACAGAAGGACTCTCTCTAAGCATTAAATCAAAAGAGTCTGAAACTAAAATTAAAGGTATTAATGCAGATGAATTCCCACTTATTCCAAAGATTGAAAGCCCACAAACAGTTAAAGTTGCAACAGAAGCTTTAAGCCAAGCTATTCTAAGGACCGTATTTGCGGCATCTCAAAATACAGCAAAGCCAGTTTTATCTGGAGTTGCACTTTTTGTTGATAAAGATGTTTTAAAAGTTGTTGCAACAGATAGTTATAGGCTTGCAGAGCAGAAAGTTAATCTGGAGACGAGATCTGAAAGCCCAGTACAATCAATCGTTCCGGCAAAAACAATCCAGGAGCTTGGTAAAGTTTTAGGAAAAGATGGCCACAAGGAGGTTGAAATCGAATTTTCGCCTAGCCAAATTTTGTTTAAAGTTGGAGATGTTGAAATTACATCAAGGCTTATAGAAGGAAAATTTCCTGCATACGAAAAAATCTTCCCAAAAACCAACAAAACAAAAATTGAAGTTTTAGAGGAAGATTTAATGCAAACAGTAAAGAGAGTTTCGTTGTTTGCCAGGGAAAACAACAACAACATTAAGCTCTCTGCAACGAACGACGGTGTTTTAAACCTATCAACCGACGAGACAAAGGTTGGTGAAGAAAAAGCACAACTCCCAATCACAATAAATGGAGATAACAACAAAATAGCCCTAAATTCACAATATCTTCTGGATGTACTTTCGTATCTAGATACCGACAAGGTTTGTGTTGAGTTAAACGACGATTTGTCGCCGGCAGTAATTAAACCTTGCAAGGAGGAGGGCTATGTGTATATTATCATGCCACTGAAAGTTTAATAGTATTTACGGCAGCGCCGATTAATCAAACATAAAGTTTTGGCTGTGAAAGAAAGAAAATTCTGCGACCTTTTTCCTAATGACCAGAATATTAGAGTTTTGGATCTTTTTCATAAACACAAAAAGATCTCTCTGTCTGGGGCAGGAACCGCCTCGTCAAAAGCACTCATTATATTTGAGCTTTTAAGTAAATTTAAAGAATATAAGAAAATTTTATGGGTTGTAAACGATCCTGGGCAACAGGAGAATTTAATTAATACTCTTGCTGCGTGGAGTGACACCGACCTTCATTCTTACGATCTTGACGACCTTTCCGAAAGAGGCCACCTTATGGAAACGCTCCGGACGATAAGCAATCTTAGTGATAAAAAGAAAAAGATTGTTGTTACAGCATATCAAACATTGCTAGAAAATGTTCCGTCGAAACGCGAGGTTGATAGACAGAAAATCGAGCTTGAAGTAGGTCAGGAAATTTCAAACATAGAACTTATTGAGGACTTTGTTGCGAAAGATTACGAGGTTGCGCCTGGCGACTTTCTCGAGCAGGGAATGTATTATCAGAAGGGCGAAATCCTAACAATTTTCCCGGCAAATTCTGACTACCCACTTCGAATAGAAGTGGCATTCGACAAAATTGAATCAATGGACTTTTTTGAACAAGAGAATGGAAAGAAATCCATCAAAAAAGTTAAAAAAGCCGAAATATATCCACTTGTTTTTGAACAAGATACCGGAATTCTTTTTGATTACCTTGAAAAAGACACCCTGCTTATCGAGGATGAAATCGATGTTATCGACGAATACTTTGAGGCGTGGAACATGATTGTTGACGAGGCTTATCAAAAAACAGGGTCTATTACTTTTACAACCTTTAATGAAGATGTAGACAACCACGAACACCTTCACTACTTAACAGTTTTGCAATACAGGGGTGTTTACGACTTTATGAGCGACCTTAGAGAAAAACAAAGGAATAACTGGAACGTTGTTTTCTTCACGAAAAAAATGAAAGAGCTCAAAAATATGTTGGCCGAATATAACGTTAAACATAGCGAAGACCTCAAGGAGCTTAAAAACGCCAACAAAAGCGACCACTTTTTATTTGTTGTTGATGTAGACAAAGAGGGTGTTTTCCCAAGAGCCTTCCAAAATCCAGAGTTGAAACTCGTCGTCCTGACAGACAAAGACATTTCTTCATTAAGGGATGAAGGAAAAAAGACGTTTAATCAAAAGGTTTATTTGGACTTCCTTACGGGTCTAAAGCCGAATGATTACGTTGTACATGCAGACCATGGAATTGCGCGATTTATGGGTCTCGACAAAAAAACAATCGACGAAATTACACGCGAATATTTGAAACTTGGTTACGCGGAAAATGACAAACTGTTTGTTCCAATTGATCAGGCGGAAAAAGTTAACAAATATATTGGAGCCGACGAACAGCCCCCGAAATTAACGCGGCTAGGGTCTGCCGAGTGGTCAACCCTAACGAGTCGGGTCAAAAAAGAAACCGAAATTATTGCGAAAGAACTTTTGATGTTATATGCGAAACGCAAGAACGCAAAAGGAATGACATTTAACGAGGATAACGATCTTCAATCGCGTTTCGAGGATACATTCCCTTACGAAGAGACTCCGGGGCAGCTAAAGGCTATTAACGACGTCAAGGAGGACATGGAAAAGGGTACTCCTATGGACAGGTTGGTGTGTGGAGATGTTGGTTTTGGTAAAACAGAAGTTGCGATGCGTGCTGCGTTTAAAGCCGTACAGAGTAAAAAACAAGTTGCACTTGTTTCACCAATTACAATTTTGACGGATCAGCATTTCCGATCATTTACCAAAAGAATGGATGAGTTTAATGTTCGAATAGAGATGCTTAGTCGATTTAAAACACAAAAACAGCAGAAGGAAATTTTGGGACGACTTGCAAAAGGAGAGGTGGATATTGTTATTGGAACGCACAGACTTTTGCAGCCGGACGTTGATTTTAAAAATCTCGGGCTTGTTATTGTTGACGAGGAGCAACGATTTGGCGTAAAGCAAAAAGAGCGCTTAAAAGAACTCAAAAGCGAAGTCGACATTTTGACTTTAACAGCGACGCCAATTCCACGAACGCTTAACATTTGTTTGAATAAACTAAGAGATATCACGACGATCACAACTGCGCCGCCAGGAAGACTTCCTGTTATTACGGAGGTTCGTCGATTTTCGAACGGACTAGTAAGAGATGCTATTTTGAAAGAAGTAGAGCGAGGTGGGCAGGTTTATTTTCTGCATAATCGAGTTCAAACAATCGAAGGAATGGCCGACAAGTTGCGTAAATTAGTACCCGAAGCAACATTTGGCGTGGCTCACGGAAAACTTGGAAGTGGAGATCTCGAAGAGACAATTGTCTCGTTTAAAGAGCACAGATTCGATGTACTTGTGAGTTCTACAATTATTGAAAATGGAATCGACCTATCAAACGCAAACACCCTGATTGTAAATAACGCTGAAAGATTCGGACTTGCGCAACTTTATCAGCTGCGAGGACGTGTTGGACGTGGAAAGGCGCAAGCTTATGCGTATTTCTTGTATCAAGGGCAACGTCTTAAACTTGATGCGAAAAAAAGACTACGCGCGATTGTTGAAGCTTCCGACCTTGGAAGTGGATTCCAAATTGCCATGAAGGATCTTGAGATTAGAGGTGCGGGAGATATTTTGGGTGCGAACCAGCATGGTGTAATCAACGTTGTTGGTGTTAGTCATTTTATACGAATGTTAAACAAGGCTGTTGAAGACTTGAAAGCCGGAAGAGCTGCGGCTGGAAAAGATGACGAGGAAATTCGAGAAGTTTCAATTGAGCTTCCAGTGACAGCGTTTATTCCTGATGGATATATCGTGAACGCAAAAGACAAGATTAACGCATACCAGAAACTTTCATCTGCTGATAACAAAAATTATCTTCAGGATTTATATGAAGAGATGGTTCAGGAATATGGGAAAATGCCACGCGAAGTTAACAGCCTGTTCAGGGTTCTTGAATTGAAAATTGAAGCGAAAAAAGCCGGACTTTTAAACATTAAGGCGGAAAACTTACACATGGCACAGGGCAAACAAATTGTACTTACGATGTCGAAAACGGTGAGACCGGAAAATATTATGAAGTTGCTCGAACACAATGCAAAATGGCTTATTAGTGGGACAAAATTAAAGATTGATATCGAGGATTTAGGTCTTCATTGGTTTGATGCGCTCAAAGAGAGCGTAAAGAAGTTACAACAGAAGATTAGAAAGTGAGCTAGATCTAGCTGCGAAGAAGGAGCCTTGGCGACTGATTGAGCGGGTAGAGCCCGTTCGACGAAGTGAAACAATCTGATTTAGCAGCCGTTCTACAAGTAAAAGTTATTTTACTTCGAGGGTTGACATTTGGCGAAACCTTGTTATAATAACTTTAGTTTTGAGAACACCTTGTATGGCGTTGCTCGCTGTTTTCAGCGGCCAAAGCCTAAAAGTTCAGGTGCTCTCGTTTGACAACCAGGGTAGTAAGTTAAGAACCACACAAGCACAGCAGGAGGGACACACGTGTGCAACCAATACCAATGTGAACGATGCGACGTACCCCACAAAGGTTTTGATACGATAGAAGGGCGCGAAGTTCACTACAGGGCGCTTGACAGCGCCACTTCTCTTCGAGAGTCGACGACTGAAGCGTCCGTCGAAACCACAACTCCCCAACCCGTTGCTCTCAAGACCAGGGGTCGCGGAGCACGCAGGCAGTAAGTCAAGGAGTCAGTATGGCAAAATGCAGATTCTGTGAATATGACGGGGAGATGGTGGATAACCACGAGCAACTTCTTCACCCGAACGAGTACTTGGAGGCATTGAAGTCTGCACGGGCTGCTCGGCGTAACAGCGGCAGTTTCAAGATCAAGGCCAAGACCCCGAAACGTAGGGGCAAAGGCAGAACGAAAGGAAGGAAGAAGTAGCGAACCAAGGATTACGAATTGCTGTGTGGGTGGAAATTGGATAGGCAAGTGCGCATACTTGCGCCACGCCACAACAATCTTACTACCCTCTCAGCTAAAATAAGCTATAATTAATATACGACGACAACGTTATCAATTGATCTTTAAAAATTGGGGGATGTATTGGTATTCGACAGAAACTATTTTTAAAATGTTTGATTGCAATCCGGGGATCGCGCTGTCTCCCCGCATATCCGTCCAGCGCATTTTAGATGCTGAATCTAAAGAACGAGTAGCAAACGGTATGAAAGCTCTTTACGCTTCACTCTTCGGAGGAAAGCCTACATTAGCTGCAACTGTTGCATAGCTCAACCTTGGGCTTTTAAGCCCACGTCCTAATATCTGATGTCTGATATTTTATTAGGGCGCCATACATCAGGCTGCTGTGTTGCTATACGGTTTTAGTAACGCAAAAGACTTAAACCGACCGCTCCTTTAGAGCTTTTGTTCATTTTTTATTCTAAAGAAGCGTAATCAAAAATGAACTACGATTGTAGACGTCTTCGTTTTAAGTTTTTGCACCCGGGTTCGACTCCCGGCATCTCCACCAAATTACCCCTTTTCGTTTTAAAACGAGATTTAGATATGGGAAAAGGAGGGATAGATCTTTTTAGTTATCTATCCGCTCCAATTTCCTCGTCTTTAGCTATACTCACCAACACTTTCTGCAGCTAGTTGCTGCCAGTTCAGTCAGTTGTACAGGTTATCGCCCACCTCCTCGAGCCAATTGTCGTTGGATCCGCATGTCGGCTCTTATGACGCAGATCGCCACAATTATGGCGGCCACCGTGAGGGCAACAATTATTGTCGAGAAAATAACCTCAAGGATCCACATTTCGTTCTCCTTTGATTAAACGTTTTGGTGTCTTATTAGCAGACGAGGAACAAATGCCCCTCGCAGCTCTCTCAGACATATCTGAAAAGCCTTGAATGAGGCGTTTGTGTTCATCAACTAACAGTCGTTAAATTTTCAAGGGGCGGAAGTGCAACTATACGGCAACCAAGCGCCTTTGTCAACTCTTGCGCCATCTTTTACTGCTAAGGTTAAATACTATTCGTTAAGTTTTCTCACTAAAGGCAGCCACTCAACAACCGCTTCATTAAACGAGTTCCAAAAATTTTGGCCTTGGTCCACCAAATGGCTTGTTTGAGCTGATAATTCAATGCAGCCCATACCTCTTAAGGAAGTCGTTTGACACAGCGCGGTTTTTGTGGCAAATTATTAACCTTTTTGTTAATATAAGTTTTATGGTAGATGGTGATCCATATAGCGGTGAAGCTCCAGGTTTTGCGTGGGAATATAATGACAGCGACGAAGGGGGATTAAACGCTTTATCCTTGGATGGAAAAACTAGAATGGACACATGGAGTACAGTTAGAAATCTTTTGAAATACGAAGGGATTCCAGCACGTCTTAAAGACAAACGGATAATAGAATTAGGATCAGGAAGATGTACGCTTTTTCGTGATTATTGTATAGACAGCCAAGCAAAAGAATATATTGGAGTAGATTTATTTGAAGATCCTCCTTTTGATCAGACGAAAATTGGAAATACTAATGTTAGATATATAAAGCAAGACGCATTGCAATTTCTCAAATCACAAGCCCCAGATAGCGCTATAGTTGCACAGGCCATGCTTTTTTGTCGTGAAAATATTCGCACATACAAAACTTTGGAACCAAAAAAAATTATAAAAGCTGTTTGTTTAGCTGTGCATAGGGTCGTTGCTTCTGGAGAATTTTTAATTTCCTGGAATGCGTCACCTGATTTCCGAGAAGAGTTAATTGCAGCAGGTTTTCAAGAAAATGATACCGAGCTAGTATACACTAAGGCTGCATAGCTTTCTTTAATGTTCCAAAATTTTTGACACAAACTTACAAAAATGGTAATAATGGCTTCCTATTTTTAACAAATTTAAAAATGAGCGATACTGAACAAATGCCTGTAATTGAATTAAGCGATAGACTGGAAGAATTAGTAATCACATGCTGTGAAGAAATTAAAAGTATGGATGTTGGAGAAAAGGCTTCTGATTTGAGAGAGAAGTATCAAGAAGTGCCAGGGGCGGAGGACATGAGCGAGGCTGAGTTAATTGACTATGCGATCGAGCAGGAGCTCATCAAATTGGCTGAAGCAGTAGCTCGAGAGTTTATCGAAAGCGACGGTGACATAGAGGTACTAGAAAATTTTCATAGCGCCATAAAAATGTATGGGCCTCAAGACAGAGATATTGTCACCATAGGACGCAACAAATATCCCGAGGCAACAGGACGCCATCTGAGTAATCTTATTGCTGCGAAAATATTCGAACAAACAACTCAGGCAGCTTTGATTCAGCCTTCATCTGGAGAGCTTCCGGAATTGCCGATAATCGAGATTGATTTAACGGCTTTAGGTGTTGACGATCCAGTAGAATTTCAGAGGTTGGTAGGGTTAAAGAAGGAACTTGATGGTGCGCAAGGTCAGCGAGCAATAATGGCGGTACAAGATATTGTTGAGTGTTCAACTCTGGCGAATATTGCGAGAAAAGAAGTGTTTGAAGCGATAGGTTTTAAGCCAGAGGCTGCAGAATTCTTAGAACAAGTATGTACAAGACCCGGAACTTTTGAAGATTTTGAGAAAGTTATAGAGCTACAATATGAGATTGCTGTCTAAAAAACCGACACCCCTCTAGAAAGAAGTGCCGGCTTGATTTTCATATCAATCAGAATTTACGCGAACCACCCGAAATAAGTGAGTACGCCTCCCAGAATCAACGATCCAACTCCCATAACCATAAGGAAGCTGTTGTTTTTGAACCAAGAGTCAAACATGTTTGCGAACTTTGGGAAAACAAGAAGCAAAACACCTTTTACAAGTGCTATCCAACCAATGATGGTGATAATAACGTACCATTGCCATTCCCAGACATTGTGATACATAACGAGTAAAAGACCTACTACAAGCGCAAAAGCACCGCCCATAAAGACGTAAGCTTTGCTTTTCAGCATGTCGCCGAAGGCTTTTTTGTAATAGCCCGCATTGAAAAGGAGACCAAGACCGAGCGCTAAACACACAGCACCGTAAAGCTTGGCAACGAGGATAGAAAGCTCCATATAATTAAGGTTAATAATATGGCTTGGTATATTTGTTAAATGGTATCACACCTTTTATTTTCTGTGAAGGAAGCCTACGTTCCTGTGGTGTCGTCATAATTTTTAAACAGATAAGCGTAATACCCTACAAATTCTCTAAAAATCGAATAAGGATCCCGCAGCTCAGGAGGCATAAGCGCATGTGCCGAATAAACATTTTCGATTCCAAACTTTTTAAATGCCAACCTTGCGCGCGCGACATGGTAATACTGAGTAACTATAATTACTGAGGTCATATTTTGGGTTTCCATTATTCTTTTTACATTTTTTGCTGTTTGATAAGTGTTGTTTCCATCGCTATCTACAATAATATTTTCTTCCGGAACACCATTATCCGACAAATAGTCTTTCATAACTGTGGCCTCATCAAACCCTTCTTTCCCAAAACCGCCACTAACAATAATGATAGGTGCATAATTTTGATCGTATAATTCAATCCCCTTAACCAATCTACTTTGAAGCCTTGCAGAGGGAAGTCCGTTTGTCTCAACTTTATTTCCGAAAATTACAATTGTGTCCGCTTGATTTATGTTGTCGTTTAAGCCATCAATGATGATAATTGTGGAATGAACAAAAAACCAGCCCGCCAAAATCAGGATTAAATATTTTGCAATATTCACAAATTTTTTTTGACGAGCTGTTTTAAATTTCATTTAAAGAAACGAAAAGTATCCAAGTATAACACCGATTACAACTGCAACTAATCCGCCAAACATGAGTAACATTTTGCTTTTAACCATTCCGCCAAACATTTTCACTGTCTGCTTTGGAAAAATAAGAAGCAAGAACGCCTTAACAAGGCCTCCCCAACCAACAATGGTAATAAGCACGTACCATTGCCATTCCCAAACATTATGAACGAGGATAATTACGGTACTAACAACTAGGATTACAAGACTTGTAACAAAAAGCAGAGCGGTGTTTTTCATTATGTCGCCGTATACTTTTGAGTAATACCGGCTGTTAAAAAACACACTAGCCCCAAGTACGAACAAAGCTACAGCAAGAATCTGAGCTATAAAGAGGGTAGTCTCCATGAACATATGGGTTAGGAGATAAACACGCAGAATAAAGTCATCGTAAGCATATCAGGGCATATGTACATCTGTAAATTGACAGGTGTGGGATAACCGTTATAATTAAGCCCTTGTTTTATATAATATTTGAAGATGTCAGAGATAGAGCCACAACCGAAAAAATTTGATTATGCAAGATTTAGAACGCAGCTTACAATGCTTAGTCTAGAATTGTTTGGAATTACGAGAGAATTTGAACAGGCTATGCGAGTTGTTGATGAATCACAAATAGCCACTTACTCTGTTAAAAAAAGGCAAATCGTCGATGCGATTTTCATATGCCTTGGAAGAGCTTATCTTGAGACGGACGGAGAAGTTATGCATATGCCGGAATTTGACTCGGAATCCGGTGGGCATTTCGACTTACAATTGCCTTATCGTGGCCATGCTCTTTGGGTTGAAGTAGGAAGAAAATTGGAAGAATGGGCGAAAGATGCAGAGGAATCAACGGACATTGAAGGAATAAGCGATTATGTTGAATATGAAGTAATCGACATAACATAAAACAAAAGATTTATACTTTTGCCTACTTGATGTACAATATCATCCAGACGAATTAATAATAATTATGACCTTAACTAATATATTAATAATAGCGGGAGCTATGCTCCTTGGCGGCATTGTGAGCCAAGCTGTTTTTCGAAAACTGAAATTTATCGATCTGGATAAAACTAAGGAGAAAAGCGAAAAAATGCTTGCAAAGAGTAAAGAGGAGGCGGAGAAAATTAACAAGGATGCGGAAGAAAATGCCTTTAATGTTAAAGAGTCGACAGAAGGCATGCTTAAGCAGATGAAAACACTTATCAACACGATCGAAAAAAACCTTAAATTTAAAGAAGATACTTACGCAAAGAAAAAGAACAAAAATAAGCAATATCGGGAATTTATTGAGCAGGTTGAAGAAGAAGTTTCCAAGTCAGGCCTTAAGCAACAAGAGCGTGAGGGTTTGCTTAAGCAAAGACTTGCCTCAAGAGTTGGGGTAACCATTAAAGAGATTACCGACAAGCTGGTTGACCAATTTGAAAGAGAGCTAAAAGAAGACACAGCAGAGCAGGCAAAAAAGATAATCGACCATGCAAAAGAACAAGCAGAAAAATCTGCTAAAAATATCATCAAAGGTGCACTTCAAAAATTTACCGATAGAACATCTGTAGAGAAAAAAGAGGCAAAAATAGTTGTAAAACACGATGATGCAAAAGCGCGAATCGTAGGGCCAAACGCGAAAAACATTCTACTTTTCGAGGAGCTTATGAACGTCGATGTAATTTTTAATGACGAACCAAATACAATTGTGGTTTCGACCTTTGATCTTCTTAAGAAAAATGTGGCACGAATTGCGCTTGAGAAGCTGGTTAAACTTAGACGTGTTGATGAAAAGGCGATTCGAGATTCGATTGATTCTGCAAAGAAAATTTTGAGTCAGGATCTTTTGAGTGTTGGAGAAAAGGCTGTTAAAAAGATGAGATTCAAACGTAAATTCCCGTCAGATTTATTGAAAATTATTGGACGACTTAAATATAGAACGAGTTATGGTCAAAATATCCTTCTTCATTCATTTGAAGTTGCATACATGGCTGAGTTGCTTGCGAGCGAACTTGGACTTGATGTAGAAACAGCAAAAATAGCCGCATTCTTCCACGATATTGGAAAGGCGATTGATCAACATATGGAAGGTTCTCACGACGTGCTTACACGTGAGATTATGACTAAATTTAAATTTTCAGAAGCAGAAATACATGCTGCGTGGACTCACCATGAAGCTGCAACTCCAGAAACTCCGGAAGCAAGACTTGTGATGGCTGCGGATGCAATCTCGGCAGGACGCCCAGGAGCAAGGCAAGAATCTCTAGAGCGCTATCTTGAGCGTTTGCGTGGTCTTGAAGAAATAGCCACTTCTTTTGAAGGGGTTCAGAAAACTTTTGCAATATCAGCGGGTCGTGAAGTGCGTGTTATGGTTTCGCCTGAAGAAGTTACAGATGAAAAAATGGATGACCTTGCAGAAGGAATTGCTGAAAAAATTGAAAACAAATTAAGCTATCCAGGAAAAATCAAAGTGAATGTTATTCGAAGAACTCGTGCTGTGGACTTTGCCAAATAGACTAATTTAACTACATCTTTATGTTCGGAAAAAAGAAAGAAAAGAAGAAAAAAGGCATGGTGGATAAAGTGGTTATGGGGGCGATTATTGGTGGAGCCATTGGTTCTGTTGTTGGAATTACAGTTGCTCCAAAATCTGGGAAAGAAACCAGGCAAGATATTATTGAGGCAAAAAATAAATTTATCGAAAAACACGGAGGTGAAATCGAAGATGCTAAACAGGAAGCAAAAAAACAAGGTAGTAAGGTTTGGAAATATATTAAAAAAGCTCTTAAAAAGAATCGATAATTACGTTAGAATGAGCTAGCTTTCTTGGTTACCTCCATTTTATGGCTAAGAAGAAAAAGAAAAAGGTTCACCCAAAAGGTAAGGCGGAAGCATCTGCTAAGAAAAAGCAAGCTTCGGCTAAATCTCAGCATGCTCAAAAAAAGACTAAGAAGCCTGCGAAAGGCGCTGCGAAAACTTCTTCTAAAAAGAAAAGTAAACCTAAAAAGAAGCAGCCCAAAGCTCCGGCAAAACTGTTTCATATTAAAGAGTCGCCAAGGCGAAAGTGGTTTAAAAAGGTTCGAAAAAGTTTTAAAAAGAAATTATCAAAAGATTTTCGTACGCCGATTATTGTTGTATCCGGGGCGCTGGCTCTGTTTATTATTTATCAATTATCGTCTGCGGTTATTACATATTCGCTGCTTGGGAAAGCCCTTCCCGGGACGAGAATTGCAGGAGTTGAAGTGGGAACTCTTACCTTGGATGAAATTCAGGAAAGATTAATGGAAAAAGGTCAGCCGTTTTTAGAAACTCCTATCCGAGTTGCACTTGGAGACGAGAGTCAGGAATTTTTGCCATCCGAACTAGGGATTTCTCTTTTGCCGAGGCACACACTACAAGAGGTGCATTTTGTAAAATTTGAAAATACTAATTTATTTAAGATTTTGACTTCTCTTTGGGGTGGTCAAGAAATTCCATTCTATGTTTCTGTAGACGTGAATCAAGCTGCCGAGACTATTGAAAGCCGTTTTGATTTTGATGACCAGAAAGCAAAGAATGCATACCTTTCATTTGGTGAAGAAGGGGAGTTAATTATAGTTGCCGAAAAAGAAGGGGAGGATATCGATATCCGTCAGCTTTATCAAGATATCAAACTAAGCGCAGGACAACTTTCGTCTGAGCCGATTATGGTGAAAACAGTTCATAGAAAACCCTTAGTTACGCAAGCACTTTTGGAAGAAAGATTTGAAGAAATCACAGCAACCTTATATGAAACTATTGCTTTAACTTATGATTATTGGGAATTTGATATTCGTCTTATTGATCATGTTGATTGGGTTACTTTTGATTATAAAAATACACTTCATGTTGGAGAAGACTTGTCTGCTCCGATAGATTTGTTGGAAGAATCTGCAGGCGAACTTCCAGAGTCACTTTCGATTGAGCAAAAGCTTTGGATAAACATCAAATACAGCCCTTTTATTGCGTATGTGGAAGAGGAAATTGCCCCGCTTGTTGAAGTTGAGGCACAGGATGTAAATATTTATAAAGACGAAAATGATGAGATTATTATTGAAGGACAAGGGGAAAATGGACGCGAAATTAAGAGAAAATATTTTGCTTCGGCG
Organism: Patescibacteria group bacterium; assembly: GCA_042568575.1. Classification (GTDB taxonomy): domain Bacteria; phylum Patescibacteriota; class Gracilibacteria; order UBA1369; family PNNO01; genus JAJRYP01. The sequence goes on along the minus strand of JBHPIO010000004.1, from coordinate 40,076 downwards.
GTTGAGCTGGCAGCAAATTATAATTTTGATGAAGTGCCGATTCCCGTGTTTGTTAAAAAAGCACATGCTGAAATTTCTGATGACTTAAAACTACTGGGGATAGAAACTTTAATTGGAACAGGACGAAGCGCCTTCTCGGGCTCTCCGACAAATCGTATACACAACATAAGCGTTGGAGTGAACAGGTTTAATGGAGCGCTAGTAAAACCAGGTGATGAATTCTCATTCAATGAACATCTTGGACCGGTTGATGGCTCAACAGGATATCGCCCAGAGCTTGTTATAAAGGCCGAAGGAACGATCCCAGAGTATGGAGGGGGGTTATGCCAGGTTTCATCTACAATGTATCGCGCTGCGTTAATGTCGGGGCTGCCGATAACTGAAAGAGCTCCACATTCATATGCGGTTTCGTACTATGCGCAGATATACGGCTATGGCTTGGATGCAACTATTTATCCAGGCGTACGAGACATCAAATTTTTAAATGATACTCCTGGGCATATTTTGGTTCAGTCTTATACAGAAGGAGCCAATGCCTACTTTAAATTTTACGGAACAGATGATGGGCGAAGTGTGGAGATGGAAGGGCCTTATCTTGGGAATTATCATAATCCGGGACCTGCTACAATTATTGAATCATCATCGCTTGCTCCGGGGCAAAGGAGACAAGTTGAATATGGGCACACAGGATTTAATGCTACTTGGTATAGGCATTTAACAAAAGCTGGAGAGACAATTAAGGAGCCAATTTATAGTGCTTACAAGGCCATCCCGGCAAAGGTTCTTGTAGGGCCGGGTGTTAGTGAAGAAGGAGGATAATTTAGTCTTTGATTTCCTTCATCATCTCAAGTGCCATTTTATTATCCGGTTGTAATTTGAGAACTTTTTCGAGATAGAATCTTGCTTTTGCATATCTTTCGTCTTCGATAAGGAAGTGTGCAAAAGTTAGAAGATATTCAATGTTTGAAGGGTCGAGATTAAGCGCTTTTTTGTACATTTCTTGCGCTTTTTCTTTCTCACCCAGGAGTCTATATACTTCCGCAGTACTAACAAATCTTCCAGGTCTTGAGTCGTCTAGCTCAATAGATTTTAGATATGAACCAAGGGCTTCCTGAAATTTTTCTTGCTCATAAAGTGCTCTTCCTAAATTGCTATGATAAATTGCATCGTCCTCTACTTTTAAAACTAACTGTTTAAATATTTCTTCTGCTTTTCCAAATTCACCTTTTTTTAGATAGATGAGCCCGAGTTTATGTCCTGCATCATTAAAGTCTTTTTCTATTGTTGTAACTTCTACTAATCGTGTTTCTGCTTCGCCTAATTCACCTCTTTCTAAATAAGTCATTGCTTGGCTGAAAAGAACTTTAGCCTCGGTTGTTCGGGGTGCTTGTTGAATTCGAGGAGCAATTTTTTCCTGCTTATGCGCGGGTTTTTCCCTTTTTGATCCGTGTCTTGAAAAAGAAAGGTAGTAGCGTCTTGCAAATATTCCAGTGAGAATCAGCACGATAACGAGTAGGACGATTTCCATAAAAAATTATTTGTTAACCATTCTAGGTTTGCTTTCTGAGATTACTTTTTTAATGTCTTTTGCCTCAACAAATTCATAACTTCTATCTGGGAAAAACACTTTAACCTTTTGATTCAAAATATCAAGAGAAATTACCTCTCCTTCACCTTTTTTTACCTTCACAATACTTCCAACTTTCGGGAGTTGCTTTCGAAGATTTTTATATTCCTCAGACTCATATTTCAAGCAGCACATCAATTTTCCACAGCACCCAGATAACTTAGCGCTCCCTTTGCTCTCCAGACATTGAAGTCTAACCATTTCCATAGTTATACTTTCAAGGTTTTTCATCCAACATCCGCAACAAAGACCTTTTCCGCACTTTCCTCTTCCCGTAACCATACGAGCTTTGTCACGCGGACCAATTTGCTGCAAGTGAATCTGTTTTTGAAAAGTCTTAGCAAGGTCTTTCACAAGTTCTCTAAAATCAACACGATCATCAGCAGTAAAAATAAAATTTATTCGATTTCCATCGAGCGAATATTCTGTAAACACAAGCTGCATATCCAACTTATGTTCTGTAACTTTTTTACGACAAGTTTCCATAGCCTCTTCGGCACTACTTTTCTGCATGTCCATTTTTTGTTGATCATGCGGCGTTGCCTTTCTTAAAAATGAATGGTTAAGCTGAATTTTTTCTTCATCCTTTTCTTCCCTGTCTGCAAAATGTACCCGTCCGATATTTTCACGGTTTTCTTCATCGTGATATACGGCAAAATCACCCGGCGACACTTCAGCCCCATCTGGATGAGGAATTAAAATTTCTTTGCGTGTAAACTGGTCATATACGCACATTACTTTCATAAAGAAGCTTTAAGGGCAAGATTTTCGAGTGCAAGGCGGGCGTTAATATTACGTTTTAACAGCTGTCGTGTGTTCTCAATCAAAGAAAGCAAAGAGAGAAGATGCTGTCTTTTGGACGTCGTGAGTTCTTTATTTTCAATGCCTTGATGCAAGCGGCTCCTTACTAAATGCGTAAACACATCAAGAAATTCCGTAGTTTTATTGTCTTCTGCTAATACTTCTTCTATGACTTTGAATTTTTTATATAAAGGGGCTGGCTCTAAAAACTCACAGAGCATAGTATACATCGTTCTGTAAGAAGCTAAAAGGTCTGCATTTTTGAGTAGCTTAATCGCTTTCCCGCTTTTCCCTAAGGCAAGCGAACAAACCTGCTCGAGAGTTTCTTCATTAGCTTCTGGAAAAAGTTCGGTCATTTTGCTTTTAAGAAATTTATTTGAATATGCACTAAATTTGATTAAGCGAACTCTTGAAATGATTGTAGGTAAAAGCTCACGAACATTATCGGTCGTCATAATAATGACAGTATGTGGCGGTGGCTCCTCAAGTGTTTTAAGAAGACAGTTTGCGGCTTCTGGAGTGAACCTCTCTGCTTTTTTTATGAGAAGAACCTTGTATTTGCTTTGCTTAGTCATGTTGAGTTTTGCGATAATATCTCTAACCTGCTCAATTTTTATGGACTCAGATCCATCTTCTGCTTTTAGAGTAATCGTGTCTGGGTGGCTTCCCTTTTCAAGCTGAATACACGTTGGACATTCATGGCAAAGATTATTTGGGCATTGCAAAATATTCACAAACATTCTCGCAATCGAAAATTTTCCAATACTAGAAGGGCCAGTAAAAAGATAAGCATGTGTAAGTCGGTCCGACTTAATATCATGCTCAATAAGTTCAAGCTGTTTTTTGTGCCCTATAATTTTCCAATTATACATAAGCTTGATTACAAATTCTTCCCTCTGCCATAATGTGGCGATGTTCGAATGATGCTACTTTAGGCGTAGCCGAACGTATCATGAGGGCATTGGCACATTATGGAGCTATATTCTCCCAGTTTTTGCCTTGCCTGACAAGCTTTTCTTTTGCCTCTTCTGGGTTAGCCATCAATTCCTTAACGAAAATTTCTAAACGTACTTTATTTTGAGATCCTTTTGCCAAAATAATATCTCCTTCTTGCATGATTTTTTTGTAATAATCAGCAGCTTCTTTTGCGGAATTCAGCGTTCGAATGTTCTCTGCCGCAAGCCCGCCTTTAATGGCTTGATCAGCCGCAAACTTAACGTCTTCACCTACCGTAATTAGAATATCAGTGGAAGCAGGAATTTGTTTTCCAACATTTTCATGAAGCTCTCTTGAATTTTGTCCGAGTTCATTCATGTTTCCGAATAGAAATATTCGCCTTTTGTTTCGTTTTTTTCCGAAAAAGTCGAGAACCTTAAGCGATTCAATCACAGCTTCAGGCGAAGCATTATACGAACTATCCAAAATCAAAGTGTCCTTGGTGCCTTTTATTAAACTTAGTCTTCCTGGCGGCAATCTAAAGCTTGCAATAGCATCTTGAATTTCCTGGATTGGCACGTCGTTAATTAGCCCAAGAATTATCGCTGGCATGAGTATCGAAAGCTGATACTCTCCAAAAAGATTCGTTCTGAATTGATATTCTTTATTTTGATAGTGAACGCTGAAAGTCAGGCCTTTTTCAGCTTGAGTCACATTTCTTGCATGCACTTTCGCATTTCCTGACACACCATATGTGATGCACTTTTTACATTCAACAGAATTCGCAAGCGATCCAACAAATTTATCGTCGATTGCGATTAAAGCTATTCCGTCGTTTTTCAAAGAATCAAAAATTTTCTTTTTCTCATTAAAGATTTCGTTAACGGTAGCGAACTGACCAGACGCCATATGCACCGGCTTAATTGCTGTAATTAAAGCAATATCGGGCGGCGCGATCTTTGTTAAAAAGTCCATATCTCCTGCTTTATCGACACCCATTTCAAGAATAATAAAATCGTATTTATCTTTCACAAAGAATGTTCGAAAAAAGCCTTTAACAAGAATTTTCAGCCACTGAACAGGTGACGAAAATCCCGACTTTTGATGAAGAATTGTCAAAGGAAGTCCAAATTCGCTATTAAAACTTTTCTCGTTTCTAAGAACTTTATATTTTTTTGCCAGGACAGAAAAAACAACCTCTTTACAAGATGTTTTGCCTACTGCTCCGGTGATGCCAATCGTCTTTGCGCCCATTCGTTTAAGCTTGATTCGCGCAAGTACTTCAAGCACTTTAAGAACAATTTTTCTAAAGAGAGATTTCATATATAATTTAAGCAAGCAATTTGCCAAAAGCATTATATGTCAAAAGAAGCAGTTTTAAAAGAAAAATAGGCACATCTTGCGAAGTGCCTATTCTCAAATTTTGCCTTAATCTATGCGGCTGATTTTGCCCTTTCAGTGATTGCTTTAAAGGCTTCCTCATTGTGTACCGCTAGGTCAGCGAGCATTTTTCTATCAATTTGGATATCTTCTCTTAGAAGAGCATTGATAAATCGGCTGTAGGTGATGCCGTTTGCTCGACACGCTGCGTTGATTCGGGTAATCCACATTTGTCTGAAGGTTCTCTTCTTGAGCCTTCTATCACGATAAGCATTGATTCCTGCTTTCATGACTGCGTTTTTCGCTTGCTTGAATGTGGTGCTTCTTTTACCACGATAACCTTTGGCAGCGCTGACAATTTTTCTGTGCCTACGGTGGGCAATTACGCCTCTTTTGATGCGCGTCATACTATGTGAGTATTAATAAATAGTTTATGCAAGTAATTTAGCCAGTATTTTCTGTTGAGGATCTTCCGCTGTTTTTCCTTTCTTAAACAGCTTTTTTTGACGTTTCGATTTATTTACAAGCAAGTGGTTTTTGCATGATTTTTGAACAACGAACTTTCCAGTTCCAGTCTTTTTTACACGTTTTTTTGCGCCACTATGAGATTTTTTCTTCATGATAATGTTATTTTAATGGAGTTAATATCATAATTAAGTTATTTCCTTGTCTTTTTGGGCCTTCTTCCACAGTTCCGATTCCTTCAAGTGTTTCCGCGAATTTTATAAGTTTATCTTTGGCCCTATCCACATGTGCTAGTTCGCGACCTTTAAATATGAGTGCAACTTTTACAATGTTGCGTGCTTTCAAGAATTTTTCAGCTTGCTTTCTCTTTACTTCCAGATCGTGTTCATCAGTTCTAAATCCGATTCTTACGCCCTTTACTTCGCTCTGCTTCTGCATCTTTCGATGCTTCTGATCTATCTTTTTTTGGCGATACTGATGTTTTCCATAGTCCATCAGTTTGCATACAGGGGGATTTGCCTCTGGGGACACTTCTACGATGTCTAGCGCTTTCTCATTTGCCTTGGCTTTTGCATCGGCTGTAGCCATTATCCCAAGCTGTTCTCCCTGATCGTCAATCAGTCGAACAGTAGGTGTTGAGATGGCTTCATTAATCCTCAATTTCTTGCTTATATAGGAGGAGTTAAGATTAGATTTCCAGCGCTTGAACTGAGCGCTTAAGGATAATAGAAGAAAAGCCGCATAAAAGTCAAGCAGTTTAGCAGCTTAACCAAATACAAAATTGCAAATTTTCAAACATTTATGATAGAGTGAACTCCCAAAAAGCTTGCTGAGCATAATCTTTACAATTATGGCAGTGCAAAAAATGAAGCGCATTACGCGTGAAATACATATAGGTAAGCCAAATAAAGGCGCTCTAACTATTGGAGGTAAACATGCTGTTGCTATCCAGTCGATGTGTAACACAAAGACACATGATTGGAAGACGACTGTTGAACAAATTCATGCTCTTGAAAAAGAAAAGTGTGAAATAGTGCGTGTTGCAGTCCCGGATTTTGAAGCTGCAAAGGCTTTGCCGAAAATTATTGAGAATACAAATATTCCGCTTGTTGCTGACATCCATTTTGATCATAGGCTTGCGGTTGAATCAATAAAAAATGGTGTTGATAAAATTCGAATAAATCCTGGGAATATTGGTGCACCAGAAAAAGTCGAAGAGGTTGTTAATGCTGCCAAAAAAGCAGGGACGACTATTCGGATTGGAATTAATGCGGGATCATTAGAAAAAGAACTTTTAGATAAATATGGCCATCCAACACCTGAGGCTCTAATTGAGTCTGCGGAAAATGGAATTAAATTTTGTGAGAAACTTGGATTTCACGACATTGTTGTTTCATTAAAAACAACAGACGTTTTGGATTTTATTCAGGCGCATCGAATGTTTGCGGACAACTGTGAATATCCGCTTCATATAGGCGTTACCGAGGCCGGGACATTAATCCCAGGGATTGTTAGAAATGCTGTTGGAGTCGGAACTCTTTTGCAAGAAGGCATTGGAAATACGATTCGTGTTTCATTAACTGCAGATCCAGTTCAAGAAATTAAAACTGCAAAAGAAATTTTGAAGTCGCTTGATATGTATCACAAGGAACCGATTATTAAATCCTGTCCTACATGTTCACGCACGGAAATTGATGTCGAAAATTTAACTTACGAAGTTGAAAAACTAACTGCCCATATTGAAAAACCAGTCAAAATTGCCGTTATGGGTTGTGTTGTAAATGGGCCTGGAGAATCTCGCGAGGCAGATTATGGGATTGCCGGAGGAAGAAAACATGGAGCATTATATCGAAAAGGTGAATTTGTAAAAACGGTTCCAGAAAGCGAACTTTTAGATGAACTTTTGGCATTAATAAAACAGGATCATGCGTAAGAAAATTATAATTTTAGGATCCACCGGATCAATGGGTACACAAACTTTGGATGTTATTCGAGCAAATCCAGATGATTTTGAAATTGTTGGGTTAGCCACCCGTTCGAATGAAAAAATTAAAGATCAGGTTGCAGAATTTAAACCAAAATATGGAGGAGTGCTTACTCGTGAAGAAGCCGAAGAGATGGTTACTCAAAAAGATGTAGATGTTGTTGTCGTGGCTTGCAGAGGCGCAGACTGGACTCCTGTTGTACTGGCTGCAATCAATGCTGGCAAAAAAATTGCCATGGGAAACAAAGAAATGATAGTTGAACACGGCGAGACTATAATGAAAACAGTCCGCGAAAATAACGCCGATTTTATTCCTGTCGATTCCGAACACTCAGGAATTTTCCAGTGCCTTCAAGGTCGAAATAAATCTGATATTGAAAAGGTAGTTTTAACTTGTTCAGGTGGTCCTTTTTGGAACAGGGAAAAACTAGACGATGTGACGCTTGAAGAAGCGCTTGATCATCCAACATGGAAAATGGGCAAGAAAATAACGGTCGATTCAGCTACTTTGATGAATAAATCGCTTGAAATTATTGAGGCTAAATATCTTTTTGATCTCGATCCGGAGCAGATAGAAGTGCTTATCCATCCGCAATGTATTGTTCATGCAATCGTTTATTTTAAAGATGGAAGTAATATTGCACACATGGGATATCCAGACATGAGTTTGCCGATTTCATATGCCCTTTATTATCCAAATGCAAAAAAGAATGAACTTCCACGAATAGATTTGGCTAATCAGAAGCTTGAATTTTATGAACCTGATGCAAAGAAATTTCCTTCTTTGCAATTTGCTTATGACGTCTTGTCTCGAAAAGGAAATTTGCCGCAAAAGCTTAATCAGGCCAACGAAGAAGCAGTTGAGAAATTTTTCAATCGCGAGATCTCTTTTAAGGAGATTTTTGTTCATATTCAAAACAGCACTTTTTAGATAAAAATTGCGCTCTGGCTGTTGAAAAAATGGCTTTTTTATGCTAAAATAGTAAGAAAAATTAAAACAAAAAAATGAACCGTTTTGAGGTAATGAAAAAACAGACATTAAAAGGAGCTGCGGAAGCGCGGTATATTCGTGATCTTTCTGAAACAAAAGAATCGCGCAACTCATATACTCAGAGTTTTCTTACAGAAAAACTTCCTTCTTCTATTAAGCCAGATGCTTTTCTCGTGAAAGCGTGTAAGGCGCTAGGTATAAAGCCTTCTAAAGATAGATTGGTGAATGTAATCAGCATCCAGAACATATTAGGATTTCCAGATATTCCAAAAGGTAGTCGCTCAGAGCCATATGGATACGCAGAATATAAAGATGGAAAATTAGGACCATATACACTTCAATATTTACTTCAGCACAAGAAAGGAAAGGAGCTTAAGGCAATTTTCCCCGAATATCAAAAAGATAAAAGAAAGAAATTTGCTAAAAAGAGCGGTTTGCCACCAGCTCCGGTGAAAAAACCACTAGTTAAAAAGGCTCCTGTTGTTGTGCCGCCGGTTGCAAAATTACCAAAAACTCAAAAAAGACATCCTGAAATAAAAGGGAAAGCAAAACGTGTTGCCTATATAGCAGATTCAAATGGAGGAAAATGGTTTGTGGGAGGGCATCTAAATACAATCAACAAAAGGCCAACATTAAAAATAGTCGGAGGTGGGAAGGGGTCCCTATGGGCAAAAAATAGGGTAAAAGAAAATATAAAAAAGTTTATAGAGAAGGGTGTGACTGATGTTGTCTTGATGATAGGAACAAACGATATGTCGACTACTGCATCTCTGGCCTATGTGAGAAGATCTGTCGAGCAAGATCCGACTGTTAAAAAATATAAAGAAATACGCAAACTTCTTGAAGCAAAAGGAATCAGACTTCATTTGTGTACCATACCTCCGTTGGGTGGATATGTTGCAAGAAAATATAGGGAAAAACGTCGCAGATTAAGCGGGCTAAAAGCTGCATATTGGAGGACGAAATATTGGAAGAAGGTTCCAAGAGTGTACAAAAGAAGATACAACAATGATCCGATCGCCTATTATAAAGCTGCAGAGCAAGCTTGTTATACTCGTTGGTTAAATGTTAATCATTGGATTATGGCTCAAAAAAGGCATATAAACTTTGGAAATGCACGAACGGTTACTTTGCCGAAAAGCAAATCAAACGATGGAATACATATAACTGGTAAAGCCGAAAGAAGAAGAATGGCTAAAAAAATCAAGGACAGGTTCGCATAAAAAAACGACTTGACGATCTATAGTCAAACGTTTTTGAAGGTGGTATAGTACAAGCCGCCTAACCTTTTTAGTGTGGAGAAAGTAAAAACAGTTATTGGAATTATTTCATTTAACGATAAGCATTATCTGGAAAAGATGCTGCCAACGATTGTTGATTTTGAAAATACCCATATTGTTATTCTTGATAATGCTGGCAATGACGAGATCAAAAAGTTTATCGAAAAAGAATATCCTCAAATCGACTTTATAAGGCATAAAGATGGAAATACCGGATTTGGGAAAGGTCATAATTATATCGTTGAAATGTCTCCGGCTTCTGATTATTATTTTTGCGTTAATAATGACATCTTGATTGAAAAAGAAGGGTTTGAAGCTTGCGTGAAACATCTTGATGAGGACGAAGAAACCTGTGTTGTGGCTGCAAAATTGCATCATTGGGATTTTGAGAACGACAAAAAAACCGACATCATTGATACTTTAGGTGTTGTTGGAAGCAAGGCTCATCATTTTTGGGATCGTGGGCAAGGGAAGAAGGATAAAGGTCAGTATGATGCGACAATTAATGATGTTTTTGGAGTTTCGGGTGCAGCTTTTTTTATAAGGCGTTCATGCATTTTTAAACTTCATGGTTCACAGCATACGATTTTTGATGAAAATATTTTTATGTATAAGGAAGATGTTGATCTTGCATATCGAATGAGGTGGCAAGGAATGAAAATTTCTTTTTTGAAAAATGTACTAGGCTATCATGCGAGGACGCTTGGGAAAGGGAAAAAGAAATCCTTGTTTGAAGCAACGATGAGTTATAAAAATCACAGAATTCTGCTTCGAAATAATTTTAGTAAAAAATATTCGCTTAAGACAAAAGTCTCGGTGTTTGTATACGAAATGGCGAAATTCCTTTATTATCGTCTTACAAAACCTGAGGTTGCGGGAGAGTATTTTAAAGTTAGAAAAATGAAAAATCTTGAAAAGCCCGAAATGAAAATCACACCCAAAGAAATGGAATCGTATTTCTTAACCTAAAGCCACTTGTTGCCAAAGAATGAACTTGCAATAGTTATCCTTCATCATAACACTCCGAAAGAAGTTACGGAGAACCTTGAAGCACTTCAAAAAGCTGAGCTCCCAGAACGAACGGAAATTGTTGTTGTTGATAATGGGGAGAAAAATGGGAATGGGCAAATTCCAGAATCTTGCCGCAACGGATTAAATGTAAGATTTTTTGATATACCGAATAAAGGCTTTCCTCAGGGAAATAACTTCGGAATCGAAAAGACCGATGCAGAATATATAGCGATGGTAAATCCAGATATTGTGATTGATGAAGATACGTTTACGAAGCTTTTAAGTTATTTTAAAAATCATCCGAAAGTTGGAGTGGTTGCGCCTCGACTAATTTATCCAAGCGGGAAAGTTCAGGATAATTATCGGGTTTTCCCAAGACCATTTGATTTGATTGTGAAGCGAATTCCTTTTTTAAGAAAAATGATGAAGAGAAGGATGGGCAGATATTTAATGTGGGATAAAGATGCAGAAAAGAACGAACCTGTTGATTGGTTTACTGGTGCATTTCAGGTTGTTACAAGAAAATGCTGGGATGAGGCGGGCCCAAACTCAGAGGATTATTTTTTGTTTATGTCTGACGTTGTAATTTGCCGTGATGCATGGGAAAAGGGATACGAAGTTCATTTTGTTGGAGAAGCGAAAGCTTTGCATAATGAAGCACGGTTATCCGAAGGCGGGGTTATGGATGTATTTCGCAAAAAAACAATGAGAATCCACATTAAAGATTCGTGGGTTTATTTCAAAAAGTACTTATTCAAAAAGATCCCGAAAGAGTGCCCTTCTGTGAAAACTTACCGTTAGACTCTAATCTTTTTCTTTGCCAAATTTATAGAAAGGAATGTATTTAACAAAGTACGTTGATACTATTATTGAAAGGAACATAATTACTTCAACTGCCATGGCGAAGTCTCCCGAGATGTGGCCGACACTTGCCCCAAGCAAAATAGCGATAACAGAAAATTCGCTTAATTGCCCTAGTCTTACACTGATTTCCACACTCTCATTTGGTACCGCTTTGAATAATTTGAAGGCATACTTGAAGATTAAAGGTTTTATGAATATTACAAAAATAAGTCCGATTATTATGAGTGCGGAATAAGGCTGGAGGTTTTGAAATTCCACTTTTGCACCTAATACAAAAAAGAACAGGATCATAAAGAAATCCCTTATTGTTTCTGATTTTTTAACAATAATTCTTAGTTTGTAGGCTGGGAGGAATGTTAATGAAATTCCTGCGATAAACGCGCCGATCTCTCTTGAGAAATTAAAGAACTCAGCTATTTCAGCAAACAAGAAGCACCACGCAAGTCCCAAAAGAAACATGATATCCGGTTTGTGGAATATTTTTCGTGCGATATGTTTTAGAACATATCGCTGTAAAACAAATGCTAGCAAAAATACAAATGCGCCTTCGAGTAAGAATTTAACTGCTTCAAACATTCCAAGATATCCAACTTCACGCGAACTTGAGATGAAAAGTAACATCATGATTGCCAAAACGTCCTGAGTTATTAGGGCAGCAATACAATATTGTCTTACGTAAGGATTTGGATTCTTCTCTTCGTTTAAGAGTTTCATCACAACTACCGTACTACTAAATACCAGTACAATAGCCAGATAGAAAGTTTCAGTAATACCAACTTGTGTTAAAAAGCCTATGATAAGCCCGGATACGAATATGGCCATGCTCGCAACTAACGTTATTAATGTGCCTTTTCCAAAAGTGCCTGAAAATATTTTTGCTTTTAATTCCAGCCCTATTAAGTATAGAAGTAGAATGATACCCACCTGCCCGATTGCCTCAAAGAAGAGATTATTCGTAATAAGCCCAAGTCCTTGAGGACCGATAATCAATCCCGAAAATATAAAAGCTATAAGAAGTGGTTGCCTCGACAACTCCAGAATAATACTGAGTACTGCTGTTGCAATAACGATAATGCTGAGCTGAAATATTAGTTCATCCATATTATTATATTCTCATATTGTTTTCCCTAAATCAAGCCAAATCAAAAGATCAAAAAAGTTGTCCAGGGTAGTCAGGCGGGTACTCGTCGGCTAGTCATTTGTATAGTCAATGTATAGGCGAATTTATGTGTTTCTTTGCAGTATTAATTTTGCTAGAATGTCATTTGCAATTTAACAACAGAAATATGGACATGTACGATATGATTATTTTAGGAGGTGGAGCAGCCGGACTAAGTGCTGGAATCTATGCATCTCGCGGAGATATAAACGTGATGTTGCTTGAAAAAGATGCACCTGGAGGGCAACTTCTTTTAACTGACAATATTGAAAACTATCCAGGATATGAGCATATTGAAGGTTTTGAGCTTGCGCAGAAATTCATGCAGCATGCACAGAAGTTTGGTTTAAACATGCAATATGAAGGAGCAGAAAATATTAAAGTTCACGATGATCATGTGGAGATTACTACAAAAAATAATGTTTATAAAACTAAATATCTTCTTGCGGCGGTAGGTTCTAATCCTAGAAAACTAGGAGTTCCAGGCGAAGATAAATTTAGGGGGAAAGGTGTTTCGTACTGTGCAACTTGCGATGGAGCATTTTTCAAAGACAAAGATTGCATAATTGTAGGTGGTGGAGATTCAGCGCTTGATGAAGGAATTGCTCTTACAAAATTTGCTAAAAAAGTGACAATTGTACACAGAAAAGACGAATTTCGGGCAGAGCCATATCTTATAGAATTGGCTAAAAACAACGACAAAATCGAGTTTTTAATGAACAATGAAGTGAAAGAGGTTCGTGGTAACGATAAAGTTGATAGAGTTCTTTTATATGACAATAAAGAGGACAAAGAACATGAAATGCCAATAGATGGAGTATTTGTGTTTATTGGATATCTTCCAAATTCAAAAGTACTTGAAGGACAGGTAGATCTTGAAAAGGGAGAGGTAATTGTTGATAACTTTATGAAATCCTCGAATCCGCGTATTTATGCTGCGGGAGATATAAGGCAGGGATCCGTAAAACAGGTCGCAGCTTCTGGAGGCGATGGTGTTATGGCTACAATCCAAATAATGCACAAATTACGCTCTGAGGGTTAATTCACATATTCACCCCAGCTCTTAATCTGCAGATCTTCAAGTTTATAGCGTTTGAGTGCGCCAACTAAAAGGCGCGCTACTTGAACGTTTGTAATTAACGGGATGTTCATGTCGATGGCTTTACGCCTTATCATGTAGCCGTCTGTAATTTCCTGCCGTGTGTAATTTTTTGGGATATCAATGACAAGATCCACTTTTTTCTCTGAAATATAATCAAGAATGTTTGGAGATTTTCCACTGCTGACTTTGTAGATTTTAGAATTCTTGATGCCACTTTCTTTAAGGAAGTCTGATGTACCTTCAGTTGCAAAAAGGTTGTATCCCATTTGATGAAGAAGTCGTGCGGCATTTAAGAAGTCTGCTTTATCTTCGATTCGTCCGATTGTAAGAAGAATATTTTTCTTTGGAAGCGTGAGGCCAACGGACATCATTGATTTTAGGAATGCTTCGTGAAGATCATCTCCGAAACAGGCCACTTCTCCAGTTGAAGCCATTTCTACGCCTAGGACAGGGTCTGCTCCTTTGAGGCGTGAGAATGAGAATTGTGGAGCTTTAACACCTACGTAATCTAAGTCTAAAGTGTTATATTCTTGGCTGGTTAGCATCGGATCATTTGATTTATTAATCATTGCCTTGGTTGCAATTTCAATAAAGTTATAACCCGTAACCTTTGATGAGAATGGGAACGATCTGCTCGCTCGCAAATTACACTCAATCACCTTAATCTCATTCGCCCTTGCCAAAAACTGAATATTAAAAGGTCCAGAAATATTTAGCTCGCTCGCAATTTCCTTAGTAATAGTCTTAATCCGCCTAATTGTTTCTATATATAGCTTTTGAGGCGGTAAAACAATAGTTGCATCTCCACTGTGAACACCTGCATTTTCAATGTGTTCCGCAATAGCATAAATGATAAGTTTTCCTTTGTGCGCCACAGCATCAATCTCAATTTCCTTTGCTCCTTTTTCGAATTTACTAATCACCACAGGCGCTTCAGGCGAAACCTGGGTAGCATGTGCAAGAAAATCAACAAGCAGATCCTCGTTATGAGCAACACGCATTGCAGCACCAGATAAAACATATGAAGGCCTAACCAAAACTGGATACTCAACTCTCTTTGCAAATTGTAGGGCCTGGTTGAGCTTTGAAAGCTCTTTCCACTTTGGTTGATCAACTTTAAGTTTGTCGAGCATTGCAGAAAATTTGTGACGGTTTTCTGCGCGATCAATATTTTTAGGATCCGTACCAAGGATTCTCACACCAGCTGCCTTTAATTTAGTCGCAATATTATTTGGAATTTGGCCTCCTGTAGACAAAATAACACCATAAGGTTTTTCTTTTTCGTAAATATCAAGAACACGTTCAACGGAAAGTTCATCAAAATAAAGCTTATCCGAAATATCGTAATCGGTGGAAACAGTTTCTGGATTGTAGTTAATCATGATGGTTTCGTAGCCTTCTTTCCCAACGGTTTTAAGCGCAGTAACACAGCACCAATCAAATTCAACAGAAGAACCGATGCTGTAAGAACCTGATCCAAGCACGATAATCTTTTTCTTGCGAGAAAATTTCACATCGTCTTGTTTTCCGTGATATGTAAGATACAAATAATTGGTGTTCGCTGGATATTCCGCAGCCATCGTGTCAATTTGTTTGATAACAGGAACGATGTCATGCTTTTTACGTAGCGCTCGTACTTGCGCCTCGGTGTTCTTTGTAATGTTGGAAATCTGCTTATCAGAAAATCCATACTTTTTTGATTGCAAAAGCAACTCTGGCTTGATTGTTTTACTCTTTGCCAATTTCTTCTCAGTTGTAATAATATTCTTAAGTTTTTCAAGGAACCATTCATCGATACCCGAAAGCTTATTAATCTTTTTAACGCTCCATCCTTTTTGAAGTGCCTGAGTAATTGCAAGAATCCTTTTAGGAGTTGGCACAGAAATTTCTTTAGCTAAATTCTTCGTTTTAAAAGCAATTTTCTTATTTGCTGTGAATCCGTGAAGTCCAATTTGCAGCATACGTAAGCCCTTTTGGATAACTTCTTCGAAAGTTCTTCCAAGAGCCATAATTTCACCTACCGATTTCATTTCACTTGTAATCTCGTGAGAAACACGCTGAAATTTTTCGAGATCCCAACGAGGGATTTTAAGAGCAAGATAATCAAGCGCAGGCTCAAAGCATGCGGTAGTAGTTTTTGTGATTGCATTTTTAAGCTCAGGAAGCGAGTAGCCGAGCGCGAGTTTCGCTGCTACATGAGCCAAAGGATAACCAGTGGCTTTTGAAGCCAAAGCAGACGAGCGTGATAGTCTCGCATTAACTTCAATCACACGATAATCTTCGGAATGAGGATCGAGTGCGAACTGGATATTACATTCTCCTATGATTCCAAGATGCCGGATTGTCTTTGTAGAAAGCTCTCTTAATTTGTGATATTCACTATTTGTAAGTGTTTGAGAAGGCGCGATAACAATACTTTCTCCGGTATGAATTCCAAGTGGATCAAAATTTTCCATATTACAAACTGTGATGCAGTTGTCTTGCGCATCACGCACAACTTCATATTCAACTTCCTTCCAACCTTTTAAGTTTTCTTCAACAAGAACCTGTGGACTGTATGCAAACGCGTTGTGAAGCATTTCTCTAAGCTCTCTTTTGCTGTGTGCAAATCCCGAACCTTTGCCTCCAAGTGCAAATGCAGCTCTTATAATTACAGGATAACCAATTTTGTCAGCCGCCTTCATTGCGCTTTCTACAGTTACGCAAGCATAACTTGTTGGAGCTTTAACTTTTATTTTTGCGAGCTCTTTATTAAATAGTGCTCTATCTTCTGTATTTTGAATTGTCTCAACAGGTGTTCCTAAAACGCGAACGTTGTATTTTTTTAGGATTCCTTTTTCAAAAAGTTCGACTCCGCAATTAAGGGCAGTTTGTCCTCCAAATGCTAGAAAAATGCTATCAGGCTTTTCTTTCTTAATTACTTCTTCAACAAAATATGCATTAACAGGAAGGAAATAAATCTTATCAGCTAGCTCTTTACTTGTTTGATTGGTCGCGATATTCGGATTAACCAAAACACTCTTAATCTTTTCTTCTTTAAGAGCTTTAATTGCTTGTGATCCTGAATAGTCAAACTCTCCAGCTTCCCCGATCTTTAGTGCACCAGATCCGAGAACAAGAACTTTCTTTATCTTTTTAGCAGGAGTAGTTTTTGGCATTATTTATAAGGAGTATATTCTTTCTGTAATTTTGAGATAGGCATCGGGCGTCCTCTACCATAGTCTTTTCCAACTTTATCAAACCCCGTGGCCATACTTCCGCTAATTGATTTAATATCTATATAATCACTTCTGTCATTTCTTTTGTACCAACGTTGTCCAACTTTAGGTGTTTCCATAAAAAGGTGGCTAAATTTATCGAAGCTATTATTGCAGAATATGAGGAAAACCTCAATGCTAGAAAATCAGCATAATAATTGCCGGAATAACCACAAATCCTGCTATGTACTTGAGGATATTGCGCTTTCTCATTTTGATCACATGAAAGGAAAGGTATCTTGTGATTTTATAAATAAGCGTTGATCCGAAATTTCCAAAGAGAAATATAATTCCAAATGCAGACATAAGAGTTAGCACAACTCCGCCGGCAATTGCATACCCTTCCGCGTTTGCGAACGATGCAAGCAGTACGTCGATAAAAGTTCCGACACTTGTTCCAATCATGTAAGGAATGGCTTGCCTCAATGTGACTACCCTGGCGATTGCTAGTGGCACCATTAATGTAACTAGTAGCGAAGAACTTGGAATGACGATTGTTAACCCAAGACCAATTGCAAAAGCTCTCCAATGAGTTCTGAGGTGCTTTTCCATAATCGCACGGGTGTGTCTTTTACCTCCTAAAAATATGAACATGCTTTTTCCGACTCGTCCTAAACTGAAGATCAAAAGGAACACGCCTATAACAAAAATCGCTATTAAAGGCAGTTTGTCAAATTGTAGTAAATTTTTAACAGGATCAGTTATTACAGCCAGCAAATCCGGAATCTCGCTAAACGCTGGAAGATTTTCCGCTGCTTTTGCAACTTTATCTCCTGCGGTCGTAAATAGTCCTGTTGTAACCTGAATAAGAAATACAATAATTATGAGAAAAAATGAATACACAACATTAGCAAGTCCAAGCTCAAAGCCGTGCCTTAAATGCCAGTGATGTTTTGTTTTTATTACGAGTGAAGCCAAAATTGGCGTAACTGCATTTCCTAAAGTTAGTCCAAGAAGAATGTAAAAAGCTGTATTGAAATCTATGATGTCTGCACCTACAAGAGTGTTTGTAAGGATTGCGATAACAGATGCAGATTGTGCAATAATTGAGGAAAACCATCCGGCACCAAACGCGCTTGCTGGACTATCAACAGTAGACGTTATGGTTTGAATTGCGCCGTTGCTCATAGCAATTGCTACATCTTTCATTATTATTATCGAGAACATGAAAAGATAAATTACGCCAATGAATTGCAGCGTATTTATTATCTTTCTGCGCCTTGAATAAACGCGACGCTTAATGGAGATGAGTTTTTTACGCGAGTGTTCTATTTCTTTTTGAGTTATTTCCTTAAGCTCTTTTTCGGCCTTGGCAGCTTCTTTATTGATATCCTTGTTTTCTTTTTGAGCATCTTCTAGAACGTCCTTTTCTTTTTTGTCGAATTTTCTTTGTAGCTTTGTTTTGCGTTTTTCAATTTTCTTAAAAATATCAAGAGCTTTCTTGCTCATTGTTTTTAGAGATCCTTCCATTTTCTTGTTTGATTCCTCCAGTTTTTCATCTTTCTCGCGATGGATTTTTTCTTTGCCTGATTTTAATTTTCGTTTAGAGCGATCCTTAAGCGCGTGAAATTCGCGCTCTTTCTTTTTAAGTTCTTTTTTTAGATCAGGGTCATTATTTGTCATGCAGCAGTTTTATCTTCTTGCCATAAACCAAAGGTATTTCCCTCAGTATCCTTAACAACAGCATTCCACCCCATTCCTTTTACAGGCATTTTTGGCATTAAGATTTGCCCGCCAAGTTCTTCAACTTTTGCTTGGGATTCGTCGATGTTATCAATATTAATATAGTTAATTGGCTGTTGGCTTGGGTCAGTTCTTTTCATCATTCCGCCATTAATACCAGGAGCTGTAGGCATGCCTGATTCATCAACAGGAACAGTAAAAATCAACTGGTAATCTTCAAAATTTGGACCGGCTGCTTGGATTGTCCATCCAAAAAGTTCCTTGTAGAATTTTGAAGCTCTTGCCATGTCATCTACAGGAATTTCGAAGTGGGTTGGAGTGTGTGGAACATTCATAGTAAGTAAGTTTAAAATACTACGATGATAATAACGTCTCGTTGAATGTTTTACAAATGGAAGCAAACTTAGTCTTGCAATAGGGTCTTGTTCAAAATCACTATCAAATTTTCAATTTGTACGTGATTTTGTCCTTCACTCCAGGAAGAGCTCGCGGAGCTCGTATTCCTTTCGTTTCGGATCACAAGACTCGCTATTATACTGGCGGAGAGGGGGGGATTCGAACCCCCGCGGCAACATAAGTCACCCTACAGGTTTAGCAAACCCGCCTCTTCAGCCACTTGAGTACCTCTCCACGGTATATTTACGGGCGAACTAAAGTCTACTTTGCAATTCGCAACTTGTAAAGATTTAAAGTTTTGGTTGGATTTCTTCTCGCAATATTGTATTGGCTTTATCAATCAAAGGGGCAACTCCTTTTGGTAATGAATCGCTAAGGAAATTTTTGAGAATTCTAATGCATAGTCCAAGCTGCTTTGGGAATTCAGTATTTGGGAAATCTTTTGCAAGTGCCAGCAAGGTATTAAAAGCTTTCCTGTGTACAGGGATTGTATCTGCGTGCCGTGGTTCCTGTGTAAGCTTATTAAAAGCACGATTAGCCAGTCCTGCTGCACTGGCAGTTTTGGCTCTTATGTAAGTTACGTTGATTATTTTTTCAGTTTGAGGAAACGTAGATTCTTGCTCTGGTTCAACTATTGGCAACTCACTAGTAGGAGTATCTGTTCCAATAACTTTACCTCTCTCAAAGATAACTGGTCTTTTTTTAGCGCTCATTGTGCTCCGAGTACTTAAGTATTACGAGAATTTCTTCATATATTCCTTGATGTTCAAACATGCCTTCTCAAGTGTTTGTTCATCCGGTAAAAGAACGATCCTGAAATGATGCGTTCCGGCTTTTTGTCCGAATCCACTTCCATGGACCGTAACCACTCCTGTTTCACTTATGAGTCCTTCCACCCACTCTTTGTCATCCAAATCTCTTTCAAGTCGAGGAAAAGCATAGAATGCACCCTCAGGGCTAACGCAGCTTATGCCGTCTATTGAATTCAGGATTTCCATACAAATGTCACGTCTTTTTTCGAGCTTTTGAATTGCGTGTGCAATGTGGTCTTGTGGTCCTTCAAGCGCGGGTTTAATTGCAAATTGCATTGGGTGATTTGAACATAGTCGTGCACGAGTGAATTTATTATAAGCTTCCACGTAATTTCCGCACAACTCTTGTGGTCCGCTGATTATCGCCCATCCTAAGCGCCATCCTGGGACAAGGTATGATTTTGATAAACCGTTTAAAGTCACAAAGCAGACATCGTCGGCCAATGAGGCAATTGAAGTGTATTCTTTCCCGTCGAAAATTAATTTGTCGTAAATTTCATCACTGAAAATTACTAGATTATGTTTTCGAGCCAGTTCAATTATTTGCAAAAGGGTGTCTTTGTGACAAACAGAGCCGGTTGGATTATTTGGATTGATGACTACAATTCCTTTGGTCTTATCGTTAATTTTGGATTCAATATCATTTATATCTGGCTGCCAACCATTTTCTTCATCGAGTTCATATTGATTTTCTTCCGCTTCTAGCTTGTTTATAATCGCTTCATATAAAGGATATCCTGGGTTTGGAGTCAGGATGTTATCTCCCGGGTTTAAAAGTGATGTTAGGCCGATTTCTATAGCTTCGCTTCCACCGTTTGTTATTAAAATATCACGAATACTTCCGATTTTTGCTTTTTCTGCCTCTTTTCTGATTGCTGCAATTGCCTCGTCTGTTCCTGATGATGCAGAGTATCCGTTGTGGCCTTCTCGCATAGCTTTTGAAACGGCTTCGATCATGTGAACAGGAGTTTCAAAGTCATATTTAAGTGGGTCGCCTATATTGAGCCACAGCATTTCTTTGCCTGTTTCCTTTGTCTTTTGCGCAAGTACAACAATGTCACGAACTGCATATGTAACGTTTTCTGTGCGTCTTGAGGGTATGATTTTGGAAGGCATATAGTAGGAGATTGGAGATAAGGTTTCGATTCGAATTATAAAGGAAAAAATTTTTACATCAAAGAAAATGGCGAAGTAGGTTAGTACTTCGCCATTTTACATATTTTAACAAGAGAGACTTTCTTTACAGATCCATTACCAGTGAAGCAATCTTTGCCATTTCACCACGGTAAATATTGTTTCCAGGTCTTACAGTTCCATCGGTGTATCCTTCAATAATTCCGTTTTCAGCTGCGAAACTGAAGTATGGCGTGTACCAAGCATCTTTTTCAACATCTGAGAAGTCTGCTTCGGCACTTGCAGTTAAATCTAAATCTTTTCCTTCAAGGAAAATTTTCATGATTTCTGCACGGTTGATGTTTGATCCTGGTTTAAATGTGCCATCGTCGTATCCTTGGATAAGACCATGTTGTTCAGCGGTAGCTACGTAAGGTGCGTACCATGAGCCGTATGCAACATCATCAAATGAAGAAGTTAAAGCATAATCAACTTCGATTCCTAAAATACCAAGAGCAATTTTTACTGCTTCTCCACGAGTTAGGTATTCGTTTGGTTCGTACTTACCTTCCGAGCGTCCTTCAACAACCCCTACGTCAGCAAGATCACTGATGTATTCTTCTGCCCAGTGAGTTGCAATGTCTGCGAAGACAATTTTTTCACCAAGTACTGATCCAGTGTCGGCAGTAGTGGTCGTTGTGGTTGAAGTTGAACTTGTTACACGTCTACTTCCTCCTCCTCCACCCCCATAACCAAATGTTACATCAACATTGATCATTCCTGCGAAATCAGCTAACATAGTAACTGTTAAAGCGATTGCTATAAAGCACGCCGCTCCCGCAAGTTTGCGCCCCAACAAGAACACCGTAGAGCGCCTTGTTTCTTTCTGAGACTTCATAATAAAAAAGTTAGGGATTACTGATGGATAGTGCTCCCATTATCACTGATCTATAATACAGAGGTGTTATTAAATTTTTATGAACTGATCCTAAACTTTTCATAAAATTTCCGCATAGGAATCTTTTTTCTTGCTACAATTCTCCCAGCCTTTTCTCCTTTCTTTCTTTTTGTATGCAAGTCAATTTGCCCTATTTATCGGTAATAACGGTAACTCTAAACGCTGACGCGATTCTTGAAGAAACCCTCCAGTCTCTAAAAGAACAGACTTACCCAAAAGACAAAATCGAACATCTTATCGTTGATGGGGGTTCTTCTGATAATACTGAGGAGCTTGCACAAAAATACGGGTGTGAATTTTTTAATGGTGGATATAGGGATAACCAAGAGGCGCGGCGGGGCGTTGGCATTAGAAAGGCAAAAAACGAGATTATTGTGTTTATTGATGCTGATAATATTTTGCAGCATGAAGATTGGCTTATGCAGATGGTGCAGCCATTTTTAGAAAATGAAGAGATTTTTGCTGTTCAGCCGATGTATTATCACTATAAAGAAGATGACAGCTTGTATAACAGGTATTGTGCGCTTTTTGGTGTGAATGACCCTGTTGCACTTTACTTAAACAAGGCAGATCGTCTAAAAAATTATGAAAAAAAATGGTACCAGACGGATGTAGTTGAGGATAAAGAGAATTATTTGGTTATTAAACTGTCAGGCGAGAAATTTCCTACAGTTGGATGTAATGGATTTTTAATAAAACGTGAGGTTCTTTTGAAGGCAAGGCATGAAGGTGAAGACTTTTTTCATATTGATGTAATTTATGATCTTCTTGAAAAGGGACATGATCGTATTGCAATAGTGAAGGATTCGATATGGCATAAAACTGGAGGGTCGTTTAAGGGACTTCTTAAAAAACGGCTTTCGTATTTTAATATGCATTCACAAAAATTGGGGGAAAGAAGAAGATATAAACTTTTTGATCCAAAAAATAAGAAGGATGTCTTTAATCTTTTAAAATTTTGTTTGTATTCGGTTACTTTTGTTAAGCCCTTGTACGACAGTATAAAGGGATTTGTGCATAAAAGAGATTTCGCATGGTTTATTCATCCTTATGCGTGTTTTCTGTTTTTTCTTGCATATACAACTGTGACTTTAAAGTCGGCAGTTTCTATTCGTAATTAACTTATTTTAATGGTTTACAATCAGGACCGTGGAGCACCGGACAACAATAAAAACATTGATGTCGTGATTTTGTGTGGTGGTAAAGGTACTCGTATGTATCCGCTTACTGCAGACATTCCAAAGCCCATGGTTCCGATTGGAGAGAAGCCGGTTCTTGAGCATATCATTCGAAATTATCAGAAATGTGGATTTAAGAATTTCAAATTATGTGTTGGTCATAAAAAAGAACATATAATTAATCATTTTGAAAATTTAGATCCAGATTTGAATCTTCAATGTATCGACACAGGTGAGGAAACCAATACTGCTGAAAGATTGTGGAAAGTTAAGGACGTGATAAGTGATGATTTCTTTTTGAATTATGCGGATGTTTTGCATAACGCGAATTTTGCAGATATGTATGATGCTTTTAAACAAAGAAAAAAAATGGCAGCAATGCTTGTGATTCCTTTGAGGACTGCGTATGGAATTATGCATCTTGATGATGACAATTATTCGTTTAACTATGAGGAAAAGCCAACGTTTTTCAATATGTGGACGAATGCAGGAAGTCTGCTATTTAACAAAGAGATTTTTAGACATTGGGATTTGGTTGATTCTGATTTTTCGAGAGGAATGATCACCAAGCTTGCAAAAATGAATGAGTTTTATGGATACAAGCACACTGGCTTTTGGAGTGGAATGGATACGGTGAAGGAAAACGAACTGCTAAATGGGATGTGGGCGGACAAGAAAGCTAGATGGGCGGATATTATTAATCTAACTTAATATATGGAGAATGTATTAATTACAGGTGCGAATGGTTTTATTGGAAAGCATGTATGCGAAAAGCTACATGGATATAATATTGTGCCGCTTTTTTGTAAAACAACTGATTTCGACGAATTATGTGAGGAAATAAAAGAAGAAAAAATTGATTATGTACTACATTTAGGTTCTCACGTGAATTTAGAAAAGTCTTACGAGAAGGCGAAAAAAACAATTGATGAAAATATCCTTGGGACAGTGAATTTGCTTGAGGCGGTAAAAGATAAAGGCGTGAAGCGATTTATATTTTTTAGTACAGAAGAAGTTTATGGAAATAACAAGCCCCCGTATTCTGAGGAAATGTTGCCTGATCCAACATCGCCTTATGCGATTTCAAAATTGTGTAGCGAGCATTATTGTAAATTATATGGGCGGCTTTATGACATGCCTTACACAGTGTTGAGAGTCTCTTATGTTTATGGATTTGGGCAAAAAGAAGAACGATTGATTCCTTATTTGTTTAGAGAGCTCATACGAAATAAAGAAGTTGTATTGAATGCGGATTCTCAAAAGAGAGATTTTATTTATATTGATGACTTGATTGATGCAATTAGAAAAGTCATGGCGAGTGAAGAGGCGGCTAATCAGATAATTAATATTGGTGATATACAGAATCATTATCCTTCGGAAATAGCTGAGCAAATCAAGAGTATTACAAAATCGAGCGGAAATATTCGTCTAAGTGAAGAGCAGGTTCGTAAAGGAGAAGCGGAAGAATGGAGCTTAAGCACTGAGAAAGCGCGAAGAATTTTGAAGTGGAAACCTCGTACTGATATGCATGAGGGTATGCGGGTCTTGTCTCAACTATATAAAAATTAACTAATCAATTATGAATAAAGAATTTTGGAAAAATAAAAATGTACTTGTCACTGGAGGCTATGGGCTTGTCGGAAGTCATCTAACAGAGGTGTTGGTGAATCTTGGTGCTTATGTAGTTATTCCTTCAAGAAGTCGTGATTCGAAGTCGTACTTTATGAGCAAGGGGCTAGATAAGAAAGTAGTGCTGGTGGATTGTGATTTGAAGGATCGGAAGCGGGTTTTTGATGCAGTGACTAAACATGAAATCGATGTAATTTTTCACATTGGTGCGCAGGCAATTGTTCCGACGGCTTTTCATAATCCGATTGAAACTTTGGAGACGAATATAATGGGGACAGCTTATTTGTTGGAAGCGGCAAGATATTATCCGAAGGTGAAAGCCATGGTAGTTGCTTCGAGCGACAAAGCTTATGGAAAAAGTAAAAAACTGCCTTATGTTGAGACGGACAGGCTGGAAGGCGATCACCCTTATGATGCTTCGAAGTCGTGTACAGATTTGATATGTAAAATGTATTTTAATACTTATGGGGTGCCTGTTACTGTTTCTCGATTTGGGAATATTTATGGGCCAGGAGACATGAATTTTAATAGAATAATTCCGGGTGCAATTAAGGCGGGACTTTTTGATGATGATTTGGACATAAGAAGTGACGGAAAATTTATTCGCGAATATGTTTATGTGAAGGATGTTGTGAAGGGTTACTTGGTGCTTGCAGAGCAGATAGAAAAATCGAAAGGTGAAGCGTTTAATTTTGGAAGTGACGAAAAGATGAATGTTATTGAAGTGGTTGATAAGGTTGGAGCGGCGATGGGAGGATCGATTAAATACAGCATTCTAAATGATGCGAAAAACGAGATTCCAGAGCAGTATTTGAGTCATGAAAAGGCTACAAGAGTTTTGGGATGGGAGCCGTCTTACAAATTAAAGGGAGCTTTGAAAGATACGATTGAATGGTATCGCGATTTTTATTTTGCTAACTCGATTAATCAATGAGTCGTACTTGGGAAGATTCAGTAAAAAAGGAATATAAAAAGCGCTTTGGGGTGAAGGAATTTGTGCCTGGAGAAACTTATATACCTGCGTCAGGAAAAGTATTTGGTGAAGAGGAAATGCTTGCGATGACCGATGCAGTTTTGGACGGATGGTGGACTGAAGGACGTTTTAATGATGAGTTTGAAAAAAGTTTAGCAGAGTATTTGGGAGTTAAATTTGCTTTAACAACTAACTCGGGTTCGTCGGCGAATTTGTTGGCGTTTAGCGCTTTGTGTTCGGAGAAACTGGGTGAGCGACGTTTGCGTCTTGGTGACGAAGTGATTTCAGTGGCGGCGAGTTTTCCAACGACCGTTAATCCTATTATTCAAAATGGATGTGTGCCGGTTTTTGTAGATGTCGAAGTTCCTACTTACAACATTGATGTGGCGGGATTTGAGGAGGCTATTACGGATAAAACGAAGGCGGTGTTCTTGGCTCACACTTTGGGTAATCCTTTTAATTTGAAGGTTGTGCGGGAGGTTTGCGACAAGCACAATTTGTGGCTTATTGAAGACAATTGTGATGCGCTCGGTTCGACTTATGATGGGGAATTGACTGCGACTTTTGGTGATATGGCGACATTTAGTTTTTATCCAGCTCATCATATTACGATGGGGGAAGGTGGTGCTGTTGTTACCAATAATGCGCTGCTCGACAAAGTTATTCGCTCTATTCGTGATTGGGGGAGGGATTGTTGGTGCAGGACAGGTCAGGATAATAATTGTACTAAGAGGTTTAGATGGAAGCTTGGGGAGTTGCCTGAGGGGTATGATCATAAATATGTGTATTCGGATACTGGTTATAATCTGAAAATTACTGATATGCAGGCGGCGCTCGGCGTGGCTCAGCTCAAGAGACTTCAGGGGTTCATTGCAAAAAGAAAGGAAAACTTTGAGCACCTTTTTGGCGGGTTACAAAAACATGCCGAGCGCCTCATTCTTCCAGAAGCAACGGACAATTCGGAACCAAGCTGGTTCGGTTTTCCACTCTCGTTAAGGGAGGAGGCAGGTATCGAGCGAAGGAATTTGCTTCAGTTCTTGGAGCATAACAAGGTTGCAACAAGGCTTTTGTTTGCAGGGAACATAACAAAGCAGCCGTACTTTTTGGGCAAGCCACATCGCAAAGTGGGTGAACTAAAAAATACGGACTTCGTAATGAGAAATACTTTCTGGGTGGGATGCTATCCGGGCATCACTCCGGAAATGATGGATTACATGATTGAACAATTTGATCGTTTTTTCGCGGCCAATTAGTAGCACTCAGAGCCGCATTAACTATATAACTTAACAACATGAAGAAAGCCTTAATCACAGGCATAACCGGGCAGGACGGGAGCTACCTCGCAGAACTTTTGCTTTCAAAAGGATATGAGGTTCACGGACTTATAAGAAGGTCCAGCACTTTTAGCACTGAACGAATTGATCATGTTTTTGATGATCCTCTTTTCAAAAATAAAAGGCTTCATTTGCATTACGGCGATTTAACTGACGGAAGTAACCTTGCACGCCTTTTTAGAAATATTGAACCAGATGAGATTTATAATTTGGGGGCACAAAGTCATGTGCGAGTAAGTTTTGATTCGCCGGAATTCACAACTAATACAGTTGCTACTGGAACGTTAAGACTTTTAGAAGCGATAAGGGATGCGCATATTCCTGCAAAGTTTTATCAAGCCTCATCAAGTGAAATGTTTGGGCTTATACAAGAGACTCCACAAACCGAAAAAACACCATTTTATCCACGAAGTCCTTATGCTTGTGCAAAGGTTTATGCGCATTGGATTACAGTAAATTATCGTGAGAGTTACAACATATTTGCTTGTAGTGGGATTCTGTTTAATCACGAATCTCCAAGAAGAGGTGAAACTTTTGTCACAAGAAAAATCACACGTGGTATTGCACGCATTCTTGCTGGAAAAGAAGAAAAAATAACTTTAGGGAATTTGGATGCGAAACGAGACTGGGGGTTTGCAGGTGATTACGTCGAGATGATGTGGATGATGCTTCAACAAGACCATCCTGATGATTATGTTGTTGCAACCGGAGAAACACATTCGGTGCGTGAATTTTTAGAAAAAGCATTTGAAACAGCTGGTTTTGATATTGAATCGAATGGGAAAAAAGGTATTGAAGAAAAATATATTGATAAGAAAACGGGCAAAGTGATTGTTGATATAGATAAGAGATATTTTCGGCCTGCTGAGGTTGAGTTGCTAATTGGTGATCCTATTAAAGCCAAGAAAAAGCTTAAGTGGGAGCCAAAAGTTAAATTTAATGAGTTGGTTGAAATGATGGTTAAGGCTGATATAGAGCGCGAAAATAACTCGGAAAGACTTCACACTTCATTTTTTATATAAATTATGACTGACCAAAGAAAACAAATCGGAGTTGGAGATATAAGGCTTTCGAGTAATGAAAAAAAGTACTTGGAAAAGGTGATTGCCTCGAACAGACTTTCTTATGGTCCTTTCACAAAAGATTTTGAAAAGAGGTTTGCAAACGAGCACGGCTGTAAATATGCAATATTTTTAAACAGCGGAACGAGTGCACTTCTCGTTGCTCTTGCAGCCCTCAAAGAAGTTCACAAATGGAATGATGGTGATGAAGTGATTGTGCCGTCGGCTACGTTTATTGCTACAAGTAATATAATTTTACAGCTTAATTTAAAGCCGATTTTTGTTGATTCAGATGCTGATACTTACAACATCGATGCATCAAAAATTGAACAAAAAATTACTGACAAAACCAGGGCGATTATTCCCGTGCATCTTTTTGGGATGGCATGTGATATGGATCCTATTCTTGCTTTGGCAGATAAGCATAATTTGAAAATTGTTGAGGATTCATGCGAAACAATGTTTGCTGAGTATAAGGGGAAATCTGTTGGTTCGTTAGGAGATGTTGGTTGTTTTTCGACTTACATTGCACATTTTTTGGTAACAGGTGTTGGTGGAATTTGCACAACAAACAATCCTAATCTTGCAGTGATTATTCGAAGTGCGGTTAATCATGGAAGAGATTCAATATATCTTTCGATTGATGATGACAAAGGAAAAACAAAGGAGGAACTTTCCGAAGTTATTGATAAACGATTTTCTTTCGTGAGAATGGGATACAGCTTTCGAGCTACTGAACTCGAAGCTGCTATTGGCCTTGGTCAGTTGGATCAAAAAGACGAGATTATTAAGGCAAGAAGAGAAAATGCGCAGTATTATAGTGAGAATTTATTTGGTTTAACAGATGTTTTGCAATTGCCACATACACCTAATGATCGTGATCACAATTTCATGATGTACCCGATCGTTATGAAAAATGAAACTAAAACGGAGATAACAAATTTCCTGGAAAATGCATCAATCGAAACACGAGATTTACCAACGGTTGTTAATCAACCTTTTTATAAAGATATGTATGGAGAAATTTTGAGTGACTATCCGGTTACGAAGAAGATGGTAGAAAGCGGATTTTACATTGGTTCTCATCAGTATTTAACCGAGGAGGAAAAAGCCTATGTGGTGGGCAAATTTTATGAATATTTTAATAGAAAACATTAATGCAAAAGGATTCTAAAATTTATATTTCGGGGCATACGGGAATGGTTGGAAAAACCATGTATGATTTTTTGCAAAATAATGGGTATACGAATTTAGTAGTGAGAACTTCTTCTGAACTTGATTTGCGAAATCAAAAACAAGTTAATGAATTTTTTGAAAAGGAGAAACCAGAATATGTATTTCATTTTGCTGCAAAAGTTGGGGGGATAATGGCAAACGTTAATAATCCAGCTGAGTTTTTTTATGACAACGTGATGATTACCTCGAATGTTATACATGGGGCTTATAAAAGCGGAGTAAAAAAGCTTTTGAATTTAGGATCTTCTTGTATTTATCCTGCGAAATGTGAGCAGCCGATGAAAGAAGAGCACTTGATGACTGGTACTTTAGAGCCAACAAACGAGGGGTATGCGCTTGCAAAAATAATCGGTTTAAAACTTTGTGAAACATATAACAAGCAGAATGAGACGAATTTTATTTCACTTATGCCGTGCAATATTTATGGAGTGAATGAGCATTTTGATTTAAAGAATTCACATGTTCTTTCTGCTCTTGTTAAAAAGTTCGTTGATGCAAAAAGCGCTGGGCAAAAAAGCGTAACTCTTTGGGGAGCTGGCGTTGCAAGACGGGAGTTTATGTATAGCGAAGATGTCGCAGAAGCTTGCCATTATTTTATGCAAAATTTTGATGCAAAAGATTTGCCGTCTTTTGTAAATATTGGGAGCGGAACCGATGTGAGTATTAAAGAACTTGCTGAATTAATTAGCAGTGCGGTTGGATTTGAGGGTGACATTGAATATGACACTTCTAAACCGGATGGAATGCTTCAAAAATTGTTGAATGTTGATAAAGCAAAATCTTTGGGCTGGAGCTCGAAGGTGTCTTTGGAGGAAGGAGTTCAAAAAACTATTAATTACTATAAGGAGAATTATGCCACAGGATAATAAAAAAATCGTTATTGCTACACATGTTTATACTGATGGCCCTGCTCAGGCGTTTAGGAAGTATCTTGCTTGCAAACATGCAGATTTTTTATGGATAGGTCATCCGCTTTTCTACAACAAAAAACTAAAAAGTTCTGGGTACGAGATGTTTTCAGGTGGAAAACTTTTGGAAGAAAAGTATAAGAAGATCAAAAAGATCCCATCGCTCCTTTCTTATATAAAGGATATTGTTTTGACGATTAGTTATGTTTGGAAGTTTAGTAAGAAGCACAAATTTACATCATTTATTGGATACAATAATTTAAATGCTTTTGCTGGGGTTGTTTTGAGAAGATTTAAAAAAGTTACAAAGGTTGTTTATTTTGTTATTGATTACACTCCAGAGCGTTTTAAAAATAAATTTTTAAATAAGATATATCATCGGCTTGATCAATTTTGTGTTAAGCATGCAGATGAAACGTGGAATTTGCATGAGGAGGCGATGAATCGTGCTCGCAAAAAGTTTTGGAATTTTGATTCGTATAAATATTCAGAACAAAAAACGGTTCCAATGGGATTTTGGGGGAAACGAATTCAAGAAAAGCGGGATTTTGATGACTCATCGCTTGTATTTATGGGGCACATCATTAAGCAACAAGGAGTGCAGCATGTTATTAAGGCTATTCCGAAAATTATTGAAAGTATTCCGGATTTCAAATTCAACATTATTGGATCGGGTCCTTATTTGGACGAGCTCAAAAGTCTTGCCAACAAATTAGATGTTCAGGAGAGTGTCGAATTTAAAGGTTTTGTAAAAGATCATAAAGACGTGGAAGAAATAATAAGCTCGAGTGCGCTTGCAATAGCGCTTTATGAAGAAGGAAACTTGGAGACGAATTTTACCTATTATACGGATCCTGGAAAAATAAAAGCATATCTTGGAAGTGGGCTGCCTATTTTAATATCTGATGTGCCGCCAATTGCGCGTGAACTTGAGAAAAATAAATGTGGAAAAATAATTAAACACGATTCTGATTCTATAGCCGATGCGGTTGTTACATTTTTGCAGAATTCGGAGATTCTTAATCAATATAGAAAAAACGTAAAAAGTTATGCGACTCAGTTTGACTGGGATGTGATTTTTAAAAAAGCATATAACTCACTAACATAAATGCCAAAGCTTTCGATTGTTATTACAACAAAAAACAGGAAACAAGATTTGCTTGAATGTATAGATTCAATAACTAAATCTACTTTTAAAGATCGTGAAATTATTATTGTTGATGATGTTTCGACTGATGGGACAGAGAAACTTAGAAGTGAAGATTTTAATGAAATGAATGTCCGGATTTACCATCAGGAAAAGCCATTAATGATGGTGAAGGCAAGGAATTTTGGAGCTCAAAAGGCGACTGGAAGATATGTTTTATTTATAGATGACGACAATGTTATTGATGAAAAAATGATTGAGCATTTAGTTGAGGCTGCTGATTTTAATGTTGAGTATGGAATTCTTGGA
Source organism: Patescibacteria group bacterium (assembly GCA_042568575.1). Classification (GTDB taxonomy): domain Bacteria; phylum Patescibacteriota; class Gracilibacteria; order UBA1369; family PNNO01; genus JAJRYP01. Next base: position 8,482 of record JBHPIO010000004.1, on the reverse strand, counting down.
CCGGCAATGTTTTATTTTGATACAAAAGAAAAGTATTTGGATTATCAAACTTTCAATTTTTATAGTGGAAGGACGAGGGGTTTGATGGATCATTCCAGTAGAAAGCTTGTTGATAGCGATGGCGTGCCAAATGTATTTTTGATTAAACGTGAAGTGTTTGAACGGTTAGGGCATTTTGACGAAAAATTAATTCAAACCTTTACTGAGCCAGATTTTGCATTTGCAGTTAGAAGTGCTTACAAATGTGGGATTGTAAAAGATGCAATCACTTATCATAAAATTAGCAAAACCAAGAATGCTCGATCTTTTGGAGGGAAGTTTAGCCAAAAGGCATATTGCTTGATGAGGAATAGAACGGTTTTAGTTGCCAGGTATGGAAGTTGGATTCAAAAGTTGGTTTATATAGCTTGTTTCAGTTGGCTTTGGCCTATTGTTTATTCAATATTCATGCTTAAAGAACGTCAATTTCGATTGATTAAGCTTTATGTACATGGATTTAAAGACGGCATAATTTATTTTTTCACTAAAAAATTCGTTAATTCATTACCTAACATACTAACAAAATGAACACAGTCTTGGTAACCGGCGGAGCAGGTTTCATAGGATCACATACAGTAAAAAAATTATTAGATCTTGGCAATAGAGTGGTCTGTGTCGATAACTTTAATGACTACTATTCGCCGGATGTAAAACGTCATAATGCCAGTGAGTTTTTGGGGAATTTGGGATCAAAACTTTACGTCGCGGACATTTGTGATTATTTGAAATTACGAGAAATATTTGAAAAAGAAAAACCGGACAAAGTTTGCCATCTTGCTGCGAGGGCAGGGGTTCGTTCAAGTATTTATGATCCTCTTTTGTATCAGGATGTAAATGTAAAAGGAACGACAAATATTTTGGATTTGTGTGTTAAATGTGGGGTAAAGAAATTGGTTTTTGCATCTTCGTCATCGGTTTATGGACATACAAAGAAGATTCCATTTAGAGAAAAGGATTGTACCGATAAGCCAATTAGTCCATATGCTGCTACAAAGAAATCAAGTGAGCTTATGGCTCATGCATACCATCATTTGCATGGACTTAAATGTATAGGGCTAAGATTTTTCACTGTGTATGGGCCTTCGGGTAGGCCGGATATGGCTCCATTTTTGTTTACTCACGCGATTAGTAGTGGCAAGTCGATAAAGCAGTTTGGAAATGGGTCTTCCCAAAGGGATTATACCTACATCGATGATGTTGTTGATGGAATAGCTAGTGCACTTGATGCGGATCTTGATTTTGAAATTATTAATATTGGAAATAATAAGCCTGTTAAGCTTAAGAATTTCATAAAACTTATTGAAGAATTGGTTGGGAAGAAAGCGGAAATTATACAGGAACCAATGCCACAAGGAGATGTTCCGATTACTTATGCGGATATTACAAAAGCGAAAGAATTACTAAATTATTCTCCAGAAACAACTATTGAGGAAGGCATGGAGAAGTTTGTTTCGTGGTACAAAGATCATCATCAACTTTACTTATAAACTATGTGCGGAATCGTTGGCATAGTCCAAAAAGACAAACAGGTTGAAAAAGAACAATGCAGCAATGCTGCAAAGACTCTGCATAAACGAGGTCCTGATCAGGCTGGGGTTTATGTTGGTGGAAAAATTGGACTCGGTCACCAGAGGCTTTCGATAATTGATTTAAGCGACAAAGGTCGTCAGCCAATGTTTAACGAAAAGGGCACGGTTGGGATTGTGTTTAATGGAGAGATTTATAATTACAAAGAAATTAAGCAGCGTCTTGGAGATAAATATAATTGGAAGAGCAAAACGGATACTGAGGTTTTGTTGCACGCCTATGAAGAATGGGGGTATGACATGGTTGAAGAAATTGAAGGCATGTTTGCTTTTGCGATTTTTGATAACGTTCGGGAAGAAGTGTTTTTTGTGCGCGATCATTTTGGAAAAAAGCCGTTATATTATTATTTGGACGACGACGTTTTTATGCTTGCTTCTGAGGTAAAGGCTATTTTAAAAAACGAGCATATTAAGAGTAAGTTAAAGATTGATGATGCGAGTTTGATGAAGTATTTGTTCTATGGATATGTGCCTTCGCCGGGAAGTATTTTTAAACAAATAAAAAAAGTTGAACCAAGTACTGCGTGTGTTTTTGATAAAACTTTGTGGAAAATGATTCATACTTACAAGTATTGGAATCTCAATGAAATCAAAATCAATCATGGTTTGAGCGAAGGGGAGGTTTTGAAGCACTCCGAAGAGTTGATTGTTAAAGCAGTAGAAAAGCGACTTATGTCCGATGTGCCTTTGGGTGTGTTTTTGAGTGGCGGGGTTGATAGTAGTTTGGTTGCCGCGCTGCTTTCGCGCAGCAACCCAGACACAAATGCCTTCACCGTTTGCTACAAAGATGCAGATGAGGCCGACGAGTCTAAGTACGCGCGGCAGGTCGCAAAACACCTTGGTATTAAGTACAACCTTTGTTACTTCCAGGACACAGATGTAAAAACGCACTTCTTGGAAATGCTCAATTACCTGGATGAACCAATGGCAGACGCTGCCATCATCCCGTTGTACTTTATTGCTAAGCAGGCGAAGAATAAAATCACAGTTGCTTTAAGTGGTGATGGTGGAGACGAACTTTTTGGAGGTTACCCAAAACATACTGCACAGGAATTTATTGAAGCACATAAGTACCTTTCTTTTATTGCGCGTTTGGCAGGCGGACTTATGCCGAAAAAACACCCTTATTATAAGTTAATGAAGGGCTTTAATGAGCCATTTGCTGCTCGGCAGTTTATGTTTGGAAGCGGAGGGTTTATGAAAAACGAGGCACGCAAGATTGTCGGTGATTCAGTTATTAACAAAGACGCTTTAGACGCTAGTTCAATTTTCGAAGATGCCTTGGGGCAGTGTGCAAAATTCGAGCAGCCGGATGTTCTAAACAAATCATTGTTTTTGGATTGTGCTATTCAGCTGCCTGATTGGTACTTGGTCAAAGGGGATCGCGCAACGATGGCTGCGAGCTTAGAAATGAGAAATCCTTTATTGGACAAAGATCTTGCTGAATTCATGTTTAGCGTTCCAGGAGAAATGAAAACAAAAGGTGGAGAATCAAAATACCTTCTTAAAAAAATCGCCTCAAAATACGTCCCACATGATGTTATTTACAGGCAAAAGCGCGGATTTGGAGTTCCACTACATAAGTGGATTCGTCACGACCTCAAAGATTTAATGCACGACTACCTGTCTCAAAAAAACGACTACTTTAATCAAAAACAAGTACAAAAACTCTTTAGCGATCACCTAAAAGGTAAAGCAGATAACTCGTTTAAAATATTACGCATTTTTAATTTTAATTACTTCTTACAAACATGGGTAAACTAAAACTGCCGAAAAAACTGGAGCAATTCTTGAAAAGAGAGCACATCGATTTTATTCTGATTCTTTTAATTTCCATTGTCGCACTGACATGGTTTAAGGGATATCATCACATTCTTGGGGCAGCATTTGGTTGGCGTGTAGACTTTTTTGAATACTGGCAATCGGCATCTAACACTTGGCTCGAAGCAAGCTTTGGTTTTGGTGGCTCTGGCGTAAGACAAATACCATTTCTCTTTCCATTTGTTGCTCTCGGCGCACTTTTTCAGGCAATTTTCCACACAAGCATTGTGTATGAAATGGTCTACTTCTACTTCTTTTTTGCGCTTAGTGGTATTTCAATGTATTTGCTTTTAAAGAAGTTGAACATAAGTAGGGTTCCGCGTTTAATTGGTGCAATTTTCTTCATGGTAAATCCATTTGCAATCATAAGTATGTGGAGCCTTCAGCAGGGAATGATTTTCCAGTTTTATGCATCACTTCCACTTGCAATTTATCTTCTTATACGCTCGCTTGATGAAGATAGATTTTTCCTCAAAGCAAACCTCATACTACTTTTGGTTGGGATAAATGCTTCGTATACAAATCCGGCATTTTTCTTCATGTTCGGTGTGTTCTGTTTTGCTTATGCTACTTTCAAAATTGGCAAGGCTGTGTTTAGCAACAAAAAAGATCTTAAGCCAATTATAAAAAGAGTTCTTTACTTTGGTGGCACATATCTTCTTTTAAACCTCTTTTGGCTGATCCCTTTCCTTTTTGATATGACGACGGAATATGCGCAGGCAGATCACACTGCTTATGGTCTTCAAAACGATCTCGATACGCTTAAACTTAACAGCACAAACTTTTTTAATATCTTCAGACTGCTTGGTTATTGGGCTCTCACGGGCGAAGCGAGACCGGATGAATATTATTTCCCATGGTTCGTAGATCTTTACACCAACCCTGTAATGATTGTATTAACCTTTGTTCTTCCTATCGTTGCTGTGCTTGGAATTATTTTTTACAAAAAATTCAAAATCAAAAAAATACCTATCGTTTTCCCAAATTGCATAAGTGTGGTTTTCCGCATTTTTTTATCCCCAATCAATTTCAAAACAAAAACAATTCCAAGCGCAAATAAAGCAATGTACAAAAGATGATCAGAAAAAATTCCCATCACAGTTAGCCAAACCACTGCCAAAATCGGATTCTTCAAACCCCTCTTTTCCTCATCAAACAGATCAAAAATAGCTTTTATTACAAATGGCAAAAGCGCGTATGCAATTAAGATCGTAAGGTGTCCCGCGAAAAATCGTAAATAGACAAAAGGATTCACGACGTACAAAATTCCTGCAAAATATTTCGCGTATTTATTTTCAACCGGCACTGTTTTGTACATGGCAATGCCGGAAAAAGCGAAAACAAAGAGAAGTAACGCTTTCTCAACTACGCTTCCATCGATAACGTTATGCAGCGCGGAAAGAAGATAATGAAATGCTAAAGAATGATACGGCGTCTCCGGTGGAATCACATAATGCGGCCCAAAAACCATATCGGAAGTTAGTATGTAACCAGGCAGCAAAAGCTTCCACATTATTAGCCCCGCCAGGGCGAGAAAGAAAATAATGTACCAATTTTTTGCATCAAATATTCGCTTTATCACTTTTTACGTTTTAATGGTTTTTTAGCTTCCTTTTTTGGCCGACCTCTTTTGTTAGTAGCTTCATAAAGAATAAACAGAAAGACCGTCGTAAATATTAAGTAATACGAAATAAATCCTGTTTTTTCAGCCCAATCTTCCTTTTCTAGAACTGTGAAAATCGGCCAGGAAATCACGCAGAAAAGTGCAATAAGTGCAGGAAGCACTGGGTTAAACCTGAGTATTAGAAAAAGTGCAACAATTGCTATAAAAATCGTTATCTCAAATCTAATGAATAATGTGAGCACGACGCACACCCCAACAACATAAAGTACTTCAGGAAGTTTTCCTTTCCTTATCCCAAATAGACGTTTCAAGCGTTTCTTCATTATTTCTTTCGTTTAAATAATACAAACTTATGCTTTCGAGCAAAGTGCGGATACACAAGTAATCCAATAAGACCTAACAATGTAAGAATGGAAATTGTTAAACCAATATAGAACAATTTTTGCAGTTTAAATTCTGCAATAATTTCAATATTGTAAGATCCATCAGGATTCTGCACACAGAACGTTGTGCCTTTTTCACGCTTTGATAATAATTTTTCGTAACTTGGATAAATAGGTGCCTTTTCTTTTAGAGCTGGCTCTTCATCCGGAACAAATCCCTCTTCAAACAAACACTCAAAGGCTTCTTCGTCCCACTCTCCTTTGTAGCGTTCGCATTCAAATTTATTATATTGATTAGCTTCTACATTCTTCCTTTCATTTGCTTCATTTTTGGCCTTATTTTGTTCAACAAACCGCTCAAGCACTTCAACGTCCGAACACAAATTATCAACATCTATCCACCATGCATTTGCATAACCATTGGCAACAAGGTGATCCCCGTCTGGAATCTTAACTCCTTTGTTCTCAAATAACACAGAACCGGGAAGATTATCGTTCTGCATGCTTCCTTCAATCATTTTAGATACATAGCTCCCTCCTTCATAAGGCTGAAGCGTACCATCATCTAGTTCAAAAGGGTCATAGGTAGGAACCTTACTTACATAAGTGGTAGCAACATCCGGAGTTGCTGCGGTAATACTCATCGGTTTTGCAAAAGCTTCCCACTTATCGTGATAACGTTCATTAAGGACGAGAGGGAAATCTTCCTTAACATTTGAAATTCGGAAACGATACTTGCTCCTACTAATCTGCTTGAACTCAAGTGATGGAGCATGCTGCGCAAGTCTTGTATATTCAATCTCTGGCAAAGCAAGAACTTCTACGTCATCACCAATCACGTGTTGAATTTGAAGAATAATATTTTTGTTTGCAGGTAATTTAATAGGTAAAAGATGCTTCCCCTTACGCATAGTTCTGTAATTATTCTGCTTTAATGCGCCTCCGTCGTCCCACCAAACACCAAATATGTCGTCTAGTGATTCATCATTTTCTTTGATATCAACCAAGTAAAGAGGTTCTTCACCTGTCTTCACATAAACATAAGAATAATCCGGATTATTTAATGAGCAGTTATATACAGATTTATTTGTTGGAACAACTGCAGAATTGTTCTCCTGCTTATATCTATATGCATAAAATGTTCTTTCTTCTAGCCATTGCCAATTAATTTCGGCATCTTCAGGATTACAATGCATCGTATCTAATGCAACAGTAATACTATTAAGGTCTTTTCGCTTAATGTTATCGAGATGGATAATTGCTTTTTGATGTTTTGGGATAGTTAACGGCAATCCAACGTCCTCTGTCATCATTCCCATCCAGCCTGTTTCCCACCACGCTCCACCTATTGAAACAACTTCTCCTTTGTTAAGGATGTTTGTAATAACAATGTCTTCATCCCCTGCTTTTAAATAAATAAGCGTAGGCTTATAAGCATTCCATTGTTTTAGCGAAAATGAAGGAAATTCATAAGGAGCCTCTTCAAGGGAATCAAAACTCAAGGTTGATTCTTTCTCGGTTCCATCTGTTTTTGTAATCGTTTTCCATCCGAAATAAGTTCGAATTGTGTATTCCCCTCCCTCAATCATATCCCAGGCAAATAAAGCATTCCTTTCAATCGAGATAAGCTCAGGGATAAGAGATGAATCATCAATCTGAATAATCACATCTTGATTAGGAGGAATTACAACTGGATAAAGAACATCTTTCGTTCCCATTCCGGCCCAACCTGTATCCCACCAAATACTATTGATAGGCAGTTGCTCACTTTCATAACTCACACCTTCAATAGCTAATTCCTCCGTTCCAGTTCTTAAATATAAAAGCGTGGAATCTTTTGTATTCCAATAACCCTGCGAATAATCAGGAAAATCGTACGGAGCATTTTCAATTAATCTAAAACTCTTGCTGCGATGTGCCTCTTGTCCGTCTGTTCGAACAACATTAAACCATTTATTACTAGTATCAAAAACTGTGTAAGTATTGGGAGCAAGATTTATCCAATTAAATGTTTCAAAATCCATATCAATATATTCATAACTATCCTCCTCTTCACTAATAATGTCTTCTATTTGAGGAACAAAACCTACAGATTCCATTTTTGTGAACTTATTCTTGTTGTCATTAAAAACATACTTTTTCTGAGTATTGTATTTATTGAAGAAAACAGCCGTTCGAAGTGGTGTGCTATCAGGCAAAATTAAACCTTCAAAATGTTCTATATCCAAATATTTTGAATGAATATTTAATAAAGGAATATATGCCCTTTGCAAAAATTGATCCGAAGGGGTGTTGATTATTCTGAACGTCTTTCCGATAGTTTCAAATAATGCAAGATTTTCAACAAATTTTGAGGTTTCCGCTTTCCCTCCAGCAGCATAATTATTAAGACACTCAGGACATATGTCGTTATTTACAATAATTTTCTGAACATTTAAGAACGGCAAAAGTTTATTAAATGATTCGTAGTCATTATTTTTAATTGTTAATGCCAATTGATTAACAATGTCGTTTGAATGAACACTGAACACAACTGGGTTCATGGAAAGTGAAAATAGGAGATCCATACCGCTATACCCTCTTTCCCATTCATAAATCGTATTTGTTCCCTGAATTAGTGGCAGTTCTAAATATCTGGCATTCAAATTGTTATTACCCTCCCAGTCTTGATAAGCCAGATAGTCCTCAGGAAGATCAACAACTGTTGAGCGTATAATCGTTTTATTTTCACTGTAAATAAGGCTGCCCGTAAATATAGGTATGGCTAAAATAAGAATCGGAATGAGCAAATATAGAACTTTGTGTTTGAATTTCTGATAAAGGAATTGAAGACCCATCGAAAACACAATCGTATATATCAAAGCATATATAATGCCGAATTTGTTATAGCCCTGCCTAAAAGTCCGGAGCAAGAAAGGGTAGGTTTCATAAAAATTTTCCATTGTTTCAGCAAATGGAGAATTTAGTCCTGCAATTGTAAACAATAAAAACAAGAAAGCTATTATCCAAAAAAGTGGATATTTAATTTT
>JBHPIO010000031.1:0-2009 GCA_042568575.1 Patescibacteria group bacterium | reverse complement strand
ATGGAGCTGCCGACATGATTTTTGAAGATGACGGCAATATTTATTACGACAACGGAATTGATACATTGCAAGCAGGAACCGGTACAGATAACGCAGCTGGTGTACTTGCAGAGCCAGGCACATGGAATTTAAATTATTACGATGCCGCCGGAGGTGGAGCTTACAACCCAGCAGCAGACTGGATCGGAACCGACGATGGAGGATCTGGAACATATTCAAGTAGTGCCGATACCGATGTTTATTTAGTTGGTGGATTGGTAGAAGATGATGCACTTATAGATTTCGCAGGCGACTGTGATTCAGCAGGTGCAGGAACAAACGGATGTTTTGCTACAGGAACACTTCCACTCGATGCTACAGAAAGTATCTTGATTGATGATGGTACAGCAGGAGGTGGTGCGCCAAATGGAGTTGTGGATAAGCAGGCAGATCAAGTAATTGGAATTGGAGTTCAAAATACTGGAACCGCAGTAGATACAACTGATATCGCTGCAGTAAAAGTTTGGCTAGATGGAGGTTCGGCAGGTTGGGATGGAGATGAAACACAATTAGGAGGAAACATGACCGTTAATTCTGGAGATAATCAAGAATGGTATCTTGGAGGATTAACAGGTGCAATTCCTGCAGCCGGAACGCGTTTATTCGTAACAGCAGATATAGCTGCTGCTCCAACAGATACAGCAACATTACAATTCCAGCTTCCTATTTATAGTGATGCAGGAGGAAACGACATTGCTGATCAAGATAATGATGAAGGATTATTTGTTGTTTCAGGAAATGATGGTCCTCAGGATTCACTAATCCTTAATGCAAATACGCAGACAATAGATACTACAGTTCCTACCGTTACTACTGTAGACACAATAAAACCAGATGGGACATATGGGGTTCCTGCATTCATGGATATATATGTTACTTATACATCTATAGTTAATGTAGATACCGGCGGCGGAACACCTACTCTTGATCTAAATGGTGGAACTGCTGGTGTATATAATGCTGGTACAGGAACTGATACCCTCACTTTCAGATACACAGTTGTAGATGGTGATGCTTCGGGCGATCTTGATTACAACGCTACAACATCAGTGCTTTTGAACGGAGGAACCATTAAAGATGGGGCTTTAAATGATGCAGATAATACACTTCCTGCAGTAGGAACTTTTGCTGGAGCACATGCCATTGTTATCGACACTACCGGCGGTGGCGGTGGAGGTGGTGGTGGAGGAGGGAGCGCAGGTGGCAGCTCAAGCTCCTCGTCAACAACAACAACTACAACCACAACTGCGGAAGAGCCAATTTCAGAAACTGGATTAACAGATATCGTGCCACATTGGGCTCAATCATATATTGAAGAAGCATATACTGCTAATTACGTAGAAGGTTATGAAGATAGTACGTTTAAACCGGATCAATATATTACAAGAGCAGAAGCTGCAAAACTTATCGCAATGTGGCTCAATATGGATCTAACCGACGATGATTGTGATGGAAGTCTATTTGGAGATGTTGCTTGCTCACAGTGGTATGGGAAATATGTTTCATATCTTCATGCACAGGAAATCGTAGAAGGATATCCTGATGGGACATATGGTCCAGGAGACTACATAACTCGCGCTGAAGCACTTAAGATGCTTCTATATGCAAAAATGCTTCAGGATACAGATATAAGCGACATAACAAATCCATTCTCGGATATCAGTCCTGAGAACTGGTTCTACAACACGGTTCTTATCGGATATAAATTCTCTATTGTTGAAGGATATGATGACGGGACGTTTATGCCGATTAGCAATATTACCAGAGCTGAATTTACAAAAATATTTGTAGAAACACTTCTAAACAACTAGTACATTATTGTACTACTAAACTAAAAAAGCCTGCCTTTCTTGGCAGGTTTTTTTATGCTGATTCTTCTATAAGTTGGGCAATTGCCATCAAAGGATTGGCAGGTTTTTTCACATATGCATCTATAATTCCTGCTCTATAAAGATAATTAATTTGCTTTT
>JBHPIO010000030.1:0-2291 GCA_042568575.1 Patescibacteria group bacterium | reverse complement strand
GAATTCAATATTAAGTAAAATATCGCACGCTGCGTGATCTCCACCAACATATCTATCACTATTATGTGCGGCATTTAATCTGATTGTATTATTATCAAGTTCTGTATAAACCAGACCTAATTCATCGTAGCCTAATTCATCAACTCTCTGCACAACTTCTCCTATAATTGCCATCACATCATCTCTATCAAGCATTGTTTCTAATTTCCAAGTTGCTTGTGGCGACCTAATAGAATCAAACTGAAAAATCTCTCGAGAATCTTTTGGCATAAATATTAAATTAACAACAAGGGCGAATTATAATATTTTACATCTTTTCAGTCAAACTCGTATCTCAGGAGCTTGCTGATCGCAGCTTTTATGGTATAATAGCATGATACAGTAAATGTTCTTTGAAATACCACTACAATTATCTCTGCATATTTATATGCAGTCGCACCTACAGCTTTATGGCAATAATTTATGAAATTTTATAAATTTTTCCCTGACAGGTGCCGGGAATTATTGTTGTAAAGTATGATGCCTACCGGAAACTCTTCGCTCTATTCCCCACAGAACGTCTGAACCTCTCTGACTCTCCTCTCTGACTTTCGTCACAGATTTGCCTCACAGACTTTCACACTTTCTCTGACCTTTCGACCGAATTGTATCTTTCAGCATCTCACGAACAGCTCGTCATTCAGATATGAGCTGTATTGTAGTGGTATTCCAGAGCACATAGCGCTTTCTAATGCCAAAAACACAAATAAAATCGATGTACGCGGACATTATCTCTTGGGATAATATTTGCAACGCCTACCTGGATCTTTACTATTCTTTTACAGAGAAGAACAAAGGTTTCTCATATCAGGCTGTTGATGGACAAACTCTTTATGAAATTGAAGCTGACGTTGAAGATATTCTTCAGGAAGCTCAAAAGGAATTAATGGAAATGAGTCCTCTTCATCCTGCTAAATTTGTTGAAATACCGAAAAAAGGTGGTGGATTGCGTGGCATTTATATGCTTCCTGTTAAAGAACGTATTAAATGTCAGGCTATTTTTCGTGTAATCGAGCCATATTTTGAAGAACGATATTCTGACCACTTATATTCATTCCGTTCAACAAAGCCAAGTTACTACGCTTCTCGCGCAGTTAGACGATGCTATTTAAGGAATTTTAACAAGAAGAAGATGTATGTTTTGAAGATGGATTTCCACAAATACTCCGATTTTCACAATCATGAATATCTTCTTAAAATTTTAAAAGACAGTGGACTTGAAGAACCGGTAATAAAATTAGTGAAACTGTTTATGAGACAGCCATTTATTAAAAACAGCACAATGATGTCGCTTTGTACTGGGACAATGCAGGGAATGAACCTTTGCCCTTTGTTTAATAACATTTATGTTGGTGATATGGATGAATATTTAGGCAAAAGCGCTCATTTTTACCGAAGAGTCGGTGACGATTTCATTATGTTCGATGACGATAAGGATAAACTCCTTAAAATGAAGGAATATGTTGAAAATAAGGCCAAAGCGGCGAAACTGGTAATAAATGACGACAAAACCATTCTCGCCTCTATAAAGGATGATTTTGACTTCCTGGGGCTACAATATCATGAGGGGATAGTAAGTTTTCCGGAGAAGAGCCTTAAAAACATAGTTGCAGCATGGAAAAAGCGGCTTCATTACAATGAGAAACTCTCTATTAATGGGAAAAAGGCAAAATTGAAACGCTTTTTAACTAACGATAAGCGTCTAAACCGCAATGATGAACGCGAGAACTTTATGCATTATGTTAGATCGTACAATCTAGTAACAGACACAAACCAGGTTCAAAAGCTTTCAAAAAGACTATTCCATCTACTTACGAAGTTCTTCACTGGCAGCACAACATACAAAAACATGGCCAAAACAAAGAAGATACTTAAAAACAGTCCTTTCCCTTCTTTCACAAAGCTTCACTATTTATATACTCATGGAAAATCTACTCGTTAGATTTCCGTTATAAAAAAAGCCCCACAATTTAATGCGAGGCTTTTTAATTGTATGATATTTCTATAGGAAAGGCTCTTGCAATACTCCTGGCATTGTAGAGTCTACCCCTTTAACAAGATGTTCAATTGCAACTTCGATATCTACACCCTTTTCAATTTCTATATTGAATGTATCAAAATGTTTTGCAAGAATATCAGATTCAATACCTTTTTCAATGTATTTTGCGAACATTTCTTTATCAAACAGAATAAGACCAGATTCAATTTTATTCATTGAATCTACCCAAGATTGAAGCTCAATTTCAAGATCT
>JBHPIO010000003.1:0-127386 GCA_042568575.1 Patescibacteria group bacterium | reverse complement strand
CTCGTTATTGTTGCACTCGTAATCACTGCGGGGGTTTTAATATTAAATCCTAGTAGTACTTCATCTGAGAAAATCAGTATAAACACCTTTATAGAACAAGTGAAAAATGAGGAAGTTAAATTGATCGAAGTAAAAAACGATCGAATAGATATAACACTTATTGATGACAGTAAAAAATATGCCTTTAAAGAAAAGGAAGAAACTCTTCGCGAAATCCTAGCTGAAGTTCCTGAAGACATCAGAAATAGCATCGAAACAGAAGTAATTTCTACAGAAGGAGAAGCTTTCTGGATGAACCTTCTATTTAGTATTGTGCCGTTCCTCCTTATTATAGGATTCTTTGTATTCATGATGAGGCAGGCGCAAAGCAGCAACAATCAAGCAATGTCATTTGGAAAAAGTAAAGCGCGATTAAGTGATAAGCAGAAGAATAAAACAACCTTTAAAGATGTTGCAGGTGCAAAAGAAGCAAAAGAAGAGCTTATCGAAATAGTTGATTTCTTAAAAGATCCAACAAAGTATACAAAAATGGGAGCGAAAATCCCAAAAGGTGTAATACTTGTAGGTGCGCCAGGAACAGGTAAAACTTTGCTTGCTCGTGCAGTATCAGGAGAAGCAAATGTACCTTTCTTTAACATTTCAGGTTCAGAATTCGTGGAAATGTTCGTGGGTGTAGGTGCAAGTCGTGTAAGAGACCTATTTAAGAAAGCGAAAAGAAACGCTCCTTGTATCGTCTTTATAGATGAGATCGATGCAGTTGGACGACAAAGAGGTGCGGGACTTGGAGGAGGACATGATGAACGTGAACAAACACTAAACCAGATCCTTACCGAAATGGATGGATTTGAAAAAGATACAAATGTAATCGTAATGGCTGCAACAAACAGGCCGGATGTACTTGATCCAGCCCTTCTAAGACCAGGTCGTTTTGATAGAAGAATCGTTGTGGACATGCCGGACATTAAAGATCGTGAAGGAATTTTGAAAGTTCACGCTAGAGGAAAACCGATGGCTAAAACTGTTGATTTCACTTTAATTGCAAGACATACACCGGGATTCTCCGGAGCTGATCTTGAAAATCTTATTAATGAAGCTGCGATTCTAGCGGCTCGTCAAAATAAAAAGACCGTTTCGATGAGCGATCTTCAGGAATCAATCGAGAAAGTTGCGCTTGGGCCGGCAAGAAGATCCATGGTGCTTTCAAAACAAGAAAAACAAATCGTTGCTTATCATGAGACAGGTCATGCGCTCGTTGGGCACATGCTTCCTTATTGTGATCCAGTGCATAAAGTAACTGTGATTTCTAGAGGACACGCACTTGGAGTAACTTGGTCACTGCCAGAACATGACAACAAGCTTGATTCAAGAAGCAAACTTGAGCAACAGCTTGCAATGGCTCTTGGTGGTTATGTAACTGAAGAACTCGTGTTCGGAGAAATGACAAACGGAGCTTCAAGCGATCTTAGAAAAGCAACTGAGATAGCAAGGCTTATGGTAACAAGATTTGGAATGAGTAACCTTGGTCCAATTATTTATGGTGATCAAAACCAAGAAGTATTCCTTGGCCGTGATTTTGGACATGTGAAAAACTACTCTGAAGAAATCGCAGCAAAAATCGATGAAGAAATTAAGAGAATTGTAAATGTTGGATACGAAGCTGCTAAAGAAATCGTTTCCAAGAACCGCAAATTAATTGATGAAATAGCTGCGGAACTTATCAGGAAAGAAACTCTCTCAGGCAAAGAGTTTTCTGCATTCTTTAAAGGAATGAAAGTTCCAAAGAAACTCTCCTTTGCTGCCTTCTCTAAAAAATAGCCATCATTTATATGAAGAAAAAAACTCCAAAAGTTATCTCACAGGACCAATACGATGCAGATGATGTTGAAGGACAATTGGCACTCGACGTATATCAAACAAAAGATAACATCGTGATACTTGCGCCAATTGCAGGCGTAACTCTGGATGATATGTCTGTAAGTGTTAGTGATGACGTTCTCACAATTAAAGGTAAAAGAAGCCTTTGCACAACAGTTTCCGATGAAGATTATTTTACGCAGGAATGTTTTTGGGGAGATTTTTCGAGATCAATAGTTCTACCAGCATCAGTCGATACAGATAAAATAGGAGCATCATTTAAAGACGGCGTGCTTACAATTAAGATTCCAAAGATTGAGAAAGTACGTTCGAAAGTAATTCGCATTAAAACTCCTAAAAAGAAGTAATAAATTTAAAGTATGAGTCAAAAAATTCGTAAAGCAGTTTTTCCGGCAGCAGGATACGGAACTCGATTTCTACCTGCAACAAAAGCGCAACCAAAAGAAATGCTTCCAATAGTGGATAAGCCTGTTATTCAGTATTTGGTTGAAGAAGCTGTCGCTTCCGGAATTGAGGAAATTGTAATAGTAACAGGAAGAAGCAAACGTGCGATCGAAGATCATTTTGATCATTCTTTTGAGCTTGAACACATGTTGGAACAAAAGAATAAACTTGATTTCCTTGAGGCGGTACGCAAAGTTTCAAATTTAGCGAAGTTTATATATGTAAGGCAGCCAATGCCTCTTGGAGACGGTCATGCAATTCTGTGTGCACGTGAAGTTATCGGTAATGAGCCATTTGCCATCCTTTTCGGTGATGAGATTGTTGATGGAGAGGTTCCGGCTCTAAGACAACTAATAAATGTATATGAAAAAACTGAAAGTAGCGTGATTGGTTTAAGTCAGGTTCCAAAATCGGAAATCCAAAATTATGGAGTAATTAAACCATCTAGTTCTGATGGAAATACACATCAAGTTGAAGATCTTGTTGAGAAACCAACCCCGGAAGATGCTCCTTCCGACTTAGCTATAACAGGAAAATACGTCGTTACTCCTGAAATCTTTGATGCAATTGAGAACGCAAAACCTTCAAAAGACGGAGAAATGCGATTAATTGACGGATTTAGGGAGCTTATCAAGACGCAATCGATTTATGGTGAGGTAATTGAGGGGAAAAGGTATGATACCGGCCATAAACTCGGATTCATCGAAGCAACAATTGATTTTGCTTTAAAAAGGAAGGATCTGCAGGGCCCATTAAAAGAGTACTTAAAGACTCTTGATTTAGGCTAGGAAATCGAGTATAATACTCTGATATCAAAAAATAAAAACAAAAAAATATGTCTGAAGATAAAAACTTTCTTTTTAAAGAAGCTGAAGAATTAAAAATGGCAGGAAGTCATGATGACGCCATTGCTCTATGCGAAAAAATCCTTATGGATGATCTTGAATGTACCGAGGCATATGAGGAGATTGGAGACAACTACTTAAGTTTAAGAGAATACGAAAAAGCAAAGAAAGCACTCGAAAAGGCAGTAAAAGTTAACGCAAGAAGCGCAAACGCTAATTACCTACTTGGGTTTTTATATTCAGCAATCGGAGATTTTGGTAAATCAATCAAATACCTGGAACTTGCAGACAATTACGAATCAAACCATCCAGAAATCCTACGATGCTTAGGTTGGTCTATTTATCATGAAGGACAAAAGCAAAGAGGGATGGTTCTACTTGAAAGAGCAGTTACATTAAGCCCCGAAGATCCGTTAATCCTAAGTGATCTTGGAGTTTGCTACTTAAATAATAAGAACTTCGATAAATCAGCTCAATTATTCAAGAAAATCCTTGAAATCGAGCCGGAAAACGCAAAAGCGAAAGAATGTTTAAACGCTGTTAAGTTCTTTCAACACGAATACAAGAAGCTAAAGGATGAGAAGAAGGACTAAACAATAAGAGATTTTAGTATCTCCATATAATTCAAGAGCTCACTCTCCCCTTTTGAAGTAATTGAAATTTGTGACGTTGGTTTTTTCGCAACAAATTTCTTTTTAATAGTAATTAATTTTTCATCCTCCAGTTTTTGAAGATGCGAACCAAGATTGCCGTCAGTTATTCCAAGCTCTCTTTTAAGTTCGCTGAATTTTGCGTGTTTAGCCAGATGCAGAAACGTCATTATCTGGAGCCGAACAGGCTGATGAATGGTCGGATTGATTTGTTTATGAAGATTTTCGTCCATTTATAATAAGTATAATTCCTAATACGATGTGTCCCCCGCCAAGAACAATTGCAGCGAGTAAAACTGAGTATTCTATGAAAAGAAGACCTACAACTCCGGCAATTAACGTTATATATCCAAAATATTTAATTGCTTGCGTCACGATTTGTTTAGATGCGAGCATGAGAATTCCATACATAAGCATTAATAAAGATGGAATCTCAATAATCAATTCGTTTTTATAAAAAATCCACATTAATACAAGCGTGGCCAAAGCAACAACAAGCAACTTATCTATAATTGCAATAAGAGAAAGTGTCACAGGTTCTTTCCCCCGCTTGTGAGCCTCAATAACAGTAAGGAATGTTGCAGCAATTACCGATACAAGTGCCACCACTATCCATGAAACAACGCGATAGTTTTCAGTAAGACTTAAATAATCATGTGCGACTGTATTAGTCAGCCAAAGAACGCCGGCAAAAATACAAGCTATTCCTGAAAAATGAGTATACCGACCATGACGCTTCATTATTGCATCAATGTTTTTAATTTGCTCTTTTAGATGATCCATATGGAGAATGTTTAGATTAACTCTGTAATGCAGAGTACTTCAATTTCCAGGATTCGTCAATTTGATTTCGTTGACTTTAACATTCTTCAGAGTACTCTGTGTTTCAGAGTAGAGATGAAGCGATGTCAATCTCCACCTGGGTGGAATCTAAAAACTTAATAAAATCCTCATGAATAAAAATTTAGAAAAACTTGTAGAAGCAACGAGGCGCCTTCCAAATCCAGAAGGGACCGTTGAATTACTACGTAATGGTGTGTTGGAAGTAGATCTCGAAGGTATAAGTCCACTTTGGGAAGAAACACGAAAAAGATTCATAGCTGCATTTGGAGAATTACAAACCGGGATAATGTTACATCATGTTTTGCCTGATCAAGTTCTGCGCAGATAAAAACTTAATAAAACCTTCATGAAAAAATTCTTACTTTACCTCATTGGCTTTCTAGTTATACCAATAATTGTATTTGTCTGTTTCTTCTTGCTCACCATTCCGAAACAATTAGATCCTGATCCAAATCTGTACTTAGGTGGGAAAGGAACCTTTCAAATGGAACGATCCTTTTTAAGACCTTTTATTTGCATACAATTTTGGGGAATGGGAGAAGGCACGACTGAGTATTATTGCAGCCTACCAGAACTTTTTATTAATATGCTTGAATTCGTAGTTCCTGCATTAATAATCGGTCTCCTTTGGTTTTGGTACTTATCTTTTGGTGCTCTTCTTTTACTAATTACTTTCATCTCAAAACTATGGAAAAAACATCTAAAAAACTTCCGTGTTGGATCAAAACGGGATTTCTAATTTTCCCTGTCATCACAATAATCGGAATAATCCTGCGCATCGCAGGTGGTGACAACGTGCTATTTGTCGGAGCAATCGTTCCGTCTGTCATCTATGAAGAAATATTCGAGAGATGCTGTGCATTAATTGCAGACAACGAAATCCTTAACCTTCTTTTCATTATCACTTTTTGGTTTGCGATTGGTGCCGGCATCGGGTTAATTATTGAAAAAATTCAAACTCGTCCGAGATTACGTCGTGGATCAAATTAACCCACTCAAATATGAAAATTAAACTAATATCACCACGCCAAAGCCTGCGTCCAATGGATTCAAATTTCAAAAGAAAGATGTCTCCTCCTCTTGGGCTTCTTACAATCGCTGCATTAACGCCAAAAAAACATGAAGTCTATTTGGACGATGAGAATGTGGAATCAATTAATTTTAACGATCAACCTGATTTTGTTGGCATTACAGTAAATGTTGATACTGCGATTCGAGCATATCAAATAGCAAAAATGTATCAATCAAAAGGTGTGCCTGTTATTCTTGGAGGGATTCATCCGAGTTCTAATCCAAAAGAAGCAAAGCATTTTGCCGACTCCATTTTAATTGGTGAGGCTGAAGAAATCTGGTCGGAAATTCTCAAAGATGTTGAAAAAAAGCAACTTAAACAAATGTATTTTGCGCCTAAACCTGCGGATCTTTCAAAATCGCCTATCCCACGGTGGGAAATTATTAAACGAAATAAATATTTGTATCATAATGTGATGGTTTTTAGTCGTGGATGTCCGTGGAAATGTGAGTTTTGTTATAATAGTTGTAAATACGTTCATAATATTTATCGAACAAAGGAAATTGATCAAACAATTGAAGAAATTAAGGCATTAAATGTTCCACATGTTCTGTTTATTGATGATAACTTCATCGGAGATATTCCAAAAACAAAGAAACTTCTTAAAAAAATGATACCACTGAAGCTCAGATGGAGTGCTGCTGTTTCCGCAAATGTCACTCAAGATGACGAGCTGCTGGATTTAATGGTTAAAAGTGGGTGCAAAAGCCTTTTTATCGGTTTTGAAACAATCAATCAAAACAATCTTAAAGAAAATTCTAAATATCAAAATCGTGTTGGCGCATACGAAGAATTAGTAAAAAAACTTCATGACAATAATATTATGATTAATGCGAGTCTTGTTTTTGGTTTCGATCATGATACGGAAAAAACGTTTGATGAAACGCTTAACTGGATTGTCGACAATAAAATTGAAACAGTGACTACACATATTTTAACGCCTTATCCCGGAACACTTCTCCAAAAAAATATGATTAAAGAAAACAGGATTTTTGATTTTAACTGGAATCACTACAATACTGCACATGTAGTTTTTTGAACCAAAAAATATAAGCAAAAAAGCCTTAAGAAAAGGCTATTTCAGATTCTATAGAAAACTCTATTCGTTCAAAAATATTTGGAAACGAAGGCCAAAATCCAAAAAACTCATTATGCCGTTTTTAATGTTCAACTTCTTTTATCGAAAATTCGGCAAACTTATATCCCCTATTCATCGAATACTCCCAATGCATAAATTAGGTGAAATGGGACGCAGGCTTTCGTATGGTATTGAATAGGATTTATTGATCCAAAATTGTAAAACCAATTTTCTCAAGTCTATCCCTAAGTTCAGGAACCTCCCATTCCGGAAGCTGAACTGTCATTTGCTTTGGAGTTTGTTCTGCATGTGCCCCTTTGATCCTTTGCATTACAACATCGCTCGCACCATGATGCATGGTACATCCTTCTGGAGGCGCAACAGTTAAAGTCTTTTTTTCCATATAAGTAAGTGTATTATTATTTTGAGAGACGCAATTATTATCTAGTTGGTGTATTTTGTCAAATTTTTCGCGAGATCGTAAAGAAAGCGTTTCTGTTGGGGACATTGGAGGGCTATCAAAATATACAGCAAAAAGACAGCAAAATTGATACGGTTCAGCGAACACTAAGTTCAACCCAGGTTGAGTTTGACTTCTCGGCGATATAAGCTATAATAACACCCTGTTTTTAACAATCCACAATGAGATTAAACGAACAACCAAGAGTACGTAGAAAACCAGGAAGAAAAGAGCGAATGCTTGCCGCAGTTCTAGCTGGAATTGGAGCTATTACAGGAGGAGTATCTACAGGATGCGAACCGATTGTTGCAGCGCACGGAAGATATACAACTCCAGACACCTATATTAGGGCAAGAAATGCATGCAGTCACTTACCGCGAGGTAGAGATGGAAACTATGCACGAGAAAACTGCGAAACAGATATAATAGATGATGCAAAAGAAAAGCGTTGATTACCTTGCAAGCAAGCAAGATAACAGTATAATAGTTAAGCTGATTTAGGGCTTTAAAAGTGATCGCCGTCACCCTCGAGGTGAAGGAGGAAAGTCCGAACACCACAGGAATAATGTAGCTGGTAACGCCAGCCGCTCCTCTAGCAATAGAGGACGCAGGGAGAGTGCCACAGAGACTATACTATCGCGGGCCGCAAGGTCAGCGAGAAAGGTGAAAAGCCCCGTTAAGCGGGGAGGCTCCGAGAGATCGGATGACCGTGGTAAACCCTACTAGGTGCAAAGTGGGATGGTAGATCGGGAATTATCCTCATTCCTAAGGACCCACATCTACCCACTGCTATGATCTAATGCGCAAGCATTAGGCCAGATAGATGATCACAGCCCTTACGGGTAACAGAATTCGGCTTATAACCAAAGTCTTAAATCAGCAGCTATTATAAAAGTTTCGCCCTCTTATGAAACGTTCAGAGATCGCATTCGGAATAGTAAAAATACCAGTAGACTTCTTAATGACGCTCCTGGCTTTTATTATTGGATACTATCTCCGAACATTCCCAAATCTAATTCCGGGCGTAAAACTCGAGCTAGATCTCACTCAATTCACACCGCTTGATCAATATATAAATTTTAGTACCGGCGCAGCCATCTTCCTATTACTACTTTTTGTGATAAACGGAATGTACTCGCTCAAGTCGTCAGTAAAAATAAGTAAAGAGGTCGGAAAAGTCATTATTCTAACAGCAACATGGGTACTACTCATCATTGCGTACTTCTTTGTAATAAGGGAATTCCCGTTCTCACGTCTCGCACTTGGATACAGTTGGTTGTTAACAATCATTTTAGTGGCAGGCGGAAGAGTAATTATCCATTATGTTCAACGACTCTTATTAACAGTGGGAATTGGGCAAAGAAGAGTAATCTTCCTTGGAATGAACAGAGTGTCGGAAGAACTATATAAGTATTTCAAAAACGATCGTCATTTTAAATTGCTTGGAGTAGTTGATGAGCACGAGAAAGAATCAAAGCTTAAATATCTTGGATCAATTAAAGAGCTCGAAAAGATTATAAAGAGGAAGAAAGTGGAAGAACTCATTCAAACAAAGTCGGATGTAACTAAAACCGATAATCAAAATGTTCTTGAATTCTGCAGGGCGCAGCATGTTTTGTATCACTTCGTGCCGGATCTCGTTCAGGTTCAACGAACAAATATTGATATAGCTTCGCCAAATGGAATCCCTCTAATTTCGCTTAAACCAACTGCACTAGACGGATGGGGCAAGGTCGTTAAAAGGCTTTTTGACATCGTAGGGTCATTAGTCGGACTCATCTTGTTCTCCCCTATTCTTTTAATTACGGCAATCGCAATCAAGATCGATTCAAAAGGAACAGTTTTATTCAAATATCTGGACGACAAAAGCCGCGTAAAACGAGTTGGGCAATACGGAAGGCTATTCAACTTCTACAAATTCCGCTCAATGCATCCAAACACTCACAACTTAAGATACACCGAGCTCGCCGAACAAAACACGCGTGCCGGAACTCCAATGGTAAAAATCAAGGACGACCCCCGCGTAACCCGCGTCGGCAAATTCATAAGAAAAACCAGCATCGACGAACTCCCACAATTATGGAACGTATTAAAAGGAGACATGAGTTTAGTAGGACCACGGCCACATCTGCCAGAGGAAGTAGATAAATACGAGAGACACCACAAATTCGCGTTAACAATAAAACCTGGAGCTACCGGATTGCCGCAAATCAGTGGCAGGAGCGATTTAAACTTCGAAAAAGAAATTAAACTCGACACCTATTATATAGAGAACTGGTCGCTATGGATGGACATCAAGATAATCTTGAAGACGTTTGTGGTTGTGTTTAAGGGGAGTGCTGCGGATGGGGTTTAGGGATGTATTAAAGCTTTTTCTTGTTCTTATAATTGCTTAAAACCGTTTTTTTGCCTTATTCATATAAAAACACTTGACCGCCACTAAAGTGACGGTGTATAATTATATACGAAGCTAAATAAATAATCTTATGACCGAAAACCAGAAAAATCTCATCATCTTCATCTACAAATATCAATCAGAGAACGAGATCATCCCATCACTTGGAGAAATGGTAGCAGGAATAAATGTCTCTGACAACAAATCTGTACTCAGAGCAATTGAATCGTTAATAAAAAAGGGCTACCTTGCTCAAATAGGGGCAAAGACAAGCGCAGTAATTCCAACGTATAAAGCTTTGAAAGAATTAGATCTCCATCCACTAAAACCTTACACCCTTGTTGGCGACAATACAAAAATAGAACAACCTAGAGATCTCGCACAAGATACAGTGACAACAACTTTAGAATCCGGATTTATTCCTCCACTGGGTGCTGATATTAAAAGCGATGGAACACAATTCGACAGTAACCAACTCAAAAAAATTGTACAAAACGCGGTGAATCTTGCATTTTCGAACAGTTTAACCGAAAAATCCTCTATCTTTGGTATTCTTAAAAATATCCCTATAACAACTCAATCTGAATGGACCATCCTTGCAATATTGTTGCTTGGCTTTTCAGTCTTCTTTATTGGGGCAGATATTCTTGCCATAATTGCCACGTGTGGAATATTGTTTACGGTATTCATTATTTCTAACCTATCTAAATAATATGAGTCTTTGTATAAATACAACAACACCAGAAGGAATGGTTTTGGCTGCAGATAGTCGCCAGTCTTACAGAAACATGAAAGGTATGAGCAGAATTGGATCTGATTCTGCATCTAAAGTGTTTCAGCTTGGCAAAAAAGTAGGCGTAGTCATTGCGGGACTAGCTTTCCTTCCAGAAAATGGCGTTTTTAAAAACATCAGTCGATTTATTGACGAATTTCAAAAACAAACCGACATAAGAAAACTTTCAATAAAACAAATTAGTGAGGAACTACAAAAATTCTTTGAAAGTAAATATAAATATAAGGAAGAACTCAAAAAGCTTCCAAATCAAATCAAAGCCGATTTAGAAAGGCAAGGCTGTGAAATAATCGAAATCAAGGAAGAAAAAGGAATAGTGAGATTCAAATTTAGAGACCCTCAAAAAGTTGAGAAAGACGGAATTATGGGAGTAGAGCAACTTCAATTTATTGTTGCTGGCTTCAACAATGATGATTCCCATCAAGTATATCGAGTCTGTATACCTGGAGACGTAGAGATAAAACGTGATAGCAAAGAAAAAGGGAAAGAGTATGGAGCGAGCTGGATTGGTCAAACTGATGTTCTTGCACGCATTGTGTTAGGATATGATCCAAGACTTGGAAACCTACCCATGCTACAGGATGTAACCTCAAAATTCACTCCTCAAGGAGTACAACAGCAGCTCAGAAATCTTGAATATAACATTCAATGGGGGACTATGACACTTCAAGATGGGATAGATTTTAGCGTACTTGCAATAGAAACAACAACAGCAATTCAACGGTTCTCTGATGGTATTGTTGGTGACCCTGGCGATATGCCAGGAGTAGGTGGCCCTGTTGATGTGGCAATCATAACCCCTGAAAAAGGTTTTACATGGGTCAACAAAAAAAGTCTAGTTGTTGGAGAAAGAGAGATTGATATCCAAACATTAAAAGATGTTGAATAATGTGTCTATGCTCACAAAATCCCCTCCCCCCACTCCTATTGCAAAAATCCTCCTTTCCTTTAGAATGAATTAAGACGCTTTTTAACCGAATTAACGAAGAAACATGCTCCAAAAGATAATCTCAAAGATATTAGGTGATCAAAACCTGAAAGTAATCAAAAAACTTGAGCCGACTGTAGAAAAAATTAATCAAATTGAAAAAGAATACTCTGCAAAATTTACTAAAGACGAAGATTTTACTGCGAAAACTGAGGAATTTAGAAAACGTCTCGAAGGAGATGAGACTGTTGATGATATTTTGCCGGAAGCTTTTGCGCTTGTGAAAGCGGCTTGCCGTCGCCTTATGGGAAGGTCGTGGAAAGTTCGCGACAACGAAAAAGAATGGGAAATGATTCCATATGACGTTCAGTTGGTTGGTGGAATTGTTCTGCATAAAGGAAAAATTGCCGAAATGAAAACCGGTGAAGGTAAAACGCTTGTTTGTACAATGCCGGTGTATCTAAACGCGCTCACCGGGAAAGGTGTGTTCGTTGTAACTGTTAATGATTACCTGGCTCATCGTGATGCGGAATGGATGAGCGGACTTTATGAATTTCTTGGACTTTCGGTTGGTATAATCTCGCATGGTCAGTCTCCTGAAGACAAAAAACAGGCTTATGCATGCGACATTACGTACGGAACAAATAACGAGTTTGGTTTTGATTATCTTCGCGACAACATGACAACAACCTTCGAAAATGTTGTCCAAAAGAACCTTCATTACGCGATTGTGGATGAAGTAGATTCGATTTTGATTGATGAAGCGAGGACTCCGCTAATTATTTCTGCGCCGGCAGGTGACTCAACTTCAAAATATCAAAGTTACATGCAACTCGTGGAACGTTTAACAGAAAATGAGGACTTTAATATAGATGAAAAAACGAGGTCAGCTACTCTTTCTGAAAAAGGTATTAAAAAAATGGAAGATTTGCTTGGCGTAAAAAATATTTATACCGAAGCCGGATTTCTTGAAGTACATCACATCGAACAGGCTTTAAAAGCCAAAGCGATTTTCAAAAAAGACACGGATTATGTAGTTAATAATGGTGAAGTTGTTATCGTCGATGAATTTACAGGACGTTTGATGCCGGGTCGAAGATATTCGGAAGGACTTCATCAGGCAATTGAAGCAAAAGAGAATGTAGAGATCAAAAAAGAGAGCAAAACACTCGCGACAATCACTTTCCAAAACTATTTCCGCCTATTTAATAAGCTTGCCGGAATGACCGGTACGGCAGCAACGGAAGCAGAAGAATTCTTAAAGATTTACGGACTTGAAACACTTGTGATTCCAACTAACGAATCAGTTACAAGAAAGGATCTTACGGATGCAATTTATAAAACTCAACAGGCAAAGTACGTTGCAGTAGCCAAGAAAACCAAAGAACTTTACGAAAAAGGGCAGCCGGTTTTGATCGGTACAATTACAATCGACAAGTCGGAAGTGATGAGCAAACTTTTGAAGATGGAAGGCGTTCCTCACAACGTTTTGAACGCAAAATTCCACGAACAGGAAGCCGAGATAGTTGCAAATGCAGGTCAGCCAAAAGCAGTTACGATCGCTACCAACATGGCGGGTCGTGGAACGGATATTAAACTGGGAAAAGGTGTTAAAGATCTTGGCGGACTTTGCGTAATAGGTACGGAAAGGCACGAAAGTAGACGTATCGACAATCAGCTTAGAGGACGAAGTGGACGTCAGGGAGACGCAGGTTCAAGCCAATTCTTCGTATCCATGGAAGATGAGCTAATGCGTCTTTTTGGAGGAGAACGTGTGCAGGGCATGATGAATCTTCTTAAGATTCCCGATGACATGCCAATTGAAAATAAAATGATTTCCGGCTCTATCGAAGGTGCGCAAAAGAAAGTTGAAGGACGAAACTTTGATGTCAGAAAACATCTTGTTGAATATGATGATGTGATTAATTACCATCGTACTATTGTTTACAAGAAGAGACGCGAGGTACTTGAAAGCGATAATGTTAAAAACGACATTATTGTTCTTATCGAGCAAGAGGTTGAAAACTACGTACTCGCTCACACTACATCTAAAGAGCCACGTGATTGGGACTACAAAGAAATCGCAGAAACAACGCAGACAATTCACCGAAATCCCGCAAAGCCTTTCGAACTTGATGATATCGAAAACATCACAGACAAGGAACGTTTAATCGAAATAATTAAGAGATATTTCTTTCATGAATATGACGAGCGTGAAAAAATAATTCCCGATCCTGAAATATTAAGACGTGTAGAGCGAAATATTTATCTTCATATTATTGATACGCTCTGGATGGCGCATATTGATAACCTAAACAAGATCCGCGAAAATGTTGCGCTTAAAGGATATGGTCAAAGAGATCCGCTTATCGAATACAAGCAGGAAGCATTCTTGACGTTCAATAAATTGATGGCAAATATCCAAAGCAACACTGTTAATACGATTTTCAAACTTGATATCGAGAGGCAAGCGCCGGTAAAAATCCTTGAAGCGGATCGACCTGCTCAAGTTATGACAAATCAAGATCAGATTAAGGAAGTGCTTTCCGGCCACGAGAAAGGCAACTCAAACATTATGAGAACTATGATGGCAAACTACGAGAAGCAAAAGAGTGGTGGAGGCGGTCAAACAGTGAAAATGGGAAGAAATATGACAGCAACAGTCCTACCAACCGGACAGCCAGATTCAACCTACGCAGGCGTTGGCCGAAACGATACTTGCCCTTGCGGTAGTGGAAAGAAATTTAAGAAGTGCCACGGAGCTTAAATAGTATCCTTATGAATGATCTAATTAAAGAGCTAGAGGAAGAATTATTAAAGCCTGATGTTCGCAAATCTCCAGAAAGGATGGGTGAACTACTTGCTGATGATTTTTTTGAATTTGGCGCATCAGGAAAAAGATATAGTAAAAAGGAGATAATTGAGATTTTACCTACACTACCTGAATCAAATTTATCGTTAAGTGATTTCGAAACGATTGAATTGGCCCCTGATACAATACTAGCTACTTATCGCGCCTTCAACGAAAAAATTCAAAGGAAATCATTGCGAAGTTCCATTTGGAAAAATATAGATGGAAATTGGCAGATGATCTTTCATCAAGGCACAATAGAAACTGCATAAACAGTCAAGCTCCTCCCGGGAGGAATATAGGTATGCAACATTTTTAATGAAATTTTTGTGAATCTGGATTAATCCGGAAAGATCATTCCACAAAAAGTTCCCTTGGCTTCGCACCATTAGAAGGACCAATCATCCCCTGTTCTTCAAGATCGTCCAGGATTCTTGCTGCACGTGCGTAACCAACTTTCAATCGTCGTTGCAGAAGTGAAGCAGAAGCCTTTCTGTTCTGTTTGATAACTTCGATTGCCTGACCGCAAAGTGCGTCAACGTCGCCGCCATTTGAATCAGGAATTCCCTGAACCTTTTGTCCGACAACTCTTGTTGAAACGATTTCGTCATCGTAATCCGGCTCAACAGTTAACTTAATTCTGTTTGCAACTTTCTGGATTTCCTCAGTTGAAATGTAAATTCCCTGGATACGAACTGGCTTGTTCATTCCACTTGGGAGGTAAAGCATATCCCCTTTTCCAAGAAGATCTTCCGCACCAACTCCATCCAAAATCGTCCTGGAATCAATAGAAGAACTTACGGAGAACGAAATCCTCGAAGGGATATTTGCCTTGATTAGACCTGTGATTACATCAACAGAAGGCCTTTGAGTAGCAATTACCAAATGAATTCCAACTGCACGTGCCATCTGTGCAATTCTACAAATTGAAGCTTCAACTTCTTTTCCGGAAGCCATCATCAAGTCAGCAAGCTCATCAATCACTACAATTATCGTGCTCATCTTTTCTTCTATAGCTTTGTCTGCATTGTAATCTGTAATGTTCCGTTTTCCTTTATCCGCGCATTCCTGGTAACGTCTGTTCATTTCCGCAACACACCACCTAAGCGCAATATTCGCTTTCTCAGGGTCTGTAATTACAGGAGTTAATAGATGTGGGATTCCATTGTAATCTTTAAGCTCAACTTGTTTTGGATCAATTAAAATAAGTTTCAAATCTTTTGGAGAGTTCTGATACAAAAGCGAAACCAAGAATGTATTCATTCCAACCGACTTACCGCTGCCGGTAGCACCCGCAATTAATAAATGAGGCATACCTTTTAAGTCCGCGATAATCGGAGTTCCCGCAACATCACGTCCAAGAGGAAATTTAAGAAGTGAATCTCCTTTTTTAAACTCTGGACTTTCCAAAATTTCGCGAAGAAGAACCATTGAACGATCTTCGTTTGGCACCTCTATTCCAACTAATGCCTTTCCGGGAATTGGTGCTTCTATACGAACTGCAGAAGCAGCCAAAGCAAGTGCCAGGTCACTCTTTAAAGTAGTAATTTTAGATAATTTAACGCCTTCGTGCGGTTTTAATGTGTACTGAACAACAGTCGGACCAACGTTAATATCATTCATAGTAACCTGAATTCCAAACTGTTCCAATTTTGAACGAATTATCTCTGCATTTTTTGTAAGCACATCATCGTCCGATTCGATTTCAGAAACATTGTTATTTAATAGATCAAGCGATGGAAATTCCCATTGCGAATAATCCTGCTGCTTTTTAGGAATAGCATTTTCCGGCATAACTTCTTCCTCCTTAACTGGTTCCGGTTTCTTTTCAGCCTCAACCGCAGCTGCCTGCGCTTCCGACTCTGCCGCCTCACTCAAAGGACGTGCTCTTTTGATTCGAATATTTGATTCTTTATTTCCATAAATAGCCTGCAAAACTTCATCCGGTGCCATTTGCATATTTGCAGCTGTGATCTCCTCATCAATCATTTTCTGCTCTCTCCTTGTAGGTTCTGGCTTTGTTTCAATCTTAAATTCCGGCTTCATGAAGCGTGCAATTTCAACAAGTGAAACTTCAAATGTAAGAAGGATCGCAATTAAAGCCGTAGCAATAAATACAACCGACGCACCAAATCCACCTATATTAAGTTGCGTTCGCATAAAGAAATTCGTCACAAAACCAACATAACCTCCGTATGTACCAGCCTTCGCAACATCATGAAGACTCTCAAGCGGAACAGAAAGATGGATAATACTCAAAATCGAAATTACCATAAGAATAATTCCAACAACTTTTGCCAAACCAAAATTCACCTTCCTCGCAAAGAAAAGCATCACCGAAATCAAAAGGAAAATCGGAGGGATAAGATAATGTCCCCATCCAAGTACCGGCTTTAGAAGGTCAACCCAGAGGTCGCCAACAATTCCAAAAGCTCCCTGAATACTCAAAAAAGTAACAGCTGCAATCGCAAAATAAACAATCGCCCAAATTTCTCGCATTATCGATGATTTAACCTCAAACTTAAGATTAGTGGTTTTCTTTCTCCTGGATGTTGTTTTTCTTTTTGGAGTAGTTTTACGAACCGCAGTGCGACGTTTAACTTTTCTTGTTCGTGGCATAATATGTTGAATTTATTAAGGTCTACGGGTTTAATTTAGCCATAAAATAGACAAAAATGCAAACTTTTTACAAGAAAAAACATTTCGGGATTGCGTCAAATATTTCAAATATGATAAACTGAAATCCAAGTTTTTAATAAAACTAATTATGGCTATTAAAGAGGAGCCAACTGGCGACCAGAAATTTAAAGCCGAAGAAGGTGTTGCTTCTGTTGCACACATGTATGATAAAGAGGCAATTGAAGTAATAGTTGAATTTTTAAGAAGAGAAGAAAACAATAGTATTCCACTTTTACTTGGTTCCGATGGTGATATTTTCGCAGACGACATCATTAGACATCTTGAAAACAGAACACCACAAGGAATGCAATTTTTAGGAATTTGGAGAAAAATGGATGGTATCCCTCTGAAGGATACTGCTAGAGACGGAAAACTTAGACTTGAATTAAATGAATTGGTCGGAAGATTACGTGAGTTGGCAAAAACGATTGCTTAAAAATACATTTCGCTATTTTATAAGGTTTTTTGTACAGAGAATTCCAACTTATACATCAACATATAAAAAGATTCCCCCCTCGTGCCGCAGCAACGAGAGGGGTTTAGTGCCCCGAAGGGGGGCGATTGTGCCCAGGAAAGGGCAACTAGCGAGGATCATCGGTTTGTAACTACCCAGAGGCTTAATTGCCAGGGTGCTCCGATGAAAGGGGGGAAATAATGTCCCCCGCGAGCCGCAATATCTCTAGATATACGACCCCGGGGGACCACGACGCCCAACACACAATTGCTCTCCCCCTGCTCCACCCGCGAAAATCGACAGAAGGACTCTACAGCGACCAGGGCTAATCCTGATCCACACCCCTCAAAAGGGGCAAACTCAACGTCCGGTGTTTCCGGAACAAATCCGCATTATAAGCGGTCGGATCTCGCAAAATCCGAAAAGAAGTAACACATAGGGCTAGGTTAACAATTCGACCGGCAGCTTGAGTTGTTGTTTAAGCCGGTAAAAAATCCAAGCGCTATGCGGGGTTGCGAACCCCTACTGCTTCAAAGAGCAAGCGCACATAATACGTGCGCAACCTGACACGGCATGACCGCATGCGCGGGATAGCAAATCATCCGTCTGGCCAGGCACCTATCATTTTGAATAAAAGAACAGGTACTTAGCCAGACGAATGAATAAAGTGTGTTGGCAAAACGTCAAAGATCAAACTCAAGAGAAACAATACCTTTAAACAAAAAAGCACATTTCATGCTTGAGGACAACATATTGCACTATTATTTCGGTTTTGTCAAGTTTTTTTTGTGGACGTTTTATGAACTTTTTAGATTCCACCTGGGTGGAGCAACAATTTCCACCTCCTATTGCCCACGCAACCCCTACCCTGCTATTATTAACCGCGAAAACCACTAACGAATAACAATGATACGAACCAGATTCGCCCCATCACCAACAGGATATTTGCATGTAGGAGGACTACGAACTGCCCTATACAACTATTTATACGCCCGAAAACACGGCGGCCAATTTCTACTCCGAATAGAAGACACCGACCAAAAACGATTCGTTGAAGGAGCAAAAGAGCACCTAATCGAAATGCTTGAATGGGTTGGACTCGACTACGATGAAGGTCCAAATAAAGAGGGACCGCACGCGCCATACGTCCAATCGGAGCGAAATGAACTTTATACAAAGTACGCTGACGAACTTTTAGAAAAAAAACACGCATACAGGTGTTTTTGCACGGCGGAAAGACTTACCGAAATGCGCGAGCATCAAGAAAAAAGCAAGAAAGCACCGATGTACGATCGTCATTGCCTCTACTTATCCGATGACGAAATCCAAAGGAATCTCGACGCCGGCACACCATATGTTGTCAGGCAAAAAATGCCATCAGCGGAAGTTGTTAAATATACAGATTTGATTCGCGGGACAGTTAGTTTTGCCGCTAAGACACTCGACGATCAGGTTCTTCTAAAATCTGACGGATTCCCGACATACCACCTCGCAAATGTTGTGGATGATCATCTTATGGAAATTTCTCACGTTATTCGCGGCGAGGAATGGCTGCCGAGTACACCTAAACATATACTTCTATACCAAGCGCTTGGGTGGACTCCACCTGAATTTGCTCATATTCCCCTACTTCTAAATAAAGACAGAACGAAGTTGAGTAAGCGTCAGGGCGATGTTTCTGTTGAGGAATATATTAAAAAGGGATACAGCAAAGAAGCGATCACTAATTTTATTGCGTTTCTTGGATGGCATCCGGGTGGCAGCGAAGAAAATGAAATTTTTACTCTCGAAGAACTTGTTGAGCACTTTAGTTTGGAGAAAGTTCACAAAGCTGGAGCAATTTTTGACATAGAAAAACTGGATTGGGTGAACTGGCAATGGAACCGTCGAAAACACCACACTACGTTAGACGAAAAAGCGCATGGAATAGACGCAAACGTCACTATCGAAAATCCTAAAAAAGGAGAGTTCGTTTATAAATTTGACGCCTCAGAAAACACTGAAAAATTCTTAAAAGAACGAACCGACATGTTATTAGAAATTTGCGGCGAGTATATCGACGAAAAATATAAAAGTGATGACGAAAAATTACGAAAAGCATTAGTTTCGATTGAAGAAAAAATTCTTCGCGATCCAAAAACAGTACAAAATCACATAAAATTCTATTTCGAAGAGATTGATTACGAACTCGAACTTCTCACGCATGAAAAAATGAAGGTTGATTACGAAACAGCTACGAAATCTCTCAAGGAAATTCATGAAACGTTTTCAAACTTTGATTCGTTTAATGATATGAATGCAATTAAAGATACTCTTATGGGAATTGTAGAAAAACTTGGATTAAAAAACGGACAAGTTTTCTGGCCACTCAGGGCCGCCTTAACAGGAGAGAAATTCTCGCCGGGAGTGTTTGAAGTTGCATGGGTACTTGGAAAAGAGAGCTTTCTGGAGCGCACAAAATTGGCACTAGATAAGCTTGAAAATGCTAAATAGTAAGGGTACTATCTAATTGCCTAACGAATACGATATGAATTATAAAGACCTAAAAGAACTGGTTAAGTATTTAAAAGAAGTTACAAAGTGTCCACATTGTAAAAAACGTTTTGTTGAACGCGATGTGAGCATTCTTGCAACACTTCCTGCTGAAGCTGTATTTCAACTGGATTGTCATAGTTGTCACAATACAATTTTGGTAAATATCGGAATGGATAATCAAGATAAGATTGGTTCCAGCATAAGCGACGAAGATATTAACAGCATGCGAGACTTCCTTTCGGAATTTAATGGAGACTTTAAACAACTTTTTAAACCTTCAAAATCTAAATAATCTCATTATGAAAAAATTTGCAGGTATTTTTCTTATTGTGTGCTCATTTGTGATGTTGATTTCACTCTCGGGGTGCAAAGAAGCTGAAGATCTTTCAAATGATGCGGTAAATTCGTACGATAATTTGAAAAATGGAGTAACTGAGGCCAAAGAAAATGTTGAAAATACGGTTCAAGGTGTTCAAGACACTGTTGATAACGTTAAAGACACAGTAGATAACATTTCTGAAACTGCGGGACAGATGAAAGACGCAGCTGACGGTGTCTCTGAAATGCTCCAATAAACAATGCACAAGTTTAAGGTACAACTACATACACACACAAGAAGCGATCCAGATGATTGCATTGTTCATAGTGAAAAAGCACTAATAGATAAAGCGGCTCATCATAATTACGATGTTTTGGCGATCACATGCCACAACAAACTCGTTTTTTCTGATGAACTGGAGAATTACGCAGCTTCAAAAAATATCCTTCTAATTCCTGGAATTGAAAAAACAATAATTGGACGTCATATTTTGATTGTGAATGCTGCAAAAGAAGCGGAAAAAATCGAATCCTTCGCTGAACTTGAAGAATACAAAAAAGCGCATCCGGAATGTTTGATTGTTGCACCTCATCCATTCCACCCAATGCCATACGCGCTAAGAGAGCACTTCGAAAAAGCGCAACATCTTTATGATGCGATCGAATGGAGTAGTTTTCACACAAAAAATTATAAGTTTAATGAGAAAGCAGTGCAAAAAGCAGCTGAATTGGATCTACCTTTACTTGGAACTAGCGACAATCATGTTTTGAAATTTCTCGATTACACATATTCGTACGTTTTTGCAGACGAAAAAACTACCGATGCGATTATCGACTCAATAAAACAAGAAAAACTCGAAATACAAACAAAACCAATGCATATGGTGAGGCTTTCCATAATGACAATCCGCTTTGCTGTCTCGGAATTCTTTAGAAAACTATTTAGAAGGATATACCGAAAACTCCTTCGCAAATAATTTGCGAGGGGGCGGGAAGATCAAACGAACTTTTGAAAGCACGAATGTCCACCCGCCACAGGACCCCTCTTTATTTGTTCCGACAAATATTATCCTGGATTGACTAGCTCTCCATTAAAAGAATTAATCTCTTCCATAAGGAGTTTAATAGTCTCAGTACGCGACGCACTGATTGCTTCATGGGCAAAGTCGTCGATTGTGCTATCCGGCTGGATAGCTTCACGCTTGATCTCGTGAACAACCAAACATTCCTCTTTGGATAACCACCGAATTACTCCGCATCGTCCGTTAATGAGAACAAATGCCAAGAATTTTTGAAACGGTATTGCCACTCCATAGCCATAATCACAAAAGCTGAAAAATTTGACTACTTCAGCATGTCGAATGCCACTAAGCCAAAGAAGGTCGAGGAGTGGATCTTTTTTTTCTCTGGAACCAGCGAATTTCTTGATTGGCTCCTTATTTCTCCTTTCGTGCTTTACTCGCCTCAGATCTCGAATCGTTAGCATAATCGCCTGTAACAATCTGCCATTTACGATTCTTGCGCGTTTTTCACGATCTGTTTCAAACCTCCCCATCTTTTCAACCTGGGTTGGGAGACTCTGGCTCGAGCTCGCTCAACTGAACGAGAAACTCGCTCAACCACTCAACGCGTTTTCCGAAAACAGGTGTTTTCTCGTAGTAGCCGTCATGAATAGGAGCATCCGTAGGAAGATAGTTGGAATACTCGAGCAACATAACCTCTTGATTAGCCCATGATACAACGCCACGACGCCCATCACAGAGGACAAATCCTAAAAATGATCGCGTGCGAATTTGTGGGTTGGGCGGCACTCCCATCCCCCAACCAAAGTCTTCAAGATCAAAGAACCGCCCTTCTTTCTCATTGACCACATGAAGCCTAGCAAAACGTAAAAGATCCTCACGTACCGCGTCTGAACCCGTGAACTCTCGGATCGGTTCGAAGGTTTTTTCTTCACTCGTCGAACTCATTAGTCCGTGTTCTCTTTTTGGTATGATACGCAAAAATCTAATCCCCAGCATAATCACGTGTATCAAATTTTTCTTGGGCCGTGCTTCCGGGGTTTCTTTGGCTTGCTGAGTCATTCTGTCACCTTCTCTTTCTGGATAAATGTGCATGAAACAAAGAGGGGTCTGCCGTTTAGCAGTCCACTTTGCTCCACAAAAACGGGATCATAAATGGACACCAATACGACAAATTACTCTATGCTTCATGCATACCAAATTGTTAAAGAGCATCTTGGAGGATAATTGAAACATCAAATCCTACGATACGTCAAATTCTTTCAATGGCCTTTAGGTAGTAAGAAACGGGGTTTGATGGTATAATATATTAATGTATAAAAACCAAATATTTTTATGAAAAAATTCGTACGATTTGTAAAAGATATAGCGAAACAAAACCCAAAACGTGTTGTTTTTCCTGAAGGCTTTGAGGAACGTATTTTAAAAGCGACTGCAAAGATCCTTAAAGAGCAAACTGCGATACCAATTTTGATTGGAAATCCTGATGAGATTAAAGAAAAAGCTCGCAAACTAAAGCTAAAAATCAACTTCGACAAAGTTGAAATCATTGATCCTTTGACATCGAAAAAAACAAAGGAATATGCAAAAGAATATTATAAACTCAGGAAACATAAAGGCATCACGGAAGAACAAGCACTCGAAACAATGAAGAAATTCAACTATTTTGGAACAATGATGGTTCATCTTGGTGAAGCCGATGGAATGGTTTCCGGGACAACATATCCAACCGCGGAAACTATTCGTCCTGCACTGCAAATCATTAAAACTAAGAAAAAATTTCATAAAGTTTCAGGATTATTCTTCCTGGTTCTAGAAAACAGACTTCTGCTTTTCGCAGATACTGCGGTAACAATCAATCCTAATTCGCATGATCTCGCTGACATCGCTCTAGATACAGCAGAAACGGCACGCAGATTTCGATTGGAACCTCGCGTGGCAATGCTTTCATTCTCGACTGCAGGCTCTGCAAGACATCCAAAAGTCGACAAAATTAAAGAAGCGACTGCGATAATTAAAAGTCGTGATCCAAATTTGATTGTTGAGGGAGAAATGCAGGTAGATGCAGCGCTTGTGCCAGATGTGGCAAAGCGGAAATTCCCAAAATCTAAACTCGTTGGAGATGCAAACATACTGATTTTCCCCGATCTAAATGCGGGAAACATTGCATATAAACTTGTAGAACGACTAGCGAAGGCAAAAGCCATTGGTCCGATTCTTCAGGGACTTAAAAAACCTGTGAATGATCTTTCGAGAGGATGTTCGTATCAAGATATCGTAAATTTAGCAGCCTTTACTTCTTGCGAAGCACAGGAAGTTGACTATTCAACTTCTAAAAAATTTAAACTGCGTTAAAAATGAAAATTCTTGTCGTTAATGCCGGGTCATCATCATTAAAATTCCAATTGATTGATGCAAAAAAAGAATTCGATACTCTTTATAGAGGAATTGCCGACGGAATAGGAAAAAAGAGCTGTTTTTTTAGAGCAACCGCAGGAAAAAAGAACATATTTCAGAAAATAGTTTTTAAAAATCATGAGCAAGCACTCAAGGAGGCGCTCAGAGTTTTAGTAAGCGAGAAAATAATTGAATCACTGGATGAAATTAAGGCAATCGGACATCGAGTTGTGCATGGAGGAGAAATTTATGTGAACGCAATTCGCATAAATTCGAAGGTTAAGAGCACAATTAAGGAACTTTTCGATCTTGCACCTCTTCATAATCCACCAAATCTTGAAGGGATTGTGGCATGCGAAAAACTGCTTCCTAAAGTGCCAAATGTTGCCGTTTTCGACACAGCATTTCATCAAACTATCCCCGAAAAAGCATATCATTATCCAATTCCAGGGTATTTATATAGAAAACATAAGATTAGACGATACGGTTTTCATGGAACAAGTCACAAATATGTTTCCGGGGAAACCTACAAACTATTAAAAAAGAAAAAAGGCAAAATTATTACGTGTCATCTTGGAAACGGTTCGAGTTTAAGCGCAATTGTTAACGGAAAATGTGTTGATACAAGTATGGGATTTACTCCTCTTGAAGGCGTTCCAATGGGGACAAGATCAGGAAGCATAGATCCGGCTATTCCTTTATTCCTAATGGAAAAGGAGAACTTAACTGCAGACGAAGTTGATGAACTTTTGAATAAAAAATCCGGGATTTTGGGAGTTTCTCAAATTAGTTCTGACGTCCGCGACATTGTTAAAAAAGCAAAACTTAAAAACAAGAAAGCGATCCTTACTCTTGAGCTTCTGGCATACAAAATCGCAATGCAAATTGGTGCTTTTGCGGCATCTATGGACGGCGTTGATGTGATAACTTTTACTGCAGGGATAGGTCAAAATGCCTGGTATCTAAGACGAGATATTTGTAAGTATTTAGGTTATCTTGGCGTAAAACTAGACATTGCAAAGAACAAATCTAATAAAGAGAAGATTCATAAAGCTGGTAGCAAAGTGAAAGTTTTTGTAATCAAAACAAATGAGGGTATGCAAATTGCAAAAGAGACATCAAAAACACTACGGAAGGCTTGAGTTTAAGCCATTTTTCCTGTATTATATACTAATATCTAAATAACTTACTCTGTCATGATGAAATTAATTCCGAAAAGAATCCCAATTAAAGTTGGAAATAAGTACATAGCAATTGTTAACGAAAGAACAGCCCAGGAGCTGGACATGCGTTGTGCTGACCGTGTTCTTTTAAAAGTTGGGAGCAAAAAACTTACTGCAATTCTTGATATAACAGAGAACAAAGAACTGCGCGACAACCAAATTGGACTTTTTTCCGAAACTTGGGACAAGCTAAAGATTAAAAAAGGAGACCTTATTAGAGTAAACGTTGCTCCAAAACCAGAATCTGATGCGTATATTAAGGAAAAACTTCTCGGTAAACATTTAGGAGCAGAAAAAATCGATACAATTGTTCGTGACATCGTTGCAGATGATCTTTCTGATATTGAAATGACTTATTTTGTATCAGGATGTTATGCAAGAGGTCTTTCTGATGAAGAAACTGCTAATCTTACAAAGTCGATTGTTAAATATGGCGAAAGACTTGAATTTAAAGATCGAATTGTAATGGATAAGCATTGTATTGGTGGTGTTCCGGGTAATCGTACAACTATGCTTGTAGTACCGATTATCACTGCACTTGGATACAAAATGCCAAAAACATCTTCAAGAGCAATCACAAGTCCTGCAGGAACTGCAGACACTATGGAAGTCCTTGCAAATGTTGTAAATGATGCAAAAAGACTTAAAGAAATTGCAGACGAAGTAGGCGGATTTATTACATGGGGCGGTGGTGTTGATCTTGCTGCTGCTGACGACAAACTGATTCGTGTACGTTACCCGTTAAAACTGGATCCTCAAGGAATGCTACTAGCTTCGATTATGGCCAAAAAACATTCTGTGTCGGCAAATAATGTAATTATTGATATCCCAATTGGAAGACAAGGAAAGCTAAAAACAATGAAGGATGCAACACAGCTTAAGAAAAGATTCTTGGCAATCGCGAAAAAGCTAAAGATGAAAATGACAGTTGTTGTTACAAGTGCCGATCAACCAATAGGAAACGGAATCGGGCCTGTTCTTGAATGCCTGGACGTAATTAAAGTCCTAAAAAACGAAGAGGATGCGCCCCAAGATCTAAAAGAGAAAGCAATTATGCTTTGTACTGAACTTCTTTACTTAACAGGTAAGTATAAATCTAAAAAAGCTGCTGAAAAATTAGTATGTGAAGTTCTTGATTCAGGAAAAGCGTACAAACAGTTTAATAGAATTATTAAAGCGCAGGGAAAAAAGAAAATGAAAAAAGTCGGAGAGTTCAAATTAGATGTTTTTGCTGAAAAAGCAGGAACAATCACAAGTATTAAGAACAAACTTCTAGCAACAATCTCAAGAGCTGCTGGAGCGCCTTCAAATACTGGCGGCGGTGTTTACGTTCACAAAAAACTTGGTGAGAAAGTTAAGAAAGGCGATAAGCTATTCACAGTTTACACAGAAAACAAGATACGTATTAAATATGTAAATAAGCTTCCATTAAACGAGGCGTATCATATTAATAATCATAAAAAATGAAGTACGAAGAAATAATTCAAAAAATTAAGAATCTTGAAATTCAAGGTGCGGAAAGAATTGCAGTTGCTGCAGTAGAAGCATTAGCACTTAAACTTAAAGAAACGTCAGATCCTAAAGAAATACGTAAAGCTTATGAAGAACTTAAGGCTACAAGACCAACAGAACCAGCCCTAAGAAATGCACTTCGCTATTGCCTTGAAAACTATGAAAAAGATCCGAATGTTACGCAGCATGTGATTAATCATTTTAAAGAAGGAAAACAAAAAATTGCAGAATACGGAGCAAAAAAAATTCACGACGGAATGATTGTGTTTACTCACTGCCATTCGTCGACTGTTGAGAAAGTATTGCTTGAGGCACATAAACAAGGTAAGAAATTTACAGTTTATAGCACTGAAACAAGACCAAAATTCCAAGGACGTATCACATCAAAAGAATTAGCAGAAGCAGGTATTAAAGTTGTGCATTTTGTTGATAGCGCCGGAAGAACAATGATGCGAAAAGCTGATTTGTTTTTGTTTGGATGCGATGCTGTGACTTCAGAAGGAAAAGTTATTAATAAAATTGGAACCGAAATGCTTGCGGAATGCGCGAAGGACTCACGTATCCCCTCTTATTCATGTACTAACTCATGGAAGTTTGCCCCACAAACAGTTTATGGATTCGATGAAGAAATTGAAGAACGTGATCCAAATGAAGTATGGGAAAATCCTCCAAAAGGAGTTGAAATACATAATCCTGCTTTCGAAATAGTGGCTCCCGACATCTTTTCAGGTGTTATTACAGAGCTCGGAATCTATAAATCCGAGACTTTGATTCATGCGGTTGAAGAAGAGTACCCTTGGATGTTAAAATAGTTTCGATATCTCCCAAAATTTTTTAAGTAGATGCGGATGAAGAAAACTGTTTTGATTTTGTATGCGAACATGGGAAAAGGCCATATAAGCGCAACCAATGCTACTAAAGAAGCGTTGGAACATTTGTATGGAGATAAAATCAACATCGAAATTGTGGATTTTTTTAGTTTAGTTTCCGGGATATTCAGTAGAACTGTTGAAGCAGCTTATGATGGATCGGTAAAATACTTGCCGGCTTTTTATAAAACGTTCTTTGACCTCACAGATGCACCATGGCCAGTGAAATTCTTAAATACAATGAACTACCCAATGCTCAACACAGCAATGAAAAAGGTGCTTAAAGAAACAGATCCAGATCTAATTATTTCTACTTACCCAATTTGGGATTATGGAATTGCACAAGTATGGAAAAAGAAACATCCAAAAGCAAAATTCTTAAATATAATTACGGATTCAATTTATATACATCATGCATGGCTGGTTGCCGACGCTGATTATCGTATAGTTCCAAACGAAGATACTGCCAAAGTTTTAATGGATAAGGGGGTTGATTCAGAGAAAATCAAAATTCTTGGATTTCCGGTAAATATGGAATTCACGAAACCTAGCAATAAAGATGAAACTTTAAAAAAGCTCGATTTAAATCCTAAACTTTTCACCATTCTTCTGTTTGCGACTGTCGGGAATAACCGTCGAAATCTAAAAATATTCGAAAAAATCATATATGAAAAACGTGATTACAATGTGATTTGCGTTACTGGAAGAAACGAGACCATAATGCCAAAAATCGAGCATTTAAGAGAGGAGAAAAACGTTGCGATTATGGGTTGGACACCAAATGTTCCTGACCTAATTAAGGCAAGTGATCTTATTATTACAAAAGCAGGCGGCGCAACAGTCATGGAATGTATTTCTGTGGAAAAACCAATGATCATCACACAAGTTATACCTGGGCAGGAAGAAGGAAACGCAGAATTAATAAGAAAACATAACCTTGGTGTGATTCTTAAGAAAGGAAATAAAGATATTGAAAGACTCCCTTCAATAATTTCTGATATGCGAAAAGATTATAGTAAGTATTTGAAAGGTCTAAAAGAACATAGCAAGCCGGACGCCGCTATTAACATTGCTAAGTTTGTCGCTAAACTTCTCGATTAAATTGTAACTTCATAAATGTGTTGAGCATCTAACAAGTACAGCCTGTTGCTTCCTTTGTCGAAGTACATGTCACGCACATCGCTCAAGCCATCAAATACATATTGTCCGCTATACACGGCATTTCCTGTTGTTGCATCTTTATCAAGAACGATAACTCTGTTCTTTGAAGATTCAAGAATAAAGATTCTATTTAGATCAAGTTCTGTATAAAGGCTTGTTGGCTTTTCAATTGGATCAAGTGGTGATTTTGAAACAGAGAATTCTGTTTGATCTCCTCGATCAAATTTCACAAGTGATCCATCACCCTGAATTACATATATAAATCCATCAATTGCTAAATCAATAGGATCTGCAAGTTCGCCACTTGTTACATAGCCTTCTGCATTTCCATATTTATCTCTTAGTTTTGTGTATTTCCAAATCTGTTTTCCTTCGTTATCAAGGATATACATTTTTCCGTTATACGATTGAATAGAAACACCTTTGTGGAATGCTCCATCGTCTGTATCCATGAATTGGAACTGTCCGTTTGCATATTGAACAACTTTACCACTCTTTGTTAAGAACAATAACGCATCGTTATCATCATCGTACACGCCTGAAATAACTGTTTCGTTGTCATCAATTGTTAACGGATCCTCTATACGATCAAGAAGCACCTCGTATAAGGCATTGTATTCATACGCATATACATGATCTTCAAATGGAATAAGACCAAGCGCGCTTATGTTTTCTCTTTTTTCAGCTAGGTTTGCAATAACTCTTGGCTCGCTAACATAAGTAATGTTATCAAGTTTAGTTTTTTCTTCCTGAATTAGTCCTAAAATTTCATTAGCCTTGCTTCTGTGATTTCCTGAATTAAGTACTTCTAGAGCCTGCTCCTGAGCCTGAGCAAGTATTTGCGCAGCAGCATCTTTATTGCTCAAACCACGCAAACTGGCGGTATTCACATCTTCTCTAACTTGAACTAGTACTTCATCCAAACGTTCGAGTTCTCTTTTATTTGCCCCATTATTCTTCACAAACCAAATAACTGTAGTCAGAAGCAGAAT
Organism: Patescibacteria group bacterium; assembly: GCA_042568575.1. Taxonomy (GTDB): domain Bacteria; phylum Patescibacteriota; class Gracilibacteria; order UBA1369; family PNNO01; genus JAJRYP01. Next base: position 97,990 of record JBHPIO010000003.1, on the reverse strand, counting down.
AATAATTATCAAAAGAGCAAGAATCTTATCTTTCGTCATTCTTCTGGATGTCATTCCTTTTAATATCTCGTTGAAATAATGAACAGCCTTGGCTCCAACACCTTTTACTGCTGTTTGAACCTTGTTTGGCTTTGTTCTTTCTCTTCTTGCCTGAGCAGGGTTCTCATCTTCCAAATATTCACGAACACCCTTTCTTTCTGTGGTAGAAAGTTCACTTAAACCTTCGTGGAAAGCCATTCCAACAATTCCAATTTTGCTTAAGATTTCTGGTGCAAGAGTATCTTTAAGATCAGCAAGCGACCCCATAAGATCCTGTGACTTCATTATTTGAATAAAATCACTCTTTGAAATATATCTAAGTAATCGTGTTGTACTAAATAATACAAAATCTCCCGGTTCAATTGATCCACTTGCGATATTACTAAAAGTCTCATCACTTTGAGCAGTTGGATCACTTAATCCTTCACTAATAACACTGCTATAACGTTTCCTTATTAAATACGCTTCGGCATCTCCTGTTTGAGATAAATGAAGCTCGTTACCTACAACTACACCTACAATTGCATGGAGATTCCCAATAAACTTTGAAACTGTTTCAGCCTTAAAGCTTGCAATAGCGTTGTTTACCTCTTTAAGAGCATCTTCAAAACGCGTATATGGATCTTTTTCTAGATCCGAGAAAAACATTTTTCGCGCTGAATCAAAAATTGTTTCAGCGATAACTTCAGCATCTGCTGGATTATTCTGAATTTCTACAGTTACAAATAATTGCCCGGCAGCCTCTTCTCCTTCGCCTAAATCGTATGCATAATTCTCAAGAAAGCTCCCTTCTTCTTTACCAACAAATAAAAATTCAAATTGGTTTCGCAGTTCCATATTTTGGTGGTTTATTCTGCTTTTTAATATTCCTGTCAAAGATAACCTAAAACGTTTTCCAGTTCAAGGTATAAGAATAATTTTTTGGTTCAATGGAAGCAGCGCGACTTATGCTTAGCGCATTACTCGTTTTTGAATGAAATTGCATTGCCTAATCTCTGAGTATCATTAGAGTCATTCATTGAGTGTAAGGCCGCAAATGATCCACCTGCAACAACTAATGCTGCGCATAATGCAATAGCGAGTCTATTTCGTTTAATAAAACTCTCTTTTGGTTCAGAAACATCTACTTTTTCTATTGGAGTAGCTGACACAACTTTTTCTTCTTGATCAAACAGTTCTGAATCTGGAAAAAGTTTTCTACGTATTCTTCTAAAACTCTTCATATAAGCTAACTCAAAAAGGTCTAATAGTTCTTGAGAACATCCACTAGAACAAATAAGTCTATTAAAATCATCTAAAACTACTTCAGCCTGAATCAACCTTTCTCTTAAAAATTCCGTTTGTTCATAATCGTTAGCGGCTATCTTAAAAGAAGCCCTAAGTATTGGCCAAAAGAAATTTTCTAACCTTTTTATTTGATCCTGCAGCCCTAAGGCAATAATTTCATCATTATTTCGCACATCTCTATATCTAGAAAATTCTCTAAGTGGAAAAAGTTCAGCACCTTCTGTATATAAAACCTGTCCAATATTTTGCGGATTATTGTCCGATTCATAATTTAATGCCTCTTGTGCCATACCTTAATAATTTAGCGAGCTGGATATGTATTTTTCTATATTTCCCTAATCTTGTCAAGTGAAAAGATTATCCAAATAAGATACACGTTGACACCTCTTACGGTATTGCAGTATCATCTCTCCGCTAGTTCACTAGTTAATAATTTTTGACTTTTATATATGCTCGCAAAGCTAAAAAAGAAAAAACGGCTACGAAAACATGGATTCCTTACGCGAATGAGTACTAAAAACGGTAGGAAAGTTATTAATGCGCGAAGAAAAAAGGGTAGAAAAGAATTAACAGTTGAGAAAAAACTGAAGAATTAACAGTTGAAAGGGCTTAAGTAGCTAAGCTTTAGCATGATTTCTAAACTCTACAGATTACGAAGATGGCGTGTCCAAAAAGTTCTTAATAAAGGAGAAAATAAGAAGGTTGGGTTGTTTATTGTGAAATACCTTCCAAATAAGTGTAAGTATCACAGATGGTCGCTAGTGCTTAGTAGGAAATTCGAAAAACTCGCCACAGTTCGCAATAAAAAACGCAGACAAATTTACGAGGCAATCAGAAACAACTTACCAAGTCAGCCGGAGACAGAGCAATTTTACGACATAGTGCTCATCCCGCATAAGCAAATCTTATCTTGCAATTATGATAGAATCGTTCAGAATACTAACGATATTTTCACTTCTTTAGCACCTTAAATCAATGAAACGACAATTAATCACATTCGCAATATTCTTTGTTGCACTTCTCGTTATTTTCAGAGGATGTAGCGGAAACACAGAAATAGATGCCAATCTCGCTGGAGGAGATATTGGAATAGCAACTTTAAATAATGAATACAAACAAAATCAACTTGTTTCTGTTAAGATCAAAAACAACACAAATTCACCAATTATTCTTCCAAGTGAATGTCCAGAAGAACCACTTGATGTCTTCTTATATCAAAATGGTAATTTCAACCAACTTACAGCAACTCCAAATATTGACTGCTCAACAGTAATAGACACCGAAATTCCTCCGCTAGAAGAATCAGTAATTGAATATCGCTCTTGGAACCATGCTCTCTTTAATACGATAGGTAGATATAAAATAGGTATTACAACAGAAATCGAAGGTGAAATGGCTACTTTTGAAAGTAACGAATTCACAGTTTCAGGTCAATCATGGTGGGGATACACATGGGGAACATTCTTCTATCAACCTATCTATAACGCACTTATATATATAGTAAGTATAATGCCGGGTTATAATCTTGGTTTAGCTATTATCCTGCTTACTATTCTTTTAAGACTTTTATTATTCATCCCTGCGCAGCGTGGTCTTGAATCGCAAAGAAAGTTACAGGATCTTCAACCACGAATTAAAAAATTGCAGGAAAAATATAAGAACAATCAACAAAAAATAGCTCAAGAGACATTTGCATTATATAAAGAGTACAAGGTAAATCCTTTTGGAAGTTGTTTGCCACTTGTTATTCAGCTGCCAATACTTATCGCGCTCTTCTACGTAATTCAAACAGGATTAAATCCGGATAACGTTCACTTGCTTTACTCGTTCCAACAAGGATTTGATTTATCTCTAATTAATACAAACTTCTTCGGATTACTTAATCTAACGGAGCGAAATATCATCGTATTGCCACTAATCGTAGCAGGACTACAATTCTTCCAAATGAAGCTTGCTACAGCACGTAAAAAGAACCAACAGCAACAGCAGAATAAGAAGCAAATCGAGAAAAAGAAAGATGGAAAGCCAAAAAAGGGAGCAGAAATGGAAATGGCAACTCAAATGATGGTATATATAATGCCAATTATGATAGCGCTTTTCACCGCATCAGTACCTTCAGGTGTGGGTCTATATTGGGGAACTTCAACAATCTTCGGTATAGGACAACAACTTTATGTAAACAAACGTGTGAGTCCAGGCAATAAGAACAAAAGCACAGTTAGAGTCATAGAAAAAGATTCATAATTTGCTATAATTACAAAGCGCACTATTTACGTTAATAATATCCTTAAATATACCCTCTAAAATGGAGATAGATAAATCCCTCAAGGAAATCCTCGAAACTCTTCTTATTAAAATCGAGGCTCCGTTTGATAAGATACATATCGACAAAGAAAAAAGTGGTGATAACGACTTGTATCGGATCAATATCGAAACTGAAGACCCAAGCATGTTAATTGGATTTCACGGTGAAAATATACAAGCTCTTCAGCATCTGCTTAAAGTTATCGCATGGAAGCAGACAAAAGAAGATTTCAATATTCTTCTTGATGTTGATAATTACAGAAAGAGACAGGAAGATAACGTAATTAATCTCGCACAGCGAAAAGTTGATATGGCTCGCAAGACTAAGAAAACTCAAGTTCTGCCACCAATGTCACCTTATTTTAGACGTGTTGTTCATATGTATTTAACTGAACAAGACTTTAAAGACATTGTAACTGAAAGTATTGGAGATGGTGATCACAGACAAGTAACTATAATTCTTCAAAACCCTTCATAAACTATGAAGATGCGAAGCAGTCACAAACTTTTAATAACAACACTGGGAGCATTCCTTATCTTTAGTGTTCCTTTTATTGCTAGCGCGCAATCTGAAGAAGCAGTAGAAGAACCGGTTGATACTCATGTTTTTTCGGATGTTGATGTTGGCCATCCCGAGTACGTTGCACTCAAATATCTAAAAGAAAAAGGAATTTTGGAAGGTTATAACGACGGAAGTTTTAAGCCAGGAAATCTAATTAATAGAATTGAGGCGCTAAAAATAATTTTAGAGGCAAATGGAACAATTACTGACGATTATGTTGAACAAAATAGACTAGGAGGGAGTAATTATTCAACAAATTTAGATCTTGTTAGCTTTTCCGACATATATAAAAGCCAATGGTATTTCCCTTATCTTAAAAAGGGAGTTGAAGAAGGTGTTGTTCAAGGATATGAAGATGGAACCTTCAGGCCTATTATTACTGTAAACAGGGTAGAAAGTTTTAAAATGGTTATGGAAGACGACGACGTTGTTCTTCCAGAAGTAACAGAAAATCCGTATGTTGATGTAAATATGAATGAATGGTTCGCTCCATATATTCAAGAAGCAAAATTACGACAGATTATATATGTGATGATGAATGGAACCGTTAATCCAGGCCGAGAAATGACTCGAAGCAAGTTTGCAGAACTTGTTTACAGATACATGAAGAGCAAAGAAGGAGCAATGTTTGGAAAAGGATCGTACTATCACGATTCACTTGAAGGAAATGGAACATCTTCCGGCGAGCCTTACAGGGCAGCGGAACTAACCGCAGCACACAGGACTCTACCTTTTAACACTGTGGTGAAAGTAACTAATCTTGCAAATGGTGCAGAAGTTACTGTGAGGATAAATGACCGTGGACCGTTTATTACTGGTCGCGTTATTGATTTATCACGCAGCGCTTTTGAGACGATTGCACATCCTGGAACTGGAGTTATCTGGGTGGAATATGAAATTATAAATGAAGTTTAAAAATGGTTGATGAAACATTTAATAAGAGGTTCGGGAGCAAACTCATACGCAAGCGTACTCCCCTTTCACAGGAAGTACGTAAGACGATCGTCGCTTTATTATTTGGCCTGGTTTTAATAACTGTCGTGTTGAGTATCGTATTTTTGTTGAATACTAGTAACTCCGCGCAAAAAGGATACGTTCATTCGCAACTAATACTTCAAAATGAAGAACTGGAAAACATTAATAAAGAACTGCGTATTAAGGTATTAAAGGCAAAATCGATGTTTATGCTTGAAGAAAGCGATAAGATGTATGATATGGAAAAACCAGAAGGCTCAAAATATATCTCGCCTTAGTGATTTGTTTGACTTTAGAATTGGTTTCTATATAATCTTTTTTGCAAGTTTGAAAATAAGTTTCGCAAATTTGGTCCCATCGTCTAGTGGTTAGGACACATGGTTTTCATCCATGAAACAGGGGTTCGATTCCCCTTGGGACTACCATTGAAATCACGCTTCTGCGTGGTTTTTTTTAGACTATCCCTCTTCTCCATCTTCAGGTTTTCCCTTTCTACTTGATCGTGGATCTTGAACTGCTTGTTGCATTCCTTTTCTTACTTTTTGCGCCCAAGGCTCCCCAAGAGAAGTTTTTGCACCTGCATTTGCTAAAGCTTCTTTTCGAGTAAGTGGATCCTGTTCAGGTTCTGCAACCACTTCAGGTTCTGCAGCTGCCGCGGATTTAGCAAATCTTGCTTTTATTGCATCTACTCCCGTAGGTTCTCCTTCTTCTCCAGATACTTCAGTTTCAGTTTCAGTTTCGGCTTCAACTTCAACACCTGTATCAGGATCTCTTTCAGTTCTATCAAACATGTTTAAACTGGTTAATTTTAAATTGGAGCGTATGCTAACACTTAAGGCACATTACGTCAACTAAAGATAACTTATAAAGACGAAGATACAGCCGTTTTTATCTCCTCAACATCTACAGAACTAAAAGTCTCAATAACCTTACCTTTAGAATTAATTGAAATAAACACACCCGCCTCAGTAACCTCATATTGATTTTGAATTTCTGTATCCACACCAAAATCAACTTCAATTATTTTTGAACCAATCGGATAATTCTCTATGTCATCTTTTAAACTTTGCCTCAATGTTTTCAAAGCCTCGTCGTTACTGTCATAAAAGAAAAGTGTAAAAGGCTTATTATTTCCAATAAGATCGGAATAAAGCGATTCCGAGTAAGAAAGATACTGAGGATCCTCTATCGCAGGTTCCTGAGGGCTATTATTCATTAACAAAAAATACGCCAAACCCGCACCAATAACTAAAACCAACAGGATTATAAGAAATTTTTTCATAAAAAATCGTTACTAATAGATCAGTAATGAATTTTACAGCACCATTGGTGCCTACACAACATCATCCAAATAACACTGGCCTCTCTGGAGAATAAGAAAGGCCCGCTTATGTCTAAGAAGAAAAGTTGCGCAGGCACGGTCTTAGCCGTGCCTGCGCTGAGATGTGACTGTTATCTGCCCTTGGGTCAATGCGTGGATAAAGTAATCTATCTTAAACGCTTAGCAGTTTGGGACTAGGCGAAGACAGGGCAAAGATGGGCGTGATGGGTTGGGTAGCCATCGTATAACAAGTGACATCTCTAATCCTGGAAACAAAAAAATAGCGGTCGCAGGCGTGAGCGGTTTTCCATTGCAATTAATGGAGGGTAAACCACGCAATACTCACGCCTGCAACCTGGCAACTTAGCACTCAGGAGGAAGCCAAACGGCGGAGTGCAAAGCCACCTTTCGAAAAAAAGTAGAAGGGTTCCCTACGTAAACGAATGGAGAAGCCAATAAATGTCTACTTTACAACGGCTTTCTGGTCATTCACACAGGCGAACCCTTCGATCCTGTTTCCATCTATTTAGTAGATGGGCTTTGCCTAAACAAAATAAAAACATTTTGCACAAACAGAACCCATCAACTGAAATTAATTAGGCATAAGCGGGTTATCAATGATCGTAATTTGTCCGTATTCCAAAAATTGCAATCGAACAAATCAACAGCTCGATTTTAGAGTTAAATTCGCCACTTTGTCAAACAGTTATGCTATTTGCTGGAGATAACACTTCTCACAATAAGCCTTTTCTGGCCTATTTTCAGTGTAAGTTGTTTGAATTGGATCTCCGCATCTATCACACTCACGATCGTTAAGCTTCCTTGGATTCTTTAAAGACAAAAGCAGCCTATGCCTACAATCAGGGCATTTCTTTGAAAGAGATCTGTGCGTCCTTTTACATAAATTCAACTCCTGAGAAATTATTTTGTAATTTTTTGAACAATCTTCACATTCAAGAATTTCCTTAGTAACTGAATTTGGAACTGTATTAATATCATCGGGAAGCTGAAAAGTAGCCGGCTTATAAAGAGACTCATCTTCATCTTTCCATTTATATCCCTTTTCTAAAGCAAACTCTTTTGTAAGAGGAAAATAATCCTGTGCAATTGTGTGATTGTACGGAAAAGGCGAAATTGAACTAGGAAAAAACTCCCCATACTCCCCTAATGCCTTCATATGTTCAATTATCTTACCTTTTAGCAAATTGTAATCAGTCTCCGAATACTTTCTGTTCAAAATACAGTTCTTTTGTTTTGAGTGAAACCCGTCACACCCAAAGCTGTCAGAAAGATAATAACAAGAATAAAGATAGCTCGTGTTTGGACATGCAATAGAAGCCACCGAAAGAATATGCTTGTAACTCTTTTCACCTCCCGTACAAAGTTCATAACAAAGCTCAACTTCTTTATCATGATCACTCACATCCATCGAATCCTTCACATTCACACATTCAAATAAATACTTTGAATCTTCGACATCAAAACAGTCATAACATTCACGCGCATTACTAGAATTCTGAATATAATCTCCTGAAGAATTCTCGCAATTAATCTGATTTTGAAATCTTTTTGGAACAGTCGTATTAAATTCTAAAAACTCATCCATTAAATCTTTTGGATCTCTTTCCAATTGGTCTTTTACGATAGCTCGATAATCACCTTCCGAATATCTTTGGTTTTTATAATAGAATTCTTTATTCGAAATTCCGCTACACATAAAGCAATTCTTGCACGAGAAGGAATCTGCAAGATACATACAATCAAAACAGTTTCTACAATTCAAAATATGATCACAATTGTAACAATTTTGCGAATTCACACTGTTAGAAACTAGCTCGCAATGATCAAGAAAAAGGCTGTTCAAACAATCCTTACTATACTGACTCTTTCGAACATAATATGAATCCTCCATACAGTAACTTCCCGGACTCATATAAGTATTTTTGCTAAAAGCTAGTAGCGAATTGTACGGAGAATTCTCATTTTGAAATGAAAGCATTCCTATTTTTGGAACTTCATTCATTAATTCCTGAAATTGAGGAAAGAAGGGGCGTTTAAAATCAAACTCTCTTCCATACTCAAGTGAATCCCATTTATCGCCCCACCAGCACTCAGTACAGTAAACCGGAAACACAACATTTTGATCGTAGAAAGTAAAAATTTCTCTGCTGCACATGTCACATTTTCTCTTAAAGAGATTTCTCTCATTCCTAAATGTTAGCCTTCTTTGCAAACGACACGTCGGACAGAAAGTTGGTTCCGTTACATCTATTTTTTTATAAAATTGAAGATCATTATCTGTGATTTCAAAATTGTTTCCACAATTTTTGCATGATTTATTAAGCATAACTTTTGATTATTTAATTAGACAGATCACAAAATAAAACGGAACAAAAAAAGCGTCAAAATTTGACGCATAAAATTTCAAAACCGCTCTTAAAAGCCAAAAAACCTACTGCAAGTTCTCAAGTTTTTGAGAAAACATATCAAACTGAGCACGCTGAATATCTGCAACTGGCTTTGATTTTACAAGAACAGAACACTGATTGTTCGGGTCTGCAAAATGATTAAACAAAACATAATCACTCGAATCCGAAAAAATCACAAAAGTTCCTCCAAAATCTATATTCAATCGATCGATTTGAGTTTTAAAACGTTGCTTTGCATCATTAGTACAAAAATATCCTGTATATTTTCCATTTGTTGTACAAATTGCATGGTGACCAGACTTCCTCGCTCTCTCTTTTCTAAATTTACAAGCAATCGGAATGCCTCCAATTGTCGGAATAAAGTTTTCAAAATCACCAAAATCCAAATTCGTTCCGTATTTATGCTCCGCCATAAAAATATATGGCTCTGCTATTTGCTCTGGAGTATAAAAAGTTTCAAATTCTTCAATAGTTTCATGCGATGAGTTTAAAAATGGCGCAACATGCTTAATTTTATTAGCAAGTTTTCCAAGTTTTCGCCCCGAATTATGAAGCTTACTAACCAAAACCTTCAACGACAATGCTTTAAATCCCTCATCAGTCGACTCAACCATCATGTGTGTCTCAAGAGTTTCAAAGGCTCTATAAACTGCATTTCTATTTAAGCCTGTACGCTCAACAATCTCCCACTTTGTTTGCGCAGGATTTTTCAAAAGTTCAGAGTACACAGTGATCTCGGCTTCTGTTAAGCCGGCATCCGTTAGTAGTTTTCTTAATTTTGAATAGATAGCCATAAAAAATTGATACGGGATGTTTAATTTAACTATATTTTGAGACAAAAGTCAAGTTTGCTTTTTAATAAACTGTCTTCAAATAACACTCCTCACAATAAATCTTTTCCGATCTTTTCGGAGTATAAGGAGTTTGAATTTCTTTATTACACCGCACACACTGACGCATCCATAAATTACGCGGATGACGCCTTTCCATCCTATCTCGATGTCTGCAATCGGGACATTTTCGCGAAATAGGAAGCTTCATTTTTCTATAAAATCCAAGCTCCTGAGTAATTATTTTAAAATTTTTCATACAACTTGAGCATGCAAGAACTTCATCTGTAATTCCATCAGAAACATCATCAATATAATCTGGAATTTCGTATTTTTGCAGTTTATATCCAGCCATTTCAAGGTTTTTCCAAGGATATCCCTTCTTCCCTGCTTCCTCTTTTGTTAGCGGACAATACTCATTTGCAACTGTTTCATTATATCCATAAGGCGAAATCTCAACCGGGAAAAACTCTCCCCACTCTCCTGTTTTTTTCATATGCTCTTTTATCTTCTCAACCATTTTTTCGTACTCCTCTTTTGTATATTGTTTATTCAAAATGCAGTATTTTTTCTGATTCAAAGCTGTGCATCCAAAAAGATTAGATGAGTTATTACATGTGTCACAATAAAAAGAATTATTGCAATAATGACTCGCCATACAAAACGCAGAAAACCGCATGCTTAAGGTACTAATAATGTCATAGGCAACCTCAGGTTTATACAAAGAATAATTCATATCGTAGCAGTCTTTCGCATCCAAAACATCATACAAAAACTTAGAATCTTCACAATTTACGACGTTATAAGCATCGTGGCAGTTTTTCGAATTTTTAATATTATTTCCGGTACAATTTTCCGAATTCAAATTGTACATATCACGATGAATCGCCTGCTTCATCATATCTTGCCACATTTTTATCTCCACCTGAAGCGCCTGAAACGAACCAAACTGAAGCTCGGCCAATTTCTTTTCATAATCCTCTTTTGAATATTCCTGATTGAAAATATGATATTTTTTGTGCCTCAAATTATACGAAAATAGACAATCGCTGCAGCCTTTCATGTCATAACAAAACGCACAATCGTTACAGTTGTCCAAATACATTGAATAGCGAACATTGTGGCAATTGTAGCAATTTATCGACTCATAACAGAGCTCGCAGTTATAAACAAAAGTGCAGTCAGCTGTATCTTTCGAAAATTTTGTAAAAAGATTAAAGTAGCAGTCTTCATTTCCCTCACCTGCAATATCAAGATAGCAATTCTTGTCATCACCGCAATAATTACAATAAAAACTATTCTCACAATTAACGATATCAATCCCCAAATGCGGAACTTTTAAAAGCAGCTCTTTGAATTGTTCGAAAAAAGGTCGATCAAAATCAAAATCCTGACCGTAATCCATCGGATCCCACTTATCGCTATACCACTGCTCCGGATGATAAACCGGAAAAGGCGCATCTTTAGGATAAATTGAAATCATCGACTTTCCCGTCATATCACATTTCCGTTTATAAAAAGTCCGATCGTTCCGCCACATCATTCTGCGTTTATTTCGACAAACCGGACAATGAGTTGGATCCGGAACATCCAGTTTTGCATAAAACGTTCGATCTTGATTCGTAATCGTAAATTCATCCCCGCACTTTGAACATGGCTTTGTCCCAATGACTTTTTCACTCATTTAAACGATTTCTTTAAGATAACAGGATTCACAGTATACCTTCTCCGGCCTATCCGGTGCAAAAGTAGTTTTCATATCCTCTCCACATTTGCCACATGTTCTGTCATACAATTTTCGAGGATTAACTTTCCACTTTCTTTCATAGTGCCTACAATCAGGGCACAAATGCGGCAACGACAATCCTTCTTTTTTATAAAACTTAAGCTCCTGCGGAATAATTTTAAATGGTTTTCCGTCTTTTTCGCATTCAATTACCCAATTCAAAACATCGTCCGTAATATCGCTAATACTTTCCGGCAAATCCTTCGCTTTAATTGTTTTAATACCTTCTGGCTTTGGTTGCACATAATCATTCCAATTGAATCCCTGCTTATCAGTTTCTTTTTTTGTTAGTGGAAAATATTCTTGGGCCATTGTGTCATTGTATCCAAATGAACTTAATGAAGCTGGAAAAAACTCCCCATACTCACCAGTTTCTTTCATGTGTTCAATAATTTTTGGAAGCAATTTTTCATACTCTTCCTTTGTGTATTGTTTATTTAAAATGCAGTATTTTTTATGTCTCAAACCAACGCAACCAAACAAATGCTCACTATTATAGACAGAATCAGAATACTGTACGTCTGAACAATAAAAAGAAATATTGGCGAATTTAATATTGTTTGCGTAATAAGCTACTAAACATTCATAAACGAATTTCGTATCTACACCTGTATTAAAACAATCATACCCACCATCTATTAATCCATCCCAAACATATTTTGAATCAGCCGACATGATTACATCAAAACATTCAGTGCAGTTTTTACATCCTTCGAGAAAATCCCCTTCCGAGTCTTCACTACTTACAATTTGTAAGTTTTTATAAGGGACAGTTAAGCGCAATTCTTTTAATTTTACTTTTGCTTTTTCAATTTCATCATAAGTGAAGTGAAAGTTTTTGATAAAATTTTCGTACTCTTCTTTTGAAACTTTTTTATTATAAATATGATATTTCTTATGACGAAGTCCAACGCATCCAAAACAATACTCACAACTTCTACAATCATCGCAAAAATAACAATCGGTTACATTTGTACAATTAAAACACCAAAATGAATGATAACCTTGTGTAACTTTTGAACATTCATAACAAAGCTCGCACGTAATACTCCAAAACATATCCATACAATTCTTACTGTTCCTTCCATAAGTCGTACAATAATAACTATCTTCAACTGTTCCTGAGTTAAAACATAAGTAGCAATTCTTAGATCCATCACAATCATTTCCATAATCACTATTTTCACAATTCACAAGCTGCAGACTTTGTCGTGGAACTTCCAACAAAAGATCATTAAACTGCTCAAAAAACGGTCTATCGAAATCAAACTCGCGACCATACTCCATTGGATCCCAATCGTCTTTCCACCAAATTTTTTGATCGTATATTTTGTATTTACTTGTTGGTGGATAGACTGAAATTATGTCTCTCCCGGAAAAATCACATTTTCGTTTATACAAATTTCTTTCATTTCGAAAAGCCATCCGCCGCTGCATTCTGCATGCAGGGCAAAACGTAGGCTCAGGCACAGCCATTTTTTTGTAAAAGTTTTGATCTCTATCGGTAACGGAAAATTCTTTCGTACAATTTTTACAATTTTTTGTGGAAACGATTTTTTCCATATAAAAAGCCTTAAACTACCGATTCGAGGTAGCAACGTTCACAGTATACCTTTTCCGAATGATCTGGTGAATAGGTAGTTTGAATATCCGCATTACATTTATCGCAATTTCCATTATGCAACTTTCGTAGATTTCTTAATTTCATTCTATCTTTGTGTCTGCAATCTGGACATTTTCTTGAGATTGGGAGATTGAATTTTTGATAAAAATCATACTCCTGTTGAATAATTTTGTAATTTTTTCCACAATCACTGCACGCCAAAATTTCATTCATTATTGAATCCGGAACTTCTTTAATATCATCTGGAATTACATATGTTTTAGGCTGATATTCTTTTTGATCAGGCTCCTTCCACCTGTATCCTTTCTGCAAAGCCTCTTCTTTTTTAAGCGGATAATAATCCTGCGCAATTGTTTCATTATATGCAAATGGAGACATTGAAGCAGGTAAAAATTCTCCCCACTCACCTGTTTTAATCATGTGTTCAACTATTTTTGAGGCAAGTTTTTCATATTCCTCCTCAGAATACTGCTTATTAAGGATACAATACTTCGCATGTTTAAGACCTACGCATCCAAATAAATCATGGCTATTGTTCATGCACAATTTGGAATAGTAAATATCGTATATACCGCTCCAAGCTTGATCAGAAAAACACACATTACGCACCCCATCACCTATCTCATGGTTTTCATAACAAAATTCAACGCCATGTTTAGATCCAAAAACAGTCATATCATAAACATTTTTCACATTTCGTGAGTTGAAAACATATTTGCAGTCTTGACAGTTAACAAGATCATAACAATCTTTACATCGCTGCGTATTGTTCAAATAATCACCTGTTGAATCTTCATTCTGTGTTCCTTCCATATATTTATTTGGAAATGCCGATGTATGTTCGGTAAATTTTTCCTTTAATTTATTTAAAGTCGAAAATTCCCCTAATGAAATCGATTTTAATCGCTGTTCATATTCCTCTTTTGTACATTTTTCATTTAAGAAATAAAATTCTTTGTTTCGTAAATTAATTGATCCAAAACAATTTTTGCAACCTATACAATTTTTTAAGAAATATGAATCGGAACAGTTCTGACAATTCTGACTAAATTTCAAATTATAACAGTTTGTACAATTCACACACTCATAACAAAGTTCACAACCAAAAATATGTAAAAAATCCATGGAGCTTCTGGAGTCATAAACGTTATTTCCGTACATGCAGTTTTCATTATAGTCCGCTTCAAAAATGAGATAGCAATTTTTGCACCATCCACATTGATTCACGTAATCGGAATTCTGATTACGTACCGCTGAACGAGCAACTTGTGGAACTTGCTCAATAAGCTCATGAAACTGCTCAAAAAATGGCCGATTAAAATCAAAATCCATGCCGTATTCAAGTGGATCCCACTTATCAGAATACCAATAGTCGTTATTATAAACTTTCAGAGGTTTGTCAGATGAAAAAACCGAGACAACATTCTTCCCAGTTGCATCACACTTACGTCTATAAAGAGTTCTCTCGTTACGCCAAGCGAGCCTCCTTTGTTGCCTGCAATCAGAACAATGAGTAGGTGGTGGAATTTGAAACTTCTTTCCATCAAAAGTCGGTGAAATTTTGTCGTAGAACTTTAAATCTTCATCTTCAATCGTAAACTGGCTACCACAGTTTTTGCAATTTTTCTGCATTAATCAGATTTAATTATTATTTCAATTCAATTTTACATCATTTTGCTGCGTTCACAACTGCTAGCCAGACGATGAGGCAGCAGCTATAATCAAATCGATGAAACTATCACCATAATTACTCAAATGAGCTTCTTAGAACAATTCGAACAATTACGACAGAAAGTACCACGCATCGGGCTTCAATGTGTACAAAACGAAAACAGCCCATATTGCCAGTACACAGAAAAAAGCAACAACTGCTACATGACTTTTGCGAGTTATCAATCTGAGGACTGCTTATATAATCACCGTGTTTTTTATTGTACGGATTGCGTCGATTGCACACTCTGCGAAAAATGTGAACTCTGCTACGAGTGCGTTGATTGCATTGGATCATACAACTGTAATTACTGCGTTCAATGCGAACAAGCTATCGACTGCGACTTCTGCTATCACTCTATTGGAATACAAAACTGCTTCGGATGCGTTGGGCTACGAAAAAAATCATTCTGCATTTTCAATGAGCAATATACAAAAGAGGAATACGAAAAACGTCTCGCTGAACTCAAAAAAATGCCCCACAAAGAAGTTTATGAAAAACTCGAGCCTTTACTTACAAGCGTTCCACGAACAGCAATGTACGGAAGAAATAATGAAGAAGCATATGGCGAAAATCTTCATAACTCAAAAGAGGTTTTTGGAGGATATGACTCAAAAGGATTACACGATTGCATGCACGTTTACCACTGCGATGACTCAAAAGATCTAGTTGATTGCAGCCATCTTGGATGGTCAGAGCAATGCTATGAAATTATGAGCGGGGGTAATTTAACTAATTGCATGTTCTGTTACGGATGCTGGTATTCAAACGACCTAACTTATTGCGATCTTGTTTATAACAGCAAAGATTGTTTCGGATGCGTAGGAATAAATCATGCTAAATATCAAATTTTAAACGAACAATATAGCGAAGAAGACTATCACAAAAAAGTTAAAGAGATTATTGAAGAAATGAAGGCTGACGGAACATGGTGCAAATGGTACAAATCAACTTATCCAGAAGTAATAACCTACGGACTATGAATACAACAACATCAGACAAAATAACCTGCGCAGAATGCAAAAGGCAATTCTTGATTATCCCTCAAGAAAAGATGTTTTATACAAAGAAAAAACTCCCGGTCCCTTCAAATTGTCCCGAATGCAGGCAAAAGAGAAGACTCTTGCAAAGAAACGAACGAAAGTTACACCGAAGAACTTGTGATAAATGCAAAAAAAACATCATCTCCACATATTCTCAAGACAGCAAATATACTGTCTACTGCCAAGAATGTTTTTGGAAAGAAATGGGATAATCTTAAGCAACTTCCTTTAAATAACATTGCTCGCAGTACACATTTTCAGGCCTATCAGGCGCAAAAGCAGTTTGAATTTCAATTCCACACTTGTGACACGTCCTTTTCCACAACTTTTTCGGTGTTTGAAGTTTCATTCTATCTAAACGACGGCAGTCAGGGCATTTTTCAGGTATCGGCAAATCCATTTTCCTGTAAAACGCAAGCTCGCCACGAATAATTTTATAATTTTTCTTACAATCACTGCACGCAAGAACCTCATCAACAATTGAATCTGGCGCATCGTGAATACCATCTGGTATTTTGTATGTTGATTCTTGATAATTTTTTGGATCGATGTCTTTCCATTTGTAACCTTTTTCTACTGCTTGCTCTTTAGTTAAAGGAAAATAATCCTGAGCAACCGTTTCATTGTATCCAAACGGAGATTTCTCAACTGGGAAGAACTGCCCCCATTCTCCAGTCTTTTTCATATGTTCAATAATGCGCGCTTTCAAATCTTCATACTCTTCCTCTGAATATTTTTTATTCAAAATACAATGTTTTTGACGACGCAAACCGATACACCCAAACAAATGTTCAGACGAATGACAGTTATCACTATAAAAAACATGCTTATCCTTCCAACACCATAAACTGTACGCAGTCATAAAAGAATCATCAGGAGTTATAGACTCGCAGCACCACTGTGGGTTCCCACTTTGATAAATATCGTAGCAAAACTGCGGATGATCTCCTTTATAGAAATATTTACAACCCTCTGCATGAAAACAATCAAAACCAACTGTGTTTTTGCAATTATATAAATTATCACCAATACAATTTTCACAGTTAATCTGATTAATATGCTTTCGCGGAAAATTCAAAATGAAATCTGCAAAATCTTTTTTCACTTTTTCGAGACCTTCGTAAGATCCTAAATCAATTTTCGACATTTTTTCACGATACTCCTCTTCCGTGTGCGCTTCATTAAAAATGAAATACTGCTTTTGCCGCAGCCCTATACAACCAAAACAATCCTTGCAGCCCTTTAGATCGTATCCAAAATGACAGTCAGTACAATTTGTCGAAACATTCATAAAAGAACAATTGTATAACTTCTGCGAATGCACAGATTCATAAACAAGTTCCGACTCAAGATTCACAGACGAACAGTCAACAACGTCCTGAACATGATTTGTATTATTGCTATAAAAAGAATCACGAATTTTCCAACTTCCAGTCACTAGATAGCAATTTTTCCCAAACGCAAAATCCTGACAATACTCACAATTCTCGCTCGCTACTCCGTTATCATTCATCATTGCAATTTGTGGAACATCTTTTTGAAGTTCGATGAACTGATCAAAGAAAGGACGATCAAAGTCAAAATCCCGTCCGTAATCAATCGCATACAAGTCATCACTCCACCAACACTTATTACAATAAATCGGATAAGGTTGATCAGGCGAATGCACAGAAATCACTTTGCATTCACACTTATTGCATGTGCGACTGTAGTAAGTATTCTCATTTCGCCACGATAAAAGCCGCTGCAAACGACAATCAGGACAAAAGGTCGGCGAAGGAATCGCCAACTTATCATAAAACTCCACATCATCTTTTGTGATTTCAAAACTGCTACTACAATTTTTGCACGAATGTTTTTCCATAATTTCAATAAGGTGTTCGCTTCGCTCACGTTTACGCTTCGCCTTAGCTCAGCAGGACACTCAGCTTTGCTTCGTGTCTGGGCGAATTATACTCTTTTTTACAAGTTAAAAAAAGAAGGGTATAATCATACTATGAAAATCTATTTAGTACAACACGGTAATCAACTTACGGAAGATGTTGATCCGCAAGAAGGTTTGTCTGACAAAGGACGTTCTGACTGTGAAAAAGTCGCTTCATACGCCGCAAAAGAAGGAATAAAAGTTGATGCAATGTTCCACAGCGTTAAACTGCGCGCAAAACAAACCGCTGAGATCTTTGCAAAACATCTCCTCCCAGAAGGCCAACTTGAAGAAAAAGAAGGCCTAAAGCCAATGGATGATGTGACTATTTGGGTCGACCAATTACAAGATGGATTAATGCTTGTTGGTCATCTCCCATTCATGCAAAAGCTTTCTTCACTTCTTCTTACCGGAAACGCAGAAAAACCAGTTATCACATTCCAGCAAGGCGGAATTGTTTGTCTGAAAAAAGACAAAGACGGAAACTGGAGCGTGCGGTTTATGGTTACGCCAAATTTAAGTAGTACTTAGTACTCGCTATGAAATGGCTTGTTAAAGCTAATCGCATGAGAGTACCTAGTACTCAAACGACTTCTTCAAGGTAACATTTTTCGCAATAAACTTGCTCAGGACGATCTTCTGAATACGTCGTTTTAAACTCAGCACCGCATTTTCCGCAACTTCTATCCCAAAGATGCAAAGGTGTCCTTAAATTCAATCTTGCTCTATGCCTGCACTCAAAACATTCGTGCGGAACAGGTATATTGAACCTTCTATAAAACTTCAATTCAGCCGCGTTTATTTTGTAGTTTTTTCCACAATCACTACAAGCAAAAATCTCATCCACAACAGAATCTGGAACTTCTTTAATACTATCCGGCAGAGTAAATGTTGCCGGCTTATATTCACGTTTATCCTCCTCTTTCCACCTATAACCGAACTTTAACGCTTGCTCTTTCTTTAAAGGAAAATATTGATGAGCTGTACCTTCATTATATGCAAAACATCCCAAGTTTTTAGGGAAAAACTTCCCCCATTCCCCTGTTTTTTTCATATGTTCAATAATTTTTTTCCGCATCTCTTTATATTCATCCTCAGAATATTGTTTATTCAAAATACAATTCTTTTTATGATTCAAACCATTACACCCAAAACAGTTTTCACTATTTTGCATCTGCTCAGAATAATCAATATTGTTACAATCAAAAGAAAAATAAGTATTATTCACAAAATTAGCTGTTACTGTTGCAACAGACCCATAAGATGCTTCTGTTTTATGTCCTATATATGAAGCATTAAAAATATCTTTCCCATTTATTACTAAAATGCAATTTCGGAGATCCTCACTATCACCAATGTTGTAACAATTTATACAAT
The DNA here is from genome assembly GCA_042568575.1 of Patescibacteria group bacterium. GTDB lineage: Bacteria > Patescibacteriota > Gracilibacteria > UBA1369 > PNNO01 > JAJRYP01. The sequence goes on along the minus strand of JBHPIO010000003.1, from coordinate 78,778 downwards.
TTTTCGAATTATTTATGTAATCTCCAGTACAATTCTCACAATTAACTCCGTGAAAATACTTAACAATTCTTTCATTTCGTAATTCGAGCAATTTTTTGAAATTTTCTTTCATTTTGCTATAACTTCCATCCAAAAGTTCGGCTTTTTTCTCAAAATATTCTTCTTTTGAATACTGTTTATTTAAAATACAGTACGACTTTTTAACTAAATTCGTACACAAAATACAATCCGAACACCCAATACAATCACTTATAAAGAAGCAGTCAGTACAATTCTTAGAATCAAACGTATACTGACATCCATAACAGTTATAAGAATCACCCATAAAATAACAAACCTCATTTTTATCACTTAAATCCACATCAACACAGTCTTTGTTGTACATACATAAAGTCCCACACTGAACATCTTCATTGAAATCTCCGCCAAAAACCAAATAGCAATTTTTATTCCCCCACGTCATATTACAGTAATCGCTGTTTTCGGCTCTAGCATTAATTAAAGCAAGACGAGGAACCTCCAATTGTAATTCTTTAAATTGTTCAAAAAAAGACCGATTAAAATCAAAATCACGACCATACTCTAATGCGTCCCACTTATCGCCATACCAATGAGTGTTTTTATAAACTTTATATGGACTATCTGGCGAATAAATCGAAAGAATAGACTCTCCCGAAAAATCACACTTCCTTTGATACAAAACCCTTTCGTTTCTAAAACTAAGTCGATGCATTTGAGAACATCTAAAGCAAATATCTTCAGGCGGCATATCGTACTTTTCATACAACTCTAGCTCATCGTCATCGATTGTAAAACTGTTTCCACAATCTGTGCACCGCTTTTGTTCCATAAAAAATTGTTAATCCACCACAATAGTAGACGAACATAGGAAAATTGCAAAATTTTTCCATAAAAAAACAAATTTGGCTTTAATAAAGGCAAAACTTCACTATTTATTTTCAATGGATTGTTAATATTACGCCGACCACAAACCGTGAAATTGATTTTTCTGCATTTCAAGCATATCCGGTTGTTTAATTGTAATGACCCGTGGATCATCTTCATCACAAATAAATAGCGATGATTGGTTTTTAGTAATTATCAACATGTTTTCTGTAATTGGAAGTTTAGACTTTAAACGTGTTGTTCTTTTCTCAAGACCATCTCTAGCAAGCAGGGCTCTTCCATTTTCACATGGGGTTGTTAACATACGAACAGAAAGGCCTTTTTTGAGCCGTTTGTGAATAAAATTTCTTTCTTCAGGACAATCATAAGACAATTTAGATGTTCTCCATAAATGCGTTATATCTCCTAATGGCAGCATTTCTTCACAATTTAGTTCTGGTAATTTTAGATATTCTTCTTTAAATGCATCTATTCCTTCTCTCACTTGAATCAAATCCTCTTCAGTATTATCAATATCCACATACGGAAGAAAATCATCAAGCCCCTTTAATCCGCACTCTAATCTTTTAAGCTTTCGCTGCTGCGATTGTATTTTGTTAATAATCGATTGTAGTGAAAGTGGTTTATAAATGTCCTGTTTATTATTTACCGGCACTGCTTCAACCATCCCTCTTTCACGAAGACGTTTAATTGTGCGATAAACCATCATAAAATTTAACTGGCTCTTTTCAACCAGCTCGGAAATTGTTACCTGTTTGAACTTAAGCAAAAACAGATAAAGTGTTATTTCTTCATCTTTTAGCTGTGCAAGCCGCAACAAATTAGTTAGTTTTTTGCGCATGGGTTGAGTGATACAAGCCACGTATATTCAAGCACTAAAACAAAATACTGTCAACTAAACAATCTCCTTCAAATAGCACTTCTCACAATAAACCTTCTCGGGCTTTTTCGGTGCGTAAGTAGTCTGAATCGGATCATCACATTTATCACACTTTCGATCCCACAGTTTTCGCGGATTCTTTAACTTGTTCAGCTTAAGCTGCCTGCAATCAGCACACAAATGAGAAATCGGAACTTTCATTCTCTTTGAAAGCCGCAACTCTTGTTCAATAATCTTGTAATTTTTGCTGCACTCCTTACATACCAAAACCTCTTTCACAATACTATCCGGAACTTCATTAATATCATTAGGGATTTCAGTTGCAGCTTTACTATAATCTTTCGGATCTTCATCAAGCCATTTATATCCCTTTGCAAGCGCCTCCTCTTTCGTTAAAGGATAATAATCCTGCGCACTTGTATGATTGTAAGGATACAAAGACAAACTAATCGGGAAAAACTCACCAAATTCTCCTGTTTTTTTCATATGTTCGATGACTTTGTCACGCATTTCAAAATATTCTTCCTTCGAATATTGTTTGTTCAGAATACAATATTTCTGTTTTGAATGAAGTCCATCACAACCAAAACAATCATGCCCACCCATTGTCACAAAAAGATACATCGAATCACTATTCAGACAACTGCAAAAAGTGAATTTAAGATTTTTATTCGCATCTCCACCACTACAAAGCTCATAACAAAGCTCGATATCTTTATCATGAAACGACAAATCCATTGAATCTGTAACTCCCACGCAATCGTACATGTATTTGCAATCCTCTACTTCAAAACAGTCGTAAGCCTCATGTGCATTGCTGCAATTCTGAAGAAAATCACCCGAAGAATTCTCACATTGAATCTGATTTTGATATTTTTTCGGAATTTCCTTATTGAAATCATTAAATTCCAACTCAAGTTCTTTTGGATCTCTCTTCATATGCTCTTCAACCAGACGATGATAATCCTCTTCCGGATAAGATTGATTCTTAAAATGAAATTTCTTTCGAGAAATTCCGCTGCACATAAAGCAATTTTCACAACTAAATGAATCCGCCATATACCCGCAGTCCGTACAATTTCTACAATTAATTAGATGATGACTATTGTAGCAACTTTTGCAATTTGTACTATCTGCAACAAGCTCACAGTGATCTAACAAATTACTATTCATACAATTTGTTGAATACTGACTTTTGCGAACATACAAACAATCATCGCAATAGTAACTTCCCGGACTCATGTATGTATTTTTGGAATACGCGAGCAAGCTGTTATATGGAGAGTTTTCAACAAAATAGAGAAGCATTCCCATTTTAGGAACCTTCATCATAAGTTCTTTAAATTGATCAAAGAATGGTCGATCAAAATCGAAATCCTGACCATGATCTACTGGATCCCATTTGTCACTCCACCAACACTCCGAACAATAAACCGGAAAAGGCTCGTTTTCCTGAAAAAACGAAATAATATCTTCATCGCACAAATCACATTTTCGCTTAAACAATTTTCGTTCGTTTCTAAAAGCCAATCGCCTTTGTTGACGACAATCAGGGCAGTGAGTTGGCTCCGGAACTTCCAACTTTTTATAAAATTCCTGATCTGAATCAGTAACTTTAAATTCTATATTACAATTCTTGCACTGCTTTTGTTCCATGTTGAAAAATCCTAAAGTGAAAAGCCATGGGAAATATACACTATAAGCCTATTTCTTTTCAACCAAGGTCCAAGATTGTCCTGCAACTGTATTTGCAGCCTCACTTCCTACCCCAGAACCTTCACCATTACACATCACTTCGTAATATTCATTCGTACCTGTAGTCTCAACAATTAACTCGGCTGTATTTGTTCCCCACTCATCAGTTATATTTCTGGAATACATATACGAATCAGAAGGAGTGACATAAGTTGATCCATTCATGCGCACTCTGCACCTAACATTTTTTCTGTTTGTAGTTTGGCTTTCTGTGGAAACATTATATGTAATTTGATACCAACCAGCAGCATCTAAAACTACACGTGAATCATTAATAACTGTACTATGAGTAATTCCTGAATCTTTTCGAGTTTCATTATCTAATTGAATTGCAACAGGGGTAGTTACATTAACATTCTGCCCGCCAGTCCCGTCATAGAACTGACCAATTGTATAAGTTAATGTTCCAGGAGCTCCGGGATCACCTTGATCCCCTTTTATTCCTTCCAATTTAACAATTGTTACTGATGTTTCCTCTATAACTAGATTTGCTGTTGTTCTTTGCGCCTGCAATGAAATGTAATCACCACTAGTTAAGTCGGCCAGGAATGTTCCTGTCGAAGGACTATATTCATCCGAATAGTTACGATTAACCAGAAGTGATCCATCTAAAACGGTTGTATCATTTATGCGAACTCTAGTTTCAAGCTGATGAGTTACAGAGGCATCATTTGAGTTAATTTGATATGTAATTCTATATAAACCATCTTCCTTAACATCAATCCGATCATTATTTGTATCGTTGTGTTGAAGAACAGAAGTATCGCTTTCCAAATCTGTAAGTGTAAGAGGGATATCATACCAAGTACTTGCTGAAGTTAATGTAAAATCTGTATCTCTGCGCGCTTGTACCGCTGCAAGAGAAGTTCCAGCCGCTCCACTACTATCTATTTGCTGCCAACTACTTCCGTCACAAATATACGAGTTTGTATCTGCTGTATCGTGATACATTCGTCCACTTGCAGCAGCATCACAAGTTGGAGCTACAGCTAAATTCTCAATATTAAAATTTTGGATCTCATTTCCTTCCAAATTTATATCCGCATTAAAAGAAAAATAGGAATTTGTGTTATCCCACTTTAGATACTTATTCAAAGTTGTACCAAATTGCAAAGTAATATCAGATCCTGAGTCATCTGCATCAAGAATTAGATTATTTTCCTGAAAATCTATATCTGTATTTACTATGATTTCTTGAGCATAAACAGTTGCAACTTGCCCCACTGTCATAATTGCGATAATTGCAATTATAAATGAACTGTAAAGTGCTCCTTTTACTTTAGTCATTTTTTTTAATTATTTTCCTATAATTATAGCATAAGAATGCTGTTTATGGAAGACTTACGAACAAAGCAGTAAAACAAAGTGCATTTTCGTCCATTTTCTGGTATAATATTGGGATATAAAAACAAAAAAATGGATATCCGTAAAGGCATTGTCGATTTGGTAAAAAAGGTTTCATCTCTATTAAAGAATGTGGATGAAACAACTCAAGCTACCCGAAAAAAAGGTAGTGAAGCTGTTGTGAAAGCGCGAATAAAACTTCATCGTCAAAGATTAAAAGGTACAATCCAGCATCCAGAAGGAACTAAAAGAAGTAATTGGGAATATCAGTTTACCGCCCCGGAAAAAGAAAAATTCAAAAAAGCATTTGGTGTAGCAATAAAAAAGAATGCCACAGGCAAATCCATCAAAAGAACAGTAAGTGGATTATCTGCCGAACAGCTAATTGAAGGACTCAAAAAACAACCTGGAGCATTAAGAAGATTATTTGGCAGATCAATATCAAGACACGACAAACTGGACATTTACAGAGACATGAAGTTTGGAAGTAAGTATAAACTTGGAGAACCAACCGAAATCAATCTAAATTTATGTGGAGCAGCATATAGAAGCATCGGACTTAAAGCTTTAACAGCAAGACAACCAGGGATCACAAAATTGTACGTAAAAAACCTAGAAAAAGGCAAAGGTAAAAGCGGATACGCAGTACGTGGCGCAGACGGACATTTCTATTGGGAAGATTCAAAAGGATATGCCGCAGTTTATTGGGCAGTCCTTACTCCAACCAAAATTCTAACAAAAGCAGAACTTAAGAAAAAAGGTCTCCCAATAGAAACAGATTGGGATAATTTGATAAACACATCTCGAACAGGGTTTACAAGAAGCCAGAAAGCAGAAACTGGGAGGATACCTACTCAAAAAAGGGAAGCTGGTAGAGTTGGCCCAAGAAAACGTACTAAAGCCCCACGAAAAAAATTAGCATTAGATGATGCACCATCAAAAAAACTACGACTCCCTTCTACAGGCGAATATGCTGACAAGCCTATGCGAAGAGCAGAATTCCTCAGGCAATGGAGGGAAATCAAAAAAGTAAACAGCATGGCAGAACTCATAGCAATGAGAAAAAGACTAAAACGCCATCCACGTGATTCAATGGTTGAATTTCCAGGAAGCGGAGGTCAAAAACTAAGAGCTCCTGTTGCTTTGTGCCATGGGATGTATAAACGATATTTACAACTTTTATCTGCAAAAACTGGGAACAGATACGAATTTCATATTGGATCTGGCCATAGACCAGCCGCCAAACAAGCAAGATGGTATAAGATTGGTTTAGACAGGAGGTATGCGAAACTCAAAAAAAAGCATCCAAAATGGTCAGAAGCAAGACTCCTTAAAGCTGCACATGCAGAAAACAGAAAGTGGGTTGCACCAGGAGGCGGATCTCCTCACAACACAGGAGGCGCACAAGATGTCGCTATAACAGAAAATGGAAAACGCCTTACAAGTAATAGATTCAGATTCAACGGCAGATGGACAAGGTATGACAAAGTTATGTGCTATATAAAACCACGAACAGTATATAATTTAGCTTTACTCGATGAAGACAAACGAAAAACAAAATCAGAACAAATGGAAAACTATCAATTCCGATTTTTTACAGATTTAATTAAACAAGCTGCAGAAAAAAAACTAAGTTCTCGATCTATAAAAAGAAGAATATGGAACTCAAAAGAAAGTGCATGGCTACGTGCAAGTCATGTCCGCAAAATAGCAAGGTTAAGCCCAGAATTAAGAGAGGCAAAACTCAAAGAATACTTAAGAGTAATGAAATCCTACTACATAATCGCAGTAGACAACTTAAGCCAAAACGATAAACTCGCAATCAGAAACAGGCGATATCTCGATGAAAAACTACAAGCCAGTTTCTTCTTAGGAAAAACATACTACCGCGAAGGATGGCATCACAATAATTATCGCGACGCTCAAGGAAGACGGATTTACGCAAACGTTTAAATGTGAGATTATTTGATCAACTTATTATTGATCATTTTTAAATATGCGTTCTGATGAAGTTAAAAAAGGATTCGAACGAACTCCTCATAGAAGTCTTTTACGTGCATGCGGTTTAAAGGACGACGATTTCGATAAACCGTTTATTGGCATTGCTAACTCTTATATCGATATTGTTCCTGGCCACATCCATCTAAACAGAATCGGTGCAATAGTAAAGAAAGCCATTCGAGATGCAGGTGGTGTTCCTTTTGAATTCAATACAATTGGTGTTGATGATGGAATTGCGATGGGGCATCTTGGGATGCATTACTCTCTCCCTTCGCGCGAGCTTATCTGCGATTCAGTTGAAACTGTAGTTGAAGCGCACAGACTGGATGGAATGGTTTGCATAGCAAGTTGCGACAAAATCGTTCCAGGAATGATGATGGCTGCAGTCCGCACAAATATCCCAACAATCATGCTTTCTGGCGGCCCTATGAAAGCCGGTAAAGTTAACGGAAAATCTGTAGATCTTGTTACAGCATTTGAAGGCGTGGGCAAATTTAAAGCAAACAAAATGTCGGAGGAAGAATTAAAGGAACTCGAGGTAAGTGCATGTCCCGGGTGTGGTTCTTGCGCAGGAATGTTCACAGCAAATTCAATGAACTGCCTCTCAGAAGCGCTTGGGATAGGTCTTCCTGGAAACGGGACATACCTTGCTGTAAGCGAAGAACGTAAAGAACTTGCTACAAAAACAGGAAAACAAATCGTGCAACTTGTTAAAGAAGATTTAAAACCACGCGACATCGTAACTCACGATGCAATCGACAACGCATTCATCCTCGACATGGCAATGGGTGGTTCAACAAATACAGTTCTACACACACTCGCAATCGCGAACGAGGCTGGCATAGATTACGACATCAAACGTGTAAACGAACTTGCTGATAAAACTCCATATATTTGTAAAGTAAGCCCCTCAGCGCCTGATATTCACGTTGAAGATGTACTAAATGCTGGTGGAATCTCGGCTATCCTGAAAGAACTTTCCAAAAAAGACCTTTTAAAGCTTGATAGAAAAACAGTCACTTTAAAAACACTTGGTGAAAATATTCAAGACGCTGAGATAACAAACCCAGAAATTATTCACACACTAGATAATGCATATAGCGAAACAGGAGGGTTAGCATTCCTGTTTGGAAACCTTGCCCCTCTCGGATCTGTTGTTAAAAGCGGAGGAGTAGATCCTGAAATGATGGAATTTGAAGGCCCTGCGATTATATTCGGCTCTCAGGAAGAAGCATGCCAAGGAATTCTAAACGGAGAAGTTAAAGAAGGTGCGGTTGTTGTTATTAGATACGAAGGGCCAAAAGGCGGACCTGGAATGCCGGAAATGCTATCTCCAACAGCAAATATAGTAGGAATGGGACTTGGCAAGAAAGTAGCCTTAATAACTGACGGGCGCTTCTCTGGAGGTACTCGTGGAGCCTGTATTGGACATATAAGCCCGGAAGCAGCAGAGAACGGCCCAATTGCAGCACTTCGAGACGGGGACATCATTCATCTCGATATTCCGAATCACATTATCGAAGTTAAATTGTCTGACGAAGAACTTGCAGAGCGACTTAACGGACTCCCGGAATTCGAACCTAAAATAACCAAGGGATATCTAAATAGGTACGCTAGACTAGTAACTAGCGCGCACACCGGAGCGATTATGAAATAATTACTTTATATCCCTATCGTGAAGATCTTTGGCATACTTTTTAAGCATGTTGTCCGTGATTTTGCCAGTCTTGCAAATTTCCGCATAAACCTGTGCACTCGGTTTAGGTGTACGTTCAAAAGTACGTTGATTCATAGCATTCAATCCAAAAAACTGACTATATCCCTCTGCCCATTCAAAATTATCAATAAACGACCAATACAAATATCCTTTAACATCAACACCATCTCGTATTGCTCTGTTAATTGCATCAAGATGACGAATAATATATGAAGTTCGTTGATTATCATCTAACGTCGAAATTCCATTCTCTGTAATCAAAATAGGCTTTTTAATCTTTAGATAAATAAGCTTCAAAACGTGATACAAGCCTTCCGCGTTAACCTCCCAGTTAAAAAGCGTCCTCTCTTGATCAGGAGAAAAATGCTCCCTTAAATGAAACGGCGATTTAATGGAAGTGTATGTACAGCTGCACTGAAAGTAATAATTCATCCCCACAAAATCCAGACTTTCTTTTGCTTCAGGAATCTTCCCAAAACCTAAAATAAGCGGGAAACGACCACTGTAAAACGGCCTAAAATAAACTTTATTATAATTGTAATGATAAAACCTGGTAAGAAGCTTGCTTAGAAAAGTCTCTTTCTTATATGGAGCAAACCAGATAAAGTTCTTTGCAAATCCAACCTGAGGATTTTTCCAATGTTGTTTTTTATAGAGTTCCTTGATCGACTTGTATGAATCAATATGAACATAGATAAGTTGCTTCAACACCTTTAAGGTCTTAAAAATACTCTTTTTCCCTGGAGGCCAAACGCCCTCCCAATAACCAAAATTCGCGTAAACATAAGGCTCGTTAACAGTTATCCAATAATCAACAAGATCACCAAGCTCATTAACTACTCTCTTAACAAATCTATTAAAAATCTTGCGCGCATCCTTCTGTAAAAACCCTCCATTTTTTGCAAACCAGTGAGGTAAAGTGAAATGAAACAAAGTAACAACAGGCTGGATTCCTTTTGATCGTAAATCCTCCAGAACCTTTCGATAATGTTGAATCTCATACTTATTAAATTCCCCTTCTTTTTGCTCAATACGGCTCCATTCAATAGAAAGACGGTGCGTATTATGATGCATCTTTTGCATCATATCAAAGTCTTTTTTATACAGATGATAATGATCACAAGCATCACCAGAAACCTGCCTATTCAGCACCTTACCTTCCTGCTCCCAAGCCCACCAATCGTTATACATATTTCCACCTTCAACCTGATGCGAAGACATCGCAGTCCCCCACATAAAATCTTTTGGAAAAACTATTTCGATTTTTTCTTTATGCTCCTTTTTTGATTTTTTTGTAGCCATGTTTTTTGTTTAAACACTACATACCATTATACCAAAATTTACTTATTGAGGATAGCTCTGCATTCATTTAAAATATAAATACTTCATTAAAACTCACTAAAATGAAAAAAGTAATAATGATCATCGCACCAGAGAATTTTCGCGATGAAGAATATTTCCAAACACGAGAAAGTCTTGAAAAGAAAGGCGTGGAAGTTACGGTTGCAAGCACTCAAACAGAAGCCGTAAGCGGTATCGATAAAACAACGGTTCATATTGATGTTCTAGTAGCCGATGCAACTACCGATTACGATGGAATAGTTTTTGTTGGAGGAAGCGGTGCAAAGGTCTACTTCAATAACGAAAAAGCACTTAACCTCGCTCAAGCATTTTATGAAGAAGGAAAGATTGTTGCCGCAATCTGCATCGCACCGTTAATTTTAGGACATGCTGGAATCCTTCAAGACAAAAAAGTTACTTCATGGGAAGGTGCACGTGAAGAACTACTTGGACTAGGAGCAGATTATACCGGGAAAGATGTCTGCATTGACGGAAAAGTCATCACAGCCAGTGGACCGCGTGCTTCATACAAATTTGGAAAGAAAATAGCGAAAGCGCTTTAAACTTTATCGCGATCTAATTTGTCATGTTCATACATATCATTTTCGAACTCGATTCGTTTTTTCTGTTTAGTCTGTCTTGGTTGTGAGTCAAATAAAGGTCGTGTATAGACATTGATTCTGTAATCTCTGTTTTTAAGATTCTGGAACATTTGTTTAAAAAACTTCTGCGTTTTTGGAGTTTTCGAAGTATTTTTTTCTATAGCTTTCCAGATATCTAAACTTAGTTTCTTATTCATTCTTCCATATTCTTCACGTTTTTTCCCACCTAATCCACTTTGACGTGCTATTGCATCCATTTGTTTTTTAACACGTCCATTGTTTTCTGTTAAAAGTATTAAACGCAATTCATATAACAGTTTGCTAAATGGTTGAGTAAAATCAATTCTATATTTTATACGTGAAAATTCCCCAGCTGAAACCTTACTTTTAATTAGCTTCCAAACACCTGCTCTAACTTGCTTTCCTTCTGGTGTTTTATCTACACTTTCAAGTTGTTTTTTATACGATTCCTCATGTTTATCGAAAGATTTTTGTTTTTCTTTTCTTTCTGCTGTTTTCGCTGCTCTTAATTGCATTATTCTAATAATATTCCTTGCAACCTTACGAAGCCCTTTTCGAAGTCTTGGAGCAGCAACTTGATCGTCGATTTTATCTGCAATTTTCATAGCACCCATATCTCGTTGCGCCATTGCACCCCATTTACCACCACTAGGAATTCTACCTAGTACATCAGCAACATTAGAAACAGTTTCTAATGCAAATTGAAGATCTGATTCTTCTAATACTGCAAATGAAGAACTGTTTTTAAGCTTTGCGTGAAGAACATCAAAATTGCTATCAGCAAGCATCTGTCCTTTAACTCCAGGCTGAAATTCCTTAACAAATTTTCGAATTTTTGGCTTTGATCCAAGTTCAACCATCATTCGGACATACAAATATCTATGAACTAATACATTTTTGAAATGTTGTGGTAAAACAGGCCAGTACTTAGACTTAAAAAACTTGCGAAAGAGCGTATATAAAGCTTTATCCTTTGGCAAACTATCCATGTTATACCCACTTGCATGATCCTGATGATATTTCAGGCAAAGCTTTCCGCAAGCCTTCATTGCTTCTTGCTTCAAAGCTTCCTTTGCTTCTTTAGATTCAACCCTTTTTTGTGGTTTCTCTGGAGGCATTTTGTTTTGTTTTAGTTTTCATTATACTATTATACCACTTTTACATCCTAACGTCTACCCTCTGCGACCTTCCATTAAGTTCCATTGCCTTTTTATGACACTCAACAACTCTTTCATTGTCCTGTAATTTTGTAGCAGGAATAAGCGAACGCTTCAAAAATGTTTCTCGCCAATCTTCTTCTGTTGCTTTAAAAGCTTTTTCTCCCCAGGCTGTTCTACATCCAGTATCAGCTTTTCTATGCCCTGAACTACCAGGATAATTATAAACTACAAAATATCTATTTCCATTTACTTCAATTAGAGTTGTTCTTGTGCTGTAAGAAGCAGTTTCACAATCATAATCTGATTCGGATGCAACAGAATACCCTGCAAAAGGAGCCGTTATATTCTTTTTTACAAAACTCACATCTTCAAACCCCTTAACAACCTGCTCTTTTATACGTTGATTCAATTCAGGAAAATCTGCAGCAGGTATTTGATAATGACCCGGCTCAAAATATAAAGTACACCCTTCTTCATCTACAGCAGCTTCAACAACATGCTCCTCCTTTTCCAGCACTGCCGGTTTATTATCAAGATCTTCTAGTGTACCTACAATTAATGCATCAACTTTAGGTTTAACACTTTCGTCTCCGTGTCTAATTTCTTTAACTTCCCCACCTTCTCCTTCATCTGGTGTAACTTCTTCCGATTCCGGAACCTCTTCAACACTTCCTTCTCCAAAATCAATTGCTCCTAAATTTCTTAGTATTTCACCTTTTTTTCATCAGTCATATTAAAAAATTATAATACATCTACTCATATAATACATCATTTCCCACTCCCGTCAAATACAAATATTGAAATTCTTTTAGCCCCAGCCACCAAATCCACTTTTTACCCTCTTTTTGTACAACTTTTTTGTTCAAAAATCACCTATTCACTATATGTACTTTTCGACCTCGATTTATCCTGTTTTCTTCATCAATTTTTAACAATTGCTTACTACATATGGTATGCCCTTAAAATAAATACACTACATATACCTAAACTCCGCAACTAAAGTTTCTTTTTTTATATTGCACTCCATACCACGATGGGACTATAGTCGGATTGCAACATTCAATCAGCGCTCATACCTAGATTTTAGGCTTTCTAGGACAGGATAAAAATTAAAGATCCTTGTTGGTATCTTTGTTTTTGCCCCCCTCTCTGTTTCCTAACTTTATTTATTATCATGTCCTCTATCAAGAAAATTCAAAAAAGAGATGGTCGAGTAGTAGATTTCGACCAAGAACGAATAGCAGAAGCAATATGGAAAGCCGCACAATCTGTTGGTGGTAACGATAGAAGCGAAGCTGAAAAGATTTCTAATCAAGTTGCCGCAGTTTTGGAAGTATTCTTTAAAGACGACAGCGAAGTTCCAACTGTTGAGCAAATTCAGGATTTAGTAGAAAAGATTCTTATTGAAGGAGGACACGCAAAAACAGCAAAGGCATACATTATATACAGACAAAAAAGAGCAGAAGAAAGAGCAGAAAAGGAAGCAATTCTGGGAAAAGGAAAAGGAGATGCATCACTTAACTTCTCAACAAATGCACTAAAGGTACTAGAAAGAAGGTACCTATTAAAAGACGATTCAGGAGACATAGTTGAAACACCCGAAGATCTTCTACACAGAGTAGCAAGAGGAATAGCAGCAGCAGAAGAAAATTACGGAGGAGACGTAAAAGAGATGGAAGAAAAATTCTATGAAATGATGAAAGATCTTAAATTCATGCCAAATTCTCCAACTTTAATGAACGCAGGAACAGAACTTGGACAATTATCTGCATGTTTCGTTCTTCCAGTTCAAGATTCTATGGAAGGCATCTTTGACTCATTAAAAGACGCCGCTTTAATTCATAAAAGCGGAGGAGGAACAGGTTTTTCATTCAGCAAACTAAGACCAGCTAACGATATAGTTCACTCAACAACAGGCGTTTCTTCAGGACCTATCTCATTCATGAAGGTATTTGATGCAGCTACTGATGTAATTAAACAAGGAGGAAAGAGACGTGGGGCCAATATGGGAATTCTAAGAATTGATCATCCGGATATTTTAGACTTTATTAGCATGAAGTCTGACATGAAAACACTTCAAAACTTCAATATCTCTGTTGCAGTTACAGATAAATTCATGGAAGCGCTTGAAAATAATGGAGAATATGACCTTATCAATCCACGTGACGGAGAACCACTACAAAAGTTAAAAGCTCGCATGGTATTCGATATTATCGTTTCAAATGCTTGGAAAAACGGTGACCCGGGACTTATCTTTATTGACGAAATTAATAGGTGCAATAAAACACCAGAACTTGGAGAAATTGAGGCTACAAACCCATGTGGAGAACAACCACTTCTAGCTCATGAGAGCTGTAATCTTGGATCAATAAACCTAAACAAATTCGTAATAGAAGATAAATCAGACCTTGATTGGGAAGCTTTAAAGGAAGTTGTTCACTTAGCAACTCAATTCCTGGACAACGTTATCGATGCAAACCATTATCCTATTGAAAAAATCGCTGAAAAAACAAGATCAACAAGAAAAATTGGACTTGGCTTGATGGGATTTGCGGATGTTTTATATCAACTTGGTATTAAATACGATAGCGACGCAGGAATTGCCTTTGGTGAAAAAGTTATGGGATTCATTAATGAAGAAGCATGCAATAAATCAAAAATGCTTGCTGAAGACAGAGGTGTGTTCCCAGCTTATGAGGGTTCAACCCACGAAAAAAATGGCGTTAGGATGAGAAATACATGCGTTACAACTGTTGCTCCAACTGGAACAATTGGAATGCTTGCTGAAGCTTCTGGAGGACTTGAGCCAAACTTCGCAATCTCATTCATTAAGAACGTAATGGACGGGACAGAGCTTGTTTACACTAATAAATATTTTGAAGAACTTGCAATAGACGTAGGTTTCTACTCAAAAGATCTTATGAGAGAAATCGCAAAAGTTGGATCAATTCAAGACTTCGATGAAATTCCACAGGAAATAAGAGACGTATTTGTAACTGCGCAAGATATTGCGCCTGAATGGCATCTAAAAATGCAAGGTGCGTTCCAGAAACATGTTGATTCATCAGTATCAAAAACTATCAACTTCCCTACAGAAGCTACAATGAAAGATATTGAGGACTCGTACATGCTTGCTTACAAATTAAAATGTAAAGGTGTGACAATTTACAGAGATAAGAGTCGTGAAGGACAAGTTTTAAACATCGGAAAGGTTAATAAGAAAGCGAAAACTGAAAGAGCTCCTACGCCTGCTCCTGCTCCTGCTCCTGCAGCAGAAAAACCTGCAGCTCCAACCCCTGAACCAACACCGGAAACTCCAAAAGTTCAAGCGCAGGAGGTTGCTCTACCAGAAATGCCACAGACAGCAGAAAGACAACACCAGATCCCGCTTGATGATAACGAACCTAAAACAACAAATGAACAATCTATAAGGATGGAGGCAGCTAGTACACCAGCTGAAGAGTTCACACTTCCTCCGATTCAACCACAAAGAGAACATAAACATGTTGGTGGTGGCGTAAGTGTTGCTACAGAGGCTGCTATGCAACCTGAAATGAAGACACGGACTAAAACAGCTGTACTCACAAAGCACGAAATTATGGACAGCAAAGCTTGCCCTGAATGCAAAACTCAGCTCCAAATTGCAGAAGGTTGCATGCTTTGTCTTTCATGTGGATTTTCCGCTTGCTCTGTGTAACAATGAAGCCCCTAATTTAGTAAAGCATGCATGATTTTTTTGCCGAAAGACGATTAGTATTTAATGAAAGAGCCCCTAAAGATAGAGAAGATCGTGAAGGTGCAGTTGAAAATTTAGCAAATAGAAGAAATGACGTGACTGAAACACAGGATATCCTCCAACGCAGCGCGGTTTTTAGAAGAAGACTCGCAGAAGGAGGTGTTTTAAACAAAAAAGAACAAAAAAAATGGGAGGACAAATTGGAAAATCTCATGCACAGTGAATCTTTATCACCAAATGAACTGGCGGCGCTGGAAAGACAGCTGGAAGGCCAACAAAACAGGATACGCAACCGTGTTGATAATTATACTCAACGAGTGATGGGCAATGTAAAAGAGGCCTTCACGGAAGATAGTGCTAAGGAATACATTGAATGGTTTAAAGAACTACCAGAGGAAGACATAACCGCAGAGTGGGATCAAGCAAGAGCAGAACGCAAGTTAACAGACGAAATCCGCGAAAGAGTCGAACTACGAAAAGAAATCGTTAAATTACGTCCTGATCTCGCAAAAGAAGTTACAAAATGGAGACGTCACGAAATGCGTGATCGCCTTGAAGAGCTTCGAGAATGCGATAAAAGAATCAATCTATATGAAAGCTGGCTTGATCGTGACGCAAAGCATTTTAGCAAAGAATCTATTGGAAAGTTTAAAAAGCAGCTTCGTGACTTAACGCCTGAAAAGCTGGATGAATGGATTGCGGTATATAAAGAAGAAACTCTGAAACCTCGCGAAGCACTCACCGAAAAGTTTAAAACTTTACCAAAAGAATTCCAAGATAGCAGCTTTAAAGAGCTACGTCGACGTGATAAGGTCAAGTTCTTTGAAAATCTAAACAGGCAACTCGAACGGGATTTTGACAGAGAAGTTGAGGCGGTTAAATCAACAACGTGGTCTAAAGAAAGTAAGGACGCAACTAAGAAGTTTTTCAAACAAGCCCCTTTGCAACTAAAAGCCAAGCTTCTTAAAAAGCTGGAAAGCGGAGAAATGCTTAAGGAAGACGAGAAATTGACTAATGAATACAAAGGATTTTCCGATGATGTTCTAGATCTTGAACCACACACAGTGCGTAAATGGGAAAATTGTTCAATCGACAAGAAAAAGGAAATGATTAAACAAATGAAGCGAGAAGAAAAGTTAATGAAACGTGCGGTGAAGCTTCTTGATTACTATGAAAAAAACAGAGTCATTGGTCCGCAAACAAGAGCAGATATGTTTGAGTATTACAAACACGGCACTGATTTTAAAGGAAGAACAAGGGAAATTGGTGGATTTGCGTCTATGATTCTCCCAAGAAAGAATCTTCTTGATGATTTCGAAAATCTTGATCCAAAAGCGCAAACAAAGTTCTCAAAATTTTATAAAGAAGGTTATAGGGAACGGCTTAAATTGTTTAATGCTGCTAACGATTACAATGACGAGTTAATCGCAGAAAAGACCGAGAAAAAAGATACAGCAAAAGTTGAAAAAAAGCAGGGAAAGGAGAGCGCCGACGAGGAAAGAAGCGAAAGGATGATTACTAGTTTGCAGTCTAAGGCTAAGATTTACGAGGAAATTGGCAAGCTGCAGGAGGCGCTTGCAATGCATGAAACTGTGCTGGAAGGCGATCCTCAAAACGCACTAAGTAAAAAGAAACAAGAAGAGTTAACAATGCTTCTTGAGGCACAAGGAACAACTGAAGATCCAGATATTCTGGAAGCACTTGAGAACATAGCAAAAAGCGAAAGTATGAAAGCAGAACTGGAAAAAATTGCTATTGTTAGAGAAGTTTTTGCAGATAGTGAAAGAAAAGCCCACAAACATGCAGGACAAGAGGACGTCACAAAACAGACAACTCATTTATCTGCAGACGAAAAAGCTCTTCACGAAGAATTAGTTAAACAATCTGGCGGTAAACTTGGAATAAATGAGAAAAAGCAAGTTAAAGAAAATCAAAAATTCGATGTACTTAAATTCGGAAACGAAGTTGGACAAGTTCACAATGCAAAAAGAGCCTTACAAGAATTGGGACACGACGATCATCTTCCCGCCCAATTTGTAGACGAATCTAGGGGCACAAGATCCGACCACAATAAAGTCCGTGATGACATTGATAAACGCGAAGCACTTGCCAAAAGAGAACTTGAAAAACGTTCAAAAGGTATACTTAAACCAAAAAAAGGCATCTCAGAAAAGAAGCGCGAAGAAGAAATTGCCCAGGCAGCAAAGAAAGTTGTTGGAAAAGGTGTTAAGAAGAGACGGATTAGGGCTTGATCACCCTAGCACGTCAAATGAAATCCTCCAGCCACATTTTTCCCTTCTTTGGCGAGCTTATTGTACGTCTTAAAAGCATCTCCAGTTTTTTCCACAATTACCTCTATCCCCTTTTTCTCCAAATACTCTTTTGTCTCGTCTGGAAAAGCACACCTGCTGCTGGCTCCATTTCCCATAACAAAAATATCAATCTTTGGAGGAACCTCACTTAAATCTCCAATGGTCACATTATGGCCAGATTCACGCCACCATTCACTTACTTCATCTTTGTAAACAATCACATCGTGACGATATCTTTGCCCATCGATTTCAATGGATCCAAACTTATATGAGTCGATCATAGGTAAAAAGTTAAATCATGCATTTATATTATGCCATATTTGTGCTAAAATGGTATGAATTTAAAACAAATAAATGGACATCATACTACTCATATTTTTGATCTTCGTATTCTTACTTACAGCAACCGCACTTGTAGGAATAGTCTTGCGCGTGCCTTATGTTCCAACCAAAAAGAATGTTATGGATAAGGTTCTTGACGAAATTTCTCTAAAAAAAGGGGAAACATTCATGGATCTTGGATGTGGCGACGCCAGAATGCTTATTGAAGCGGAAAAAAGAAGAAAAATTAATGCTGTTGGATACGAAATTGCGCCATTAGTCTATATTTTGGCTATTATTCGTAAATTAATGAATGGTTCCAAGGCTAAAATCCATTTCAAAAACTTCTTTAAAGAAAAACTGGATAAAGCAGATGTTATTTTCTGCTACCTAATGCCACATGAACTTAAAAGACTCGCAAAAAAACTCAAAAAGGAATGTAAAAAAGGAACACGAATCGTGAGCAATACATTCAAAATCCAAGGACTCAAACCACAAAGAGTCATCAAGAAAAATCCAAAAGAAAAAACACCAACACTTTATTTATACAAAATATAAAATGCTAGATTTCTTTAGTTTCTCAGTAATTCTCGGTATCATGTTCGGGGTAATGGCAATCTCAAGTCCACGAATGCCAGACCTTTTCATGCTACTCTCGTTCCTATTTCTGTTGGTTCCAACAATGGTCGCACTTATTGGCGGAGCACCATTCGTTCCAACCCCAATGAAAGCCTGCAAAAGAATGATGAGAGTTGCCGGAATCAAAAAAGACGATAACGTAGTAGATATTGGATGCGGCGATGGACGCCTCGCATATCTTGCTGCAAATAAACACGGAGCAAAAGCGACTGGATACGAACTTTCACCCCTAGTGTACTTTCTAGCAAAAATCAGACAATTATTCTGGCGATCAAAAGCAAAAATCAAATTTGGCGACTTTAGACTGTGCAACCTGGAAGGAACAGACTATATCGTCTGCTACATGCTCCCAGACACTCTCCGTAAATTCATCCCAAAATTCGAAAAAGACCTCAAAAAAGGCGCAAAAATCATCTCATACGCATTCCACATAGAAGGATGGAATCCCGTTCACATCGAGCCATCAATCCCTCCTGAGAACATTTCGAAAATATGGGTATACGAAATAGGTAAGCAGTATGAATAGGAGGTAATATCCAACAAGAAACCACACCGAAAACCATGGCGTCTCCATAGATGCAAATGGTAAGTTTGCCAAAAAGTGTGTTATTAAAACACATATTTTAAGTACAAACCATGCAGGAAAAGTAAAAACAAATCCCAAAGAAAAATGAACCATACTGAGCACGACAGATATAAATCCAAAAAGCATTGCTAACGGAATCAGCGGAACAACAAAGACATTCGCAACTGGCGAAATTAGTGAAAACCTTTGAAAGTTTAGGAGAATTACAGGTAGTGCGAACACCTGCGCACTCAAAGTCATTGCAAAGGCTTCCTGAAAGCCAAAAGATGCAGGCAGAAAAGCAAAGATTCGCTGCAAAAAATTCCCACTCACAATCAATCCCAGCGTCGCCAAAAAGGAAAGTTGAAAACCAACATCGTAAAGAAGTGTGGGTGGATTCCAAAAAACCATGACAAGCGCCGACAACAATAAAGCGCTTATAATTTGAGATTGCCGCCCAAACCACAAAGCCAAAACCGCAATCACTCCCATTATTGAAGCCCTTACTACAGCCGCCGAAGCCCCTACAAACAAAGTAAAAACAATAATAAAAACTATCACAATCGGGATTTTCACATTCCTCGAAAACTTCTTGAGCAAAGATGAAATCAAGATAATGATAAGCGAGATATTATACCCAGAAATCGCAATAATATGAGTTAGCCCGGTAAGGTTGAAGCTTTTCAGTAAATCATCAGGAATCCCCTTTCTTGAACCTGTTAAAAGTCCCGCCTCAAAACTCGCCATTGGCTCAGGATAAAGCTTATTCAATCTATCTTCAAATCCATCTTTTAAAGAAAAAAGAGAGGCAAAAAACAAAGAACCGCCGCCTTCACCAACAAGTTTTATTCTCGGTCGATACATAACCGAATAAACCGAATACAACGTCAAATAATCTTTATAAGAAAACGTATCAAACTCCGCCGGCTCAATGATGTAACCAGATATCTCAACAGTATCACCATAATTATATTCAGGATACAAATCGCTTGAAATCAAAACACGCCCATCGATTTCGCGCCATTGACCATCAATAGAAATCCTTTGCGCCTCCACGATATAGTTAACTTTCTCCCTTCTTCGATCTGGATTTGCAACTATCTCTCCCTGAAAAATGTGCAAAAGATTCTCGTTATGGTAGAAAGATATCAATCCTTCATGTGCTTGTGGGATATTATACAAAGCCCTTAAATAACCGATTGAAAGCGCAAGAACAGCAATCGCAACAAAAAACAGCTTTTTGTTTTTGGTGAAGCATAAGAAAACACTCCAAGTCAGAATCACAAAAAATACCGAGGCAGATATTTCTATTGTCGAATAAAGAAACACACCCGCCAGGAAGAAGCAGCAAAATATTTTCAAAGAAATGCTTTTCATATCGTAACAATACGCGTGTGATTTAAAAATTCTGTAAAAAAATTCTAAAAACTGAATTGTTTGTGTTTTATCGTTTTCCTATCAATCCAAAACTTCGGATGATTTCGATCCGCATGCTTTCGAATTCGCCACGTCGTCGGATCGCCCTCCTCATTTTCAATCAAACCATGATGAGCAATTTCATGGTGAGTTTTGCAAAGCGGCTTCACGTTTTCATGACTTTTAGTAAGCGAATATCTTTCAGGATGATGAATTTCTTCCGCCGGTTTATTACAATCTGGAAAAGCACATCTTTCCTGATCATCTTCAACATTTTCAAGAAGCGCCTTCATTACCTCATTCCAATCAACTGCTTGCCTTCTTTCTTTTTCAATCCTTTGCTTGAACTTACGTAACTTGAGTGCAATTTTCTCGTCTACACCAAAACTTATATGTTCTCGTTTTTTCCTCCCGGGAGGAGCTTGACCAATTCCTTTAATCCCTTCTCGCTGTGATCGAGCAAATAATTCAAGAGCAGGTTTAGACATAGTCTGAACTTTTTCCGCCAGGTCCTTTTGATTTTCCTTCGTTGCAATACTAGAAATCACCCTTACTTTATTAACCCCCACCTTTGGCAATAGTTCCATTAAAGCAGGCTTGTCCTTGATCCTTTTTTCTACCTGAAAAACAGCTTCTACAGTTTTCTTCCCAACGCCACCAACTTTTGCAGCAAACTCAGTAATAGTAGCAAATCCTTTCTTCTTATGAATTCCGCGCCTTGCAATTTCAGGCAAAGTAGCCACAAATCTTTTTTTCCATAAACGCGCTTTTCCTCCGATCTCTCTGCAATACTCATATAATTCACAATCTGTCATTTTTAAAAGGTTCATAAATATTGGGGTTAACAAAATAAATACTTTGAGGACCCCACAAGTAAACAATATAAACCTAATCTAAATAAAATTAATCCTATTTAAATTTTATCAAAAATCGCCACTAGCTACAACCCAAAATCCGCTGCAAAAAGCGATTACACAATATTCTAACTACTCATATAATGATCGTGCTTTCAACTTCAATATATACCCACTAAATGTTCGCAAAAATAAACAAATCAACACTCAATCAACACGCCTCTCAAAAATTTTCAAACAATATGAATAGGAGCAAAATAACACCAATTTTATGTTCATTAAATATCGGTCAAGTCGACTTTTTTGCGCAATTTCCAAAGCACCCTCCATCGCGCTACAAAAACAAAATCACGCCCTGTTGTCACACTATACCAACACCACCACCTTTACAAAACTCGGTAAATATACTTTAATGCACTCCTTTCCTTCACAATACGTGATATGCACAGCTTAATTGAATTGCTAAGAAACATTGGGTTAACTGAGAAAGAAGCTATTACTTATTGTACAAATTTAAAAATTGGAACTCATCCGGCAAGTACTATCGCACGAAAGGCACAACTTAATCGTTGTACGGCATATTCAGTTTTGGAATCGCTTGTAAAAAAGGGGCTTGTTTGCCAATTCATTCAAAATAAACTCAGGTATTTTACGGCTGTCGAGCCAAGACAACTAATCACATATATCAACGAACAAAAGCGGAATCTCGCTTACCATAAAGAAGAAATTCTTGTGTCGCTGCCTTCGTTTGAAGCACTGAAACATCCGCACCATGTGATGCCAACTGTTAAATCCTATTCGAGCAAAACCGGAATATCTAATATTTTTCATGAAGTTATCAAAGAACAAAAACTCACGATTTGGGCGCTGCGTTCGAAAGAACATCATAAATTTTTTCAGCGATTTGCTCCGGCATTTGTTGAAAACGAAAAAAAGATTAAACTCATTCTTCTTGGAGACAAAAAGCAGGAACGATTTGAAGTCTCCACCATTGAAGATTTAAAAGCACTTCCCGCATGTACGCCAATTCAGTTTATTGGAGAGAGCAAAGCTTTCATTTGTTCAACTTATCAGCAGTACGGCATCGAAATCATCAACAAAGAAATCGTTCAAATCCTTCTAAAACAATTCAACGCAGTTTGGGATAAGTAAGCAAAAGCTTGACACCCCCATGATTAATTGTATGATGCAGGCAGTTAGCTATGTGTCATTTATGTCCTTTCACAACCCAAGAATCCATTACAGCAGACATTATCTGCAGGAGGAACAGTATGATCATCGAATTGAGTTTTCTCAAGATTCAGGACCTCGCGAAACTGTACGCAATCGTTGACGACAAAGATAACGTTGTGGAATGGACCCATCACCAAGGAGAGAACACGGAACAAAAACGCGAGGGGATAGTAACCATTATATCCCTCGAAGCCGTGAATTCGGGTAGTGGATCAATAAAATCGTTTGATCGCTTCAATGTGGAAGTAAACATAGCTGAGCGGGTAAACGAGAAGGAGACGCCCCTAAGTGTCGTGACAAATCTGTTCAAGACATTTGGCATCTTCCCCGCCGACGTGGACTCAGGATAGTCTCCGTCAATACTCGTACATTTAGGCCCAGCGAGTATAAATAAGGGCCTCAGACTAATTTAGATAAAAAGACCCTCCCGCATCACGCGAGAAGGCCTTTTTTTGATGTTTCGTAATGCGTGACTAGATAGCTTCTAAAGCTTCTAACTCTGCTTCCATTTCTTCAAGGAGTCTCATTGCTTCTTCGTCAGTGATTTCTTCACCGTCGAAGTAAGGAATTGTTTCTCCTGTTAGATCATCAACCATCATTTCATCGTCTAGTTCAAGACCTGGATCCATCATTGCACCTCCGAACATTAGCATTGCAATGTCTTCTTCAGTGATTTCTTTCTTTGCATCTGGTGTTGATACTGGGCTTGATTTTGTTGGGTTGATCATGAATGACATATCCATTGTTCCGTTCATTTCTTTGTCATCAAGTTTCATTTTTCCAGCAAATCCTGTTAGAAGGTTTTCTTTTACTGCAACGTATACTTCTCCACTAATTTCTGCTGCGTCGAAGAATTCTTCAGCATCTGCAAGATCCCCTGTTTCCATCATTCCAACAAACATTTCTTTGTCGATATCTGCTGCAAAATAATAACTGTTGATACCTAGAACGTCTTTTGTTCCTTTGTATTCAATATTTGTGAATGGAAGATCGTCTCCCTCAGTATAATCAACTTCACCGAATCCACCTTGCATAAGATCTTCTGAACTAATGAAAGAAAGATTAAGCCAGTCTCCAATGTATCCTTCTTCATCAAGTGCATCGATAAGTTCTGTAACATCTGAGTCAGAAACTTTTACTTTTCCAATTTTTGCGAATACACCATCTTTGTTAGCACGTAACTCAAGGCTAGCTTCAACGCTATCATCATTCATGCTTCCGTCTACAGAAAATGCAATCTGCATTGTTCCAGCATCTACGTCGTTAGTTCCAGAAATTTTCATTTCTCCTTTAAGATCGTTTTTTTCACCATCAACGTCTCCCTTGAGGTCAGCTACTACTGACATTTCAAAGACAGATTTTGTCACTTCTTCTGAGTTGAGAAGTGCTTCCGTAATTACATCTTCAGGTGATTTACCTGCTGGAAGACCTTCCCCACCACAACCTGCTCCGAAGGCTAGAAGCCCTGCAACAAGAGTAAATAGAGTGACCTTAGAAAATACTTTCATATCCTTTTAAGGTTAAAGAATTAAACAGTCTCACAAATTGTAATGAAAACGGTTATTTATGTCAAAAATAGATGTTTGACACCTCGTAAGAGCAGGCTTATTATGCATTAGCGTCCTTAGCAAATTAATATGAAATCAAAGTTATTAAGGTACCTGAGTGTACCCGTTATTATAGTGTTTTTTATTCAATCAAGTACGGTGTTTGGATCAACATTTTCGGATGTATCAATAACGCATCCAAACGAAATTGCGATCACTTATCTTCAATCAAATGGAGTTGTTCAGGGATATGAAGACGGAACATTTCGTCCGGATCAACCAATCAGTCGTACCGAATTTTTGAAGATCGTTCTTGAAGGAACGGAAGTAAATCTGGATATCGATACAGCAAGTGGTTTTCCTGATATAGATGAGAACCAATGGTACGCACCTTACGTTCGCAAAGCCAAATACGAAGGATGGATTCAGGGATATCCTGACGGGACATTTCAACCTCTAAAGCATATTAATAAAGTGGAGGCACTTAAAATTTTAGGCGAAGTTCAAGAATGGGATCGCTTAGATCTTGCCGAAGTTCCTAGTAACTCTTACGACGACACTTACCGTTTCACGTGGTACTCACCTTATGTTTATTTTGCCAAAGAAGAAGGAATTTTAACTGCGGAAACGAACATTTTGAATCCAAGTGAAGAAATCACAAGAGGATATATGGCGCAGCTCATGTATCAAACTATTATAAAAGATGTAATTAACTATAGCGGAGATAAAACAGCGGAAGACAAAATTAATGAAGTGCAGGATGTTGATAATCCGGAAGATTTTTCTACCATAAATTCTGACTACTTCAGCGAAATTGAGCTAGATAGTACACTTCCAAATACTTTCTATAAAAACGAGATATACATTATGGAAGGCGAAATAACTAATGGTGGATCTTACGATACAATCTTTGCTTTTCTTGCGGAAGATAACGGAAGCGGAAATGATTACACTCACTTTATAGGAACAGTTAGTGGTAATCGCTTTGAAATCCCGATGGTATTCAGGAATGCCGGAACGTATCAGTTAGGTGTAATTCCTGGAAATAATGGAGAAAGCAAAATTGCTCCTATTCATGTTTTAGATGGAATCCCAGGAGAAGGGACAGCAACAAATTCAGACACTCCATCCGGACTTTCAATAGACTTTGAAGACGATGCTACAACAATTTCGTGGAATAAAACTCAAAACGACGTATTCAGAATCTACTTCATGCAGAACAACAATGTGGAATCTTATTTTGTTCGCGACGTAGATACTCTAGAAATCGTCTACAACGACTTTAAAACATTCGAGGAAGATAACATTAAATGGCGAGTTTATGGAGCACAAGCTGATTCACTTGCTCCTGTGCGGCTTTCATCTAAATGGGGCAAAAGTGCCGACACAACATTTAAAGGAGTAAAGCATCATTTTAAATTAACGCTTGATGACGCACTTACATACAACTCACTCCCGGAAACTCTAACCTCTACAGAAACTTTTTCTGTATCTGGATTTACTGAAGAAAACATTTTCGCAGAAGGTGCTGTTATAAAACCGGACGGGTCAATAGATATGTTTGATATCCACACCTCAGCTCAACTTCTTGATTACTATGGAAACGACGTAATTCCGGCAAACTCATCTTTCAATTTCTCATACAAGCCAGCACAAACAGGAACTTATATTTTAGAGATAAATGATCAAGGCGGCTCAGCTGTTGTTAATGTACCTATATATATAGGTAATGGAATTCCTATTATTCCTGACTTCTTCGATCTACAGGATCCAATGGAAATTACTGAATCACTTCACATTGTAAGCTCCAGAAATGAGCTTCTTTCATACATAAATGAAGAAAGAGCATCACACGGACTTTCTGGTATTTCAATGCGAGATGATTTAAATAATCTTTCTCAAGCACATGCCGACGACATGGGGGATCTGAACTATTTTTCACACATCAATCTCGATGGAGAAACCCCAGACGACCGTAGAATAAATTATGGAATATCCACAGAAGTTGGTGAAAACCTTGCTCATGCTCCAACAGTTTACTTCGCACATAAAGCGCTAATGAGAAGTGCAATACACCGTCAAAACGTTTTGGATCCTACCTGGGACAACGTAGGACTTGGAATTTCTTTAGGAGATTCTGGATACTTATTTATTGCAGAAGAATTCTCGCACGCTCCATGGAATGATGGCGATCTTGAGCAGTTTGAATATGAAATTTTAAATGGTGTTAACAATAATCGAGAAGCTCCGTTTATATTAAATAGCGAATTACGAAATATATCCCGAGAATGGAGTGCGGATATGATCAATCTAAACTTCTTTTCTTTTACCGCTCCATCTGGTATAAACCTGATTGATGTAGTCCAAAGCAATGGAATCACTTCTGAAGGAAAAGCATACATTTTAAAAGAAGGTTCTGCGAAAACTCTTCAAGAAAAACTCTTAGAAGAAAGCGACATTTTGAACTCACAATGGAAAGAAATAGGGATAGGTATAAAACAAGATGACTGGAGCAATTTATTTCTAACTGTAATTTACACTGAAGTTTAAAACACGAAAAATACGGCAAAGGAGAAAGCAATCTCTTCTTTCAAAGTTGCTCGAAAGCCTTAAGGGTCTTAAAGGAAAGAAAAAAGATTTGAACTTTCACAGACCTAAAGTTAAAAAGCACATGCAATGGGGCATGGTTGTTGCTGTAATTACTGTTTTTGCTCTTTTCTTATATGGATGCTCGGCAATTATCAAACAAATCGGATTCATTAATGTAATTGGAATTTTTGGACAACAACTTGAAACTGACTTTTATGGAAATACGAATATCTTGCTTCTGGGAACTGGTGGTGGTGATCATGATGGTGCTGACTTAACCGACACAATAATCGTTGCAAGTATCGATCAAACAAACAAACTTGTACCAATGGTTTCTATCCCTCGTGACTTCTACGCAGACAAAGAAAAAATCGGAGGAGGCGTAAGAATTAACAGACTTTATGAGCTCGGAAAACAAATGTACGATTCAGAAACAGGCCTTGAACTAGCGGTAGAAGCAGCTGAAGAAATTACAGGTGTAGACATTCATTATTACGTTAAAATCGACTTCCAAGGAATGAAGGATATTGTTGATAGCTTAGGTGGTGTTGAAGTTTATGTTGATGAACCAATTCACGACCCATACTATCCACTAGATGGAACAATTTTGTACCAAACATTCTCCATATCAGCAGGACTTCAAGAAATGGATGGAGAAACAGCACTTAAATACGCACGAAGCCGAAAAACAACAAGTGATTTTGATCGTTCAAAGCGTCAGCAAAAGCTACTCTTTGCGATTAAAAAGAAAGCGATGACAAAGGATGTACTTTTGAATCCCGGAAAAATTAAAGATTTATTTGATGCAGTTGAAGACAATATCGAAACAAACCTAACTCTCGGGCATATTATTGAGCTAGCAAAGATATCTCAGGACTTTCACGAAGAAAACATCATCAGCCGCGTGATTACAGACAACCCAATTGGATGCGGAGGATTCCTGTATGTTCCTCAAAGAGATCTATTTGGAGGAGCATTCGTTCTTGTTCCTATCGGTGACCATTTCGAATTCATACATCAATATGTTGATTTGATTTTCCACTATCCAGAATTGAATTTAAACCCACCAGAGATACAACTCTTAAACGGAACAAAAACAGGCGGACTTGCCGCAGAAACCAAAGCACGGCTAAATCGCTTATGCTTTGACGTTATTAGATTCGGAAATGCGCAAAATCAGGAAATCAATGAAACAATGATTTATTACAAAGACACATCAGGACCAGAAGAACCAGAAAAGAAACCTGCAGGTCTTTCATTCATTCAACAATTAATTGGTGGACAAACTTCAAGTGACATCCCTTCAATTTACATGGAACCACAATATATAAGCGACGCAGACATCATTATAGAACTCGGCGAAGATTACGTTGATTCACGCCCAGAAGACATTTTCTATTATTATTTCCCTACACAGGCAAGCGCTGATGAAGCAGCAGCGGATGAAGAAGAGGAGGAAGGCGGAGAGGCTGACGCTGCTACAGAGGCACCGGCACCAGCTGAAACAACCACAGAATAATATGCGTCTCCAACGTTATATCGCACTAAACAGCTCCTATTCTAGACGGAAAGCGGAAGTCCTAATTGAGGAAGGGCGTGTTTCGGTGAATGGAGAAATAGTAACTAAACTTGGCACACAAGTTGATCCCGAGACAAATCCTAAAGTTACTGTTGATGATGAAACTATCAAACCTAAAGCAGAAACTATTACGTTGATGCTTAACAAACCTTCAGGCTATATTACAACGCGTTCAGATACAGAAAATCGAAAAACCGTGATGGATCTTATTCCATATGACGATCTGTTTCCTGTTGGCAGACTTGATCGTGACACAGAAGGTCTACTTCTTTTAACAAACGACGGAGACCTCGCATACAAAATCACTCATCCAAAATTTGAGCATGAAAAAGAGTACATGGTATACAGCAAAAAAGAGCTTACTCAAGCCCAAAAAGAAGCGCTTGAAAAAGGCGTTATGATTGACAAAAAAATGACATCCCCATGTGAAGTTGATATTAAAGATCGAAAGACTAAGAACAATCATGGAGTATGCCACGTAACAATTCATGAAGGGCGAAAACGACAAATTAAAAGAATGTTTGAAGAAATAGGAAATCCCGTTATATACTTAATGCGCGTCAGAATTGGAAAGTTGCGTCTTGGCTCCCTTGAGAAAGGTAAATTCCGCATTCTGAATAATAATGAAATTGATAAATTACTGGCATAAATAATGCTTACTTCCTTTTTACAACTTTACGCTGCGATTACGATCGGCACTGGAGATATCGCGATAGATACTCCTGTTGAAGAACCTGTAGAGAATCCGGTTTCATACGAAGAAACACTTCCATCTTCGTCGATCCCTTTGAAGAAAGAACATTCGATCGCACCAATAATAGAAGCAGAGGCAGCAATTATTGTAGACTTTGATAGTGGTACCATTTTGTACGAAAAAAATCCGGATACCAAGTTGCAAATCGCAAGTATAACAAAATTAATGACAGCTATAATCGCGCTTGAAGAAGGTGATCTTGACGAAACTGTTTATGTAAGCAGCAAAGCCGCGCAAACAGAAGGATCTAAAGTTTGGCTTTATGGTGGAGAAGAAATCACGCTTAGAAATCTTCTTTTAGCAATTCTAATTCACTCTGGAAATGATGCTGCAGTTGCAGTTGCTGAACATATTGGAGGAGACGTTCCAACCTTTGTTCAAAAAATGAATGACAAAACAAAGAAAATTGGTTTGTATAGTACACACTATGAAAACCCAATAGGGTTTGATGCGCTTGAAAATTATTCGACAGTTCACGACCTTGCATTGCTTGCAAGATACGCCTACCGTAAGCCATTTATTCGCAGGGCCGTTATTATCCCATCTATGAGTATTTCTTCGGCTGATGGTTCATTGAGCCATGATCTTGAATCAACAAATGATCTTCTGGGAGGATTTATGAATGTTCTTGGATTAAAAACTGGACATACCGAACTCGCGGGATTATGCTTTGTATCGATAATTGAAAACGACAACGATAACAAAATTATTACCGTCGTACTTAATAGTCCTGCCCGGTTTACCGAGACAAAAAGACTCGCATCTTGGGCATTCCGATCTTATATCTGGTAATTCCCCTATTCCCTATGTTTGAATACGATCTGAGCCTTATTCTGCGCCATTTAACACTTATATTCCTTTCTTTTTCGGCTGCTTTTGTTCTGGCTTTGTTTCTTGCAAAACCACTTATAAAAGTTTTGACGAAATATAAAATTCACAAACAAATTCGAGAAGTAGCTTCAACAGGTGAACCTGCAAAAAGATATCACGCACTACATAAAGGAAAAGCGGGCACACCAACAATGGGAGGAATTCTTATTTGGGGAACAACACTTATTATTGTGCTCGGAAGTCGCCTTTTATCGGCAGTCGGACTTGTAGACCATTCACTTTTAAACAGAAAAGAAACCTGGCTTCCTGTGGCTACATTACTTGTTATTGCAGTTCTTGGAGCAGTTGACGATTATTTTAATATAAAAGGACTTGGGAAATCTAAAGGAATAAATATAAAACCAAAGTTCTTGTGGTTATTCTTTTTTGCGCTTCTTGGAGGATTATGGTTCCACTACAAGCTAGGTTATGACCAGTTCAACCTTCCTGGTTTCGGAGACGTGCCCCTAGGAATCTGGTACATTCCCCTATTCATGCTTGTAATCATTTCGACAGCTAATGCAGTTAACTTCACAGATGGCCTTGATGGACTAGCAGGAGGCCTCCTTGTAATAGCATTTGCATCGTTTGGTGTAATTGCGTTTGCGGAAGGACTACTTCTTTTAGCATCTCTATGCGCAGTTATAACAGGAGCAACGCTAGCCTTCTTATGGTTCAATGTACCGCCCGCAAAGTTCTATATGGGTGATACAGGCTCTTTGGCACTTGGAGCCACATTAGGGGTAATAGCCATGCTCACAGACTCATTCATTCCGTTGATCCTTATTGGATTTGTTTTCGTTATAGAAACACTATCTGTAATTATTCAATTAGTTTCAAAAAAGCTATTCAAGAAAAAGGTATTTAAGATAGCTCCGCTTCATCACCATTTTGAACATATCGGCTGGTCAGAAGCAAAAGTTGTAATGCGCTTCTGGATTATTGGGGGGATCGTTGCAATGACCGGGTTGATCCTGGCTCTGTTGGCTCTTCTGGCGTAGTTTCTGTTGGCTCTTCAACAACAGGCTCCTCAGTTACTTCTTCGATTACTGGTTCTTCAACAACCTCAACTTCAGCAAGTGTAGCTACATCTTGTTCAGAAGGTTCTTCAACAACCTCTTCTTCCTCTACAACTGGAGCTTTAACAGCAGTAACAACTGGCTCAACAACAGTTTCTTCCGCAATCACGCTTTCTTCTACAACCATACCTTCAGTATATTCTTTATCTTCAGCCGTATTTACATTAACCCACAATTTATCTTCAGCATCACCATTTGAATGCGTAACAACCTCGAGTTCTGAGGTATCATTAATTTCCACAGCATATCCTTCGTGAATAACCTGTGTTTGATCCTCTACATCCTGTACAGTAACTTCAATTTCATTATCAAATACAGAAACTGTAACTCCCTCATCTTCATCTTCGTGTTTAATATCAAATGATGTTGTTACTTGAGCGTTAGCAGTAATATCATTAGCAGCAACCTTAAAAGTCGCTTCGTTAGAGTCAGTATTCACAACCTGAGTCCATACACGACCTTGTGTTAACTCAACTTCAACTTCAGTCTTAGTTTCATCAAGAACATCCTGATACAACTTATGTATCTTAAGTTCACTTTCTGGAGAAAGACGTGTAATAGAGTTATCAACATAACGAATAACAGCAATTCCATCTTCGCCAGTAACAACAATATCGCCTTGTTTAAGACTCATATCCTTTTCAGCTTCGATCCTTTCACCATTTCTTATTACTTCAACTGTCCCAAAAACCTTATTGAATACAGTCTTAAGAGCTGCGTTTGTAACCGGAATATCTTTAATGTAGAAAGTTATAGCTCCAAAAGTAAACATGACGATAAAGAAAGAAGCAAATGCTCTCTGCCAATTGCCTAAGGTATTTCTAAAGAAGCTTTTCTTTATAGATAAACGCTCGATACTCGAAAGAACTACTTCTTTCATTCTAGCTCTCACCGTCGACTCCGGTTTAACAGTACTTGCAAGTTTATGGAGTGCATCTTTTAATCTAGAATAAGTAGCAGGAATAGGCTCATTTACTCTTATTTGCTGAACTATATTGCTTTTGATACGTCCCTTAATACCCTCATCTAAAGAAGGTTTCTTAAGAGCGCTAAGCGCTTTTTCCAGTTTTTTATAATCGTTTTTCATGGTTCCCCTTTTATGCCTTATTGCGTTATAACTAACGACAAAAGTTGGATTTTGTTACTCATACGAATTCACACCCATATCAGATAGAATAATTTTCAGAGCTTTAAGTGCCCTAAACTGCAAAATTCGCACGCTCCCCTCGCTTTTCTTCAATACCTTGCTAATTTCTTCATTTGATAATTCATTCAAGAATTTCAAAATAACAATTTGCTGATAATTAGGCTTTAACTTTTTAATCGCCCTCTGTAAATGTTCATTATTTAAACTCTCAGAGGCCTGCCCAACAGGATTAGACTCCCTTTTAGTGTCAGATAATCGTGGATCAAGCGAAGAATGCTCTCTTGTAAGACGATAGTGATCAACAACAAGATTGTGAGCAATTCTAAAAAGCCAGGATTTAAAAGTAGTCTTATCTCTTTTCTTATATTTACGAATGTTCTCCCATGCCTTAAGAAAAAGCTGTTCAACAAGATCTTCAACATCCTCCCTTTTCACTTTATAAAAAATATAACGATAGATAGGAGTGACGTATGTATCGTAAACGATCGCAAAAGCATCCGCGTCTCCCTGCTGGCTCTTCACAACCAGTTTCTCAATCTCTTTATCCGAAATTTTAGAATCTTTAATATTCATCATAATTAGTAAACGTATTCACGTAGGTTTCTTTACAATTTTCTATGAAAGAGCTTTCTCAGCTTTTATAACTTCGTTCTCACTTCCAAGGAAAATAGGCGTTCTCTGATCCAGTTTTTCAATTTCAATATCAAGGATTCTTTTGTTTCCATTAGTTGCTCTTCCACCCGCCTGCTCCATTAAAAGTGCCATTGGAGCGCATTCATAAAGAAGCCGAAGTTTCCCTTGTGGCGCGTCCTCATAACCTGGGTAAGTAAATATTCCCTGCCCTTTCATGAATATATGATTGATGTCAGGAACCATTCCTCCCGAATATCTTAATGTATATTTTTCATCCATCCAACTCTGAATCAACTTCGCATATTTCTCCTCAGTAACAGTTGCACGCAGATTTCCTGGCGCAAAATTCTTCGCATCCTTCTCAACCTTAATGTTTTCCTGAGTTAGAATAAATTCTCCAACTGCATTCAAAATAAATTCATGAACACCGCTTTTAACAGTATAAAGAAGCGTTACGCGTGGTCCATAAACAACCACAATTGAAGCTACTTGATCATCACCTTTTTTCCCCATAATCTTGTCGCCCTCATAAATTCCAAAGATACTTCCAATAGAAAAATTAGCATTAACAAGTGAAGAGCCATCAAGTGGATCGAAAACAACAGCATACTTCCCTTGTTTCTCCAGTGGAATTTTACAGATTTCTTCCATCTCCTCAGACGCAAGACATGAAGTTAAGTGTGAATCTTCAAGCTCTTTAACAAAGATCTGATTCGAAAGCACATCAAGTGCAAGTTGATCTTCGCCATACATATTACTAGTACCAGCAAGACCAAGATCACCAGTTTGCATTGCATTATGAACATACTTAGCACTACGCGCGATTATTCCTATAACATGACGTAAATCGTGATCGATCTTTGCATCGCGCAGATGCTTATCAAGTGAAACAATAGACATAATTTAGTTTTTTAATTGTATAGATCAGCCTTACCATCACAAAGGAAAGCTTCTTTAAACATCATCTTTAAATGCTCCGCAATTTCCTTCTTAGCCTCTGTGTGATCAAGTTTGTTTACCTCGTCAATAAACATGTAAAGAACTTTTCGGAAAGGTTTTTCGTTTTCTTTAGCTGCTTTATCCATAGCTTCTGTAAGTTCCTGAGGGAAGTATTTAAACCAAATGTTCTGAAGCGTTGTAGCGTAGTTGAACTTTCGAGCACCAGCTTCAACTGCTTTCTGGAACATTTCAGGCGAGATTCCACTTCCACCATGTAAAACTCCATAAGCTCCAAGAGGACGAATCTGATCACAAATTTCTTTAATACGATCGAATCCTAAGTGTGGTTCTTTCAAATAAACTCCGTGACCATTTCCAACAAAGAACGCTAGCGCCTCTGGCTTAGATCCTTCAACAAGCTTAACCGCATCTTCAGTCTTTGTGTAATAGTTGGCAATATTCTGTTCTACGTCAGGATCTGCAAGAGCAGATGCCGCTCCAATTTCACCTTCTTCAACTTCAATAGAAATTCCAAGTGGGTGAATTTTTTCAACAACTTCCCTACACTTTGCTGCGTTTTCTTCAGTTGGAAGTTTAGAAAGATCAACTTCTACAGATGAGAATCCTGCATCGATTGATTTTTGTATGCATCCATCAACATCTTTTTGAATATGATCATGATGAAGACAAACTGGCACGCTATACCCATATTTTGCTATTCGTTCTTCGATTGCGTTATGAACGATGTCCGAAAGCATGTCAGGTTGCATTGGGCAATATCCTGATTCACTCTCAGCAATTTCAATGATAATTGGAGATTTTGCTTCCCAAGCTGCATCAAGAATCGCTTCCGCAATTGTTTTATGACGCGCGTTACATGCAGGAATACCAAAACCATGTTTATCCGCTACGCTAAGGAGAGTTTTAAGGTTTGATAAAGTATATCCGCCAGTTAATTCGCGAATATTAGGATTGTTGTCTTTTGAAAAAGGTGCCAAATCAGCCATTTTTGTCCGGTTATAAAAATAGAAAAGCCGGAAGTAACTATAGCAAAAAAAAATCCCCCCGGAAAGCCTATCGAGGAGGATTTTTTTATTTGTGGCCCAACCTTAGCAATCTTATCTGAAAATCAATCAGTCAGTAACTTGTGCAACTGTGCTATGCCCTGAGACATAGGTAATTCTTCCCGGTTTCACCATCGATCTCGCTTTTTCACTTTCGCTTAACACAGACAATGCCTTTTGCTCCAGTAAATCTTTCTTAAGTTCCTCGTTCTCTTCCCAAAGTCCTTGTTGCTGTACCTCTAAATATTTAATTGTATATCCCTTTGTAGAAGCCATATTAAAATTCACAAGCATCATCACACTTAAAAAGCTTATAAAAAGCCCCATAGAAACCATCAACAAAAATGGTTTTAAGCTAATCTTTTGCATCGACTGCCTGCGGCGTCTGTATGCAAGTGAGTTCCTATTTACGATAACTTGTGACATTGAGGGAGATTGTTATTTGTATATATAAAGATTTCTAATTTTTAGATTTTTTCTGAGGTTCGTAATTTTGCACTTCTGCTTCGCGGGTTTTTTTCAATTTCTTCTTCTGTTGGCGTGATCGGTTTTTTAGTAAGGATTTTAAGTACTGGTTTGTGGTTGCAATCACATATCGGTTTTTCTGGTGGGCAGATACATTCCTTAGTAGCCGCTTTCATCGCTCTTTTTACTATTCTGTCTTCCAGTGAGTGATACGAGATAACCATTAACCTTCCTCCTTTATCCAGTACCTCTATTGCTTGCTGTAATGTGTCTTCCAATATTTCAAGCTCATTATTAACTTCGATTCTGAGGGCCTGAAATATTTTTGTGGCAGGATGTATCCTTTTTCCTCTTTTCTGTTTTCCTTTTGGATAATGCTGCTCTATAAAGTTCGCTAGCTCCGTAGTTGTATGAAAAGGAATATTTTCTTTAATGATTCTGGCAAATTTCTTGCTATATCGTTCTTCTCCATAAACTTTAAATATTTCTTCCAACCTTTTAACCGAGTATCGTTCTAGAATTCTTTCTGCAGTGAGTGGACTTCTTTTATCGAATCGCATATCAAGCGGTCCATCATGTAGAAAGGCAAATCCTCTCTCCGGATCATCAATATGTGTCGACGCTAGTCCCAAATCCATGAATATCAACTTAATTCCTTCTATCTTTCTCTCTTGAACCTCTTGTTGTAAATGAACAAAGTTTTTGTGGATAAAAAGAATTTTGTTTTTGTTTTCGTTAAGACGTTTCTTAGCAACTTCTAGATTCCTTTCGTCCTGTTCAAACGCAACTAAAGTTCCTTTCTTCCCTATCATTTCTAGGAACATTTCGCTGTGCCCCCCAAGACCTAATGTGCAATCGATGACCGTGTCACCTTTTTGTAGTCCCGCATACTTTTCAACAGTTTCAGTAAGGACAGGATCATGACCATAATTCTTTTTGTTAAGCGGCATTCTAGGTTTTTATCACTTCTGCTGTTCAAAACTTGTGCACAAAATGTGTATAACTTTTTAGATCATCGGAATACGTCTCTAAATTAAGGTTTTTACACTCTTCTGTCAATGATTCTACCAAAAACAGAGTAAGTTTTGTGTTCCAAAACGATATCCAGGCGTACCTTCTCCTTTTAAATAAGCCATCGAAGCTTATTATACATTCCTATTGTTCAAAAGTGTAAATATTGCGTAATTTTTTTGTACAAGATTATGTCTTGGCAATTAGTATCGACTATGATAAAACAAAAACAGGCGCATAAAAAAATACCAGTATAAATCTTTTGAACATGCCTCCTGAAATTATAGTTTTTTTCTCTTCAATGCTTCCAATCATAGAACTGCGCGGATCAATCCCTGTTGGATTTGCAATGGGAATGCCGGCAGAAGCTGTATTTTTATGGGCATATATAGGTAATATCATCCCGTGCTTCTTTATACTTTGGCTACTTGGACCAGTTTCACGGTTTTTAATGCGTCATTCTAAGTTCTTCAATAAGTTCTTTACTAAACTGTTTGAAAAAACACAGCATAAGCACAAAGATGCATTAGAAAAGTACGGACCAATCCTACTAATAGTATTCGTAGCAATCCCACTTCCTGGAAGCGGTGGATGGACAGGAAGCCTAGTGGCTTTCCTTTTCGGAATAAAATACTGGAAGGCAATGGGGCTCATCGCAATAGGACTCGCAATTGCTGGAATAGTAATTACTTTAGGTGCAATGGGCATAGTTAGTATCTTATAAATCGATACTCCCTCTCAAACAAACATCATTTTCAATATCATAAACAGTTGATGGTTCGTTTTCGCCAATCAAGCCTATATCTATAATCAAATCAGGCTTTACAGAGTTATCCTCACCCTTTATCTGCCCAAGAAACTCTGAAGCATCGTAAGTTTCTGGCCTACCCGAAATATTCGCACTAGTCGTTGTTATTGGACGGCCAAATTTCTTAACAACTTCCATAACATTAGGTGAAGCCGGATTACGTAACCCAACTTTATCAATCCCCTTGTTAAAAAACATTGGCAGGGTGCTTTTTCGTTTAACTAAAAAAGTGTAAGGACCAGGCCAAAATCGACGCATCAAATCTTCCGCCTTCTCATCTACCTCTCCCCATTGTTTCGCATCTTCAATAGAAGTAACAATAATACTTACGGGTTTATATTCATCCATTCTTTTTAAAGAATATAATTTGTGCAAAGCCTCCTCGTTAAAAACATCAACCGCAAGTCCATAACAAGTATCTGTAGGATGCATAACTATTCCCCCATTCTTAAGAACCAAAACAGCTTCATCAACAATCGAATCTTTCCACTTTTCTTTCGTAACATTTATTCTTTTCATATAAATTTTATAAAAATTAATTGACCGTGGGCACTTGGTGCGCTATTACTATCTGCGCATCCTTAACACACTATATATTATGAAACCTAGAGTAGCAATAAACGGCTTTGGCCGAATTGGACGACTTGTTTTTCGCATAAACTTGCTAAGAGACAAATTTGACATCGTTGCAATCAACGATCCAAACAATGCAGCAACAATGGCTCACATGCTTAAGTACGACTCAAGTTATGGAACGCTCGATGCTGACATTGAAGTAAAAAGCGAAGATGAAATGATCGTAAATGGTAAATCAATCAAACTTTACCACACACGTGAACCGCTTGAGCTTCCTCATCGTGACAACAATATTGATATCGCACTTGAAGCAACTGGAGCATTTAGAACTAGAGAAGGAGCATCAAAGCACCTTCAGGCTGGAGCAAAAAAAGTACTTATTAGTGCGCCTGGAAAAGATATCGACAGAACTCTCGTAATGGGGGTTAACGAAGAAGAGCTGCACGCAGAAAAAGATCTTCTAATTTCAAATGCTTCTTGTACAACAAACTGTATTGCACCTGTAATTAAAGTGCTTCACGAAAAACTTGGAATCGAGAAAGGACTCCTAACAACAATTCACGCAGTTACAACATCTCAAAACATGCTGGACGCTGCTCACAAAGACTTACGACGTGGAAGAGCCGCTATTTCTTCAATGATTCCAACAACAACTGGAGCTGCAAAAGCAGTTGCACTTGTTATCCCGGAGATGGAAGGGAAATTAAACGGAATGGCGATTCGTGTGCCACTTCCAACTGTTTCACTTGTTGACTTCGTATGCAATGTTGAAAAAGAAACAAGCGCAGAAGAAGTAAATGAAATTTTGAAAAAAGCATCTAAAGATAGACTAAAAGGAATCCTTGGATTCTCTGAAGAACCACTAGTATCAATCGATTACAAAGGAACTCACTTCTCATCTGTTATTGATGGGCTTTCCACAATGGTGATGGGAAACCTGGTGAAAGTAATTGCATGGTATGACAACGAATGGGGTTACTCAGAAAGAACAGTTGATATGGTTGAATATATTGGAAAACAGATGTAATTGCCTAAGACAAAAAGTTGACAGCTGAGTTATCACCGTTATAATTCAGCTGTTTTTTTTATGATCTTTGAAAGGTAGTGGAATTGCATAAGCCGCCACAAGCATATTAACAATTGTATGTTTTTGACGGTTTATGCAACAACAAGGAGGATGCAATGAGCGGTACTGCGGAAAATTTGAAGGATTGGAATCACCCGGAGCACCTAAAAGAGCTGTATGCACAGCTTGACTGGGAAGTCCTCACGGAGGCCTCACGGTATCTCTGTGGTCTCATGAACATTTCTTTGCCCGAAGGCAAGAAGGTTGTGGTAATACCAATGGCATGGGCCGTGAAGTATACCCTTTGGTATAGAGAAAAACATCGAGAAATCTGCGCCGAAAGGCCGGAAGTCGTCGATGAAGCAAATCGTGTAAGCAACATGGCCGTGAACAGAGCCAGGAGGTTCATCCGAGAAGTAAAGTCCCCGGATAAGATGGGTGAATGCCTTGGCTGTTTCGGTAGTCAAGAAAATGACCACTGGTTGCGAACACAAAATCATATCACACTTCGCGGTGTCGCAGTTCGCGCCAACATCATCGTTCGGCACGCCCTAAACGGCAT
The DNA here is from genome assembly GCA_042568575.1 of Patescibacteria group bacterium. Lineage (GTDB taxonomy): Bacteria > Patescibacteriota > Gracilibacteria > UBA1369 > PNNO01 > JAJRYP01. The sequence goes on along the minus strand of JBHPIO010000003.1, from coordinate 39,286 downwards.
ATCCTGGAAGTACATACAAGGTATCCTGGCCGAAATGGATCAAGCTGAACTCGCAGCATAACCCCTCCCCACTAACCTCACAAAGTCCAAAAACACCAACCCGCATTCACAGCAGCCATCTCAAAGCATACCAAAGAGTATAGCAACGAGGCATGCGCAATGAATCGGGTTCGGCACGTCCAAATTTAGATTATTTTTTACGACGCCTTAGTAATGCACCTCCGATACCTGCTCCTGCAAGATACAAAAGCATGCCAGGTCCATTTTCTGGTGAATTTGGTGCTGCAGCAGCATGAAAAACTGGAGCCGGAGCCACAACTTGTTGAACCTGTGGCGCAGATGTAACTGGCGCTGCAGGTGGTGCCGCAACAGGCGGAACGTAAGTAGTAGCAGGCGCTGAAACAACTGGTGGCGGTTCAGGTGTATTTATCTGCACGACAAATGAGTCATGACACTCCTGAATTCCCGCTCCTTCACTATCTAGAGCCCAAACAGTAACTATATCGCCTTTGCTAGTATCAGTGTGATTCATCACAACTGAAGTTTTAATTGTATCGTAAATGTGCCCCTGATTATCAAAAGTAATCGTAGCTTCTAAAGATTTGTATCTATAAAGACTTACCGCATTTGGATCAGTATCAACAAGGATCGCAAGCTCTTCATTAACATATCCCGATAAAGGAATAAGAATTGTAGGCTGATCTCCAACCGCTGCATCAGGTTTCACAATATCAAGTGAACGACACTGCGGAGTAGGTGGAACTTCAAGCTCTGGCAATTCAAATTTTTCGCTAAACACGTCATCAATTACACTATCAACATCATCTGAAAAGTCGCTAGACTGAGCATACGCTGTAGGAATAAATGAACTGAATATTCCAGCTACCTTTGGTGCTTCTTCCTCATATGTAAAGAACATACTATCATCAAACTCGAGACCATCTTTAAACTCCTGAAGGTCTGTAGGCGCCTCACAGTAGTCCAGAGAGCTCTCTAAAAGATCACGAAGCATCTGAGCATCAGTTTCGATAAAGTCCGTATAATCTGTCATTAATTCTGCAGCATAACCTGCAAGTGCATTGTACATAACACAACTTGTACAGTTCTCATCATCGTAATATAAACGCGCTGCAATCGAGTCACGTAAAGAAATATACATAACTGTCCAATAGAATCTTGATTCGCAATATCCAAAACACTCATCAGCATCAAGAGCTTCCATTGTAGACTCATACACATCCCAGTCCACATCACGGAAAGCTTGAGACAAAAGTGCAAATAACTGATCACAAGTTAACGCAACTTCTTCTTCTGCAACTTCCTCTTCTTCTGCAGTTTCTTCTTCTGCAGTTTCTTCTGCAGTTTCTTCTTCAGCTTCCTCTTCGACCGCAGCTTCTTCCTCAGTAGTAGTTTCTTCTGCAACAACTTCTTCCTCTGCACAATCATCCGCATAAGATCCTACCTCTTTATAATAATTTTCAAGCATTGCCCGTCCAGCCACAGATGTATGATCATAAGACTCAACATTGTGGTTGTAAGTTTCATCAACCTTTTGTTTATCAAGATCACAAGTAATCTCTACACAATCCCCGTTAACCGAATCGAAATAAGTATCATCAGGACAAATACAACTTGAATTCATTGAAGAATCCGCACACTGAGTTACGTTCTTTGTATCAGTTGCAGTTCCCGGAAATCTTTCAGTCATATCTACATACGACTTAGTTATTCCGGTACCGACAACCTTGGTAAATGTTCCAGATTCAACAGTTGCGGTTTCTGCTTCACATTTCCCCTCTTTAAATTCATATCCACTATCGCACTGGCATCTATTTTGTTCCAAATGCGAGTTATCTATACACGTTCCACCCGAAGTACAATAATCAATTTCAGGTGTTGAAAATATACACATAGCCGAAGATTCATCTTCAACACAGTTAAAGTCCTCAAGATGAAATCCGGTCTTACAAACACAAGGTGTATTCTCCTGTTCTAATCTATAACAAGACACACCATAAGCTTCGTCACAATACGCACCTGTATAAGTAGGGAGAGAGGAGTTTATTGTCCAATTTTCACTATCATTACACTCACATTGTTCATCGGTGATTCCCCACCAATCATACGGTGCATCAGATATTGTTAGTCCTTTTATATTATTTGGACTACACTCCGGAACTTGAATAAGGCTTCCTGTAAGCCTTCCTCCACCCCCGGAGAACATAAGAGTGTATACAGTTGCCCCTCCAAGGACTACAACTGCAAGGGCAATTAATAAAATTTTACCTATCTTCCTAGGCTTTTTTGGTGTTTGCGGAGCTTCCGCGTTTGTATTTTTCATGATGGTTATATTTATTTTTATTTTCTCTCTATTTTAACACAAAAAGAGCTCTTTTTCAAGCACCTTAAACGAAATCTTGCCAAATAAAGCTGGCACTGTATAATACTCAGTGCTAATCAAACCCCATGGATAGGAAGCAACAAATCTTAAAGGCAATTGTAAAACACTTCGTCCAGACAGCCGAGCCAGTCGGATCAAAGACGATACTTGTGAGCTATCATTTTTCCGTAAGCCCTGCCACAATTCGTAACGACATGGCATCTCTCGAAAAGGAAGGACTCATTTATCAACCTTACACTTCTGCCGGACGCGTTCCAACAGATCAAGGATATCGCCTTTATGTAGACGAAATCGCAGATTACAAAGAAGCAAAGAAAAAGGCAATTCAGAAAATCAAAAATGTTCAGGAACAATATCAGGCAGAGAAAATTCGTGAACATATTTACGATGCTGTATCTATTCTTTCTCGCGCTACGGAAAATGTCAGTTTCGCAACACTTCCAGACAACAAAAGAACTTTTTATCTTGGCCTTTCAAATGCCTTAAAACAGCCAGAATTCGCTTTAAACAATATTCAGGCAAGCCAGGTAGTTGAGGTACTCGAAAACGATGACAACTTTAGAAGACTTCTTGAAGATCTTGATATCGACGACTCAATTAAAATCTATATTGGAAAAGAAAATATTCTCGAACAGATCCAAAGCTGCAGTGTTGTTGTCACAAAATATGAAAAAGACGGATTCCAAGGCTACATGGGAATTATCGGCCCTACTCGCATGAATTATCCTTTTAATAAAGCTATCCTTGAAGAAATCAAAAGACTTTTTCAAGACAAAAAATAATCTTTAATCACTTTTAATAATGAACGATACGGACGATACAAGCGTGCCTCAAGAAGAGGAAACTAACGCACAAGAGGAGTGCCCAAATGAACTCGAACTGGCAAACAAAAAAATCGAAGAACTAAATGATCAGGCAATGCGCGCAATGGCCGATCTTCAAAATTACAAAAAACGCGCCGAAGAAGAAAAACAGGCATTCGTGAAATTCGCATCAGCAAGCGTATTTTCAGAGATCCTTCCAGTTTTTGACAGTTTCGAAAGAGCTGCAGAACATCTGCCAGAAGACTTGGTTGAAAATGACTGGGTTAAAGGAATTCAAAATATCATCAAACAGTTCGAACAAATAATGGAAAAATTCAAAATAACCAAGATGAAAGCGGTCGGCGAAAAATTCAACACAGACTTCCATGAAGCCATCGCACAAGGTCCCGGAGAAAAGGATGTTGTAATAGAAGAGCTCGAATCGGGTTATCTAATTGAGGATCAGACATTACGTCCTGCAAAAGTTAAAGTTGGAGATGGCAGTTAAGACGTTTTGATCGTCCAAATCGTACTACAGCAATTGACGCAAACCTGTTTGCGTTGTATAATTAACTGATGATTTAATAAAATATCATGACTGAAGATCGCGACAAGGAGCTAAAAAAAGGGTTAGAAGAAGGTGCACAACCAGAAACAGATGAACCTTCTGTAAAAGGTGACGCAGCAACTAAATCGGCTGCGGCAGAAGTTGTATCTCCGTTTAGATTTGATCCTGAACAAATGAAGAACGATATGGAAGTTATTGTTGGTGCTCGAGAAGATGACGACACAGTAAGAGAGCTAGCAACACTGTATGCAGGTTTAGGAAAAGTTGCAAACAGTACAGCTGAATTTGATCCTAATTTCAAATTACCGCCAGAGGGGAAAGCAAAACTTGTCGAGGCAATGAATCAATTGGGAGATGAGTTTTTTGAAGCATTAATAAAACACTATAATGAACTTGAAAGTTTAGTTGATAAATTTCTTCATGAGTTAAAAACTAAGGGAGTTTTCTTCCTTGCACAATCAACTCCTGATCATTACAGATGCAACCAACAATTTCGAATAGGTTTACTTGAGATATTGGAAAAAATGACTGAAGGGAGAAGTGAGGTTAGTAATAAGCAACTTTGTGAATTGTCAGAAAAATACAGTGAAATTAACAATTCCGCCGGATTCGACAGCAAAAGAAAAAGTGAATTTAGGAAAAAAACTGGATTGATGCAATCTGAAGATAGAGCAGACACACTTATTGAAACTTGTGAGTCAAGGGTTTTCATAGAACAATTAGGAGTCAAACCAAAAGAAGTAAAGTTGAAAGACAAAGCACTAGCTGAAGCCATAGCCGAGGTTGAAGAATCATTTACTAAATATTTCACTGAAGAAAAAGATACAGCAGATTTTCTAGCAGCAATAATAAAAAGATTACTCGAGCATCAAGCAAATTCTATTGCTGGACAAACTATCAGTAATATACGAAGCGATGAAAACATGTCTTTGACTTTTGATGATGAGGACGAAGATGGTGAATTTATAGATAATCCTTCTGCAAAATTGAAATATTTGTTAGCAAGGACTGTTCAGGTAATTCGCGTAATGAGATTTATTAAATACCAGAAAAAACTCTTCCGCCTTAAGGACGAAAGTTAGAATGAAAGCTAAGCGTTACTTAAGCTGCTTCTTCCATACCAAGCAAAGCATCTTCATCTTCGTAGTTGCCGTTTTCCAAATCCGCAATAACCGCATCAGCTTCTTCAAGGCTTGCTTCACGCATCCCTCGAAGCCGTGCTTTAACATCACCATGTTCGCGAGGAACTGCTGAAGGCCTACCTATTTGTGGGTTTTCTCCTAGTCCATTCATAATCATTTTAGGTTAAGAACCCTCTGGAGATCTAAATATAGCATTTCCGTATAGAAAGTCAAAAACTTCTCCCTGTGTAAAGTTATATAAATTTCTCTTGACCTGAACTTGCTGGCACTCTATAATTGCGAGTGCTAAATTAATTAACAATCAATAAAATGGGTAAAATACTTGGAATCGACCTGGGAACAACTAACTGCTGTATGGCAATTATGGAAGGCGGAGAGCCAACTGTGATCCCTAACGCTGAAGGTGGAAGAACCACTCCATCGATGGTTGCAATTAAAGACAAAGAACGTCTTGTTGGTGTTGCTGCTAAACGTCAGTCAGTTACAAACCCAGACAATACTATCTTTTCATCAAAACGTTTTATTGGACATTTGTATGATGAATCTAAAAAAGATATTGATCGTATGCCGTTTAAGTGCGTAAAAGGAAAAAGTGGAGAAGTTGAGATGGTGCTTGATGGGAAAGAACGAAGACCAGCTGAAATTTCAGCAATGATCTTACAAAAGCTAAAGGCGGACGCGGAAAAATATACAGGTGAAACAATTACAGAAGCAGTAATCACAGTTCCTGCATACTTTAACGATTCGCAAAGACAAGCGACAAAAGACGCCGGGAAAATCGCAGGACTTGAAGTAAAAAGAATCATTAACGAGCCAACAGCTGCCGCTCTTGCATATGGAATGGATAAAAAAGGCGGAGAGAAAAAGATCGCAGTATACGATCTTGGTGGAGGAACTTTCGATGTTTCAATCCTTGAGATTGATGATGTAGAAGGAGAAAAACAATTCGAAGTACTTTCTACAAATGGAAACACTCAGCTTGGTGGTGATGACTTCGATCAAAAAATCATCGACTGGCTTGTAGAAGAATTCAAAAAAGAACAGGGAGTAGATTTATCAAAAGATAAAGTTGCTATCCAGAGATTAAAAGATGGAGCTGAAAAAGCTAAAATCGAGCTTTCTTCTCAACATGAGACTGAAGTCAACATTCCATTTATCACTTCAGATAGCGATGGGGCAAAGCATTTGAACATCAAATTGAACCGAGCAAAATTGGAAGATCTTATTGCCGACTTGATTCATGACACTGTAGAGCCATGCCGAAAAGCAATGGACGATGCAAAGGTTTATCAAAGCGACATTGATGAAGTAATCCTTGTTGGAGGAATGACAAGAATGCCAGCAGTTCAAGCTAAAGTAGAAGAAATTTTCGGCAAAGAATCACACAGAGGAATCAATCCAGATGAGGTTGTGGCAATGGGAGCATCAATTCAAGGTGGAGTTTTACAAGGAGATGTAAAAGACATCCTTCTTTTGGACGTAACTCCCCTATCACTTGGACTTGAAACTCTGGGAGGTGTTTGTACGCAATTGATTGAACGCAACACAACAATCCCTACTTCAAAATCTCAGGTTTTCTCAACTGCTGCAGACAATCAAACATCTGTTGAGATTCACGTACTGCAAGGTGAACGTCCAATGGCCGTTGACAATAAGTCGCTCGGAAAATTCATGCTCGATGGAATTCCGCCAGCTCCACGGGGCGTACCACAAGTTGAAGTTACATTCGACATCGACGCAAACGGAATCCTGAACGTAAAAGCAACTGATAAGGCGACAAACAAAGAGCAGCATATTACAATTACAGGATCTTCAAATATGGCTGATGAGGAAATCGAACGAATGAAAAAAGAAGCTGAACAATACGCTGAAGAAGACAAGAAAAAACAAGAAGCAATTGAAGTTCGAAATAAAGCGGAAAGCCTAGTTTTCCAAAGTGAAAAGACTCTTAAAGATGCCGGCGACAAAGTCAGCGACGACGTGAAAGCGCCAGTTCAGGAAAAGATCGACGAACTAAAGAAAATCCTTGAGAACAAAGAAGCTACAGACGAAGAAATTAAACCAGCTTACGAAGCATTGTCCGAAGTTATTCAAAAAGTTGGAGCAGAAATGTACAAAGCCGCTGGTGCTGCAGCACCAGGCGAAGAAGGTGCTCCTGCCGAAGAAGACGACGGCGTAACTGTAAAAGAAAAGAAAACCGACGAAGAAGAAGTTGTTGAAGGTGAAGTTGTAGATGAGGATAAAGAAGAGGCGCCTGCAAATGAGGAAGAAAAAAAATAATCAAAAACCCTACACGCAAACTAAACTAAGCTTGGTGTAGGGCAAGAATGAGCAATCAGCTCCGGGAAATCACCGAAGTGTGTTTGCTACGTAACTAACAAGAGAATTGGAGAGGGGTTATCGGCGGGTGCAAACGCGGGGACACTGGCGGACTGGGACGGTGTAATGAACTCTGTAACACTCTCGAACTGGTCTTCCACCCCATTTCCTTGCCCAGATAGCACACCTGTTTCCAGTATGGAGTCGATAATTAGCGCCGTATCCACCCCGAGGATCATAGGACCAAGGACAAGCAGCCCCATGACAGAAATACTGAAGCTTGCTAATTATATGCCCCGCTGGCAGACAAATAGTTCCGCTTCTGATAACAGATCTGTTATGCATATTCGGTGTAGTATGGCAAAAATCCCTTGCGCGCCCAACTCGAACCACTTTGCACACAGGCCTACACCACCCACAATCATCTTGAGGGCTGGTACCAAAGGTCTCGCAGCCCGCATCGCAGTGGCCGTCACGCGGGATACACTTACAACGCACGTTAACCGCGTAATTAGCCTCCTGGTAGGAAAAGCTACTGAGATCGAACTTGGCCGTTCGCACTGAGGCGGTTTTTACCTGGTTGCTAACCACCAAGCGCACCAAGTTGATCGCTCTGATACGCCAGGTGTTTGCCGTTCTATCTATCTGCTCCCACTTGAACGTATTCTTTGTGGCATGGATGAATTTGTCCCACTCGTCCTTTGTCCACTTAGCAGGTTGATCCTTCAGACCTAGATACTCCAAAGCGCCCTTGGCCACGACCGAGAAGAAATCCCACTTCTCGCGATGAGACATATGCGTGCGCTGCTCCCTGGAAGTTTTTGCGCTATTGAATGATTTCACCGCCTTGTTGATAATGTCTGGAAGCTTCTGGAAGTCCATCCCCGACACAAGCTCTTTGCTCATACGGGAAAGTTTCGCTTGATCCGCAGCCAGATTTACCGTAAGAATGTTCTCCATCCCATCGGACAAAAGGCCGTGCAGCTTGTTAACAAACGGCTGCGAGCTCCCGTCATCACCATAGAAATTGATGGTGTACTTGGTAAGACTCGTGCTCTGCCTGGTAAACAAGCTCTGAACCTGATGAGGCGCCACGAGTGTGGGTGTGTTTCCGCTACCCACCTTCACCTTCTGGGAAAGCCGCTGGAATTCCCTCGAGTTTGCCATTGAATACAAATCGAGGACGAGCTGAGGCGCTACGCTACCACGGAAAGCACGATAACGATATCTGATTTCCAAAGGAATCGGGCAATATTGCTTTTCGTCTGCGGCAGTTTTGCGCGGAATTATAACCCTTACACCACTTTGCAAACGTTGATTAATTCTAAAGATTCTTCTCCATTTTCGAGCGTATGCCTTGCCTACTGGATGACCATTCGCTGCACCTATTTCAACCATGGAAACAGGCAATGGAGAAAGAACCACTGTGCACTTCGGCTTTCCTTGCGTCAAACAAATTCGCTTGCGGCACTCTGCATTCTTGGTCAGATCGTAATTCGTCAGACTGAATTCCGAGTAAGGCCTTTTATTTTTGGGATGAACAGGCTTGAGCCACACAACCGGCTCGTAATAGTACAAGTTCTTCGTTATCACCCGATTGTCAGGAAGAAAAATCCTGTAGACACGGCCGCTAATGTTGCACGTTGTGTACTCCCTCGTTGGCACGAAAATCGAACCATCACTCCACACCAGCTTCGCCGGAATGGGCGGAAGCTTGGGTTTTGGTCGTTCTCGTACAACCACCGGCTCCCTAACGTCCGGCTTTGGTGTAACAGGACAACCCACAAACATCAACGCCACCAACCCCGTCAACAAAGTTCTGTAATTCATCTCTCGCTCCTCTTTCTCTTGTCTCCGTGCTCCCCAGACACAGAATGTTAAAGATCAGGACCCTATCGCTGTGGGGATCATGAAGGGCTGGCTCAATTAAGGCCATTTACGAAAACTCTTCTTTCGCAAAAAAAGTCTACTTTATACCTTATTGCTGTCAAAAAATTTAACAAACTTATTAGGTTTTTATAATGATTCCAACACTTTTTGCAATCATCAACAATAAACAAATTCGTTATTCATATGCCACTTTATTTAGGTTTTCAATGTAGAAAATTTGACAAAAAAGCACTTTAGCAGAAAAGGCAGCAGGAATTGACTCTTTTGGAAAAATATTAGAAACTGGGATTCCACCCAGGTGGAATCTAAAATTTAAACATGCAGAAACCCAAGAAAAGATCGAAACTGAGATTGTTGTCTGGAAAGATTTACTACACAATCAAGAGATATTATTACTGGTACTTGTCTGGAAATAAGTTTGCGACAAACAAAAGAAAGCCGCTCTTTCCAAATGAAATTTTCACCCACAAAACCGTCCTGCTTAGAAAGCTGAAGAATGTCCAAATGCAGCTTCAACAAAACAAAATTCAAAATCTCAAAATCGCTATAAAGAAAATGAACGGGCTTATTATTGAACCAGAACAAATATTTTCTTACTGGCGTCTTATAGGAAGACCTACCAAACACAAAGGCTATCTAAAAGGAATGATCCTACACGATGGAACCGTTAAATCCGGAATAGGTGGAGGAATTTGCCAGTTATCAAATCTTATTTTTTGGATGACGCTTCACACTCCTCTATCTGTTATTGAACGTTGGCGTCACAGCTACGATGTCTTCCCGGATGTCAAAAGGAATCAGCCTTTTGGGAGTGGTGCAACTTGCGGATATCCAAATATAGATCTTCAAATAAAGAATAATACGCACCAGAAATTCCAGCTTCATCTTGAAATCACTGAAACTCATTTGGTTGGGAAATGGCTGTCTGACAAACCAATTAACGTTAAATATGAAATTTTTGAACAAGATCATAAGATTGAAAGTGAACCTTGGGGCGGATATACAAGGAATAACAAAATCTGCCGCAAGACAATTAACAAGCATACAAACAAAATAGAAAAAGAAGAGGTTATCGCAGAGAACCATGCGATTATGATGTATAATCCTCTTCTGGAAAAATAAAAACCGCAACTTTTCTAAAACGGTGTGTTATTGAAAGTGAAGGCATATTAATAAACACATCCACCATGAAAATATTTTTCGCTCTTGGAATAGTATCAACATTCATAATGATTAGCCTAACCAGCTACAACATTGCTTTGGCAAAGGCCGCTGTGCAAAACACACATTACATTGCTGCATGTATGGAATAACTAAAAATTCGACAAGGGTTTAAGGATATATGGAAGAGCGGGACTGAGAGGGGTCCCGCTTTTCCAAAAACCGCAACTTTTTCAATTAAGTTTGTTATTGTTAATAGAGGTAACAATATTTAACCAATCAACCATGAAAAATCTTATTCTCGCCCTGATGGGACTTCTTGTAATTCTCAATTTTAATGGATGCGCCCAAACAGAACCAATTGCAGAGCCAATCACCGAAACAACACCAGCTGAATTCGATGCAGCTTCATTTACTACACACAACGCAGAAGATGTTTCTGTTGATGAAGCAGACTTCAACGGAGATGGTGTTAATGAAAAAATACTTTATTACAAAAGTGAAAATGTAGTTTGGCAGGACCAAACTGTTGATAGTGAACATCTACTTGTAATTGCGCTTGAAGATAATAAGTGGCAAGTCGTAAAAGAAGATGCTTTTCCAAACTCAAACTCGGAGGTACTTCGATTTTTAAGAGATTATAAAGTCGTTGACGCTGATAATGACGGCAATAAAGAGCTATTTGTTCAAGACTCTTTAGAGCGTCCTATGCCTGCGATTGGAACGTATTATCTTATAGCTCATCATGATAGCGAATATAAATTTGTACACCCACCTGCAATGAATAACTTAGAATATCTTGATATTGAAGCAGGCGAAACAGAAATACATTTAAAATCGATTGATATTACAGACACAGGTCTTGAAGAGCAATATGCAATCTATTGCGAAGAGGACATGGAAGGAAAACCAATGGCTAGTAGATATAGTGAGATATGTAGAGATTTGAAAATTGAGGTGAAATACACCGACGGACAACTAACAAGAAAAGGCGAGGATTAATATCTCCTCGCCTTCCCCAATTCTACTAGCAACAGTCGTCTCCGCAACAAAGTGTGTGAAACGCTTTAATCTTCTTTTCGATCTTAGCGAGTTTGTCCTTGTCGCCTGAAATAGTGATAACAAGTTTGTCTCCTTCGTTCACCATGTCGTGTTTGATGTCCTTAAAGAACTCCTTGTGGTCCCCATGACCGTGTCCACAAAACATAATAAGGGGGTTATGAATAAATCACCCCTAGTATACATCGATAGATTTAAATGTGTCAATACGTTATTTCTTCTTTTTCGTAAAATGCTCCATAAAGCCATGGCAGCATTTAGATATGTGATTCTTTGATAGTGTATAGAAGACTTCCTTTCCTTTTTTTACGGATTTTATCGTATCTGATTCAACAAGAATCTTTAAATGATGAGAGACCGTAGGCTGCGAAAGTTTGAGCTTCTTAACAATTTCGCTCGCGTTCAGTTTTTCATGATGATGCAAAAGCTCAAGTATTTTTTGACGATGTTCGTCACATATAGCTTTAAAAAATTTTAGCCAACTTTTGGGACAACAATCAACCATGACAATAAATTACATATCGATCAACATCAATATATCGTAAATCAGATAAATTTGAAAGAGATTTTTTAGTTATGCCGCCTCTGCATTCATTTTTCTTAAATAAGGCCTAGGATCCTTTGGATACAATCCTGCAGCATACAAGACTTCTTCAGGAGCATCTTGTAGATACTCAAACTCAACTTCATCTAATATCGTTATTTGCTCAGCAAGAAGTGATCTTAAAAACTTTCGTGCCTTTCTTGGAGATAACAATACTGCCTTGCGTACAATCCAAAGAAGGTTTTCAGCAAAGAACTGCGAGAACTCTTCTTCTTCCAATATTGCATCCATTTTAGTTTTGGCATTTCTTAAAAATTCTTCAGGATCATCATAATCTGCAGCAACTTTAAGTAAGTTACTTTTCGAACTCCAAAATTCTTCAAATTCTTTATTGTGCATTATTGCGTCAAACTTTTCCCAAACTTCAATCAAATATCCTATTGGATCTTGTGTGTTTTTTCGTGCCGCCCTTCTTAAAAGCCATTTTTTACCTCTTATCAACGGATTTATTCGAGGGTCTTCTGACAATTCTTGTACTTCCCTATCAACACCTTCCAAAAACAAATCTGAACCTATGCGAGGACGATTAATCTCTGCCGCCATTGCCTCCCCGGGCCTAACGTTTCCATTCTTATTTAAAGTTGCTTGAGCATTTTGAGCCGCAGTCGCAAGAAATTCTCTACAATCACGCGGGTGTCTTAATATTGTACGCCGAATTACCCAAGGACTATCTTTAAAAGGTTTGCACTCATCAGATTCGAAAAAATCTCTCCAATATGCGTATCCATGGTAAGTCATTGTATTGCGAAGTACATCTGCATTAACACTAATCCCATGCTTTGCAAACAATCTTCCCATCTTCATCATTTCTTCTAAAAATCGAGATGGCCCATACCGTAGCCTTTCTCCAGGATTTTCTTTTCTATACCTCACATACGCCTTAGCCACCGATTCATAAATTTCTCTAAATTGCTCACCAATTCCAACTGGCTCTTCTTCTTCAGATAGTGCCTTTAAAACTGCATCTACCCCCGCCCACACTCCTTCAATTTCATCGCCAATACGATCAATAGTCTCCTGATCTTCATCAGAGACTCTTCCAAGAAGATTAATTTTTCCACTACGTAGGGCTTCACGAACTCGGTTATCCATATATTTTATTGATGAATAAGAGCGCACTATACATTGTTTACTATTTTTGTAAAGAGCGCAATTGATATTTGCAGAATTATGATATAATCCGTTAAGCAATAAATATTATTAAACTTTTAAATTATGGAAGATATGGGGCCTATGTGCCAAAGCTGTGGAATGCCACTTAAAGAAGATGCGCATCATGGAACAAATGAGGATGGAAGCAAAAATGAAGAATATTGTAAATTCTGCTATCAAGACGGTGATTTTACTGATGCAGGAATTTCCATGGAAGATAAAATTGAAAAGATTGTTCAATTGGCTGTGAGTCAAATGGGCATGCAAGAGGATGAAGCAAGAGCAATGGCAAACAGTATCATTCCTAAACTTAAACGTTGGCAAGGATAAAGACAAAAATCTTCACAATACCAAATATCCTGAGCATTCTAAGGCTTCCTTTTGCTCTAATAATTATTCTTGTCCCGAACAAGACTCTTGCGGTTGGATTACTTTTTTTTACTCTATTTCTGGATATACTAGACGGTTATCTTGCACGTAGATGGAAACAAGTCTCAAGACTCGGCGCTATTTTGGATGCCGTATTCGACAGACTTTTCGTTTTTATAATTTTCGTCTTTTATTTCATTAAACTCGAACTGGCGATTCCTTTCCTCGTAATGTTTATGTTGAGAGATATCACAACTTCGTTAATGGGGCTAACTGCCATCATTCTTAAGTTCAACACTAAGGTTCTAAAAGCCCAAATCTCAGGCAAAATCACAACCCTATTCCAGGTTGTCTGCCTGGCATTTATGATTATGGAACAAATTGATTTCGTAAAATACTCGCTATATGCTACATTTGTTGTCTCAGTTGTTGCAAGTATCGATTATTTATTGTATGTTAAACACAACTGGAAGAAAATATGAACCTCTCTAAAAGTGCAAAAAAACGTATGCTTATAGGTGCCTTAGCCGGCGCTCTGTTTGGTGTGATTCTTTTGATAAGACACACTGTTATTCTCGATCTCGGTTTATTCTCGCTCGGAGTGTATGTTCTTGAGTTCCCTGCTACGCTTGTGCACTACTTTGGAGTTCCTTCTTCTGTGTATAGTTATGCGGTAGTTCTTATCGCTTCATGGACTATTTTTGGAACAATTATAGGTTACTTTGGCAAGAGCCTGAAAACAGCAATTGTGAGTATTGTTATTGTAGTTGGACTTCTTTCATTTGGAGCCTGGATGTTCCTGGTTTGGATTGGAAAAAGTATTGCAAATGTATAGCTTCCAATTTTCCAAAAATTCCCTTAAAGTATGTAGGCAATTTTTTAACGAATTTACGATATGTACAAAGCAGTATTATTTGATATGGATGGGGTAATTATTGATAGCGAACCAGTAAGGCAAGCGCAGGAAAAAGAGCTTTTTAAAAAGCTTGGCATGAATGTAACGGACGAAGAACACCAATCATATGTTGGAACTACCAGCGAGGGCATGTGGCAAGGCATTAAGAGCAACCACGATACACCTCATTCAGTCAAAGAACTGGTAGAAATGGAGCAGTCTAACTATTTAAGCCATCTAGAAGAATATAATGATCAATATCCAATGCCTGGGGTTGTTGATCTTATCAAAAATCTGCATGAAAACAGCATGACTCTTGTGGTCGCCTCATCTGCATGCATGAAAAATATAGAGGTCGTTGTGAAGAAATTTGAACTCGAGAAGTATTTCACAAAATTGGTAAGTGGCGAAGAGGTTCCTAAAGGAAAGCCTGCTCCGGATGTATTTCTGGAAGCAGCAAAACAGATTAACATGACCCCTGAACAGTGCGTTGTAATTGAAGATGCAATGAACGGCATAGCAGCAGCAAAAGCAGCTGAAATGAAGTGTATTGGAATTTCAAGCCCTCATCGTACTCCACAAGATTTATCAAAAGCAGATTTGGTTGTAGATCACCTATCTAAAGTTGACTATAATATTTTACAGAACCTTTAACCTTTGAATTTATTTGTGTCATTCTGAATCAATAACTTGTAAAATGATTTTAGAAATCCTTTAAAAGAACTTCGGATGGACCATTCACTAAAAGTAGGTATAAGTTTTGGCCTTACTTCAGCCATAATAACAACTCTCGGACTTATTGTTGGTTTAAACGCAGGAACTTCTTCAAAATTAGTTGTGATTGGAGGAATTTTAACAATCGCTATTGCAGATGCATTTTCAGATTCACTTGGAATTCATATTTCTGAAGAAGCGGAGAATGTTCATACTGCAAAGGAAGTATGGACTTCAACGGCAGCAACTTTTTTTGCCAAACTACTTTTCGCGTTAACATTCCTTGTGCCTGTGCTTTTATTTGACCTTAATACAGCCATTATTGTAAGTATCGCATGGGGACTTTTTGCACTTGCTGTTTTTAGTTATTACATAGCAAGCCAGCAAAAAGGGAATCCATGGAAAGCGGTCGCAGAACATATGGCAATTGGAGTCCTTGTTATTGCAGTAACGAATTTTGTTGGAGGATGGATTGGAACAGTCTTTTCTTAATATATAAATTATGACAACAGTACACACAAGCATTAAATATCTTATTCTAGCCATTTTTGCATTCCTTTTTGGATTAATTGTATGGCCATATTTGTCGAGCATTGTATTCGCGCTCATTTTCACAATCAGCTTTTACCCGTTAATGAAATTCTTTACTCAAAAGCTTAAAATCCCAAAAGTTATATCAGCGGTTCTTGTTCTTTTAATAACACTGATTTTCATATTCACCCCACTCGCACTATTAATAGGATTAATTGCAAAAGAAGCACTCGCGTTTGTTCAAACATTTGATCAAGAAGCATTCTGGGAGTTTTTCGACAACTTCTCGGATTTCAGCATATTTGGATTTACGCTTGATATAGACCAAATCAAAGATGGACTTCAAAGTATTCTTCAAAATGCAGGAAACGTTATATATGGAATGACGACCAATATAGGAGCAAATGTAGCTCAGTTTATATTCCTGTTTTTTGTATTCCTGTTTATGTACATCTTCTTCCTTATCGATTCAGAAAAATTACTGAAGAACTTAAAGAGAATAGCTCCATTTAGCGCAAACCAAAACGAAAAATTATTCAAAAAATTCAAACATGTTTCAAAAACAGTTTTTGTAGGAAATGTGATTTCAGCGTGTCTTTCGGGAATCTTAGCATTCATTGGATTTACATTTTTCAACATCCCAGGAGCACTTATATGGGCTATCCTGGCAGCATTACTCTCCCTCATTCCAACAATAGGATCTTTTGTTGTGTATGCACTTGGCGCAATCATCGTGTATTTCCTTGCGGGGGGATACACTGCGCTATTTGTACTCGCATATTACGTAGTTATTGAAATCATCGCGATTCAAAGCATCATCAAGCCAAAACTTGTTGATGAAAAAATTGCTGTTCATCCAGTGCTTGTATTTTTGGCAATCGTTGGAGGAATAAACGCATTTGGATCTATCGGAATTATATACGGACCTTTAATAGTAGTTTTATTTGTGACAATGTACGAATTTATTGTTGTTACGCAGAAAAAAGAATAGTTTACAATCACCCCTCCATCATCTATAAAGATAGAGACTATTTAACTTACAAAAATGCTCGATCTTAAATTTATTGTTGAGAATATCGACCTTGTTAAAGAAGGTTGCAGAAAAAAACGCGTAGATGTTGATATTGATAAACTTGTTCAAACTGCTAACGAACGTAGAGCTTTAATTGCAGAAGTAGACGAACTTAGAACCAAGCAAAATGCTGTTTCTAAAAAATTTAAAGAAAGATCTGCTTCAGAACAAGAAGAATTATTAACAGAAATGAAAAAATTAAAAGAAGATTTGAAAATTAAAGAACAAGAATTAGATGATATATATGAAGTGTTGAGTGATCTTGCTTTGCAAGTCCCAAATCCACCTCTGGAAGATGTTCCTGAAGGAATGGACGATCAGGATAATCAGATTATAAAGACACATCTTGATCCTACTAAATTCGATTTTGAACCGAAAGATCACGTGGCCATTGGAAAAGATTTGGATTTACTTGATCTTGAGAAAGGTGCCGTTACTTCTGGAGCTCGATTTTACTATGTAAAAAACGACCTTGTTTTGCTTGAATTTGCGCTTATTCAATACGCTTTAAGCAAAATCACACCAAAAGGATTCAGACCAATTCTGCCACCAATACTTGTTCGCGAACATGCGATGCTTGGAACAGGATTTTTCCCTGCTGAAAAAAACGAAATTTATTCAGTGAATCCAGAAGAAGACGACTTATATTTAATTGGAACAGGTGAAGTTCCTTTATGCATGCTTCACTATGACGAGATTATTGACGAGAAAGATTTGCCACTTCGGTATGTTGCATTTTCACCTTGTTTTAGACGAGAAGCAGGAAGTTACGGAAAAGATACTCATGGAATTATTCGCGTTCATCAGTTTGATAAAATCGAGATGTTCTCGTTTGTGCATCCAGATAAATCGAAAGAAGAGCATGAACTTCTTGTGAGCATCGAGGAAGAACTAGTTCAAGGATTAGGTCTGCCATACCAACTTGTAAACGTGTGTGGTGGAGATCTTGGAAATCCGGCAGCAAAGAAGCTCGATATTGAAGCATGGGTTCCAACTCAAGGAAAATACAGAGAGATTACTAGCTGTTCAAATACAACAACTTATCAGGCACGACGAAGTAAGATTCGATTTAAAAATGCTGATGGGAAAAAAGAATACGTTCATACTTTAAACGGAACAGGAATGGCAATGGCAAGAATATTCGTTGCAATCCTTGAGAATTATCAGCAAAAAGATGGAAGCGTTGAGATTCCAGCGGCTCTAAGGCCTTATATGGGAGTAAAAGAGAAGATTGAGCGCACTTAAACTCATGCTAAACACTTTAATTTTGTAAACCCCTAAGTGGTTGCCAGAACATGCCTTTTTGTGTTAAAATAACATGAACATTTAAATAAATTAGTATGCTTGCGTTATCAACAGATTCATTACATGGGTACGGACTAAACCGCATCTTTCAGTTTGCAAAGGAAGCTGGATACGACGGAATTGACCTATATATAGAAGATAAGAACTACGACACTCATAATGCTGATTATATTAAGAGTCTATCGTCTGAATACGGACTTCCTATTCTTTCGGTTCAACTGCCTGATGCAACTCCAAAACGTTTGGATAAAACTATTGAAATGGCAAAGAAAATTCATAGCAAAGTGATTATTATTCAGCCACCAAAGATTTTGAATTTCGGGCAGACTTCATGGCTTAAAAATAAAGTTCCAAAAATTCGCGCTAAGGAAAATATTTCGATCGCGCTTGAGAACGCTCCTGCGGATCTTATCCTTGGAATCATTCCAAAACATGCGATGAACAACATTGTGGAAATGAAAAAGTTTAAACATGCATGTATCGACACAACAAGAATCGCGACAAAACGCCAGGATCTAATGCGTGTTTACAAAACACTTGAAAAATATCTGGTTCACATTCACATATCAAATGTTAAAGGTTCAAAGAAGTATTATCTTCCTGATGATGGAATTCTTCCACTTGAAAGCTTTTTAACAAAGCTAAAGCAAGACGAATTCCCAGGAACAATTTCAATGAAGGTTAATCCAAAATTCCTTGAAGCTGGTAATGATGAAAAGCTACTTAAGCATTTGAAAGAGATGAAAGAGTATTACGACAAATATTTCACAAACGCTAAAATTTCTTAATAAAGCATGTATTTGCATTAAGATTGATATCCATGTCCCAACCTTTTTGGATGCGGATGTTTTTGAACGATACATTGAAGCGAACAAAATGAGCGGAACCGTATCGTGAGAAAAAGGGCGCCCGTTTCAAGCGCCCATGCCGCAGGTACGATGACCAGCGGGCTTTTGGTTGTGTGTTCAGCAGCAGCCGACGCGGATGGCCTCACGGGAATCTGCATCTTCCAGATCTGCAGTATCGAGCAGGTCGCCCACGATTCCGTGAACGCCGGCGCAGACGAAACGCTGCTTCACAGATCCGAGCTTTCGAGCCATCTGTAGACCGCTAAGCCCGTCCGAGCTACTTCTGTTGATCTCGACAACGTCGCATCCCCTGCAATCATCGTCGTTCAGCAGCAAGGCGGCGAGCTCTCCGTCCGAAGGCATCTTGTAGATGACACTCGTGACCGGTTCGTCCAGAAATCTCTCTAGCTCCAGGACTTCTCTCCTGAAGAGCTCTCTACCGAGATTGTACTCAAGCACTGTACACATTCTGGTCTTCCTCCTCATTGAGGGCCTTATCCCCCATGGCAAGTTTCGAATCTAGGCGCCCTAACGATCTGCGCCTTCTTCCAAATTCACATCAAGAGGCACATCGTGTATGACACCGTCATCATCAGCGTAAATGATGCGCTGATGCACGATTGTAGCCTCCCGGGCTTCCTGCAATCCAGATAGTCCGGTAGGGTCGTCCCTGAGAATCTCGATAACGCTGACAAAGCCATACCTCATGGCAATCAGAGCCGCAAGATCTTCATCCGAGGGCATCCTATACATAATGTGAACGATCTCCTCACTTAGGAACTTCTCCCGCTCTTGGATTTCGCTCAACGTGAGCTTTCTACCAAGGTTGTAAACGAACAATACACAACGCATTCTGATCTCCCTTCTCATTGAGGTCCCCCCTCAATAGCAAGTTTCGAATCCAGACGACAACTATAACGAATTTATGGCATTTGTCAACAAGGTGGCGAATTTTCTTGACAACAACTCGAAAATAAATAGAATGACTTTGCTGTCAGAGAAACCCCCCTTTTTCATTACCCAGGGGATTTACGAATGAGTTGTGAGAGATAGCGCATTTTAAAGCCATATTCCGTTACTTAATTTTTATTATGCCTTCTAAATCATCTTCCAAAAATAAGGCTGTGAAAAAGCCAGCCAAAAAACAAGTTAAGGCTTCTGTCAAGCCAAAATTAGCAAAAGCTACTAAAAAGGCAAAGCCTGCTGCAACCAAAAAAGCTGCAAAAACTGTAAAAAAGGCTGCTCCGAAAAAAACAGCTCCTAAAAAGGTTGTGAAGAAAGTTGTGAAGAAAAAAGAAGTTGCTAAGGTTACCAAAAAGGTAGCGCCAATTAAAGCAGCCCCAACAAAGAAAGAAGAAGTAAAACCAGCAAAAAGAGTAAGTCTAAGGAAGAAGAAAACTATGATTGAAGGTGATGCTTTCTCGATGGCTCCATTTATTGAAAAGATTTCTGCTCCAGTAGTTAAGACAGCGCAGAGAACCTATTTCTCTCCTCAGCGTGATGCAGACATTGGGCTTCCACCACTTATTGAAGTTCAGCTGCTATCATACAAGTGGTTCTTGGAAGAGGGACTACGTGAACTTTTGGATGAGGTTTCTCCTATTACAGATTTCTCAGGAAAGAAACTTGAACTTCATTTTCTTGAACATGCTATTGGTGAACCAAAATACAATCCTGAACAAGCCAAAACGAAGAATTTAACTTTTGAAGCTCCTTTAAAAGTTCATGTTCAGTTGATCAACAAAGAGACAGGTGAAATTAAAGAGCAAGACGTATTCCTTGGAAGCATACCTTTAATGACAGGTCGTGGGACTTTCATTATAAATGGTATCGAACGTGTAGTTGTAAGTCAGATCGTAAGATCTCCAGGTGTGTTCTTCTCAGAAAATTCTGCTGCACCAGGAATGCACAGTGCAAAAATCATTCCAAAACGTGGAGCATGGCTGGAAATTGAAACTGACAAAAAAGGAATTATCACAGTAAAGATTGATAGAAAACGTAAAATTCCTATTTCTGCACTACTAAGAGTTTTTGGTTTCGAAAAAGATAAAGAGATCCTTGATATATTCAAAAATGTAACACTTGATGTAGAACATGATTACATCCTGAACACATTAGAGAAGGATCCATCAAAAACTGTTGAAGAAGCATATCAAAGTATCTACAGGAAAATTCGTCCTGGTGATTTGGCTACTCCTGAAAACGCAAAAGCACTGATCCACTCAATGTTCTTTGACTATAGAAAATATGACATGGGGCCAGTTGCAAGATACAAACTAAACAAACGTTTTGAACTAGATACTCCAAACAAGAAAAAATATCATACATTCCAAGTTGATGATCTTGTTTATATATTAAAGTATCTGGTTACCTTGAATAATGGAGAAATGAAACCAGATGATATCGATCACTTAAGTAATCGTCGTGTAAGAGCGGTTGGAGAACTTGTTCAGAACAAGTTCCGTGTAGGTCTCTTACGAACAGATAGAATCGCAAAAGATCGTATGACTGTAATGGATATTGATACAATCACTCCAACACAGCTTATCAATTCACGTCCAATTACTGCAGCGCTTCGAGAATTCTTCGCGAGTTCTCAGCTTTCTCAGTTCATGGATCAAACAAATCCACTCGCTGAGCTTGCTCACAAAAGACGTCTATCTGCTATGGGACCTGGAGGACTTTCACGCGAAAGAGCTTCGTTTGATGTTCGTGATGTACATACATCTCACTACGGAAGAATCTGCCCTATTGCAACACCGGAAGGACCAAACATTGGACTTGTAGTGCATCTTGCTTCCTTCGGGCGTGTTAACGAATACGGATTTATTGAAACTCCGTTTATCGAAATTTCTCGTCATGTAAAAAATAAAGCCGGCAATCTTATTGGAAGAACTGCTGCTGAATCAATTTCTAACGCACGCAAAAAAGTAATTGTTAAGGCAGGCGAAAAGATTGATGAAAAACAGGCAAAGGAAATCGAAAAAGTGAAGAAAAGTGAAATCAAAGTTCGTCCTTACGTTGCTGGAAACATAAAATATTACGATGCGGACGAAGAAAAGAAATTAACCATTGCTCAGGCTAATACAGAGATCGATGACAAAACTGATGAGCTTAAAACCACTCGTGTTGCTGCACGTAATAATGGAGAAGCGGAAATGGCTCATGTTGATGATGTCACCCATATTGATATCTCTCCTAAACAGATCATTTCTATTACAACATCGTTAATTCCATTCCTTGAGCATGATGATAACACTCGTGCTTCAATGGGATCGAACATGCAACGACAAGCCGTTTCTTTGATCAGTCCTAGCGCCCCTGTTGTTGGAACAGGTATGGAAGAAGTCGCAGCTAAAAGTTCAGGACAGGTAGTTCTTGCTGAAGATGATGGAACTGTGTCTTATGTTGATGCAGATGAAATCACAGTGATCTATAAAAATGGTCGTAAGGTAACTTATGAATTACATGTTTATCAAAGATCTAATCAGGCTACTGCAATCCATCAACGTGCAGTTGTAAATACCGGAGACAAAGTTAAAAAAGGTCAGGTTCTTGCTGACGGTGCATCTACCGATCAGGGAGAACTCGCTCTAGGTAAAAACCTTCTTGTAGCATACATGGCTTGGCAAGGTTATAACTTTGAAGATGCGGTAATTATTTCTGACCGACTTGTAAGAGATGGTGAATACGATTCAGTACATATTGAAAACTTTACAATTGACGTTCGAGATACAAAACTCGGACCTGAAATTATCACTCGAGACATTCCAAATGTCGGTGAAAATAAATTAAAAGATCTTGATGAAGACGGTATCGTTCGAATTGGTGCGCACGTTAGAGAAGGTGATATCCTTGTTGGTAAAATCACGCCAAAAGGTGAAACTGAACTAACTGCGGAAGAACGCCTACTTCGAGCAATCTTTGGAGATAAAGCGCGTGACGTAAAAGACACATCGCTTCGTTTACCAGGTGGTGAAGGAGGAAAGGTCGTTGGAGTTCAATTGTTCACACGAAAAAACGGAGACGAACTGCCTACAGGTGTTAACAAGCAAATTAGAGTAGCAGTTGCTCAAACAAGAAAGATCTCTGTTGGTGATAAAGTTGCTGGACGACACGGAAATAAAGGTGTGATCTCAGTTATCGTCCCACAAGAGGATATGCCATTCCTTCCTGATGGAACTCCAGTTGATATCATCCTAAATCCACTTGGTGTATCAAGTCGTATGAATATAGGACAGATTCTTGAAACTCACGTTGGATGGGCAGCTTCAAAACTAAATATCAAAGTTGCTACACCTGCGTTAAACGGTATGGGAACTGAAGAAGTTACTCGCCAACTAAAGAAAGCTGGCCTTCCTGAAGAAGGAAAGATTCAGTTATATGATGGACGAACAGGAGAACCTTTCGATCACGAAACTACAGTTGGGATAACTTATATTATGAAGCTATCGCATTTGATTGAAGATAAAATCCATGCTCGAAGTGTGGGACCATACTCTCTTGTTACTCAGCAGCCTCTCGGAGGTAAAGCTCAACATGGTGGTCAGCGTTTTGGAGAAATGGAGGTATGGGCGCTCGAGGCTTACGGTGCGTCTCATACACTGCAGGAAATGCTCACAATTAAATCTGATGATGTATACGGAAGAGCGAAAGCTTACGAATCAATTGTTAAAGGAGAACAGATTCGAAAGCCAAGAACTCCGGAAAGTTTCAACGTTCTTGTGAAGGAGTTACAAAGTTTATGTTTGAATGTAAATCTTGGAAACTCTAAAAAGCTTGAAGGCGAGGATGAAAAAGCAATTCTTAAGGAAGGAAACGAAGAACGTGAAGAAGTAGATCCTGAAGTAGCTAAAAAACTGAGTTCACAGGTAGTTGATACCGTTCCTGCACAAACTGATGTTAATTTAACAGAAACTGCTGCAGTTGAACTTAGTGAAGGAAAAGTGGAAAAAGATCTTGCCGCTTAAATTTTAATTACTATTATTTTTATTACTAACCATTAGGAGAATGAGAAGCGTAAACAAAGTCATCCTGGTTGGAAACCTTACAAGGGACCCAGAGATGAGGCAAACAGCAAATGGGCAGATGGTAACTACATTCTGCATCGCAACAAACCGTGAATGGATCACAAAAGATTCTGACAAACACAGCTTAGCTGAATACCATGACATTGTTGCGTGGGCTAGACTTGCAGAAATCTGCAGCAAATACCTAAAAAAAGGGAAACTTGTTTACATCGAAGGTTATCTAAAAACACGAAGCTGGGATACTCCAGAAGGTGTTCGAAAATTCCGAACTGAAGTTGTTGCTCAAGACATGATCATGCTTGAAAAAAGACCTAAGGGTGAAGAAGGTGAAGATTACATCCCTCAGGTTGATGAAGGTGGAGGAATGGTGGCTCATAACGAATCTGCTCCAGAAGAAGCTCCGAAAAAAGAAAAACCTGCTGAAAAACCGGAACCAGAAGCTAAAGAAGAAGAAGCTCCTGAGGAAGAACCAGTAGAAGAAAAAGAAGAGGAGAAAAAAGAAGGTGGAATCAATATTGATGCAGACCTTGGTCTCTAAAAAAACTTAATAACCACGCCAAACTTTGCCAACTGAATTATTCACAACTATCATTGTCTTTGCAGCCGCACTGTTCTTTCTGATTAAGTCATCAGATTATTTTGTGCGATACTCAGAAAAGATAGGGTTATCGCTTGGCGTACCTCAATTCATAGTTGGTGTAACTATTATCAGTGCCGGCACTTCATTGCCGGAACTGGTTACATCGATTTTCTCAATCACTAAAGGTGAAGCAGGGTTTGTAGCCGGTAATGTTATCGGATCAAACATTGCAAACATCCTTCTTGTAGTTGGTATTACTACAATAATTGCAAAAAAAGTAGAAGTAAGTAGAAGCATTATTAGGCTCGACCTTCCTTTGTTGGTAGGCTCTGGAGCAATTTTGGTCCTAACAATGCAGGATGGCGTATTTAATTTTCCAGAAGCTGTCCTTTCTATCATCGGATTCATAATCTACGTCCTATATAACATCTCGCAACACAAAGAGGGCTTAGCAGAAAAAGAAAAAAAATTGCTTAAAATAATGGATGGCGGGAAAAAGCCAAAATTCAAATGGTATTACCTCGGAATGATTGCTTTAGCCTCGGCTGCTCTTTATGTAAGTGCGAACTTTACAATCGATTCTGTAATTTCAATTGCAGGCTTCCTTAAACTTGATACCGCTATAGTTGCAATTACAGCCGTTGCTGTTGGAACATCTTTACCTGAACTTCTTGTTTCTATAACAGCAGCAAAAAAGGGGAATTTCGAAATGGCACTTGGAAACGTACTCGGATCCAACATCTTCAATGGATTTATGGTAATGGGTGTTTCAGGCCTTATTTCAGACCTTCCAGTGCCAGACAGTGTTTTACATATTGGTATCCCGTTCTTTATTATTTCAACAGTATTCCTTGTATTCTCAGGAATCGAAAAGAAATTTTACAATTTTGAAGGGGCTCTTTATTTAATCCTCTACATCTTATTCATCGGTCAATTATTCAACTTTATATAATATACATAACTAACTAATTATATATGTCAGCACAACAAAAACGTTCTCACACAATAGATACCTTCGATTCAATTTCGTTATCAGTTGCTTCTCCGGAAGCCATACTGTCATGGTCGCATGGCGAAGTAAAGAAACCTGAAACGATTAACTATCGTACCCAGAAACCTGAGCGGGAAGGGCTTTTCTGTGAAAAGATCTTCGGACCAACCAAAAACTGGGAATGTTATTGTGGAAAGTACAAGAGAATTAGATACAAAGGTGTAATTTGTGAAAAATGTGGAGTCGAAGTAACAAGATCATCAGTTAGAAGAGAGCGAATGGGTCACATTAAATTAGCAGTACCAGTTACTCACATCTGGTTTCTACGTTCTACTCCAAGTAGAATCGGGCTTCTTTTGGACCTTCCAATTAAAACAATCGAACAGGTAGTTTACTTTGCTGCTTATATCGTTATTACTGCTGACGATAACGCGAAGGAAGAAGCAAAAGCACAACTTGCTGAAGAGTACAAACAGCATCGTAAAAAAATCCAGGATGATGCTAAAGCCTCTGTTGAAAAAGCTAAGGCTGACAAAGTTAAAGCAACGACAATGACAGCATTAGAAAAAGAATACGCAAAGAAAATTGAAGAGCTTGATGAACAACATTCAACAGCAAAAGATGAACTCGCTAACTTGAAAATTGGAAATGTATATTCTGAACTTGAATACAGAAACCTATCAATGAAATTTGGACATGTATTTAAAGCAGGAACAGGTGCTGAATCTATCCGTGAAATTATTCACAACATCGATCTTGAAAAAATGCTTGTGACTCTTGAAGAAGATCTAACAAAATCTTCAGGGCAAAAGCAAAAAAAGATTATTAAGAGAATCAAGCTATGCGGAAGTCTTCATAAGGCTGCAATTAAACCAGAATGGATGGTTCTAACAGTTCTTCCAGTTATTCCACCGGATTTACGTCCAATGGTGCAACTTGATGGAGGACGTTTCGCAGCATCAGATCTTAACGATCTATACAGACGTGTAATTAATAGAAATAATCGTCTAAAAAGACTTATAGCGATTGGAGCTCCTGAAGTAATCTGCAGAAATGAAAAACGTATGCTTCAAGAAGCTGTTGATACACTTCTTAACAACAGTGCAAGACAAGGAAAGACTGTGTTTAACTCAGGAGATAAGCGAAAACTAAGGTCTCTATCTGACATGCTTAAAGGTAAGCAGGGACGATTCAGACAAAACCTACTTGGTAAACGTGTGGACTACTCAGGACGTTCAGTAATTGTGGTTGGACCACAACTTAAACTTCACCAATGTGGTATTCCAAAACTAATGGCTCTTGAACTCTTCAAGCCGTTTGTGATTGGAAGACTCATTCGAGACGGATATGCTCACAACATTAAGAATGCAGAAAAGCTTCTACAAGCAAGCAAAAGAGAAGTTTGGGATATCCTGGAAGAAGTAACAAAGAATCATTACGTACTGTTAAATCGTGCTCCTACGCTTCACAGGCTTGGTATCCAAGCGTTCCAGCCTGTACTAATTGAAGGGAAAGCGATTCAGATTCACCCACTCGTTTGTACAGCGTTCAACGCGGATTTCGATGGAGATCAGATGGCTGTGCATGTACCTTTATCAAAACAAGCTCAAGCTGAAGCTAAGAAACTTATTACATCATCTAGAAACCTTCTTAAACCATCTCATGGAGAACCAATTGTTACTCCAACACAAGATATGGTACTTGGATGTTATTTCTTAACAAAAATGACTCCAGGGAAAAAAGGAGAAGGACTTGTATTCAGCGATATTAACGAAGCAATTCTTGCCTACAGACTTGAACACGTTCACATTCAAGCTCCAATTAAAGCTCGCGTTGATGATGAAATTGTTGAAACAACAGTTGGAAGACTTATCTTCAACTCATTCATTCCTGATAAGCTTGATTTCCTAAACGATACGATGACTAAAAAGAAATTAAGCGCCCTGATTATTGACTGTTTTGTACAAACTGATACTGAAACAACAGCAAAACTTGCAGATCAGATTAAAAGAATCGGATTTAAATTTGCTACAAAATCTGGACTTTCAATTGCAGCATCAGACATGACTGTTCCAAAAGCAAAAACTAAAATCATTGATGATTCTTCTGAAGTCGTTAAGAAAATCACAGGTCAGTACAAGCAAGGGTTAATGACTGACGAAGAACGTTATAAACACACTATTAAAGTGTGGTCACAAACAAAGTCAGACATTACTGCCGAAATGATCAAAAACGTTGATGCTGAAAACCACATCCACTACATGATTAATTCTGGAGCTCGTGGTAACTGGGGACAGATCACACAGCTTTGCGGTATTAAAGGTCTGGTTGCTAATCCGGCTGGTAAAACAATCGAACTTCCAATTAAATCGAACTTAAAAGAAGGATTTACAATTTTGGAATACTTTATTGCAACACATGGTGGACGTAAAGGTAAATCAGATACAGCGCTTAAAACAGCGGAAGCGGGTTATCTTACTCGTCGTTTAGTTGATGCGGTTCAAGATATCATTATTAAAGAATACGACTGCGGATCTAATCATGCTCATAAAGTAACCAGAGAAGAAAGTGAAATGATCGGTGAAGAATTCGAAAGAAGAATTTACGGTAGAATTTTGATAAAAGATGCCGTTGATATTAAAACAGGAGAAGTACTAATCCCTTCAGGAACAGAAATCGGACGTGAAGAATTACAAAGAATCATCGATGGTACTGTTGAGGAGGTAGAAGTACGCTCTGTGATGACATGCGGAACTCCTAATGGTGTTTGTGTACGTTGTTATGGAAAAGATCTTGGAACCAATAAAACAGTTAATATTGGAACTGCTGTTGGTATTATTGCCGCTCAAAGTATTGGTGAGCCTGGAACACAGCTTACGATGCGTACGTTCCATATGGGTGGTGTAGCGGAAGGAAAAGATATCACACAAGGTCTTACACGTGTTGAAGAACTATTTGAAGCTCGTGCACCTAAATCTCCAGCAATACTTTCTGAGATCGGAGGAAAAGTTAAAATTAGTCAGAAAGGAAGAACAGCTCATATTACAATTACTTCGTCTGAGCCAATCATTACAAAATATGAACTTGGACCTAATATGGCCAGTGCTGTTAAAAAAGGAGACAAGATCAAAGAGAAACAGGTTCTTGCAAAATCTACAAAGCACAAGAGCACAATCAAGGCTGAAGGTGAAGGGAAAGTGCTTACTGTAGGGAAAAAGTACGTTGAGTTAATTTCTGAAGGATCAGTTGAAAAAATCTACACAATCCCTAAGGGAAAAACAATTGTCGTTAAGAGTGGAGCTATAGTTCAAAAAGGTGATGCTCTAACCTCTGGTCACTTCAATCTACGTGAATTAATGAAGTTAACAGACATCTACATTGTTCAGAAGTACATCATGCAGGAAGTGCAAAGTATATATGCTTCTCAAGGTCAGACTATTAACGATAAGCATATCGAAATCATTGCGAGACAAATGCTTTCTAAATCACGTATCCTTGATTCTGGAGATAGTAAATTCCTCCCAGGTGAACTGGTTGATCAAATCAATTTGGATAACATCAACAAAGACCTTAAGAAAGCGAAGAAGGAACCTGCACACACAGAAAGACTTCTACTTGGTCTAACAAGAATTGCTCTATACACCTCAAGCTGGCTATCAGCTGCTTCGTTCCAGGAAACAATCCGTGTTCTTGTTGAAGCATCAACAACTAACAAGCTTGATACACTCGTAGGATTAAAGGAAAACGTTATCATCGGAAAACTAATTCCTGCAGGTGAAACTTACCGAAAACGAAATCCTGATCTTGTTAAAGAGATGAGGAAATATCAACCTGATGACATTGTGGAGAATATCGTTGTAGAACGTAGCCAAACATTAGGTGAATTATAAGGTAAATTTTTCCTTGCATTCCTATTATAAATCCGTTACCTTAACTGTCGCTAATAAACTTAAATAAGTTATGCCAACAATAAATCAATTAGTTAGAAAATCACGAAAAAAGGTCGTTAAGAAGACAAAGTCTCCTGCTATGGGAATTACCTTTAATACCCTGAAAAACAGGAACGTTAGTATTAACTGTCCACAAAAACGTGGTGTATGCGTGAAAGTGTTTACAATGACACCTAAAAAACCGAACTCGGCGTTACGTAAAGTAGCACGTGTGAGACTTACAAACGGAATGGAAGTTAATGCATACATTCCAGGTGAAGGGCATAACCTTCAAGAACACTCTGTAGTAACTATTAGAGGCGGAAGAGTAAAGGATTTACCGGGTGTTAGATATCATATCATTCGCGGATCACTAGACACACAAGGTGTTGAAGGTCGTCAACAGAGCCGAAGTAAATACGGTTCTAAAAAATCATCTAAGAAATAATAACGTTATACAAATAATATGCAAAAAAGAGCAAGCTTTATACCGCAGGATTCAAACCCATTATACGAAAAGTTCATAAACTACGTGATGCAACGTGGAAAGAAAACCACTGCACGAAAAATCTTCAAAGATGCAATGGAGATTATTGGTACGAAGACGAAGGAAGACCCTACAAAGATATTTAATAAGGCTCTTGATAATATTAAACCTCAAATGGAGGTAAAACCTAAGCGTATCGGTGGAGCTATATATCAGATCCCACGTGAGGTTAACGCTAACAGACAAATTACTCTAGCATTCAGATGGCTCATAGGAGCTGCAAGAAGCGGTAAAGGTTCTGCAATGGCAGAACGACTTGCTCAAGAAGTTATGCACGCAGCAGAAAGCCAAGGGGTAGCAATGAAGAAGAAAGAAGATACTCACAGGATGGCTGCTGCAAATAAAGCATTTGCTCATTACGCAAGATACTAATGGAATAAAAAAAGCCCCCCATTCCTGGAGGACTTTTTTCGTTTTACCTAACCATTTAGTCGTAATAGTAGGTGTTAGTGTAATCTTCACCACCTACCTCAACTGAGTTTGTTTCGCTGTATCCGTCAGTCATGTCGTTTGCTTTAACCATTCCTTTTGAAACTGTGTATAGATAGTCTCCGATGTAAAGCACACGCTCTACGTCTTTTTGACCGTACCAGTAGTATCCTGATTTGTCCGCGACTTCAGTTTCGTCCCAGTGAGTGATTTTAGCCTGTAAATCAAAGCCGTTCAAATCAACTCGATATACATAAGCACCCTGGAAAACAAATTCTCCATATGTGCTTCCAGGCATATCTGGATCCTTTTCGCTTTCCGGAATTTCCGCTACTGCCACAGGGAATGCAAACAGTTTCTTCTCCTTATCGAACAATAACGCTTTATGGTCATTTAGAAGAGGTGAATCTGTTCCTCTATCCCCTACTATCTCTTGAAACATCAGTGTTGGATTTTCAACGTCAGTTACATCAAACATTGCGATTTTAATTCCCTGATACCATGCAAAATCCTGATCCCAATCAAGCTCTTCCTGTTCAGTTGGTTCTGCTGTATCTTTTCCAAACCCAATAATGTGATTATCATCATACGGATGTAGATAATCACTGTATCCAGGAAGCTTCAATTTTCCTAGAATATTTGGATATTTTGGATCGCTTAAGTCGATTACAAAGAATGGATCAATCTTTTTGAAAGTCACCATATAAAGACGATCTCCCATAAACCTTGTTGAGTAGATTTCTTCACCTGGTGCAATTCCTTCAACCTTTCCTACCATATCCATGTCCTCATCAAGAACATAAACATTGCTTGCAGAAGGGATATCATCCCAAACGTGCCCTTTAGTAGTTGCGATTCTAAAGTAATCACCATCTTCATCCATTGAGAACTGATTTAGAATTCGCCCAGGAACTTTTCCTTTTCCAGCAAACTCAACATCGTCTCGCCCTAATTCAAATTTATAAACATTTGTTGATTCGCTTGAATTACTACCTCTATATGAGTAATTCCATTCAGATGCAGCAACATATAAGTTGTCTCGTGAAGAGTAAACGTTTCCGCTTGATCCAAGTACAACTTCTTTTGAAACTTCGGAAGTTTTTGAATCAGTTGGGATTCCAACAACCATCAAGTAGTTTGCTGATTCAAATGCAGGGATATATTTAACATCACCACATTCAATTAAAGGTTTAGCTACTTCGTCGTCTGTATCTCTATAATGAGGAATTACTTCTTCGGCATCCATAAGTTCAGGATATGCCCAGAATCCAGGACGATTTAAAACCATGTAAACCATCTCATCTACTTTTCGTGATTGAGAATAATTTCCCTCGAATTCAAGTTTTCGGAAAATTTCAATATTCTCTTTATCTGAGATATCAAAAACATACACTTTTGAGATATTCCCTCCATAGTAAGGATAAGGCATTATATCAACTGTTGGCTCATCCCGAAGTGGGTAAGGATACGAGTAGTATGAAGTTCCAAGTACAGTTAACTTATCTCCATCAACATACATGTCTGTTGGAGTAAATCCGTCATCTGCAAAAGTCACCTCATCAAGCTCTACCATATTATCAGGATGATATGCCTGTATAACTCTTATTGTTTCTCCTTTAACCATATAAATGTACTCTCCATCTGTCTTTACGATGTCAGCTTCATCAACACCTTCCACTTGAAGATTAGTTGTTGAATAATCTCCATCGTCAGCTGCTCGTGGATCTGCTGCAGCAGTTTCTTCTGATGCTTTGGTAAGGGTTCCTGTAGATGCAGGAGCAATAGATCCGCCTCCAGTCATCACTGAATCCATCATTTCATATTCACCATATCCATAATAATTAGAACCGTAATCTTCAAACTTCTCTTTTAATTCAGAACATGAAGCCACCGTCTTCATTACTTGAGCTTCTGTAGCTTCCTTAAGACCTTCATATTCGCCCGAGTCACCACCTTGATCTGTTTGCAAACGCCAGATCATTTCGGCCATTTCTCCTCTATTTATGTATTGATCAAATGTATCAACCGATGGAGGGATAGCTTCCTCTGTCTCCAGTCCTTCAACATACTTGTGATACCATGCGTCAGAATAAGAATCGTCCGCATAAACATCCAATCCTTCTGAAACAACTTTTCCGGATTCAACAAAGTTTATTGGACGTTCTGGCTTAAAATTCCCGTCAGGATATCCCTGAACAAGTCCTAAGTCTTTTGCTTTACAAACATAAGGCGCAAACCATTGGTTTGCTACATCTGGAAAACAATCAGATCCTCCTGGTTCTTCTCCAGAAGAAAGTAAAACGATTTTTACAAACTCAGCACGATTCATTGTGTTTTCAGGTTTGTAAGTTCCATCGTCATAACCTTCAACAACCTGCTCACCCTTAAGGTAATCAACAGCGTCATAGTAATCGTAACTTGTTGGAACATCATCGAATGATGTTGTTTGAGCAAAAGCACTGCCCATTTGTAAAAAGGTCACCATTGCCAACGCGATAATTGCAATTGATGAGGTAGCTTTTTTCAGACTCATATGTGTCTGGTTAAATATTAAAGCGGTTTTTATTAAACCACCTTATATAAGTATACCTATATAAACGAATTACAAAAGGGTATTGACAGAAAAGCTACCCCTCATGTGACTTAATCCTTGAAAATAAACAATCTATCTTTCTTTTCCTCCATAATTTCAGCCTGAGTTTTAATCACTCTTTGGAACATTGTGATATATGCAAAGAAGAACACGATTGCGCTGAATGCTGCGCCAATAGCAAACATACCTCCTTCTTCAGTTCCTTCTGTAATTGATGCCCCACCAATTCGAGCAAAATTTTCATCCGGCAGTTGAACCAAACCTGCTAAATCAAGATCAAAACTCCCCCAAACAATCATTACTGCTATAGCCCCCATCAATAAATATTTATGCAATATGTCTTTGCTCAACTTAGATAATTTATGAAAATAGAATCCCTCAAAAATGTGATAAAAAGTGATTAGTACAGTTCCAGAAATTATGAAATGAACTTTCCCGAGCCTAATCACAAACGCCAAAACCGCCATTAACAACGATATTACTAATGCTCGCTTTTGTACTTTCCACGACCAATTCACAGTGAAAAGCATATTGTGCGTGAGCAAAAGATACATAGCAACGCCAATAGCAAAAGGAAGAGCCAGTTGAGGGATAACAAGTTCAATCGAAAGAATATACAACGATGTGAATGCTAAGAAAGCAACGTAAAGCTTATAGAAAAAGCAGAATTTAAGTCTGCAAATGTAGTAATAAAGCATCTTTTTTGTTTCCGGAAGATTGTATCCGACAGGAGCGCATTTAACTACTTTGGAAACACATATAAGTATGGAGAAAAACGCAAATGTTGAAAGTGCAATCAGAATATGCTGTAAAATCGCCGATGAAAGAAAAAATAATGACGTAAGAGTGCTGAAATATAAAAATGTTGGCAGCAAGAAATAATGAAGAACGTAATGAAGTATACGTTTTGCACGCATCCACGCATGTCCCATTTGGTAATCCTTCTCAATATGAAGGAAGTGCGGACCGTAAATAGCGAGTACAAACATCACCACAAGAAAATAAAAACCAACTCCAAGTTCCCAATATAATGTGTAGCGCACTGCACCTAATTGAAATAGTGCAAACTCTAAAAATATGCCGATTACCAGCGAGAAAAATATTACAAGATTAAGCGAATATTTACGTTTATGTGGCATATATATTAGTTAAAAAAGCAAATAAACGGACATCATCATTAGGATGCCAAGAATCACAGTTTGCGCTGTATGATGCAAGTATTCATCATTTTCATGCTTCCATTTATATAAAATAGAGCTAAGCACCGAAACAGCAAATAGTATCACAAGAAATCCCGCAACCAGATGTCTCCAAATAGATTCAAGATTGATCTGATTATTGATAGTTTTTGCACCAGCAACAACGTGCAAATTGTCTTTATCAGGAAGTAAATCAACAGACAATGTACTCGAATTTTCAGCTTTATCTAAAGCATTAATCGTTATTGGAAAAACCTCGCCCTGCGAAGGATCAAACTCAAAATGCGCAAAGTAAACATCGTCACCAAGTAGTTGCATCGCCATCTGCCTGTGTTCGCCATTTTCGTTTTGATACATAATAAACGTTTTATAAAGATTGTCGTCTGTAATAGTAATTGTAAGGTCAAACATGTATTTGTTATCCTTTATATATGCCTCAACTCCCAAAGTTTCTTCATTAATGAATGGAGAACCAGTATCTACATTTACAGTAGTTACTGCAGCCTCCATGTTCTTTTCTATAAGCATTGCCTCAATTTTGTTCTGACCTTCAGGAAGCTCATATCCTTCAGGCAATCTGACGATGCGGTTTTCACCTTCTTCAAGAACTTTACCTTCGTATTCCTGTTCATTAATCCTAAAGTACAGCTTTTTGCCTTCTTCTGCGGTTGCCTTTATTTCAGGACGTGTTTCATTTATAAATCCACATTCTGGACTCAAAATTTCAGGACCACCAGGAATAGTTAGGTTACAATTCTCAAGCAATGCCTTCTGCTCAATTTCTTCATAGAAATCTAACCTGCTTCCAAAGAATTGAACAATCAAAATTCCTCTTCCATTTGAGCCTAAGTCAACATCGCGAACTGCAAAACCAACTTCCTGAAAAGTCGGATCTAAAAGGTTTGCACGATGAGTAGGACTATCCATCCATCCCTTACAAACACCCTCTGATGTTTTAAAACTAAATGCCAGATTTTCTCCGGCAGTTATATAAGGGTAATCGATATTCTCAAAAAATAACCACGGACTTGTGCCATTTACAGGATTAACATGCGCCCAATAGTCGTATGTATCCATATCGCCAAGTTTTGACTGAGCGCCCCTACTCAATTCAGAATTCAAAACAAGCTTATTCAGATTTCTTTCGGTACGATTCCTGTTAGTACAAGCAAGCAAGTCCTGGGTTGTAATTCCTGTCGATGCAAACGCAAGAGACGGAACTAAGAAAACAACAAAACCTAAAACTATTTTTAAAGCCAAAAGCGTTAAACTGATAGACGCAATTGCCTTTGGTTTAAGTAAATGCGGAATATGATCATTGTGATCTCCGGGTACTAAATAGTTTTTTAGATGTCGCTTCATAAGTAGTGTTTATTGATGAACTTTCTTTTCTTTGTGAATTTGTTTCACTCTCTCAAGCACTCCAACAGGATCGTAATTTGCTTTCACCAAATAGTCATCAGCTCCAAGCTCCATTCCTTTTTTAATGTTTTCCTCTTCTCCTAAGTTGGAAACAATTACAACCAAAGCATGTGGGTCGATGTTGGCCCTAATGGCTTTAAGAACCTCGAATCCGTTAAGCTTTGGCATGTCGACATCTAGTACGATGATTTCGGGAAGAACATTTGCTGCCTTTATAAGTCCCTCTTCACCATCATAACTAACATAGATATCATATTCTTTTTGAAACACCTTGCGGTATACTTCGACCAGCTCCCTGTCGTCTTCAACTATAAGTAGTTTGGTTAAAGTATCCATTGTTTATTAATTATTAAATGGTAGAGATATATAAAAAGTATTACCGTGATTGTAATCAGGCAGTACACCTATTTTTGAGTTTGGGATAAGAGTTGCAGCTGTCTTGCAATTAAACAGTTCCAAGCCGCTCCCTAGCTCAGATGTATCACCCGTTTTTGCAAACGGTTCAAATAAAGATTCCGGATCTTCATATTCAAGTTTTTTGGCGGTATCTTTAACCGACACTCGATAAAAGTTGTCGTTTTGATCGATTTGTATCTCTATCTGCGAGCCTTCTTCGCTTATTCGAGCCGCATGTTTTAGTAGAAAAGATATTATGAACTTGAGGGAAAGCGCTGCGATTTCTAGCTGAATGGACTCGTCTCCGCTCACTTTGTATTTAACTTTAACCGCCTGTTCCTCTTCAAGTTTGTACGTTCCTAGGATTTCGTTAACAAACGGTAAAAGATTTATTGATTCTTTTTTTTGCAATTCTGCTTTATCTGTTTTCTCAATCTTAAGCAGCGCTGAGAAATCATTAATACGATAAATTGTTTGAATCACATCCAAGTGTAATTTATCTACTACTTCTTTTGATTTATCTGTAATTTCACCAAAAGTACCTTCACCCAAAAGCGAAATATATCCCCTAAGTGCAGTTAAAGGAGCTCGTATTTCATGCGTTATGTGACTTAAAGTCTTAGGATCTATCATTTATTTTTCTTATTAATTATTGGAAGCCTTATGTAAAACCTTGTACCTTTACCCTCTTTAGTTTCAAACCAAATTCCACCACTACTATTTTCAACAATAGTTTTTGCTATATAGAGTCCAAGACCTGTCCCTGTTTTTTTAGCCCTCACAGCATTATCCGCTCTAAAGAATTTCGTAAACATACGTTTTTGATCCTTAAGCGGAATTCCTATCCCATTATCCGTAACACAGAAAACTACAGATTTCTTATCTTTATCAGGTTTATAGGAGACATCAACCTTGCCTCCATCAGGAGTATATTTTACGGCATTCTCAATTAAATTCTGTATTACTTCAGAAATTTTTGAGGAATCCACGTTGACAAAAGGTGATTTCTTGCTAAGCCGAGGAGATGTTAGTTTGATCTTTTTCTTCTTAGCTAAGCCAGAAACATTATTAGCTGCCTCCTTAATTATGTCATCTAATTGAATGTTCTCGAACTTGAGTTCAAGACGTCCTGCATCAATTCTTGAAGCATCTAACAGATCGTTAACAAGCTCCAACATGTGTTTATGAGATTTATCAAGTTTCTTAAATTCCACAAGTTGTTTTTCCGTAAACTTCCCAAAGAATCCCTTCCCCATCATTTCAAGCTCCCATCCCATTACCGTTAAAGGTGTACGTAACTGATGAGAAGCAATAGACACAAATTCTGATTTCATTTGCTCTACTTCTCGTTCTTTAGTTACATCACGGAAAACCACAATACATCCGATAACATTACCCTCGTTATCTTTTAATGGTGCCGCGCTATCAGAAACTGGAACACTTGATCCATCTTTCCGAATTAAAACACTGTCTTTAACTAATGATTGTTGTTTCCCAGTTTTCATTGCCTCTTTAATAAATGTGTCAGCATTTGATTTATCTTTTTCCGAAATAAATTTTAGAACTTCATTGTACGGTTTATCAAACACCTCTTCTTCGGTATAACCAGATATTTGATAAGCCATTTTATTAAACATTTTCACTTTATATTCCTTGTCTACAACAAACACTCCATCTCCAATGCTGTACAGGATAGTATTAATTTTATCTCTTTCCTTTGCTGTTATTTCCTTCTCCTCAGCCACATCTTCTAATATATTCAAGACCGCACGCTGTTGATTCTCTAAACGAGATTTATGTTCTACTATTTCTTTTGTTTGTTCTTCTACCTTTCTTTCAACCTCTGCTCTAGATTTTTTAATAGCTGATGTCATTTTATTAAAGGCTTTGCCCAAAGCACCTATTTCATCTTTTGTTCCAACATCAATTTTTAGATCCAAATTCCCCTTTTCAACAATCTTCGTTCCTTCATGCAATTTAAGAATTGGCTCACTAATACTTTTACTAATCCAACGAGCAACTACAAATACAATACAAACAATAGCCAATCCAATTATAACTCCTACCCACAAGGCATTATTGATAGATGCAAGCGCTTCTTCTACTTCAATTTCAGCCAATAGACACCACTCCTTCTCTGGTATATAAATATGCGCTCCCACAACATCGATATTCTGATGATTTTTGAATTGTATAACTTCTTCGTGATCCTCATGTTCAAATATGTCCTCTGTAAAACAATTCTGTGAATTTACTGTTTCAATCTTTCGCTTTAAAGCGGTACCTTCCTCACCCTTTATGTCTGTCCTCATTAAATAATCGCCTCCTACTAAATATGCATTTCCAGATTCATCTTCGGAAAAAATTGCATCTATCATTTCATTAATTTCTTCTATTCCCACTTGCAACACAACTATTCCAACAAAAATGTTGTTATTCCAGGTGTATACGGGAGAAGCGATAAACGCTTTAGGTTCATAACTTGGAGGATAAAAAGCATAATCAGAATACGCAATATCTTTGCTTTCTTGCGCTGCTTTATATGTTTCAGCTAGAAGTGTTTCTTGAAAAATCCCATTATCAAGATTCGTTCCCAATTCCGCATCCTGCTGAGCACTCCACCAAACATCCCCACTTGAGCTTACTAAAAATAAATCCGAATAATTATAAAATTCACTAAAATTATTAAAATAATCCTCAACATCTTTGAGAAGTTCCATATCAAGATCATATTCATCAAGATAGGTTGTTGCTGCAACTGTTAAACCAACATTATCAGCGGTCTTTGCATCAATCACTTCAATGTACATATATTTTTTCTTCAAACTTCCATCCGCTTCTTGCCAATCATAGAAACCCCCAACAGATCTTCCTCCTTCAGTCATTTCCATTATCGACCAAAAACCAGGAAGTTTTTCTGCTAAATTATGTAAATCAAGATCAACTATTTTAGGATTTGAATGAAATCTGCAGGTTAGAGTTTTATAATCTGTAAGAGCCGTATATCCAGTTTCCCCTACTGATTGAACTGCAATCTCCTGAAAAGCAGGATCATTCTGCAGATCTTCTATTGTCATTTCTGGATGCTGCTTTATGTAATTCTCTGCTTCTCTCGCAACTAACTCAGCTCTGTTCTTTATACTTTCTTTAGCATTTTGTGTATCATGTATTAATTGTTCATTTAATGATTGTCTTACAAGGGGTGAATGGGCAAGAATAGACACATCTTCTTTTTTCCTATTCAAATATACGTTCACCCATTCAGCTTTATCTTCTGTAACAGTTGTTAGATGACTGTAAATCTCTGATTTCAAACTTTCTGCAGAAAATAAATATT
>JBHPIO010000029.1:0-2444 GCA_042568575.1 Patescibacteria group bacterium | reverse complement strand
CTGAGCCTAACTACGACTTCTGGAGTACAAACCACAGGTGGCATTAGCGGAAATTACTATGGAACAGTTCGTTCTTACGCACCAACGGACGGTGGAAATTGTTACGATGAAACAGGAGACCTTTACTGTGATGACACCGAAGACTATTTATATAAGGATTTTGATGTCGCATCGCCTTCGAGCACACTTCAGTATGATGG
This sequence comes from Patescibacteria group bacterium, assembly GCA_042568575.1. Classification (GTDB taxonomy): domain Bacteria; phylum Patescibacteriota; class Gracilibacteria; order UBA1369; family PNNO01; genus JAJRYP01. Next base: position 2,244 of record JBHPIO010000029.1, on the reverse strand, counting down.
TGCGGACGTAACAATTACTAAAATCTCAACTGGCGAAACCGTAAACCTTGTTTTGCCTCCTTTAGAAAATCCAATTATGGAGTTTCTTCCACGAGTCGACGTTACAACATTCGACTTTATGAAGCCAAATGACTCAGGCGGGTTTGATAATGTTAACTATATCGAATCATTTAGAAATATTATTGATTCATTTGAAGTTGCAGGTAAAACTCAAGGCGCAGCGATAAGTTACGATGTTGATTTTATTCTTAATGTCGCAGACACTGTGACCGGTGTTACTTATGGATGGATCAGCGACGAAGAAGATCTCCCGGCTGAAGATGGTAGCGATGAATCATTGTCATTTACAAATATAGTGAAAGTTCCAAGTCCTCTGCTTGCATTACCGCACGCTCCGGATGCACAATTGGGAAGTGAAATCGAGGGAGCTAAAGCTTATACGTTGGTTTCATACGATGTTGGACCAGACACAGTTAAATACTTTAATAACGGTGTTCCACGTCGAGATGATTCATACATTATCAACCAGGCAGCTGAAATTCTTAGCGGACAGGTTTACTCTCCTGGGGCAGCTCAGGTAACTGATGTGGTAGTAACTTCAATTGGAGATATTGCTACTAATAAAGTACGTAATCAAATTCTAGAGAATGTTAGTCGAATGAAAGCAGGTGCAAAAGTAGCAGATCATAGCGGGGAAAAGACAAAGCTAAGCAAAGATTCAAAACTCTCATTGTTAAGTGGCGACAAAGCTTTCTATTATAGCAATGCTGATTTATATGTTGACAAGGCGGGATTAGAATATGCGGCCTCAACAGCGGGAAAAGACCCTTTCACAATTATCGTTGAAGGTGGAGATATTTTCATTGCTGAAGATGTTAATCTTGGAATTCCGGTTGGATTTATCGCGCTTGCTGACTTTAATGCAACTGACGAACTTGATAGTGGAGGTCGAATGTACGTTCATGCGGACGTAACAGATATGGCCGATGTACATGTATATTTGGATGGACCAATGTTTAGATACGCTGACAACATTTGTTACTTCTGGGATGGATACGATACTGTAAAAATTTACGGACTTCGAGAACCAAACTTTATTAAAGCTGGAAGATGCAGTGGTACTGGAACTGGCTACAAAAACCCATTATCAACCTTGGTTAATCAATTCTATTTTAAAGGGACTGTTGCTTCACAAAACTGTATTGGTTGTGCAGCATTAACAGAACTTTATAGAGGAGATGGCCAGCTTATTGGAACTCCAAATGCACTATTGTATTCAATCGCAAGATTATACGACTTCAACTACTTTGGATATTTCAGACTAGATATTGATGGTGTACCAAGCGGAGACAGATCTAGCAATCTTGATGGTACGCAAAACGGGCCTGTGTATTTTGAATACTCAGCTCAGCCTGAACTTCCTGGATTCAGCAAGTAAACAGACTACTTTTTCGGGGTTACCCAAAAGGACATATACCTTCCGAAAAGGAGCCTTGTTTGTGCATCCAAGCTTGGGATAACACCAAACACGTTTACTGTAATTGGAATTAAAATCCATTCGAGAATAAGGAATATATGCTTCCATTTTCTAAAATTCTTTGGCGGCGGCGGAAGAAGTAAGTTTGAAATTGCCGCGGAAGTGACAAGCCCAATCATCGCAAGAATCATTAGGTTGCTTGTGATATGCGGAAGATTGTAAGAGAGGATAGTGCTTGAAAAGTGCTCTCCCCCAATCATAATCGGAAGCCACCCAAGAACCATAATAATAATTGCACTTGTTGCCCACGACCAGAATCCTTCAATTTGAACAGCAGTGAAATATATTTTCTTTTTTAAAGGAACCTTTTTGTTTTTTAGAAATCCAAAAATAATGTAAGGAATGTTTTCCGATCCCCAGGCCCATCTTCTTTGTTGCTTGTATTGATTAACCGCGGTCTCCCATTTTGATTTCCCTAAACATGCATCCATAGAAACAGGATAAAAAAGCGGCACCACACGATAGTCACCATTAAAATGAAGTATTGCTTGCCAGAAAATTCGCGAATCTTCGGATACGATATTTGTTTGCCAGAAGCCCATTTCAACAAGCGATTTAAAACTCATTGAATGCGAAGAAAAAGTCGCGAGTTTGTGTGCACGCTTTTGCTGCATCATCTGCCAGAACGTAGTTGAGAATGCAACGATCCTTGAGAATGCCGGAAGTTTCCATACGTTGTTGTGGAAAACAGGAATTGGCTGATAGCT
>JBHPIO010000028.1:0-3010 GCA_042568575.1 Patescibacteria group bacterium | reverse complement strand
GAAGCTTTAATCCCTTCTGAAGTTATTTCAGAAATAACAAAAAACGGATAGGTTTTAACTCTATCAACAACAAGAATTTCATCCCTATTGTGGAATTTGTCAAAAATTTCAAAAGTTTGTGTTTTAAATACAACGTCCAAATTATCTTGTACAACGTCATATGTGAGAGATTCAATTTCAATATTTGCAAAACGTTTTTTTTCTTGAATCAATTCCAAGTCTGACTCCTCCAATTGGCCCAAACTCTTATATAAAAGCTCATCATCTTCATCTCTCGCATAAATAATTATTCCATACTCATCAACAAGCCATGTTTCAATATATTCATTGGATCCATTTCTTTTTTCATTTTCCTCTAACGACTTATGTACAAACTCAGGTTTCTGCTTAGCAACCATCACACCAATAATTGCACCTTCCTCCGAAAAAACAGGATATGAAAAATAATAACCAAGCTCATGACTTGTAACCCCAATAGACAAATCAATATAAGGTTTTCCTTTTAATGCTTTAAAGAAATAGTCTCGGAAAGAATAATTTTCACCTACGAAAGATTCTTGCGTTGAAACTAGTGTATTCCCATTAACATCCATCAAATAAATCGATGAATATGCATCTCCAATATTGAACTTCTCAAATAAAGATAAAATTTCTGCATTTTGAGGATCTGGTTCATTTTCAAGATATTCATGAACCTCAGAAAACTCAGAAATAGCTTTTACAATATGTTCACTTTGAGCAAGGAGTTCGCCTACAACCTCACTTTTCTGGAAATTTGCAACTAATATGCCATCCTGACGAGCCTGGATCAAATTATCTTCAGTCAGAAAGAAAACATACACCGTTGCAGTCGCTCCAAAGAAGAGAATAATGGAGATTACTGTAAGAAGAATCTTATTGTGAAGAGAGAGCCTAATCATAAATTATTATGTTTTGTTTGTTTTTAATTTTTGTAAAATATTCGCATTTATTTGATGAACAACAAAACCCATATTGAATAATGCATATGTGAAGAATAGATATGAAGCTGTCCATAGGTGATCCAATAAAATCGCCATCATTAATGATGATTCATACTCTTCCGTATACATCGCAAATCCAATGTCAGCCCCCCACATAAGGATCATGGCAACAAATACATACAACCACGCCGAAAACATTTTTCCACCTTTGTATTCAGCTGAAAGGATTAATAGTAACAACGAAATAACAATAAGTATCAAATCTCCAACTCCATAGAAAATTGAAACCATATTTTCGACTAGAGTAGCTTCAACGTCATATGCCAGATAAATTCCAAAATATATCGTAATTATAGAGAAAGCAATTGTCGCCAATCCCAGCATCAAATATTTCTTAAAAGACCAACTAATTTTTCCGAGTCTAATTTCATATAACAATCCAATGAAAAGCAAAGGATAAGCTAGTATGTAGGAAACATCAGCAGAAGAAGGGAACGGATCAATATCAAAAATTAGTTCAAATGCGCTCCATAAATATTCACCTACCATCCAACTCAACAAACCAAGAGTAATAAATAATATAGCTTTTCCTCGTGTAGAGTTAAGTCCATATTCTTTGACTGCATAAATCCCAGCAATAAAAGCAATAGTTGAAGCTGACAAATAAAAGACATTTGTTATTATGTACTGCAAATCACTTTCCTCCTGGAAGAAAGATTGCACAAGGCTTACTGTAAAGATAAGGAGCAAACCCGTAATTAAGATTTTTTTATACTTCATATTATTTTAGATTAAATTGTTTATAAATTTCTTTAAGTTGCTTCTTTGCATTTGTCGGACCAACCATATCCGTCAAAAGGCCTTCAACAGACTCAATAATCTGCTCAGAAGTTTTATCTACATAGTATTTCGTATACAGCTCTGCACCATACCCTCCAATTTGCTTAGATAATATGTTGTAGACTTCTTGTATTAGCTTTTTTGTATCAGGCATATATAAAAAGTTAAGTATGACATTTTTCTTTAAGGGATTTTATTTGTTCTTTTAATTCCATCATTTTAATTTCGCGTCCAACCATAAGCTCGTTAAACCTTCCAAGCTCCTCATTTTTAATCTGCATGTCTTGATAAAGCTGCTTAAATTCTTGAACAGAGTTATCACGCTCAATAGCAACTCCAACTATATTTGCAACAGACCTAAGCACATCTGTATCTGCCAAAAGCCATTCACGCCTATTTTTACAATCATCAAAACCAATAGCCCCCCACCATTTACCATTCACAAAAATAGGGACAACAAGTATAGACAAAATACTTTCCTGTCCAAGAACTGCTTGTTCCGATTTAGGAAAATCCTTTGCAAATCCTTTAACAACATCTCCCTTTGACATTAGTTTTGCCCATCGCCCTAACCCTCCCTCTTTCCAAGGGAAATTTTGCAGCTCTTTGTTGTCTATTTGCGAAGTAACTCCTTTCGCCACCCATTCATACAGCTGCTTCGTAGCAAGTTGCTTCTTATCGTTAACGAAATTTTGAAATACATATACACGACTCACATCAACAGCTGCTCCAAGCTCTTCAAGGACTGTTTGGATATGTTCGTCCCACGAAGAAGATTTTAAAAGCTGCTCTGAAGTGTTAGTTATTGCATCCAAAATATGCTTACGAACTGCCTGTTCTGCTTGTTTTTGATCTGTAATGTCTTTCCCAACACCACGGTAACCTAATAATTCTCCATTCTTACTCAATATCGGATTCCCATTAGTTAAAAAACAAACTTTTTTTCCAGTTTTGGCGATATGCCAGGTTTCCAAACTTATCAACGGTTTTTTCTGCTGACTTGTCTTAAGGAAAAATTTTTGAATTCGTTTTTTTTCGTTTTGCGGCATAAAGTCGAATGGGGTTTTGCCAATCATCTCTTTTGGCTCATATCCCAAAAGACTCTTAACTTTCCCTGTAACATAAGTAAATTTACCTTTGGTATCAATTTCCCAAATCCACTCTCCTGAGCATGAAGCAATATCCTCAAATCTATTTTTTTCTCGCAA
>JBHPIO010000027.1:0-3482 GCA_042568575.1 Patescibacteria group bacterium | reverse complement strand
ACGATGTTGTTAAAGTCAATTTAACAGCCAAAGAAGCTGCAGAAGCTTTCATGAATGGCGAAGTTGATATTGCAGTTTCATACGAACCATATGTTTATGAGGCAATAAGCCAAGGTGACGCTGAGGTTATTTTCGATACAAAAAATGAGCGAGGCCTTATTCCCGACGTTCTAGTCGTCGAAGAAGGCAAGCTTGAAGAGAGAAGAGAAGATTTTGAAAAAGTTGTAAAAGCCTGGTTCAGAGCCGTTGATTACCTAAAAAACAATCACATTGAAGCTACAACCCTTATTGGAGAACGCATGGGTCTCACTCAAGAAGAGTATGCCGCACAACTCTCAAGTCTCTACATCCTGGATTTAAGAGACAACATCACTGCTTTTTCAGTAGGATCTGGATTCGATTCTCTTTACGGAAGTGGACGGTTAATTTCCGACTTTTTCCTATCTAAAAATTTAATTGAAGAAAGTCCGGACATTACTGAAATGCTCGACAACTCAATTGTTAAAGATCTTTACAACACATCTAGTAACTAATTTCTGATATGTCTGAAACTTTACACACACCTGAATCAACAATACAAGAACCTGCCTACATCACATTTGATGTAATTAAAAGCGGAGGAAAAGAAGTCGTACGTGCACAAGCCGGCATTCATTCGCATGGATGTCAGTGGAAAAAAAATGTTCTTGAAAAAACTGGCGAGCGACCTTGTTTAAATGGCCGGAAATGGCTGAAGAACTTGCTATGGCAAGAGGCTCTAAAATTACTGACGAAGAATTTTTAGCCCAAGCTGAATCGTTTGCAAAGGCGATTGAAGATAATCCAGAAGAAGTTGAGCGAGCCGAAATGTATATTGGCGGAAGCCATTTAAACGAACATGAAATCTCGTTCGATGTCCTCACCGAGCAATACAAAAGAATTGCCGCAGTTCCATCTGTCCACGAAATTGTAATTGAAGCAAGAATAACTGATTTAACCCCCGAAAAACTCGATGCATTAGATCAACTTGCTAATGAAACGAACACAATATGCACAATTGCCGTTGGCATTGAAACAACGAACGAAGAAATTCTTGCAGACTTAAACAAGGGTATCACGCAAGGTTCAATTGAACATGGGATACAAGAAATTCTTTCACATCCCCATTTAGCCGCACAAACATATCTTTTAACAAAACCTACGGTAATGTCCGAAGGAGCTGCGATAGATCAATCGCTAGAAGATATTCGCCTGTTGCACGAAATTGCAAAACCACTTGCCGGAAGCAAAAATCGCTTCTCAATTAATATGGCTCCAGTTGCAGCAATAGAAGGAACTGGAGCTGCCTTGAATGATGCATATGTTCCCCCTTCTCTATGGAGTCTTATAGAAATAATTAGGCGTTTGAAAGAGCAAGATGATGGCACTTTAGACAACATCACACTCTTCTTTGGATTAAATACCGAAGGCGCAAATGTTGTAAAAGAAGGCCATAGTTGTCCTTCGTGCAAAGAGGATCTTCTAGCTATCATTAATGAATTCAATGCAACAAATGACCCAGCATGCCTCGAAAATATTCCAGACTGCGAATGTGAAGAAGAATGGCGACATCAAATGGAATCAAACAGAAACACTCCTATCGGAGGAAGCATTCACTATCCATATGATTCTGGGAATCCAACATCATCAACTCTGTACAATAAACAACTACGAAGAATAATGGAATTAGAAGAAGGCCGATTTGATCCGGAAGCACAACGAGACCAAGAGGTAAGAATAAAAGCTACAGACGGCAAATACCATACAGTTGCATATCATCAAGAAACAGGAAGAATAATTGCGGCTTCAATTATGGGAGTAATAAGTAGCGCAGATCTCGAAAAAATTCCTGCAGATCAGAGAGGGTGGGATAACCTAGAATCAATTCCTGGATCACAAGACGGGGATATCCTTAGAGGCATCTCAATGGCATCAGAAAGCGCTGGAGGAGCTGCTGCAACAATCGACCCATTTTTATTTGATGCTGTCGACAAATCAGAAAATTTAAAGGGAATTATTGGTGCTGCTATGCTGCCCGGTCTTTCAAAAGTTAAAGAACGTTTAGAACAAGAACTTGGGGAAGAAATCGATACAGAAATAATGTACGAAGTAGCAAATCAATATGTCGAAGGACATGCGCAGCATGTTCTAGAAGGAAGTAAAGAAAGCATTAAAATCACTTTTACACTTAAAGGCAAGGAAATTTCACTAGATTGCCCTATCGACAGCAATCTGGGATTCTGGCTTAAAATGCCTTTTTCAGATTTTGGTCCAGTTGTTCATTCAATGGAAACAGATGAGAAATCATGCAACTTAGGTCTTACTATGTTTTACGAAAGAGGTCGACGAGGAGCTAGAAGGATACAACTTATAACTTCAGCCCTAACCACCAAAACTCTCGAACCATAAAACCCATTTATGGCAAAATATAATTTCAAAACTAAATTCATTACGCTACTGTTGCTCGCCTCATTCATTCCTACAATAATTGTAGGACTTATCGGGTACCAAATTAGCAAAACCGCATTATATGAAAGAATAAAGTTCGATTTGGATGTTCAGGCCAAACATATTATGGATCGTGTTGATAAATTTCTTTATGAACGATACAACAACACCCAGCTACTAATTTCCGACTCTTCATTATCGGATCCTTACGTACCTGCAGAAACAAAATCCTTTATTTTAAAGGAATACATGTTGAATCTCGGACTTTATGAGAACATCCATCTTCTTAATCTTGATGGTAATGTTATTGCTTCCACATTGCAGAGCAACTCGTATCCAAACGTTGCGAACGAAACTTGGTTTGAGCCAACAATTAAGCAATTTTCGAATGTAAGCGATGTCCATATATCACCCTACACAAACAAGCCCACTCTCATTTTTTCTAATGTTGAGTTTAATAGTGACAATGAGCCTGTGGGCATGATTGTTGCAGAATTGATGTGGCCGGCTGTTGTTGAGTTATTAGAAACGGTTGAAGATCCAAGTCAAAAAGTTCTCCTCAATAGAGATAATATTGAAATAGCCAATAGCGATTTTAATAACATTTTAAATAAAAATTGGGGGGAAGAGGCAAAAAAGGATTTCGAAGATAAGGACTTTTTAACAACTGTTTATACGTCAACAGGATATCTTGTGTATAGGGGAAACAGCTGGAAACTAATGCTAAGAGTCCCTGTTGATGTCGCTAATGCCCCACTTCAACAACTATTTCAACTTGTAATACTTACTCTTGTTATAACTATTTGTTTAATAATTCTAACCGGAATGCTTCTGGGAAATCGATTTGTTAAACCAATTAGGAAACTTACTCAAGGTGCTCAGGAAATCCAAAAAGGAAACCTTAATCAAAAAATTGAAGTTCAATCAAATGATGAAATCGGATATCTGGCTAAATCTTTCAATCAGATGGCACTTTCTTTAAAACAAAAACAAGCAAAACTTGAGAGAGCATTTAC
>JBHPIO010000026.1:0-3604 GCA_042568575.1 Patescibacteria group bacterium | reverse complement strand
CCTTTTTGGCGAATTGAACACGTATTAAAAAGAATTAAATCCGCCTTGTTCATTTCGTCAGTCTTTGTGAGACCAAGATGTTGCAAAACGGTATCTATTCTTTCCGAATCCGAATAATTCATCTGGCACCCGAGAGTTTGAATGTAGTATGAGCGCGACATAAATTGATACTTTTAGAGGTCTCAAAAGTATCAGAATCGGCGTTATAATGCAAAAAAAAATACCCTATAAAGGGAAAGCGGGCCTAAGGCCCGTAGATTATTCATCGCAAGGCCCCAAACCCGCTAAAGGGGTTTAAAACTTTGAGATAGCAAGCTATTCAAAGTCTTAAAGGGGAGTTGACTCTCTCTTTCTTTCCCGAGGGTCGGAAAGAGCTAGTCAGGGTGTGAAGTAAACCTAACAAGTTAGGTTTGATTCACGTAAATATGATACCATATTGAAAAGAGAATGTCAAACGACTAATTGTGGAATTATGCATCCAACGAGAAAACTTTTCCGCATGCAAGGCCTGCACCTGAACCTATTGATGTAGCATCGACCTTGTCTCTTTTAAGTTTTCGCTTTTTATGACCATCGCTACGGTTATATCCGGTATCAACAAAAATATCTCTTTCCGGAGATTGTGGAGATTTCAAAGCAAGACGCACTACTTTCGACCCAACCTTCTTTGCTTCATCCTTGGGTGTAATAATAGATGCACGCGCAGCCATATCAAATGCTTGCACTACCCCCAAAGGTTCAAGATAATCATCTGCATCTACATTTTCTCCTTTAATTGCATTGTTTAATTCTTTTAATGCTAAGAGTTGATCTTCTCCGGACATTCCAGCAAAAAGACCTTTATCAAAAGTAATAAACAGAGCAGGCTCTAAAGTATCTAGTCTTCTCATATCACTCTTGCTAGCTAAAAATGGACTATTAGCAATTTTTTGCCATATACCAGCAATTCCTGTTTTAGGTTTTTTAGGCTCTGAAGATTCTTCTTGGCCTTCTTTAAAGCCTAATAAATATCTTGCAACCTCTTTCATATCTTCAAATCCAAGACGACCAAGTTCATCTTGCCTCAAACCTTGGAATCCAATGTGCACTCCTAAATATTTGTATAGCCACTGAACAAATTCAGGCCCTTCGAGGTGTTTTAATTCTTCCCAAGCTTTCGGATTAATTGCTTCCATATTGCATACCGCACGGAATCCTTTTTCAATTTCTCCTGCAATCTCTTCATCTGTGACTTGTAATAGCAATGCATTTGCAACTTCTAGAGCTTTTTCACCAACATTTACCATATACCTTGTATCTACTCTCGAAGGAATCTCCTTTTCGCAAAGTCCAACGTACCACTCTAATGTCCTACCTAATTTGATGACATTAAATCCAAGCAAATCTCTTAATTGTTTAATCGTAGGATGCTTATCAAGTTCAGTACTAACCTGGATATTAGTTTTTTCTAAAAGCTTAACTTGGTGAGGTTTTGCCCTTTCTAGTTTTTTAATCATTTCTGCATGTACACTTGCCCTAAATTCATCAGTATTAGTTTTACGAAATAGACTTTTATCTGGCGGTCTTAATTCCTGCGGATCTCTTAACCATGTTATGCCGAGATCAACTAGTATTCGATTTGCACATGCTTCCCGCATCCCATCTGGATCGACAATTACATTACGACGATCTGGGCCGTCATAAGGAGGAGCTTCTTCAGCTGATTGTTGTTCCGTAGAAGCCTCTTCAAGAAGAGTTTGAAGTTCTTCAGGAGGTGTTTCTCCAGGTGTTTCTCCAGGTGTTTTAGACATAGTTAAAGTATTTTAGAAATATTAAAAAGAGAGATAAATTTATCACAAGATCTCAGAATTAGTCAACAATTTCCAAAGTGCCTATGCAGCCTTTCTTCCAAACCAACCTTTAACTTTGTTCTTCATTCTTCCGAAAAGTCCTTTTGGCTTTTGCTCTACTACTTCTGGGGCGTACATTTGTGTAGGAAATGGCACATGATTATCATTCGCCGGAGGTTCCATATTAATTGTTCCTGAAGCTACCATTGGTTCTGGCCTTGGTGCCTGCACTGCTTCAGCAGGCTCTAGTTTATCTAAAATATTATCTACTGTGTTTGCAGCATATGCTCTTCCTGATTCGAGTTTTGCCTCACGTTCTGCATTATTATTCATAACTGCTTGAAGTGCTTTGTCAGCTGCATTTTCCATTATTTGACCTTTTGTCATATTGTCTTTTGTATCGATAGCACCCGAAGCAACTGATAAAGGTGTAGTAACTTCTATTTCTCCAGATGCTACTCGTGCAGCTGGTTTAACATAAATTTCACCTGATGCTGTTCGTGGTTTTGGCCTCAGTTTTGCATCAACTTTCTTTTGAAGTTCGTATCCGTTCACTTCCATTTGGAACATTTTGTCTAATTCAACAGTTGAATCTGGTGTTGTTTCTGGACCACTTGAGAAATTATCATTAGGTGCTTCCAATTCCTGCTCTGCAAGCATGATTTCGCCAGTAAATTCATTAGCGTGCTGCGTTCCATCTTTATCAATAATCACGTCATTGCTTGCGTGATATGCATCAGGCACTTTAAGCCCAGCAGCTTCTGCCATCTTAATAATAATACTTGGAACATACCCATCTTTCGAGAAATAAACTCCTGTTCCGCTTGGAACTTCATCAACGTTAACTCCTTTGTCCATAAGCTTTTCATGGGCAAAACCTCCGTAGAATTCGTTATAGAGCTTTAGCATTCTTTTCAATTTCTCAAGTCTTCTTACTTCCCATGGTTTCATCTTTTTTCCAGATTTTTCCTTTTTAAGAAGCCAGTTGTATTGCCATTCATAAATCTTTCCTTTTCTATACATACTACGTTGTTCTTTTTTAAATGTGCTGTGATACCACTGCGCTCTCTGATCTTTTTTGCCTTTTTTGACCTTTCTAAGTTGATTCCCAAGAAGATATGCAACTCTCAAATCTTTGCCAATCTTTTCTCGATACTGCTCCCATTGCTCTGGTGTACATGATCCTTTTATAGCCTTTTCAACGTATTCAGAAAGTGGCATTCCTTGTAGATCGAATGATTGTCCTAAGTATAAATTTTTATAATTTTCAGAATAATTAGCCGGAAGATCATTCACGCTTGTTACAGCGATTCTTTTTAAATTTGGATCTGACTGTAGGCCTTTTACATCTACAGATTTCCCTGGGGATTTTGAAGGCGATGTTGTTGGTGCTTTTTTAACTGCTCCTCTTGTTGGCGTTTTAGGAGGAGTTGTTGCTACAGCTCTCATTGGCGATGATGTCTGTGCATCTACCGAGGCAATAGCAGCGTCGGCTACTTTTATTTTTTTAAGACCAGCATCAATAGTAGATTTCTTTGCTGCCTTTGCTGCCATTGATTTATCCTTATCTTTTTGAGCAAATTTATCTTTCTCTTTCGCCTCTTTAGATTTTCTTGGCATCAGAAGACATGTCCCTCCAACAAGAACTAAAACAACTATTGTTCCAATTACAATTCTTCTTAGGATAGGGCGACCTCGTACTTCCTTTGTTACTTCTTCAGGTGTTGTCTCTGCAGATTCAGGTTCATCTTCTTCATCCGCTGGTTTGGGTTTTT
>JBHPIO010000025.1:0-3694 GCA_042568575.1 Patescibacteria group bacterium | reverse complement strand
TCTTGATGGATGGGAAGAAACCCTTCTACGCAATAAATATCCGGATCGATCCAAAATTGATTGATGTAAATGTTCATCCACGAAAACTTGAGATCCGATTTTTGAATCAGAGTAAACTCTTTAGTGTTCTACGAAATGCTGCTCAGGCGAGTCTGGAGAAGAATATTTTGATGTCTGATGTATCGAGCACATATCAAACACCAGGCAGATCGTCTCTACATGCTCATGATAATTCGCCTCAAGGGTCAGTAAGTCAGGCAATGGAATTTACGAAAGAGATGACACAACCAAATACTAAATTTCAGGATTTTGTTCCGGGACGACTGAATAAATATTCATATAAACAGGATGACCTTTCGACTTTAAGCATGGTGCCGCTTGCGCAGATAGCAAAGTCATATATTCTGGCAGAAAATGAGGAAGGGCTTGTTTTAGTTGATCAACATGCGGCTCATGAGCGAATCCGATTTGAGGAATTGATGGATCAATATGAGAAAGATGAGCCGGCAAAGCAACAGCTTTTGATGCCTCAAAATATAGAACTTTCTGCAATGGAAGCTGAGATCTTCAATGAGAACAAAGAAGTTTTCGATAAGCTTGGATTCGAAATGGAGCTTTTTGGAGGTAATACTTTTATAATTCACGCGGTGCCAGCGCCGATCTCGAAAGAGGACATCGATAACGTTCTGATGGATGTATTAAGCGACCTGGCGGATAATAAAAAAACCCGAGCCGTTAAAAATCCACAAGAAAAGATAATCGAATACATGGCTTGCAGAAGCGCAATAAAGTTTGGCAAAGATTTGAGTCTCGATGAAATGGCTGCGCTAATCAGACAGCTTGATAAATTAAAACGCCCATACACTTGCCCTCACGGAAGACCTTCCATGGTTAAAATGAGCTTCAACGATTTGGAGAGAATGTTTAAGAGAAAGCTTTGATTGACATATTTACTTTTTAGTTGTATGATTTTCGCCTATATATAATAAATCATATGGCTGAAGGCGAAATCAAAGAACCTACAATTGACGAAGCAACAGACCCCACTTCTAGTGAAGCTGAAGTTCCAGCGCCAGTTGACGAACAAGTAGTTACAGATAAAGCAGCTGGTTTTCAACAACGAATCGAGGAGCTTGATGAAGAAGAAAGTAGAAAGAATTTTCTCTATGCTATTGAAGCTTTTGAATTCAATAGAAAGTTACAGAGTGGTGATTTAATTACTATAAGAAAGCTACTTAAAACTTCTGGTATTCCAAAAGAAGCTCAATACGCGACTATCCTGACTCTTCTTGAAGTGTTTTTAGTAAATTTCGGGAAAAAACCAGAGCCTCATGTTTGTGTTCCAGGAAGTACATTAGAAGGCCTTCAAAATACTTTCAATTTAGTCCGAAGATTTGAAGAATATTTTGATGATTTAGTTGATGTGACTAGATACCAAGAATTGCTTAGAAAAATTGGAGCTCAAATCGCGATTCCATTTTTGTATTTTGATGAAACTTATAAACATCCTTTATCAAACGCCATAAGTTATAATAGAGAACTTGATATGCTAGAAGAGATCAATCATCTTGCTCCTATTGATAATATGGAGCAAGTAAGAAGTCAAGCAAGAGAAGTAATAGCAACTATCACACTTAAAAAACTTGAAAGATGGTACTTTGAAGAAGGACTAGAAGGCCAAAAAGTTAATGATAAAGGAAGGATAATGCTCTTAGCTACAAAATATGGCATAGAACTTCCATCAGAACAAGAAGTCTGGGAAAGGGATATCGCTGAAGGAGTTAAACAAATGGAAAAGTTTTTAGATAGCCTTGAAGAGCAAATCGCAGAAGGTAAACGAGTTCATGAATTACTAATAAAGAGGAGAATGGAAGTAGATCCTACGCTTGGACTAATTACAAATGCAGTTGAAAAGTTTGAAAGCATTGCAGTTCCAGCTGGATATGCGAGTCTTGAAGAAATAGAAAGTACTGTTGAGGCAAGACTTAGCGCCATAGAAAACCAAGATATAGTTATTCAAATAAATGAAGTATATTCGAATCTAAACAATGCAATTGAACAAAAGAGAGAAGGACGCGTTTCCAGTGCTTTAAATGATTTATTTACAGTTATTAGAAATAATTCTGAACAAATAAGCGCTTCTGATCAAATTATTGAACGTTTAAAAAATCTTAGAGAAGAATTAAGAAATAAAATTGCTGCACTAGCTTCGCAAATTCAGGAGGATCCACTCAAATCAAAAGATCTCGGAGAAGAGCTCAGTGCCAATGGACAATTTCTATCTACCCTAGAAAATAGAATTGAAGAAATAGAAAAATTACTCAATCCCCCACAGTGATGCAAAATGCTGATCTGTGTTTAAAGTTGTTTCGTATTCAATGACGTCTCCTTGAACGAATACTACTTCTTCTGGAAAGTTTCGGAAATTTGAAACTCGTGGATCCGGGATAACTCGTTTCGTGAGTTTTGCATCTTTTAATGCACCTGGCTGTTTTTGGACTGTTAGACGATATTCGTCTGCAGCTCCCAATTTTAGCGGCTCTGGCAACTTATATCGCAACGTTATTACGCTTTCGTTTTGAGCTGCAACTTCACTTGTGAAGTACATGAATGCTTTATTTAGTTCTTCGTCGTGGCCGATTGTTACTTGGTCTTTTTCGATGCCGATGGTTTCTTCTAGTTCAACCCCTGCAGGTAAGTACAATTTGATTACGGATTTGTTTGTTCCTTTTCCAAGAATGTTTTGAAGCCAGTCCGGAAGATCTGAGTATCCAAACGGTTTGAGCTGTTTTTCCCAGTCTAAAACAACATCAGGATTCCATGTGTGCCTTCGTGTGATTGTCACTTTGTCGCTTAAGTCTCCTGTTTTTTCGATCATTGTTTCGTGAAGAATTTCGGTATTCATGTATAAATCGCTTTTGTTTCCTCCGACGTTAATTGCAATAAGGCTGAAATAATCCTGATCATCTTTGACTGTTGTAACTTCTCCACTCATCCCGATATCATGAAAGAAATTTTGTACGTTCTCGTCCTTTGACCATCCCATAATGTACTTTTGGCTAATTCCCCGTTGAACGACCGTAAATAGGCTCTTAAATGACGCTGAATCGTATATTTTTGTTTGAAGCTGTGGAATGATTCGGCCAATTATATCTTTCGGTGTTTGGTCACCATCAAGCTTTGCCTCAACAATGTATGTGAGAACCGTATGATAGTTTTCCGACGTCAGTGGTGCAGGTAAACCTTCAACTTCTATTGGGCCTGTTAGAGTTAGTAAATCCGCAAGGATGCTTTGATTTATTACAATCACGCTATCAACTCCCGGACCTTCTTCTTTCTCCAAAAACCATGCTGCTTTTGCTGCAGATAAAGGAAAGTGTGGTGAATAGTTTGAATCCCGCATTCGCCAGTTGTCTGTTAAAGCTGCTATCTCGTTTGGTGCTTCTATAAACTCGTGGAGCTGTCCATCGTTTTCGTATACATCGTGAAATTCGGCTTTTTCGATATATCCATCGTTCACATCAACAATTAAATAACTCCCGATAAACCCTCCTGTTGGCCGCGACTCCGTGTTGTTTTGAAGCAACACAAGATATCTATGAGGATAACGATCACCAAGCATGTTGAGAATTGCCGGGATACGTTCTTGAACCTCTTGGACCGTTACAACAAGTTCATCAAGTTGCCCTGACAG
>JBHPIO010000024.1:0-4264 GCA_042568575.1 Patescibacteria group bacterium | reverse complement strand
AGATATAATTGCTTCGCCTAAAGGAGATATGGCATTTAACAAAACAGGAAATGCCGGGCTGACCGTTGGTGGAAGTGGAGATGTCCTTGCCGGTGTTATTGCTTCGATGATTGCACAAAAGGCCGATCCATTTGAAGCATGCCAAATTGCTGCATATCTCCTTGGGTACACGGGCGACTTCTTACACAAACAAAAAGATTACTGTTTTAGTGCGACTGACATCGCTCTGGAACTCCCATTCACTATTAGGCAGACGCTTTCATAGATATTTCATGAAATCATTTGAAAAACTTTATTATTCTGTTTTCACAAAAAAGCGTAGCATGAAAGATGCGGCGCTGAAAAATCTTGTCTCTTTAAATCAAGTTCATGGTGACAGCATTTTAAAGGTGGATTCCGCAAATCAGGAAATAGATGGAGATTACGATGCTGTGATTACTAACAAGAAAGATGTGAATTTGGTAATACGTGTGGCCGATTGTCAGGCCGTGAGTATTTATGATCCTGTTCGGGAAGTTGTTGCGAATATTCACAATGGATGGAAGGGATCTGTGAAGAATATTGTTGGAAAAACCATCAAAAAAATGGAGAGTGAGTCTGGATGTGACCCAAAAGATATGTATGTTTGGATTTCGCCTTCTCTTGGACCATGTCATGCTGAGTTCTCCGATCCTCTGAATGAATTACCAGAGAATTTACACAAATATATTCTTGAAAATAACCACGTTGATTTTTGGAAGATGACGAAAGACCAGTGTGTGCAAGAAGGGATTCTTGAAAATCATATAGAAATGCCGACACAATGTACTGTGTGTCATTCAGATATTTTCTATTCTTATCGTGCTTCCAAAGGTGGACGTGATCGATTCGAGGTGGTAATTGGAATGAAAGATTGAACTTAAGTGATGTTTTCCATACAATAGGCACATGAATATTGTATTAATAGTTGCGGCAGGCGAGAGCAAAAGGATGGTGGGAAAAGTGCCAAAGGTGCTTCTTCCAATATTTGGAAAACCGATTTTGTACTATACTCTTGCCGATTTTTACGATCATCCCGATGTTGATAGGGTTGTTATTGTTGTGAGTAAAAAGGTGAAGAAGAAGGTAGAGAAAATGGTTAAGGAGAATTTTCCCGGGAACACAAAAAAGGTTAGCCTTGTTTTGGGAGGGAAAGTGTGATGAATGGTTTTGCTTATATTAAGAGATATTTGAAACCGAAAAAGAAGGATGTTTTGATCGTTCATAACGGAGTTAATCCGCTTGTGACTTTTGATGAAATCAAAAAATGTATAAAAGGTGCGAAAGGAAAAGGTGCTTGTATTGTCGCTCACGGAGTTAAGGACACTTTGAAGGAAGTGAAGAAAAAGAAGGTTGTAAAGACACACAAAAGAGAGAAATATGTGAATGCTCAGACGCCTCAGGCTTTTCAGTTTGATGTGTTTGGTAAGGCCTTAATTAAAGTTGGGAAAGGGTATTTGGAACTTACTGATGAGGCATGCCTTGTGGAAAAGGCAGGATTTAAAGTGGCGCACATTCAGGCTACGGATGAGAATTTTAAGATTACGACGAAAAAGGATTATGATCATGCGAGGCATGTGATGGGCGATCTGCCTGATGATTATTTGGTTGGGATTGGCCAGGACAGTCATGCTGTTTCAAAAAAGAAAGGTTTGGTTTTGGGTGGTGTGCGTTTTGCTGACGAGTATAAACTTGAAGCGAATTCAGATGGTGACGTGCTTTTGCATTCTTTATGTAATGGTTTGTTGCAGGCTATTAGTGAGAAGTCGCTCGGAGCTTTTGCGGATGACCTTTGTTTGAAAAAGAACATCAAAAACAGCAAGAAATATTTGGATGTTGCTTTGCGGAAAGTGAAACGAAAAGGTTATAAATTGAATAATTTGGGTGTGATGATTGAGTGTAAAAGACCAAAGATTGATAAAGTTTCACAGAAAGTTAAAGAAAATCTGAGCAAACTTACAGGGCTTCCAGAAGCGCGAATTGGTATCACTGCGACTTCAGGAGAGAAACTAACTTCCTTTGGCAAAGGAAAAGGCATACAGTGTCTTTGTATTGTTTCTCTTAAAAAAGTATGAGGTATAGAGCACACGCGAAAATAAATCTTACGCTGGATATTCAGGGACGTGAAGATGATGGTTATCATCTTGTTCAAACTGTTTTACAAGAGATTTCTTTGTGCGATGAAATAGAAATAGAGAAAATTGAAGGTGAAAGCGAAGGAGATTTCATGGTTCGATTTGGTGGAGATGAAGCCAATACTATTGATCCACTCAATAATACCGTTATGGCTGCAATTGATGTTATTGGGGAGAATTGGGATTTTGATCATTCGTACAGGATCGTTGTTCACAAACGAATACCGGTTGGTGCAGGGTTAGGCGGCGGCAGCAGTGATGCTGCGGCTGTTATAAAAGCCTTCAACGAGCTGGAAAAATTTAAATTAACAAACGATGAACTGCGGGAAATAGCGGCTCAGGTTGGAACAGACGTGCCGTTTTTTATAGAAGGCGAAACTGCCCTCGGCATTCACCACGGTGAAAACCTAAAGCTGCTGCCGCCGCTCTCTAATATTCCAGCCTGGCAGAAACTTCATAAAATTCTCGTGGTACCAAACCTTCGTCAAAACACAAAAGACATGTACGCCAAAGTCCAACTCGAGAAAACAAACAAAAACGCATCGCAAACCGCCGCATTATTAAAAGCGCTCGAAGAAAAAGACCTCGAAGCACTACTCCAAAACATGCACAACGACTTTGAACTTTTTGAGAGCATGGGTTTTGATGAACTCAAAGAAGGACTCATGGAAAACAACGCCGAACAAGTTCTTTTATGCGGCTCCGGCACCTGCGTTATTGCGTTTTCTAATAATCCGTTCGATTTAAAAGCGCTTTCCCAAGCGTTACCGCATCAGCATATTCTAGATCTGAACCAATAGGAAGCCCACGTGCAATTCGCGAAAGTTTTATGTCCCTGCCCTCCAGATACTTACTGATGTACAAAGCGGTCGCCTCCCCTTCCAAACTTGGATTAGTAGCAAGAACAAGCTCTTTTATTTCAGGATGCTTATTAATACGATCAAACAATTCAGGTATCTTTAACTGCTCCGCGCCAACTCCATCAATCGGAGAAAGTACTCCATGCAGCACATGATAAAGGCCTTTGTACTTCCCTGTTTTTTCAATAGCGAGCACATCCAAAACCTCCTCTACAACACACACCTGGTGCTTCTCGCGACCCGGATCACCACAAATTCCACACGGCGAAGTCTCTGTTACATGCCAACACTCCTCACAAAAAGCCAATCCATCCTTCAAAGAAAGTAACGCTTCCCCAAGCGGCTTAATCCTTTGATGCGGAGACCGCAGCAAATGAACAGCAAGCCTTTGGGCAGTCTTAGGACCAATCCCAGGCAGCCGTGAAAGTTCATCAATTAATTTTTTTAGTGCAGGAGGCAGCATAGTTTATCGTTCAATATGTCTTAAAAACTCGGACCTTGTACTTGTATTCGATTTGAAAATCCCAGTCACAGAAGATGTGGTAACAACAGAATTCTGCTTCTCAACTCCACGAGCCATCATGCAAAGATGCTTTGCTTCTAAAATCACACCAACACCTTTTGGCTTAAGGGAGTCATTTAATGCGTCTGCAATTTGTGAAGTCAATCGTTCCTGATTCTGAAGTCTTCTTGAAAAGATCTCCACCATTCTCGGAATCTTGGAGATACCAATTATTTTTCCATTCGGAATATATCCAATGTGAGCCTTCCCAAAAAACGGAATAATATGATGCTCACACATGCTGTAAAACTCAATGTCCTTAACAACAATCATCTCGTCATATTTCTCGTCATCAAACACAGTTAAAACATCCTCAGGCTTCATTGAATATCCTGAATAAAGCTTTTTACACGCAGCAGCAAAGCGATCCGGCGTATCTTTCAATCCTTCACGACTCGGATCATCTCCTATCGATTCCAAGAATGCGCTTGCGGTAGATTTCAACTTATCTTCATTCATTTTAGTAGTGTTAGGGCGCCTTTCATTGTGCCAAATTTATGATATGCTTTGCAAGGCGAGACACAATCCTACCATACAATGAAGATCTATACAAAAAAAGGTGACAAAGGGAAAACGTCTTTATGCTGCGGAGAAAAGACGTCGAAAAGCTCTCTGCGCGTTGAGGCTTATGGCAACATAGATGAACTTAGTAGTCACATCGGACTCGCTATTTCACTAAACCAAAGCTC
>JBHPIO010000023.1:0-4364 GCA_042568575.1 Patescibacteria group bacterium | reverse complement strand
ATCGAAGGAGGACACAGAGCACGACTAAACGGAAGAATCAAAGCTAGTAATTTTGATGGTGAAATTAGTGGGATTAACTTCATTCAAAGTGGAGCAACAAAAACTCCTATGATCGACATCAATAATAATAAGAAAAAAGATAAGAATGTTGTGCTTGATAATATGCTTTTTTATAACGTTTCTGGAACATCATTAATAGATTTCTCTTCAGATTCTTACACTAACAAGATAACTGTACAAAACAGTTTCTTCTACAATACCAAAGGCCTTGATGACGCTATTATAAACGTTGACGGAAAGAGTAACTCTTACATAAGAAATAATGTATTCCACAATTCTACGGCAAAAGTTGGTCTTATTTCTGGAGAAAACGGTATGAGCGTTGTAAACAACCTCTTCGTAGAATCACCGGCTGGAAATAACTCTGTTGTTCATATTAAAAAAGGTGACAATTTCCTTATTGCACACAATACTTTTTCAAACAACAAAGCTTCAAAAGGAGCTGTATGGCACGAAGATGATTCGGGAGACAACCAACCTCAGATTTACAATAATATCGTACATGGAAGTGCGATCGCATTTAATATGACTCAAATGTCTGCGGAAAACGCTCGCAACAATTCAATTTATTTAGCTAATGTTGGAGGAGTTGATTCAGAAAAAAACAAAACTTGTATACCAAATTATGTAGCAAACACAGAAACAACTAATCCAGACTATTATAAACTTGGAGCAGGAAGCACTTGTATTGATGCCGGATATACACACGGTATTCTAAGCAGTCTTGCGCCGACTGATTATTATGGGAATAGCCGTGTAAATCTTCCAGATATTGGTTTCAATGAATATGTATTCCAACCTCTACAATTGGCTCCATTAAAACCAATGCAGGTTTACCCATTTGTCGCTGAAGAAGAAGAGGATGATGGCGTATTTGAATTTAAACCAATGCCAATGCCTATTTATCCACTCATACCAGATGGTGATGATGGTTCAGACGATGACGGTTCAGATGATGGTAGTGGTAGCAGCAGCAACAGCGACAAACCTGATTACGATTGTGGAGAATGGACAGATGTAGACGCTAATGATGACGAATATCCAATTTGGTTATTCCTGTGTGAAAGAGACATTGTTTATGGACATAAAGATCAAACTTTAAGACCAGAAGATCCATTAGCTCGTGCTGAGCTTCTTGCTATCGCATTCAGGGCAAGTGAATACAAAGATGTTTATGACGTTGACAGTAACGCAGACAACTGCTTCCCTGATGTAGAAGAAGAATGGTTCGCACAATATTTCTGTAGTGCCGAAGACGAAGGATTCGTTGAAGGTTATACAGATAATCTTGCCAGACCATCACAGTACGTAATTCTTGCTGAAGGGTTAAAGATGATGCTAGGTGCTCTTGGAGAACAATTCACAATCAATTCAAATCCAAATATTTGGTATTACGATATGGTTCGTGAAGCTGATGAAAACGACTGGCTTCCATACCAATTAACTTCTGAAGGTGCGGTTGGACCGATTGAACTTTCTCGAAGAAAAGCATTCAATATGCTTTATAGAATTATGGTTTACTAGTTTTTATTTGCACGTAAATTAAATTATGGATATTGTACGAGCATGAAGAAATTTTTGCTCACAATCATTTGCTGTTTTACAGCTTTTTCATTCATCGGCAATACTGCGTTTGCGCAGCCTGTGCTTCCTATCCAGGAAATGTATGTGAAAGGCCAAGTGAACGAGGTAAAAGAAGAGCGTTTGCAGATTCATGCTGATAATCCGCTTTATGATCCTCAGAAAGAAGACCCCCAATATCAAAGAATTCAGCAAGTGACCTACGAACTACTGGAAGGCGAATATAAGGGGATTATTTTCCAATCTGAGAACGAAATTATGCAGAGAATTTTCGATTTGGATCTTAAAAAGGGGAGTAAAGTTCTTGTCCTGCTCCAGATATACGAAGACGGAGCGATAAGTGGCTTTGCAACCGACTATATTCGAAACAACACAATGATTATCTTTATTGCGCTTTTTGTTATTGCCCTTTTATTGATAGGAAAGCTGAAAGGTTTGCGCGCACTACTTAGCCTTGCCATTACTATTGGAGCAATATTCTACATACTCATCCCTATGACTGCCAAAGGATATGATCCTCTTATCATTGCGGTATTAATTTCGATAGGCGTAACCATAGTTACAATAACGTTGATCGCTGGCTTTAATCGAAAAGGGGTGTCGGCAATTATTGGAACACTTGGTGGTGTATTTTTTGCTGCGCTAATCGCATACATTGTTGGAAAGGTGAGTATGCTTACTGGTCTTTCCGGTGAGGATGCACGTATTCTTTATGTAAATAAACCGGGTCTCAATTTCTATCATATCTTCTTTGCAAGCATAATTATTGGTGCTCTTGGTGCCATTATGGATGTAGGAATGTCCATTGCTTCATCTGTTCATGAAATCGCTGAAGCGAGCTCTAACAAGAAACGGGATGAACTTTTTAAAGCCGGGATGAACGTTGGAAAAGACATCATGGGTACTATGTCCAACACTCTAATTCTTGCCTATGTTGGAAGTGCGCTGCCGCTTCTAATTCTGTTCTCAATGAATGATTTTGGAACAATGCAAGTTATTAATTTTGACTTTATTGCTGCTGAAATAGTCCGCTCTATCTCAGGAAGTTTCGGGCTACTTTTGGCAATTCCAATCACCGCTTTTGCAGGTGCCTTTCTAGTATCTAAAAAGTCCCATTAGAAGATTGCTCAACAAGACCATCAAGAAGGACTTGCGTATCTTTATACGGATCTCGAATCTTTAAAACGCGCTGAAATTGTTCAATCGGCTCATTCAAAGACTCCTCAAAAAACATTAGCTGTATTCCATATTTGTAATGATAGACTGGATTATTCCTACTAAAGCTTACTGCTGCTTTATGTTCCTTAAGCGCCTCTCCCTTGAATAACTCATACTTTTCAGGATCGTCTTCTTCGTAAAGAACAGCCAACCTAGAAGCAACAAGCCCTTTATTTACATGCACGTATGGTATCGACGGATTTAAATCTAGTGCCTCGCTATATAATCCGAAAGCATCTATTAAGAATGTTGCCTGAGAACCATCCGGCATACGTATACCTGTTTCGAACAAATAATCTGCGTATCCTTCATAATAATGAGAAGTATAAGGCATGAGTTCTATAGCTTTTTCGTAATCTTCCATAGCCACTTCAAAATTATTGTTCGCAGCATTCACATTTGCATTTTTCACAAAATATTCAGCCGCAAGCACTCTAACAGAGCAATAACTACCAACGACAAAAACAGCCAAAGCTATCACAAGTCCCAATATCCTTAGAACTAAATGTGGCTTGAACTCTCTCGTCTTATCATCAATCTTGCTGTAAGAAATTATTAGCCCAATAAATGTATATAGCATAAAGAGCGTTGTAATAACGCCAAAACTCATTAAGACCTGAATCAAATAAACAAGTATACTCGCAATCAGCGCACCAGTAATTTGTTTATCCTGCTCATTTTTAGAATTCTTAATAAAGCGAAATCCATAATAAAGAGCGAAGCCAATCATCAACAAATACGCAAGAAGCCCAACGGTTCCTTGAAGCGCCCAAGTATTCAAATACTCCATATGTGCTGACTCCGGTGTTATATGATCCTGCGCATCATCGGGGAGTTTATAATCAACTCTACGATACTGGTTATACACATCTCTATATGTAGAAAGACCATGTCCAAGAACTGGCTTATCAGCTATCATTTCCCAGGTACTAAACCACCAACTAACCCTATCCGGAACATTCCCCTGTTGCACAAATTCAACCGTACTTATTGTTCTTTCCACAACAGCCAGGTTACCTATCGGTCCTCTAAAAACAATAACCGTCATAAATAATATTGCGATAGTAAACAATATTGTTTTCTTGAGTTTCTTAACTTTTTTGGAAAACTGCTTGTCTCTTAACGAGAACAAGAACCAAATTAAAAGCGCGATAAAAATGGCAACAACTCCGCCTCTACTTGCTGTCATTAAGAGTGTTACAGCCATAACTGCAAATCCCAACATCAATAACATTTTCTTTTTTGAAGATTTTTCGGAAACAAAAAGTCCAAACAAAATCATCAAATTCATACCAAGATATGCCGCTGTATGATTACTGTGCCCGATGGTTGTAAACACACGTTCAGAGGGATCCTGGGTCCATGCAAATATGTTCACCCACAAGTCCTGATGTTGAAAAATCCCATAAATCGAAATTACAAAGGCAGTTATAACACTGCACCATAAAAGCTTTCTGATCTTCTCACGCGTGTTGATTTCATTGAAAACAATGAACACCCAAAAC
>JBHPIO010000022.1:0-4379 GCA_042568575.1 Patescibacteria group bacterium | reverse complement strand
GGGATAAAATCCGTTTTCTTCAATCCTGCGATTATGCCCGAATCCAGTAATCCCTCTTTCCAGATTTCCATTCTTTTTTAGACGTTTGCGTAACGTATTTCCAGTGAAAGGAATATCAGGCTCTTGTTTCCATCTTGAGATGGTCGCATGTTTTTCTGCCTGTCCGGTATGTGGATTGAGCGCTTCAAAGAATCCATTCTTATCAACTTCCGGATAATCTCCATTTAGCAAGTCATCACATGCTGCTCTTGCATCATTAAGGGAGTAAAAATTCGAGTGACTGCTTGAATTTCTTCTTCGTTTCCTTTTAATTGCTATTGCTTTATTTTTTGCCAATCGTGACTCAACAGTTATAGTGGCGATGCCGATTTTCTTGCTTATTGCGCTTATTGCCCCGTATTTTTCTCCGCCGATCATAAAAAATCCTTCACTATCAAATTCAGGAACATCATCGTTTAATTCCTCAAGTATTTTAAGAAGATCAGCGCATGCTGTTCGCACAAGACTCTCAGGATAAAATGCATTTTCATGTATTTTACCTGTTTTATCTCTGCCTGAAATTGCATCACCTTTGTGATTCGCTAATCTTTCCTGAATAATTTTAAGTCCAAGCCCTAATTCTGTAGCCCATCTTGTTTCTGTTGCATATCTTTCATCATTTCCTTCAAGCCTTAAGAAATTATCATCATCCGCTCGAGGATACTGTAAAATAAAATTCATGAGATCTCTCATCTCAGATTCTTTATATCCGGTGTACACACGGCCGTTGCATCCAAGTATTCTTGTAGCTTCCAGTTTATTTCTATGTTCCATTACTTCATCATCAATTGTCTTTTTCACTATACGAAATTCTTGCTTCCATCTGTCTGTTGTTCCGACCCTTTCGTTATCAACTCGTGCAAAACCGTCTTTTTCAATTTTTGGTAAGGCTTTTTTATCTTCAACCCCTTTTACCGAATCAATCAGTCCAGTACAGTACATTTCAACTGCGGATTTTGGGTAAAAGCTTTTTTCACGGAACGTATTATTTTGATCTCTTCCATCAGCCCCATACAGGGATCTAACAGGTTTCATTTTTTTTGTAATTGATGGTGCGCTTATTCCATAAACCGAAGCCCAGGTTGATGCAATAGCATGTGGTTCAATTTCACCGGTGTCTTTATTTTCAACATAAATGTACCCGTTTGCATCGACTTTTGGAGACTCCATCTCTCTCCTGAAAACTTCACGAATATGATATTCAGGATATACATCAAAATCATTTCCGCGTGCATCAACTGCATGTTTGGCTAATGCTGTATCGATTTTCTTTCTAATTGTTATTGGGGTCATGCCTACAACTTCTGCCCATTTAGGAATTGAAGCATAACGTTTGCCGTCAATGATTGTATAGCCATCTTCATTGATGACTGGCAAGTCATCTCTAAGTCTAATTTTTTGGAGGTAATCTACTTTTTCTAAAAGATGGAGATGCGATAAGACAGTGTGACTTCCCTGAATATGAGCAACAATTCCTCTAACTTCCTCGGATGTATATTTTCTTGCAGCTGGAGATTGTTTAATTGAAGATACACCAAAATCCAATAATTGGTCTACTTCGTAATCATCCCAGGCATCAAGGACATCAAGCAATGTTGCCGCTCTTTTTCTGCTTGAGCTCGGAATTATTTGTGCAACTAAAGCAAACGGTTTCTTGAACCCCGAAGCAGCGAGTTGTGAATTTTTCCTTATCATCCTAAACGCTCTTGAATGTCTTTGTTCCAATTTTAGTAGTGACAGTGTCGGATGTCCGTCAATAATACATCGTGCTCTAACCAAATTTAAGCCTCTGCCGCCCATTTCGCATAAAACCAGTATGTCAATTGCTCCGTTCTCGAAATCGAAAATTTCATCGTTAATGGTTTTTCCGCTTGTTTCATTTGACCAGCTTGAAACAATCACTCCTTCCCCTCGATACCTTCTTTTTAATGCCCTGGTAACGTCGTTTAATATTCTGATGCTTGGAACGTACACAAGAGTAGGAAAGTCTTTGCGTTTATCTTTTGGAATTAAGGTTTCGTAAATTTCAGGAATTGCTTTTTCAATTTCAATTTTTTTCATTGCCTGTTCTAGAGCTCGTTGATCATAATCCCCTTTAGACAACTTAATTTCATCTCCTTCAACAGATGCTTGAAATAAGTAATAAAGGGGAGGAGTTGCAATAGCACTTTCAATTCCTTCTCTTAGTGTGACTCTATGTGCAATTTCACCCCAAGGTCCTTGAATTAATCTTCCATCATTTCTTTTATCAGTTGCAGTCAAACCAACCCGTTGAGCAATTGGAAATTTGTCTAAAAGTTTTGATCTTGCAGCAGTACTTAAAACGTCTGCTTCGTCTCCGATCGCTAACGTTGTGCTATTCAAATTGATTTCTGCCGCTAAATTAGTTGAGCTTTGTAAAGCCTGAATAGTAGCAACAACAACTGATCTATCTAGTTGTTTGGCCCCGCTGCCCCATTGACCAACATCAAGGCCAAGGCTTTCAATATGTTCACGAATACCGCCAATAATAGTTCTTTCAACTGAAAGAACTATATCCTGAGTATTTGAAAATTTACCCCCAAGAACTTCTTTTGCTGCCTGTGAAGCCTGTACTATTCCAGCTTCCAAAACTGATTTTCCGGATCCTCCGGGATGAATGATTGATGTTCTTTTACATCCACGATGAAGATTACCAGCCAGACTTTCTATTCCTATTTGCTGATGTTCTTCAAAGTCGTATATTCTTTTGCCATTCACATCTAAACCTTGTACTCTTTCAAAACATTGAGTACTCAATTCTTTGCAATATGCTTCTTGTTCTTTTTGGGAAATCCTCTTAGGAGAAAGAGACATTTTTTAATAAAATTATTTATCGCAAAGATAGTAAGCTACATCAAGGTATTATGTCAAATTTTACTGAAGAATTTTGAGGTGAAAAGCCCCAAAACCCCCGAAAAAAGTTCTAACATCGTTGCAGGTGGAGCTCCATGAAAAAATGGCTGACCTCGTGTCAGACATTTTTTACATATGAGCTTGCGATGGCCCCCGTTGCTAGATCAAGCTGTGAAGAGGGAGTACAACGACTGATTGAACAGGTTGAGCGAGTACGACGGAGCGTTCATAAGAACGCGAAGTGTGCCCGCTCCAAAGCAATAAGCTTGTGTAAGCCGAGAAAAGCTTATTTACTTCCTCCTTGTGAGTTTGTTGTCTTATTTTGAGTAGGAACTTCAGGGACTACTTGAGGCTGATTGGTTTGAACCGGTTCTCCAGGAGCCTCTTCTGGTTGTTCTTCCTGGGTAGCTTCTCCAGGCACTGTTTCGGGTTGGTCTGGCTCACCTTGTGCTTCTTCTTTTAACGTAGTTGCAACTTCTTCCTTGGCCTCTGTTACTTCATCTATCACTTCTTCAATTGTTTCCGCAATTTCCTCACTTTCAACTGCGTCCTGCGCTTCTTCAAGTGTTTCTAACAAATCAGTTTGAAGTTGATCAATCTGGTCTGATATTGCCTGAACAGCTTCGGGATCAGACTCTTCATCGGTAGTTGTAGTGTTAGCTATAGAGTCGAGTAAAGTTTCAATTTCAGCTTCGGTTTTTTCTGCGATCTGCACAACAAGCTCTTCAATACGATCTTCATCTACTTCTTCACCTGCATCTTTTGCGTCAATAAGCTGTTGTAATTCATCAGTTAGATTTTCGGTATCTTCAGCGATTTCCGTTTCTGCGTCTATATCTTCATCAACAGAAGAATCTTGATTGTAATAATCCCATACATTACAGCCACCAATTATTAGTAGCAGAAGAAGCAATGCAAGGAGCAAAGGTTTTTTGTAACTTTTTCGGTTTGATGTATTCATTATTAATAGGGTTAAATATATACATTACTACTACTTGTTACACGATTGCCCTGATATTTGTTACATGAAAATTCTCATTTCTATGTAACACCTTTTCAGATACTGTGTATTAAGTGATGTAATTACTAAATAGCTATGCAGGATGATCATGATCTTTTTATAGAATTCTATGAAAAATATAAAAACAAACTTTTCAGCTATTTAATGTATCGATTGAATTTCAACAGGGAACTTTCGGAAGATTTGTTGATGGATGTCGTTCTTAAGGCATATGAGAAGTTTGGTTCATATAATCAAAAAAAAGGATCTTTTAAAAATTGGATATTTACGATTGCGCATAATCATTTGTTGAATCATTGGCGTGATCAAAATAAGAAAAAAACAGTAGATATTGAGGCTGTGCAGTTTAATGAAAAAATTATAGTTAAAGAGAAAATTGAAGAAAATGTGGAGAGAAGAATCGAGATGGATCATATACAAGAGGTTCTTGCAGTAATGAATGAAA
>JBHPIO010000021.1:0-4675 GCA_042568575.1 Patescibacteria group bacterium | reverse complement strand
ACTTTGTAATAACGTACATACTGAGATGCAGGGAACTTCGGTTCTTTTCAAATATAGTTAAAAAACTTACCTCAAAAAACAATGCGACATAACAATTACAATTCTCGTGGAAGAAAATATGCGAAATATGCGGTTTTTGCTGCGATAGGAATTGCTTTTGGTGCTGGCTTTATCATGTATCCAAAAGTCGCCGGCTATTTAAACAGAATGGCTCTTGATAAGCAAAATGAAGAAGTAATGATGGCAATTATCGAAGAAAATGTTTTGCAAAACACGATGGAAAATCTTGGAGAAGTCATCGAAGAAGGAAAAGAAAAATTTGAGGAACAGGAAGTTGTGATTCTAGAAAATGCATATTTAGACGTACCTTTTATCTGCCAAGCTCCATTTCAAACAGAAGCAAACTGGGTTTACCATGAAGAAAGTTGCGAAGAAGCTGCGTTCCTTCAGGTTCATTATTATCTAGAGGGAATCACAGAAGTAGATCGTCAAACTGCGCATAATGTGATTATGGATATGATTAAGTGGCAGGAACAAAATTTTGGAGAGCATAGAGATTTATACGCAAATGACATGAAGCTCTTTATTCGCGATTATTATGGATATGAGGATGAAGACATAGAAATCATTTACGATGCCGGTGTTGTGGATATTAAGAAAGCGATTTCAGCCGGGTATCCGGTTATTGTCCCAATTATGGGAGACGTTCTGCAAAATCCGTATTATCCATATCCTGGATATCATATGTTAACTGTAATTGGTTACACACCTGAAAAAATAATTACAAACGATGTTGGAACTAGGAACGGAGCAGACTTTAGCTATACGTACGAGAAGTTCATGAAAGCGACGAAAGAAGCGGGCGGAGACATTCTCATTATAAAGAAACTTCCGAAAACTCCTGTGGCAGAAGAAACTACAGTTGAGTAATCAGAAGTTATAGTATAATTTTATATCGATATATCATTTAGGCGCATGGGAAAATCCAAGAAGAAGCAAAAATCACCTAAGAAAAAGGAGGCTATTAAAAAGGCTTCGAGTCTTGAGAAAGAACTCCTTCCGAAGGAGAAAAAAGTGGATGTTAAAAAGATTTGGAAAGAACAGAAAGACCACGTATTTGCATTTGATCGCAAGGGATGGAGCATTGCGGTTATTTTGATAGCTACTTTTGGAGCGCTCGGCATTCAATCTGCGATCGATTCAAAAATGAATCCGGAAACGGTTAAGGCAAGTGTTTCGACTTTAAAATCTGCTGCAAGAGAAGCATATAAAATTTCATCAGATTTAGATATTATTGAAACCGAGCTGAGTAATCGTGGGCATTATATTGCGCCGGGAGATACCGACATTGATGCTTTTTCATTCGGAGTTCAGACAAACGAAAAACTTGTTGTTTTAAAAGAAGTTAAGATTACGAAGATTGGAAAAATAAATGATGGAGATGTTGTAAAAGCAAAACTTTACGAAGGAGAAAACGTTATTGCCGAAGCAAAAATTCAGGGTGGAGAACTATACTTTAATAGATTCATCTCGGTGCTGCAGCCAGAAACATACAAAGAATATATTGTTAAACTGGACCTAAAAGCTGAAACAAAACCAGGCGTACGATTTAAACTAGAAATTTCAAGCCCATACGACATCGGCCTTTACGTAGACGAAGAACCAGTTAATTCCTTAGACACATATCCACTCGAAGGTGCATATGTAACTGTTGTGGGAGGCTAATAAATGAATCCTTTTTTATATTGAACTGCTTCCGCTATGTGTTGCTTTTTCACTTTGTTTGAGTTTTCCATATCCGCGATTGTTCGACTCACTTTCAAAATGCTTAAATAACTCCGAGGAGAAAGATTCATATTCTCCATAACAGCCTTAATGAACTTTTCAGCTTTGGCATCAAGCTTACAAAGTGACTTAATTTCTTTGATAGCGATCTGGTTATTTAGTTTGCCACGCTTATGTTGAATTTCACGAGTTTCTTCCACGCGTTTTCTGATTGTTTTTGATTTTTCAGCCTGTGTGCGTTTTTTTAAAGTTTCGCTTTTAAGTCGCGGAACTTCGGAAATTAAATCGATACGATCTAAGATCGGTCCGGAAATTTTTTTGTAATATCTTTTGATTTGATAAGGAGTGCATTGACAATTTTTTTGGGGATCTCCAAGATAGCCGCATGCACATGGGTTCATTGCTGCAATAAGTTGAAAAGATGCAGGAAGTTTACGCATTCTTCCATGACGCCCAAGACGAATAACTCCTTCCTGTAAAGGTTCGCGAAGCTCCTCGAGCGTCTGGCGTGAAAACTCGGCAAACTCATCTAAAAAGAGAACTCCTTTGTGAGCCAGGGTCGCTTCTCCAATTTGAATTGGATTTCCTCCACCAAACAATGTGGCGCTTGTAGTTGAATGATGAACGTGTCGAAAAGGTCTTTTTGTAATTGGAAGTAAATGCTTATGCTGATTGTGGGCAACCGAATAAATCATACTCACCTCCATCGATTCCTCGTTTTCGAGCAAAGGCAGAATGCCCCCGTACGCTTTTGAGAGCATTGTTTTGCCAGTTCCAGGCGGACCTGTTAGGCACACATGATGTCCACCCGAAGCAGCAATTTCCAAGACTCGTTTTGGGATTTCTTGCCCATAAATGTCTTCAAAATCTATGTCTGGGGTAAATTCTTTCATGCTTGTGTTAGCAATGGCTTCATATGGAGCAATCATTTTTCTGCCCTCAAGGTGCAGTGCTATTTCCTTAATAGTCTTAACAGGATAAACAGTTATATCTTTAATGAGCGCAGCTTCATTTCTGTTTTGATAAGGAACGAAGATCTGCTTAAAACCTTTGCGTTTAGCGAAAAGAGTCGCCGGCAGAATGCCGGGAATTTTTCGGAGTCTACCACTGAGCATAAGTTCGCCGGCACAGAAAATTGGCTCGGGATTCTTGCAAACAAGCTGGCCGGAAAAAACAAGCATGCTCAAGGTAATCGGCAAATCAAAATGCGAACCCTGCTTTTTAATATCTGCCGGCGATAAATTGATAACTTTCTTTTGAAGCGGAAAAATAAACCCACTATTTTTTAACGCCGACCTTATTCGCTCTCGTGCTTCTTTAATAGAAGTATCACCAAGCCCAACAATCTTAAATGAAGGCAGTCCGCGAGATATATCAGCTTCAACTTGAGTAAGCGTAAGATGTAGGCCGTCCAATGCGGCGCTGTAAATTTTCATAAGAAAAAAATAATGCAGTCTTATTACTGCACACGAAAATAAAATCCAATTAAAAAAAATCTAAAATAGAAGCATGCCAACTACTCCCCTAACTGAATATCAAAAGTTTGCCCGCCACTTAGAAGTCGTAAAACCTTGCCATCTTCTCCAATTTCGATTTTGTCTGGAATGGCCGGGATAACCTCTGAAAGATCCTGCACAAGATAGAACTCGCCTGTACGGACATCCCATCGTCCAAGTATTAGATCCTGAGGCTCAGCTGTTTCTTCAAACAAAGTCGTGTAATCGAAAGGCTCCAATGTCTCAATAAAATCAAGCTGGTAAGGATAAATATCACCGCTTAAATTGTAATTCTGAGTAGTCACAAAATACGCACTTCCATTGTCATTGAAATCTAGATTCCTCACTTCCGCATTAAAAGGCAGGCTTTTTATCTCAGCCAGCGAAGAGTCCCAGTACCAGATTCCTTCAATATTATCTTCTGTTGGAGTGGCTTTAAAGGCGTAAAGAAGCCCGTCGTCAGACCAACTAACCGTCTCGATATTATGTCCTTCAAACACATTTGTTCTTGTTGCCTCCTGAAGATCAACTATATACAAAACTTCTGGCCTAAAAGTTTTATCTACAACAGCCACATAATGTTCATCAGGCGAAACACTTAAAGAGTAATCATCAATATCTCGTATAAAAAATATTAGACTTTCTGTTTCCTGGCTTCCATCAATATAAACTCTTTTTAGAGCCTCTCTTTTAGATGCCTCTTCAAACGAAAGCGTGTAAATTTTGCTTTCATCTTTTGTCCACGAAACCGCTTTTGCATCTGCAATGCCAGCAAGCTCGCTCATTGAATAAACTAAAGTGTCATACAAAGAAACTTTTCCCGATTCAAAAACAATTCCGTTTTTTCCTGAAAGATTGAACTCGACATCATCTATCTTTTTCGGAAGTCTTTTAAGCGAGTGAGACGGAATAAAGTCGTGGAATAATGTCACATCATAAAGCCGATCATCGAATCTTGAATAACCAATTGGTAACGCAAACACATTATAGTCTTCACCTTCAAGAACCAGCGTGATGTATTCAAGGTCAACCTGAATAACCTCACTTGACCCTCTTTCCACAATTACAGATCCGCTTTGAGCATAATATCCTTCTTTCGAAACAGTGTAGCTTCTCAGCCCTTTTGAAACCGAAATAGAACAACTCGCCTGAAGGCACTGGACACTTTCATTTCCGATCGAAACATTAAACAGCGGAGTCCCTTCAAAAATAACTTCACCTTTATTAAGGACAATTCCCCAAACAATATAAAAAACAACTACAATCGGAACTGCAATTAGAACAATAATAGCGATTAATCGATTTTTATTCATATTTGGCGGCTCAAATTTCTACGTTCTTATAATGCCTGATATCTTTTACTTGTTCAAAGGAATTCATCCGAATCGCGATCA
>JBHPIO010000020.1:0-4898 GCA_042568575.1 Patescibacteria group bacterium | reverse complement strand
GGAAAATGTTCAGATCGAAGTCTACGATGGAGCTGTCCTATTAAGCTGGGACGTTGCAACTGACGACGTCGAAGTGGCGGGATATAAAATTTACTCCGGTCCTGAAGCTGTAACAGCTGAAGGTGGTGAATACAGCAATGATGTTATCGATTCCGGTGACGTTATTGAATACCTTGTTGAAGGTCTTGAAAACGAAGAAGCAGTATATTTTGCAATAACTGCGTATGACGCAGCGGGAAATGAAAGCGAAAACTATAGTAATGAAGTAAACGGGACACCAGATCCAAGTTATGGAGATGCTCCAGCAGCTGAGCATGCTGCTGCAGACGAAGAAGCTCCAACAGTAAGCGACGCATCGGCATTAGATAGCGCAACAGTTCAAGTAGTGTTCTCAGAGGCAGTTGTACTACCTTCTGAAGCACCTGAAACTGCATTTACTATTATTGATAATGCATCTTCAGAATCATTAGCAGTAGTTTCTGTTGAAATGGATCCTGATGATGTACTTGGTGAAACAGTTCTACTAACTACAGATCCTCAAGAAGGAGGAGCTGAATATATTTTGACAGCAGGAATTCAACTTGAAGATACAGCAGGTAATCCAATCGTAAGTGGTACTTCTGATACAGCGGCATTTATCGGAAGCACTGTAGAACCTGGATCAGACCTAACTGGAGATCTTCCAGAAGATGATCTTGAAGCACCAACACTTGTTTCTGCAGTTTCTCTTGGAGAAGACTCAGTACAAGTTGTATTCTCAGAACCAGTAATTTTAGATAGCGATCCTGAAACAAACTTCTTCGTTGCAGAAGAAGCTGACGCATCAAACATGCTTGATATCTTAAGTGTTGAACGTGATGAAACAGGCGCTGTTGTTACAATTGAAACAACACCTCAAGAAACTCTTGTTTACACAGTAATTGTTACTGGAGTTCTTGATGAAGCAGGAAACGAAATCGACGACACAGCTAATTCAGATTCATTCGAAGGAAATGCTGTGATGGAAGAAGATGTTCCTGCAGATGAAGAAGAACCAATGGAAGAAGAAAATACAGGCCCAGAACTAACTCCTGAAAATGTTCAAAATTTTGTAGCATCTATGGTTAGCGAGTTCGTTGTGAAACTTACATGGGAAATCGCTGAAGACGCAGCAATCATCGATCAGGTTCTTTATAAGAGTACTGATGGTGGTTCAAGTTACGACGATGGAACTTCTCTAGGTCCAGATCGTGAAGAATTAGAACTTACAGGACTAACTCCTGGAATTAACTACTTTTTCAAACTTACAACTAAAGATATAGCAGGTAATGAAAGTGAAGGTCTAATCGCAAACATCGCTCTTCCAAAAACAGGAATGGGTGTTGGACTTCTGGTTGGAGCTTCAATGGGACTTGCTGCTTTACGAAGACGCAAAAAATAAAAAGGAAGATTCATGAAAAAAAAGCTGGCTCACCTAGTCGAGTCAGCTTTTTTTTGCGCGGCGGAATTTAATATTTTTTTAGAGGATTTTTACAGGACAGGTCGATTATATTTACATGAATAAATCATTTAAATATATTGGCGGACTTGTTGTTTTTTTGATCATCGAACTGTTTCTAATTTCCCAACTTCCATATCAAAAGATTCTTGTTTCTTTTTTGGATGTTGGACAAGGCGACTCAATCTTCATACGAACACCAGACGACTACACAGTTTTAATTGATGGTGGCCCTTCGGCATCTGTTCTAGATGAACTAGGTGAAGTTGTCCCAATTTATAACCGAACAATCGATTTAATCGTTTTAAGTCACCCACATGCGGATCATGTAAATGGACTCGTGGAAGTTGTTAAAAGATTTGAAGTTAAAAAGGTTTTGATTATCGGCACACCATATCATAATGCTTTTTATAAAGAATTCTTGCGCGTGATTAATCAAAATGAAATATCGCTAAATATTGCTCAATCGAATAGTGATATTAAACTAGGCAATTATGTTTTTATTGATGTCGTTTGGCCAACCAACTCAATGGTTGGAAAGCATTTTGAAAACGTAAATAATGCGTCTTTGTCTGTGCGGGTTTTGTTTGATGATTATTCAGTTTTACTTACGGGCGATGCGGAAATCGAACAAGAACGTGAAATTGTTGATTCAGGTTTTGATATTTGGGCCGATATTTTAAAGGCGGGACATCATGGGAGTCGGACTGCTTCGAGCGATGAGTTTTTAGATAAGGTTGAACCGGAAACAGTTGTAATTCAAACTGAAAAAGAGAATGACTTTAACCACCCTCATAAGGAAACTTTGCAAAAATTTCGCGAAAGAAATATTGAAGTGAAAAGAAATGATGTGGAGGGAAGGATTGATTTTATTCTCTCTCGATAGAAGCTCCCAAGCCTTTGAGCTTGCCTTCCAAATCCTCGTAACCACGATCAATAAATCCAATATTGCTGATTTCTGAAGCGCCATGAGCCGCGAGTGCTGCAAGAACCATGGCTGCGCCGGCCCTAATATCCCAACTTGAGATTGGAACTCCCATTAATTTTGTTGGGCCAAATATTTGCGCCTGATGCGGATTTATAATTTCTAATTTTGCGCCCATTTTCTCGAGCTCAAAAAGATAATTCAGACGACCTTCAAAAAGAGTTTCGTAAACATGACTCTCACCATCTGCCTGAGTAAGCAAAACTGCAAAAGGTGCTTGAAGATCAGTTGGAAAGCTTGGATAAACTGCAGTGCGAATCTTATCAACATGCCCTAAAGACTCATACGAATGAACAGTCACAGAATTCTCACCAAACGTAAATGGAATGCCAAGTTCTTTAAATTTATTCCAAAAAATATCAAGATGATGTGGATTTATTCCCTGGATTTCAACCTCTCCTTTGGTTAGAGCTGCTGCAATTGCAAAAGTTCCTGCTTCAAGATAATCGCCAGTAATCGAATACTCGCCGCCACTTAATTCTTTAACACCGGTAATTTTGAGTTCATGTGTTCCGATTCCTGAAATCTTTGCACCAAGTTTATTTAAAAAATTACACAGATCCTGAACGTGAGGCTCTGCCGCTGCAAGTCGAATAGTTGATTCGCCTTCTGCCAAAACTGCCCCCATCACAACATTCTCAGTCGCAGTTACGCTCATTTCAGATAAAGTAATATCGTTTCCATTTAGTTTATCGGCTTTTAGTGAAAGTACATCGTTAACATCAAGAACTTCAGCGCCAAGACCTTCAAGTGCGGTTAAATGAGCATCGACAGGTCTTTTGCCTAAGATACATCCACCAGGGAATGACATCTTCGCTTTGCCGAAACGTGCTAGAAGCGGGCCGAGCAGAAGAATCGAAGCACGCATATTGCAAACTCCTTCTGACATTATTTCTCTGTATGTTGCGTTTGATGGATCGACTGTCACAGTATTGTTTTCGAATGAAACTTTGCATCCAAGAGATTCCAAAAGGTCGACCATTGAATGAATATCTGCGATATCTGGAACGTTGTTTAGAATTGTTTTTTTATCTGTGAGGAGTGTTGCGCACAAAATTGGAAGCGCAGCGTTTTTTGACCCGCTAACTTTTACGGTTCCATTGAGTTTTTTGCCTCCTTGTACGATGTATTTTGCCATAGTGGATGCATTATATACTGATAATTTTGATTTGAATAGTTATTTTTAAGCTACATCATGCACTTGCTCCTCTCGCGACTCTCGCATAGAATAGACACATGCTAAGTAAAATTTTTCGATCGCAAAAATCAGGACACGCTGCATTTCTTCTAATGCTGGCCTCGATACTAAGTTATGCTGCAGGTCTTCTTCGCGACAGAACTCTAGGACACGCCTTTGGAGCAACAAAATTTACTGATGCATACAACGCTTCATTTCTAATTCCAGATCTTCTGTTTAACTTGTTTATTGCCGGAGCGCTATCGGTTGCCTTCGTTCCTGTTTTCTCGAGTTATTTGAAAGTGGATCAAAAAGAAGCAGATAAAATTGCTAATACAATTATTACTTTTGGAGCATTGCTTCTTGGTGTACTTGGAATTATTTTCTTTTTCCTCACTCCTTATATTGTTCCTCTAGCTTTTCAGCATATTTCGGCAGAAAATCATACGATGATTATTACGATGACAAGGATTCTTTTGCTTTCGCCGATTTTATTTGCAATTAGTAATGCGCTGGGAAGTATTTTGATTACTCACAAAAACTTTCTTGCGTACGCGCTTTCGGGATTTCTTTATAATATGGGGATCATTCTCAGCATTATTTTATTCAGCGAACAATTTGGGATTTACGCTGCTGCCATTGGTGCGATTATGGGTGCATTCTTTCATTTAGCTATTCGTTTTCTCAACATCCTTACAATTAAGTTTAAATTTCAACCGCAGCTTTCTCTTAAACATAAAGGGTTTAAGAAAATCATCAAATTAATGATCCCAAAAACCGTCAGCCTTGTTTCATGGCAGATTGCACTATGGGTTTATACGCTTGTTGCATACTCACTCGCGGAAGGGAGTGTTGCCGCATTTAACTATGCGAGAAATCTACAAAGCTTTCCGGTGAGTCTATTCGGGATTGCGTTTGCAACTGCAATTTTTCCTTTCTTAAGCGATCACGCACATCACAAAGATACAAAAAGTTTTTCGTATGACTTTCAACTCTCACTTGAAAAGATTCTTTTCTTTGCGATTCCCGCAGCACTAGGAATGCTTTTACTCAACAAAGAAATTATTGAAATAATTTTGAAAGGCGGAGCGTTTGGCGATAGTGCCGTTGCACTCACGTCCAGCGTTCTATTCTTTTTTATCCTTTCGATTCCGATAGAAAGCGTGATTCATCTGTTTGCACGTGGATTCTATGCACACAAAAACACGCTTACTCCTATGATTTTCGCTTTAATTAGTACAGGAATAAATATTGGATTC